>NZ_JAYMER010000022.1:0-255691 GCF_037029545.1 Nitratireductor sp. CH_MIT9313-5 | reverse complement strand
GCGCCTCGACGCCATCGAAGGGCGCCCGCCGGTGGTCAACAATTTGCCCGACGGCTGCGCCTTCGCCGCACGTTGCCCCCGCGTGAGATCCGATTGCCGCACTGGAACGATCCCGCTCTCTCCGCTCGGCGGCGGGCACGGCGTGCGGTGCCTTTATCCCTTGAACCCGGATACAAGATCATGACCGAACCGGCACTACTGGAAATCGATAATGCGGAGCGGGTGTTTGGCGGCGGGCATACGCTGTTCGGCAGACAACTGCCGGCTGTTCATGCGGTACAGGGCATCTCGCTCAATGTACGCAAAGGTGAGACGCTAGGCATTGTAGGGGAGTCCGGCTGCGGGAAATCGACACTGGCGCGGCTGATCGTCGGCCTCGACATGCCAACTGGCGGATCGATCACCTTTGACGGCATCGACCTAATCGCCGAGGCGAAGCGCGATCCGCGGAAGCTCGCTCGACGGGTGCAATATGTCTTCCAGGATCCGGTGGCTTCACTCAATCCACGTAAGACCGTCCGTACCATTCTTGAGACGCCATTGCGGCATCTTCTCGGTCTCGAAAGAGAGCCCCGGGAAGAGCGCCTGAAGGAATTGATGAACGCCGTTAATCTCGCACCCGAATTTCTCGACCGCTTTCCGCATGAGTTTTCTGGCGGTCAGGCACAGCGTATCGGCATTGCTCGTGCGCTTGCCGCCGATCCGGAAGTGATTGTGCTCGATGAGCCGGTATCCGCACTCGATGTATCCGTGCAGGCGCAAGTGCTCAACATTCTTGATGATCTGAAGCAGAGATACGGTCTTACCTATGTGTTTATCAGCCACGACCTTTCGGTAATCGAAAGTGTTAGTGACCGGGTGGCTGTGTTGTATTTCGGTCGTCTGGCCGAACTGGGCACCGCGCAGCGCATCTTCGCCGCACCACGCCATCCATATACGCATCTTCTGTTGAAATCTGCTCTGGTCCCCGGAAAGCGCTCGCTCGTTCCCGAGGATGCAAATACAGAACTACCGGATCCATATGACCCTCCACCGGGTTGCGCGTTTTTCGCGCGTTGCCCTCGCGGAACCGATATCTGCACGAATATACAACCGCCGCTCAGTGCGGCGGCAGGCCACCCTGAGCATCAGGCAGCCTGCTACCACCCCGTGGAAGAAGACAAGGATGCCTGAAACAGCGAGACCATCACCCGCATCCGGTGTCTCCCAGCTTTCTATGGAACCGAAAAGGCGCAAGAGGCCAGACATCATCGCTGATCGGATTCGGGAGCAGATCATCGATAACAGTCTTGTGCCTGGCGACCGCATCCCACAGGCTTGGCTGTTGCCGGAAACCCACAATGCCTCGCGCGGGACATTGCGGGAGGCGCTGAAGATCCTTGAATTTCAGGGCCTGACCACCAGCAAGACGGGACCGGGCGGAGGCGTGTTCGTTGCCGGCGTCGACACCGAGCAGGCGATCAAGATGGTCGACAATCTGTTCCTGTTCCACCCGCCATCGATCCCTGACATCTACGCGATGCGCAAGGTCCTTGAGCCTCAACTGGCAGCCAACGTTGCGGGAAGGTTGTCGCCAGAAGCCTTTGCGACCTTGCAGGACAAGATCAGGCTCTATGAGGAGGAGCCAAAGACCGCAGAGGCCGAATACGGACAGCGCCTCGCGGAACTGGATTTCCATATCGCGTTGGCACGCAATGCGGAGAATACGCTGCTCGGTTTCACATGCATATTCCTGGTCAGCCTCCTCCGAGACATGACCGCCTGCCGGGCCATCTACAAGGAGCCCAACCCTGCACTGAGGGAAGCCGGACTGCACTATCAGATTGCCCTGCTGAGAGCGATCAAGGCGGGAGATGGCGAACGTGCCGCGACCATCATGCGTGAACACACGGAAGCCGCTGAACGCTACATGTTGGAGCGTGCAGAAATTCGCCGTCGGCGATCAGGTGATGCATACAGCTAAGAGCTTTACATCACCGAGCGTTCGAAGAAGGCAAAGTGTAGTCGCAGCCTGCTCCTGAATGAGCGAAACCGTTTTTCGCAACCGACCATATTATTTTGCCGTTGTTTCCGGGTCACAAGGGTGGTACACAAGACGAGTTTTAATGGTTGCTAAGTCCTTGTTTTTTAGGCTCTTTGGGCGCAGATATGGGAATCCCTTCCTCTCCGCCACGCTGCTTCCAGGCACCTGATCCTCCTTTTTCACACTCGATTGCTGCGCGGCCTTGTACGACGCGACGAGTGCGCTGGATATTCATATCGGATAACCATCTGTTCCTACTGCATTTTCTCTGAACAATCCGGTCTTGAATGGTCCTAAGGCGAATAATTCAGACTGGAGGTCAGAAAATGAAGTTTAAGAGCCTTCTCCTCGGCTCCGCTGTTGCAGTTGTCGCCGTGTCCGGCGCTCAGGCTGCCGATGCGCCGGTGGTGATTTATCCAGAGCCTGTTGCTGAACCCATGGAATATGTTCGCGTTTGCGACGTCTATGGCGCGGGCTTCTTCTATATCCCCGGCACCGAGACCTGCCTGAAGATCGGCGGCTATGTCCGTTACCAAATCGACTGGGCCGACAATGATGACGGCTGGAAGAAGCTGGCACGCGGCTCCATCACGCTGGATGCACGCACCGAGACGGAATATGGCACGCTCGGCGGCTTCATCGAGGTTCGTGGTGATGCCTATTCCGGTTATCAGGGCATCAATCTGGACGATCCGGCTTACGACCCGATCGACAGCGCCGTCGCATCGGTATTCCGCGGCGTCTATCTCCAGCAGGCAATCATCTCGCTTGGCGGCCTTTCCATGGGTCTGTCCGACACGCTTTATGATGCAGGCCTCTCCGGTGAGTTCGATTCCGGTGGTGGCGATCTCGTTCACTTCATGCGCTACACCTATGATGCGGCCAATGGCATGTATGCATCGCTTGCGCTTGAAGAGAACGACTATGACTACGACTACACGCCGAATGTCGTTGCCAATGTCGGACTTGCCCAGGGATGGGGAACGCTGAATCTGTGGGGCGCATATGACGCCACTGCAGAGGAGTTTGGTGTCAAGGCAATCGCCACCATGCGCGCCATGGATGCGATTTCCCTCGAACTCATGGGTACCTATGAGTCCGGCGACAACTTCTACTCCGTCAGCCACGACGGCAGCAGCGGCGGCTATGAGTACTCCGCGGGCGCATATGCGAAGTATGACTTCTCGCAGCGCGCATCCTTCGGACTTGGTGGCCAGTACTTCATGAGCAACCACCTGACCGGTGCCGACGACTATGCCGTTGGTGCGGTTCTCGACTATGCCATCGTGAAGGACTTCAACACCAAGATTGCCGTCAACTACTTCGACGGCGACAGTGTTGATGAAGGCTATCTGAAGGGCTTCGTCCGCTTCCAGCGCAACTTCTAAGTCGCGCTTATCAACAGCAATGCCCGGAGCGCAATGCAACCGGGCATTGCATCAATTTTCAACCTCTGATACGCGGTATCGCAGGGGCATAGCTCTTGCGTGCGTGGCTCGTGGTGGAAAACGACAGGGTGTTTTCTAAAGGGAACATCCGGCTTCGCCCGCAAGGTTCAACAGGGGGAAGCCGCTGTGGAGGGGCTATTACCAATGAACTATCATCAGACGCGAACCGGGGCGACGTGCATGGTGAGAGAGGCTGCGGATCATCAGCGATCGGCTATGCCTCTGAAGGCTGCTCATTATCGACAACTGTGAAGCTGGGCTTGAACGCGCATCTCACTTCAGTTGAACGGAGCAGACACCCATGTCTTTGGACACCCATGCGATAGAGGCCGGGGGAGACTGGGCCGAGAATGTCGCGCCCTATTCGGTGACCTTCAGCAATTCCAATTTGCGGCTGGTCGACGAATATTCTCTCAAGGAGCTGTTTGCCCGCTATGGCGACACGCTCTGGGAAGAAGGTCGTCACAAATATAATGTGACCTTCTTCATCGGCGAGTTGGACGAACTCCTGCTGGGTCGACGTTTTTCGACCTTCGACCAGGATGTTCTCGACGATCTTGTCGGCAAGCTGCGTGCCCGCGGAAACTCCAATGCCACCATCAATCGAAAGATGGCGGCGCTGAGCAAGCTCCTGCGGAAGGCCTACAAGATGGGCGATATTCACAGCCTGCCGGAATTCCGGCGCCAGAAGGAACGGGCCGGACGCATCCGGTTTCTGGAAATAGAGGAAGAAAAGCGCCTGTTCGAGGCCGTTCGCGCGAAAAGCGAGGACGCCTGGCGTCTTTCCGTTTTCCTTGTCGACACGGGTTGCCGCCTCGGCGAAGCGCTGGGTCTTACCTGGAACGATGTACTGGGCGGGCGCGCGAGTTTCTGGATCACCAAATCGGCGCGCAGCCGCACGGTGCCGCTGACCCAACGCGCGCAGGATGTGGTGAAGATCGAGCGCAATGGTCATTCCGGTCCCTTCGCCATGATCCGCGCCGCACAATTTCGCGCCATGTGGAACGAGGCCAAGGCCGAGGTGGGGCTTGGGGACGACACGCAGGTTGTGCCGCATGTTCTGCGCCATACCTGCGCTTCGCGCCTCGTCCAGGGAGGCATCGACATGCGGCGCGTGCAGATGTGGCTCGGCCACCAGACGCTGCAGATGACCATGCGCTATGCGCATCTGGCGACCAGCGATCTTGACCCTTGCGTTGACGTTCTGGAACTGAAATTCGGCGGGCGCTGAGTTCGGCGCCTGCCCCGGCTGGACCATCATGCGCCTGGCGATTGCATTTTGGCAGCGCCGCGTCTTCCCGCTATCCATGTCCTACCCACGAGGAGAACATGATGCGCGACGCGACGGGCAACCCGGAATCTGATTGGCAGGCACGCAAGGCCACCACGCTTGGCAATTGGCGGATGGCTCCTTTTTCCCGCTGGAGCTTCCAGCACACCGATGAAATGGTGCCTTCCGCGCGCATCACCTCTGCCTTGCAGCGCGACTATGAATATGCCCCTGCCCTTCCCCCGCTGGATGTGAAGCTGGCAGATGGCAGCACTTTTCCGCTCACCGACTTTCTCGCCAAGGCACATGCGGACAGCCTTGTCATCATGCGGGAGGGCAATGTCATTCATGAGTGGCATGCCGATCATGTCGATCCGCGCAATCCGCATCTCATTTTCTCGGTGTCCAAATCGGTGACCGGCATGCTGGCGGGCATTGCCGTTGCGGATGGCCTTCTGGACCCGGAAGCGCTTGCCAGCACTTATGTGCCGGTCAAACCCGGCAGCGCCTATGAAGAGGCACGCGTGCGCGACCTGCTCGACATGACGGTCGATCTGAAATTCGAGGAGGATTATCTCGATCTCGGAGGCGTGTTCGACCGCTACCGGCGCGCGATGCTGTGGAATCCGGAACGCGAGGACACCGTGCCGGAAACCATGGAGGAACTGCTCGGCTGTCTGGAACGTGATGGCGACGAGCATGGCATGCGCTTTTTCTATGCTTCACCCAATACGGACATGCTGGGTCTGGTCATAGAGCGCGCCGTTGGCCAGCGCCTGCATCATTTCATGCGCGAGCGGCTTTGGCTGCCAATGGGCGCGCGCGACGCGTCATTCGTGACGGTCGATCGGGCTGGTACCGCGCGAACAGCGGGCGGCATGTGCGTGACGGCGCGGGATCTGGCGCTTCTGGGGCAGACCGTGATGGATGGGGGCAAGGCGCCGAACGGCCATCAGGTGCTGCCATCCGACTGGATCAGCGACATGCGTGAGAAGGGCGACCGGCAGGCCTGGCTTGAAGGCAATTTCGTCGAGATGCTGCCAGACGGCGACTACCGCTCCTGCTGGTACAATGTGCGTGACGAGAATGACTGCTTCTGCTGCGTGGGCATTCACGGTCAGTATCTGTGGTGTGATCCGCAAACGCGTACAGTTATTGCCCGTACGTCATCCCATCCCGAGCCCAATGATGATGCAGTGATCGCCGATGATCTGTCGGTGCTTGGACAGATCGCGCGCAGCGTCTAGAAGTGACATCGAAGCTCCGATCACAAGCCCACAGGACGATCCATGACAACTCGCCCGCTGCCCACCGCCCTGGTGCGCTCCCTGCCTGCCACCGTGCCTTTTGTCGGTCCGGAAACACAGGAGCGCGAGCGCGGTCGGCCATTCAAGGCACGGCTGGGCGCAAATGAAAGCAGCTTTGGCCCCTCGCCCAGAACGATAGCCGCCATGACGCGGGCGGCTGGCGACATGTGGAAATATGGTGACGCCCAGAATTTCGTGCTGCGTACCAAGCTTGCCGAAAAGCTTGGGATCGGCATCGAGAATATCGTGATCGGCGAAGGGATCGACGGGCTCCTGGGGCTGGTGGTGCGCCAATATGTCGGGAAGGACGCGCCAGTGGTCACCTCGCTCGGGGCATATCCGACCTTCAACTATCATGTCTCTGGCTTTGGTGGGCGGCTTGTCACGGTACCCTATGAAAAGGACAGGGAGAGCCTGGACGGGCTACTTGATGCGGTAAGGCGCGAAAAGGCGCCGCTGGTCTATCTGGCCAATCCGGACAATCCGATGGGCACCTGGTGGGACGCCGATGAGATTACACGGTTCATCGAGGCGCTGCCGCCAGAAACCCTGCTCATTCTCGATGAAGCCTATGGCGAGACTGCACCGGAAGGCACCCTCCCCGAGGTCGATGTGAGCCGGCCCAATGTCCTGCGCATGCGCACCTTCTCAAAGGTTTACGGTCTGGCGGGGCTGCGCTGCGGCTATGCCATCGGCGAGGCACAGACAATCGCTAATTTCGAAAAGGTGCGAAACCATTTCGGCATGACCCGCATGGCGCAGGCTGCCGCCGAAGCGGCGATTGATGATGAGGATCACCTGACCTGGGTGCAGGCGCAGGTGGAGATCGGTCGGCAGCAGCTTTACCGCATTGCCGAAGACCACGACCTTTCCGCCATACGATCCGCCACGAATTTCGTCACCGTCGACTGCGGCCGCGACGGCACCTTCGCCATGAATGTGCTGAAAGAACTGGGCGAGCGGGACGTTTTCGTGCGCAAGCCCATGGCACCCGGGCTCGACCGCTGCATTCGCGTCAGCGTGGGCAAGGCGCAGGAGCTAGATATCTTCGCCGACGCTCTGGGCGACGCGCTGAGCGCTGCCGCACGCGCACGCTAGGCAACAACCACCGCCCCGACGATCACATCACGTCATCGTCGGTGGCCGGGCCTGATTGGCTGTGCAGGATTTCCACCAGCTCCGCCACGCGGCCCTTCGGCATGGGGCGGAAGTCGTTCACCATGGCATCGTCGCTCAGCACCCAAGCTTGAGCCTCGCGCAACTCGTTCTCGTCAGCGCCGGTAGAAGCGATTTCTGCCGCAAACAGATTGTCCACGGGCCCCAGAACGCGCTCGATACCTTCTCGCGTCAATCCTGCCATGACCTGAACCTCCATCGATCTCGGAAGTGGCTGAGGCTTGGCGCCCCAACTCCTCAACGCAGCATCGGCCAAGATGTTTCAGTGGATCTCGACCATGATGTGGATGGGTGGAACAGCAAATCTTGCATTAATTAAACGTACGTTCTATTAATTCTCGAGAGAGGGAGGAAATATGGCGCGCACGGCAGGTTCGGATGGCGAAAAGACAGAGGCGCTGCTTCGCTCTGCGGCGCTGGAACTGATCGCGCGCCACGGATTCGACGCCATGTCCATGCGCCAGCTTTCGGCAAAGGTAGGTGTGCAAGCGGCAGCGCTTTACCGCTACTTCCCCACGAAGGAAACGCTGCTCTTCACATTGATGAAGGACCACATGGAGGCATTGCAGGCTTCATGGGAAGCTGCACGGCCTGAAAGCGACGTGTCTGCACGTCTCAGCGCCTTCGTGGACAACCATATCCGCTTTCATATCGAGCGGCGGCACGCCACCCATGTCAGCAATATGGAGCTGCGCAGCCTTTCGCCGGAGCGTCTGACCGAGATCATGCGCATGCGCACGAATTACGAAAAGGAACTGCGTCAGATCCTCAGGGATGGTGCGCAACAGGGCCTCTTTCGCATTGATGATGTGACGCTGACCGGCATGGCCATCATCCAGATGATCACCGGCGTGATCGTCTGGTTCCGGCCAGGCGAGCGCTTTTCCGTCGATGAAGTTGCACAGAATTACCACAGAATGACCCTGCGCCTCGTTGGCGCAGCACATGCGGAGGACAGTCATGTTTGACCAGACCATGCGTTTCGGGCTCAGCGAGGAAGTTGAAGCGCTGCGCGAGATGGCGCGCCGCTTTGCACAGGAGAAGATCGCGCCGCTGGCAGCGGAAATCGATGAGAGCAACGAGTTTCCCGAGCATCTCTGGCAGGAGATGGGGGCGCTGGGGCTTCTGGGCGTGACCGTCGAAGAGGAATATGGCGGCTCGGCAATGGGTTACGTGGCCCATGCGGTGGCGATGGAGGAGATATCCCGCGCATCCGCTTCCGTTGGCCTTTCCTATGGCGCGCATTCCAATCTCTGCGTCAATCAGATCCGCCGTTGGGGCAGCGAAGAGCAAAAGCAGAAGTATCTGCCGAAGCTCTGCTCGGGCGAGCATGTCGGCGCACTTGCAATGTCGGAAACGGGCGCAGGCTCCGACGTCGTGTCGATGAAGCTGAAGGCGGAAAAGCGCAATGACCGCTATGTTCTCAACGGCTCGAAGATGTGGATCACCAACGGGCCGGACGCCAACACGCTTGTTGTCTATGCCAAGACCGATCCGGAAGCAGGCCCGCGCGGCATCACAGCCTTCATCATCGAACGTGAAATGAAGGGTTTCTCGGTTGCCCAGAAACTCGACAAGCTTGGCATGCGCGGCTCCAATACGGGCGAACTGGTCTTCGAGGATGTGGAAGTTCCATTCGAAAACGTGCTTGGCGAGGAAGGTCACGGCGTGAAGGTGCTCATGTCCGGACTGGATTATGAGCGCGTTGTTCTGGCGGGCGCACCGTTGGGCATAATGGCGGCAGCCATGGATGTAGCCGTACCCTATGTCAGCGAGCGAAAGCAGTTCGGCGAGCCGATCGGGGCCTTCCAGCTTGTGCAGGGCAAGCTTGCGGACATGTATACCCGCCTCAATGCCTGCCGGGCCTATGTCTATGCCGTGGCTTCCGCCTGCGACCGCGGCGAGACCACCCGCAAGGACGCGGCGGGCTGCATTCTCTATGCCGCGGAAAAGGCCACCCAGACGGCGCTGGATGCCATCCAGTTGCTCGGCGGCAATGGCTATGTGAACGAATATCCGACCGGCCGCCTGCTGCGCGACACCAAGCTATACGAGATCGGCGCGGGCACGAGCGAAATTCGTCGTTGGCTGATCGGTCGCGAGATCGTGGGCGGGGCGTAAGCGAACGATAGCCCAGGTGATGCGTTGGCGCTGCAACGCATCAACAGGAGACGACCCATGCCACTCAACGCCGTGCAGGAGAAGCTGATTGCGAACAGTCCCGATTTTTCGGGGCTGAAGGCGGTGTTCATCAACACGACGCTGAAGCCGACCAGTCACGCAAAGTCGCATACGGAAGACCTGATGAAGGATTCCATCGCGATCATGGAAGGCTGTGGCGTGGAGGTCGAATATCTGCGTGCAGCCGATTTCAACATCGCCTTTGGCATGTCACCGGACATGCGCGCGAAAGGTGCGGAGCGCGATGATTGGCCGGAGATATTCTGGCCGAAGATCCGGGACGCAGACATTCTTGTTCTTGGCACGCCGATCTGGCTTGGTGAGGAAAGCTCGATCTGCCGCCTCATCATTGAGCGGCTCTATTCGCAATCCGGCCAAACCAATGAGGCCGGTCAGTATATCTATTATGGCAAGACCGGCGGCGCGATCGTCACCGGCAATGAGGACGGCATCAAGCATATCGGCATGACCGTCACCTACGCGCTTCAGCATATCGGTTTCATGATCCCGCCCCAGGCCGATTGCGGCTGGATTGGCGAGGCAGGCCCCGGCCCTTCCTATGGTGACAAGGGCGAGGACGGCAAACATGCCGGCTACGATTCCACCTTCACCGCGAAGAACCTCACCTTCATGACCTTCAACCTGATGCACACGGCGAAGATGTTGAAGGATGCAGGCGGCGTTCCCGTCTACGGCAATTCCGGACACGAATGGGAGAGCTGATTGAAGTTTTGCAGCCTCCACAAAATGGCGATTGACGGATGGGGCGGCGCATGAACACTGCGCCGCATCACCGTGCTTCGGCATCCGCCGAGGCCATTTTGGCTGGACTTCAAATGGGCGTTGCTACCCCTACCCCCAACACGACTTCACCGCGGCTGGAGGGGCTGGATCTTGCCCGCTTTGTCGCCTTTACGGGCATGGTGCTCGTGAACTTCTTCATGGTCATGAGCGACGAGGAAATGGCCGACAGCTGGGCCGCATGGATCATCGGTTCCATTTCCGGCCGCGCAGCGGCAAGCTTCGTGGTGCTGGCCGGTATTGGCTATGGTCTGCTTTCGCATGTGACGCCCGGCAAAAACCTCACTGCCCTCACGACGAAGCGCGCTCTGTTCCTGCTTGTCGTCGGGCTGGCGAACTCGCTGATCTTCGACGCTGACATCCTGCACTTTTACGCGTTCTACTTCCTTGTGGGTCTTGCCTTTGTGGGACTGTCCGATATCTGGCTGAAGCTTGCCATAGGCGCACTTGTCGCGGGCTTCCTGGCGCTTGCCCTCACCCTCGACTTTGATCAGGGCTGGGACTGGGAGAACTTCCTCTATCTCGATTTCTGGGAACCCGCGGGTTTCGTGCGAAACCTGCTCTTCAACGGATGGCATCCTGTTATTCCCTGGGCGGGCTTTTTCCTCTTCGGCATGCTTCTGGCGCGCAGGCCACTTTCCGAGCCGGCTTTCCAGCTTCGCCTGTTTCTCGCAGGCACCGGCGCTCTTGTCGCCGCGGAGAGCCTATCGGTCTATCTCTCCAACTGGGGTGACCAGATGGCAGAGGGCGTCTCAATACTTTTTGATACCACTCCGGTGCCGCCACTGCCGCTCTACATGCTGGCCGGTCTTGGCGCTGCTTGCATGGTCATCGGTGCTGCGCTGCTCGTCGCCCCATATCTACAGCGGCTTGGCGCTCTGGAAATATTTGCGCGGCCCGGACGCCAGACGCTGACGCTTTACATTGCCCATATCTTCATCGGCCTGACGATCATCGAAGCTATGGGCCTTCTGGGAGGACAGGAGGGTGAAACGGCTGTGGCCGCCGCCCTCCTCTTCGCAATATCGGCCATCTTCTATGCCAAGGCATGGTCCCGCATCTCACGCCGCGGGCCTGCGGAATGGCTGATGCGCAAACTGACGGGGTGACAATGGCACGACTGCAAAGCTCGATCTCCACCGGCGATCAGAAATGGCACGACAATGCCGCCGCCATGCAAGCGCTGGTGCGCGACATGAAGGAAAAAGCCGAGCGAATTGCGCTCGGTGGCTCGGAAGAAGCCCGCGCACGACACGAAAAGCGCGGCAAGCTTCTGCCGCGCGAGAGGCTGGCGCAGCTTCTCGATCCGGGTTCCCCCTTCCTCGAAATAGGCCAGTTTGCGGCCTTCGACATGTATGGCGGCGACATCGCCTCTGCCGGGCTCATTGCCGGTGTGGGCCGTGTCGAAGGCACGGAAGTGATGGTCGTCGTCAATGATGCGACCGTGAAGGGCGGCACCTATTATCCGCTTACGGTGAAGAAGCATCTGAGGGCTCAGGAGATCGCGCTCGAGAACAATCTGCCCTGCATTTATCTGGTGGATTCGGGCGGAGCCAACCTTCCAAATCAGGACGAGGTCTTCCCCGATCGCGACCATTTCGGCCGCATCTTCTTCAACCAGGCGAACATGTCGGCGAAGGGCATCCCGCAGATCGCCTGTGTGATGGGCTCGTGTACCGCAGGTGGTGCCTATGTGCCGGCCATGAGCGACGAGACGGTGATGGTGAAGGGCAATGCCACCATCTTTCTGGGCGGCCCTCCCCTCGTGAAGGCAGCCACCGGCGAGGTGGTGACAGCAGAAGAGCTGGGCGGCGCGGAGGTGCATACGCGTGAATCGGGCGTCGCCGACCACTATGCGCTTGATGACGAGCATGCGCTCGCAATCGTCCGGCGCATCGTCAAAAACCTGAATCGGAAGAAGGTTTTGCAACTGAACCTTCGCAAACCGATTCTGCCGGCATATGATCCGCATGAGCTTTACGGCATCATCCCTACCGACACGCGCCAGCCTTATGATGTGCGTGAGGTGATTGCCCGCATTGTCGACGGCTCGGAGCTGGACGAGTTCAAGGCCAATTATGGCACGACGTTGGTCACGGGCTTTGCGCATATCCACGGAATGCCAGTGGGCATCATTGCCAATAATGGCGTGTTGTTCTCAGAAAGCGCGCTGAAAGGCGCGCATTTCATCGAGCTTTGCTGCCAGCGCAAGATCCCGCTTGTCTTCCTGCAGAACATCACCGGCTTCATGGTGGGCCGCAAATATGAGGCGGGCGGCATTGCACGTGACGGCGCGAAACTGGTGACGGCTGTCGCCACGGCCAGCGTGCCGAAATTCACGGTGATCATCGGCGGCTCGTTTGGCGCCGGCAATTACGGCATGTGCGGGCGCGCCTATTCGCCACGCTTCCTGTGGATGTGGCCGAATGCACGCATCTCTGTCATGGGCGGCGAACAGGCGGCGACCGTTCTTTCCATCGTCAAGCGTGAGGGCATCGAGCGCAGGGGCGGCACATGGTCGGCGGAGGAAGAGGCCGAATTCAAGAAGCCGATTCTTGAAAAGTATGAGCGCGAGGGTCACCCTCTCTACTCTTCCGCAAGGCTGTGGGATGACGGGATCATCGACCCGGCAAAGACGCGCGAGGTGCTGGCGCTTTCGCTTTCGGCTTCGCTCAACGCCCCGATCGAGGACACCAAGTTCGGCGTGTTCCGCATGTAGTTCAACCTTGCGCAAGAGACGCGCATGGGAGGGAAGATGTTCAAGAAGATATTGATTGCTAATCGCGGTGAAATTGCCTGCCGCGTCATGCGCACGGCACAGAAGATGGGCATT
The DNA here is from genome assembly GCF_037029545.1 of Nitratireductor sp. CH_MIT9313-5. Classification (NCBI taxonomy): domain Bacteria; kingdom Pseudomonadati; phylum Pseudomonadota; class Alphaproteobacteria; order Hyphomicrobiales; family Phyllobacteriaceae; genus Nitratireductor; species Nitratireductor sp. CH_MIT9313-5. Next base: position 242,652 of record NZ_JAYMER010000022.1, on the reverse strand, counting down.
GCCTGTGTTGCCGTCTATTCGGATGCGGACCGCAATGCACTTCATGTCGCCATGGCCGATGAAGCCGTGCGCATTGGCGAGGCGCCGGTGGGCGACAGCTATTTGCGCGTTGACCGCATCATCGAGGCGGCAAGGAAAACGGGAGCGGAGGCCATCCATCCGGGCTACGGCTTCCTCTCCGAAAACCCCGAATTCGTGGAGGCGGTGGAGGCCGCGGGGCTGATTTTCATTGGCCCGTCGGCGAAATCCATCCGCGCCATGGGGCTCAAGGATGCTGCCAAGCGCCTGATGGAAAAGGCCGGCGTGCCGGTCGTGCCGGGCTATCACGGCGACACGCAGGCGCTGGTGGCATTGGCAACCAAGGCCAACGAGATCGGCTACCCCGTACTCATCAAGGCGCGTGCCGGTGGTGGCGGAAAGGGCATGCGCCGGGTGGACGATCCCGACCAGTTTGCCGAAGCGCTGGCCGCTGCCAAGCGCGAGGCGAAGGCGGCTTTCGGTGACGAGGCCGTTCTCGTGGAAAAGCTGATCGAGAAGCCGCGCCATATCGAGGTACAGGTCTTTGGCGATTCCCACGGCAATGTGGTGCATCTGTTCGAGCGTGACTGTTCAGCCCAGCGGCGCCACCAGAAGGTGATCGAGGAAGCGCCCGCTCCCGGCATGAGCGACGCCATGCGCGCGGCCATGACGGAGGCTGCGGTCAAGGCTGCCAAGGCCATCCACTATCGCGGCGCGGGCACGATCGAGTTCATCGTCGACGCATCGGAAGGGCTGCGCCCCGACCGTTTCTGGTTCATGGAAATGAACACGCGTCTGCAGGTTGAACACCCGGTTACCGAGATGGTCACGGGTATTGATCTGGTGGAATGGCAATTGCGTGTGGCGGCGGGTGAAGCCCTGCCGCTGACACAGGAAGAGATCCATCTACGCGGCCACAGTTTCGAGGCACGCATTTATGCCGAGGATCCCTCGCGTGACTTCCTGCCGGCCATCGGTACGCTGCACCATCTGCGCTTTCCGCAGGAATTCGGTGATGCCGAGGGACGAGTGGAGACCGGTGTGCGTGAGGGAGACACGATCTCCCCCTATTACGATCCGATGATCGCCAAGCTCGTCACCTGGGGTGAGGATCGTGCTCATGCGCTGAAGGCGTTAAGGGATGCGCTCGGCAAGACCGAAATCGCAGGCTCCATCGTCAACACGTCCTTCCTCTGGCGCCTGGCGGACAATGAAGCCTTCAAGGCCGGTGACGTGGATACGGGCCTTATTGCGCGCGATGCGGAAGCTCTCACCCGCCATCACCGCCCCGACGCGCGTCTGGTTGCGCGTGCTGCCCTTCTGGCATCCGGTGCCGGGCAGGCGCAGCAGACGGATGATCCTTTCGATGCGCTTGCCGGCTATGCGCATTTCCAGCCTGTCAGCCGCCGCGGAAAGCTGGCACTGGGCGACGAGGTGCTGAACTACCGCCTGCAGGCACAGGGCAACGGTCGATATTCGATCGCCGTATCCGGCGATGGCGGTGACGATATCGCGACCTTGCGCACGGACGAGCCCGTCAGGGCCGCTCGCTGGCCGGGGCATATCACGTTGTTTGCCGGTGCGGAGAGTTTCACCTTCCAGGCTATCGATCCACTTGAGGCTGCTGCCGATGCGGCTGCCGGTGCAGATGTTCTGCGTGCGCCGATGCCCGGCCTCGTCAAGATGGTCAAGGCGAAGGCCGGCGACAAGGTGTCTGCCGGACAGCCCATCCTCATACTCGAAGCCATGAAGATGGAGCACACGATGAACGCACCGCGTGACGGCGAGATTGCGGAAATCGTTGACGAAGGCGCGCAGGTCAGCGACGGCACCCTGCTTGTGCGCTTCCACGAGGAATAGGAAAACGCCGCAGATACCCCTTCAATAACGGGATCTGCGGCGTTCTTCAGCCAAAACTGTTCCGTTGCCGCCCCCACGTGACGGACAGTTCCGGCCGGCGCCCCCAGCGCTACTGGTGAATTCTTTATGTTCGCTTCCGCGCATGGTCCGCGGAAGCCGGTCGGCTCATCCGACCTTTGCCAATCAGTGCATCGTCATCCATTCGCGGGCTTCGCGAAGCGCACGGGCGAGTTCCGCCTTGGACATGGCCAAAGCCATCTCCGCCCGCATCTCTGCCGCACGTTCGGAGCCCTTGATGGCCGCGATGTTGAACCATTTGTGTGCGGCAACGAGATCAACCTCGCAGTCGCGGCCGGTGGCATACATCAGGCCGAGCTGAAGCAGCACATCCACCTGTGCGCCTGCGCCGATCGAGCCCGTATCCGGTTCATGCATGTGAAAGCGTGCCATCTGTCTGATCCTCTTTCAAAACCCCTGAGAGCGGCCCGTTCTTTTTGTCCCGATGAACGGTGTCGCGATGGTTTTGAGAATGCCAGAGAGCGCTGAAATGCGCGTTAAATGGCTTGCTTAACCGGCGGAAAACAAAGTCCAAACAGCCAGTTAAAGGTCAGATTCCGTTAAACATCAAAGTGACGGAGTTCTGCGGCATTCGACGAAAATTCAGCTAAAATTGACCTTGGCGATTTCAAGATTTCGCTAACCACCATTCAGTGTCGCTTCCCGGACGATGTTGAGAATTGCCGTTTTGGATGGCGCTTTCCAAGGCCTCACAAGACGGCTTTCGCTGCCGCGGAAATTGCATTACGCTTACGTGCGCGTAATCGTTTGGATCAGGGAGGACAAGAATGATCCGCAAATTCATGATCGCCACGGCTCTGGTTGCCATGGCTGCAGGCAGTGCGATGGCAGACCCGATCGAGGGCAACTGGCGTACGCAGTCCGGCAGCACCGCACAGATTGCTTCCTGCGGCGGTTCCTATTGCATCACGCTGAAAAGCGGCAAGCATTCCGGCAAGCAGATCGGCAAGATGAGCGCCAGCGGCGGCGGCAAATATGCCGGGCAGATCACTGATCCCGACAGCGACAAGACCTACAAGGGCAAAGCCACGCTGACCGGCAGCTCGCTGAAACTCGGCGGCTGCGTGCTCGGCGGCATCATCTGCCGCAACCAGACCTGGAAGCGCATGTAGGCTTAAAGGCTTGGAAACAGACAAGGGCAGGTGCCACGTGGCCCCTGCCCTTTATTGTTGTTTATCTGAATAATCTCTAGCTTGCGCGTTGGTTGAACAGGACCTTCTGCGCTTCCTTGTCATCGGCAATGTTCTTGCGATGCTCCTGGCCAATCTCGATACCCTTGGCGACTGCGGGTCGTGCCATCATGGTCTCGAACCAGCGCTTGAGATTGGGGAAGTCTTCAAGGTCCTGCCCCTGGTTCTTGTACGGCTTTACCCAGCCTATGCACGCGATGTCGGCGATTGAGTATTCACCCGCGAGGAAGTCGCGGTCGGCGAGGCGCTTGTTCATCACGCCGTAGAGCCGGTTGACTTCGTTCGTATAGCGATTGATGCCGTACTCAATCTTCTCCGGCGCATATTGGCGGAAGTGATGGGCTTGGCCGGCCATCGGACCAAGACCTCCCATCTGCCAGAACAACCACTGGTCAACCTCGACGCGGGCGCGCTCGTCGCTTGGATAGAGCTTGCCGAATTTGCGGCCGAGATATTGCAGGATCGCGCCTGATTCAAACACGGAGATTGGTTCACCATCAGGACCTTCCGGGTCAATGATGGCGGGCATGCGATTGTTGGGAGAAATCTTCAGAAAGTCAGGCTCGAACTGCTCGCCTGCGCCGATATTCACATAGCGGATCTCGTAGGGAACGCCGAGCTCTTCCAGCATGATGGAAATCTTCCAGCCATTGGGCGTGGGCCAGTAATAGAGTTCGATCGGTTTGGATTGACTTGTCATGAGTTTCTCCTGGTTGGGTGCGACATATAGGTGCTGCAGCCGTTACACGCCAACCCCGATCTCGACACAATTGCGTGCCTGCGATATATACACCCTGTTTACATTAAACCTTTGCGTATCAACCTTTTTGAACGACAGATGAACGGGCACCTCAGCATCCGTTCAGTCAGGCCACACTATTTTAAGGGCCAAGACGAGGGAAACACACATGCTGACGCGTGGTTTCACGATGATATGTCTCATCGTTTCGATCCTGGGAATGTTCGGGGCGGTTGCCGTTGCGGACCTGACCCGGACCCGAGGAACAGACGTTGCATCCGATGTTTCCTGCATAGAGAGGACGAGCTGCATCCGCTAAGGACTGCAGCCAGACGCAGGGTTTAGGGTAAATGAGCAATCTGTATAGCAACATCAAGACGTCTCTGAGCTACCTGCCCCGCGTTCTCGTGCTGGGGATGCTCCTGGCGCTTCCGCTCATTGCCGTAAACCAGGTGCGCGCCGACAATGGCTCCATTCTCGAAAGCATCGAGGAAAAGGGCGGCGGCATCGGCTTCGTGCTTCTGGTCAGCCTGCAGCGCGGCTGAGTGAGCGATCTGGCGGTGGACAACATGTTCGCCGCCGCTTCTTCTTCCACCACCACGCCTCGAAACCGTCACGCGCTGTGCCTATAATGGGCCATGGACAAGCGAATCTATCACCAAGCGATTGACAAGGTTTCGAGCCCGCCTGCAGTGGCGCGGCAGAGTTTCAACGATGCCCGTGAGGCCGTGGATGCGCTGAAGGCGATCTATTCGCGCAATACCGGCTTTTTGCGCGATGCTTTTGCGGCATTGGGCGAGACCGGCGAGAGCGACAGCCGATATCGGGCCTATTATCCCGAGATCAGCATCTCGACTTCCTCCTTCGCGCAGATCGACACGCGACTGGCCTACGGCCATGTGCCCTCTCCCGGCACCTACACCACCACGATCACGCAGCCCGAACTGTTCGACACCTATCTGGTGGACCAACTCAATCTGGTCATCCGCAATCATGGCGTGCCCATCGTCGTGGGCGAATCCGACACGCCCATACCGCTGCATTTCGCGTTTCTGAAGGATACCTATGTCGAGGCGGCCATTGCCGACCGGCTGAAGCGGCCCTTGCGCGATCATTTCGATGTTCCGGATCTGAACGCGACGGACGACCACATCGTCAACGGCACCTATGAGCCGGGTCCGGGCGAGCCGCTGCCGCTGGCGCCCTTTACCGCCCAGCGCATCGACTATTCGCTGCACCGGCTGGCGCACTACACGGCGACCTCGCCGGAGCATTTCCAGAATTTCGTCCTGTTTACGAACTACCAGTTCTATATCGACGAATTCTGTGCCTATGCGCGCGAGATGATGGAGAAGGGTGGCGAGGGCTATGACAGCTTCGTCGAGCCGGGAAATGTGGTCACGCTTGCCGGAGACAAGACCCCGCATGCGTCGGGCCCCGCCCGTCTTCCGCAGATGCCGGCCTATCACCTGACCCGCAAGGATCATTGCGGGATCACCATGGTGAATATCGGCGTCGGCCCGTCCAACGCCAAGACGATTACCGATCACATCGCGGTACTGCGCCCACATGCGTGGCTGATGCTTGGCCACTGCGCGGGCCTGCGCCACACGCAGGCGCTGGGTGACTATGTACTGGCCCATGCCTATGTGCGCGAGGACCATGTGCTTGATGACGATCTGCCCGTCTGGGTGCCGCTTCCGGCACTTGCCGAGGTGCAGGTCGCGCTTCAGGAAGCGGTCGCCGAGATTACCGGTCTGTCTGGCTATGAATTAAAACGCATCATGCGTACCGGCACGGTGGCGACGATCGACAACCGAAACTGGGAACTGCGCGAACAGCGCGGACCGGTGCAACGGCTATCGCAGTCGCGCGCAATCGCACTCGACATGGAATCTGCGACCATCGCGGCCAACGGTTTTCGATTCCGCGTGCCCTATGGCACGCTGCTTTGCGTCTCGGACAAGCCGCTGCACGGCGAGCTGAAGCTGCCGGGCATGGCGACCGATTTCTACAAGCGCCAGGTTTCCCAGCATCTGAAGATCGGTATTCGCGCAGTCGAGAAACTGGCGGAAATGCCGCCGGAACGGCTGCATTCGCGCAAGCTTCGCAGCTTCTCGGAAACGGCTTTCCAGTAGGGCGGCAGCACTGGGTTTGCAGAGGGTTGAGTGATGGCAATCGGAGCGCTTCGGGCGAAGCATCTGCGCGGATTTTGCATTACCAGTGGCTTGGCAGCGGTGCTTGCCACCGTGCCGCTGGTCATGGGGTTCTGGGGCGCGCTTCATCCCGCATTTGACGCTCTGTCCCATTTCCGCATTCATCTGGCCGTGCTGATTGCGGTACTGGCGCTGCCGGTGGTTTTCCTGCGAGGTTGGCGGATGATCGGATTGATGGCGATGGCGCTCGCTGTTGCTTCGGTGACCGCAACCTTGAGTACGCTCTCGCCCGCCAGTGAAGCAACAGCGGCGGAGAGCGAGGGAATTGGCGCGCGTTATCGCTTGCTGCAAATGAATTTGCGCTTCGACAACAAGACGCCGAAGGCCGTTCTCTCGCTGATCGGGCGCTCCAATGCGGATGTGGTCACGCTGAACGAGGTATCGAGCGAATGGCAGGAGGAGCTTGGCTTCATCAAGGGAGCCTATCCCCATCAGGTCATCTGCCAGGCTCGTGCACGGGTGGGCGGTGTGGCGATCCTTTCGCGCCGACCATTCATGCATCCAGCCACTGCGCAATGTCATGAGAGAGGTTCGCTCGCGACCGCCAGCGTGATGCTTGGCGATCGAACGGTGACGGTTGCTGCCCTTCATCTGGGCTGGCCCTGGCCGTTCGGCCAGCACGAACAGGTGGAACGTGCGCGGCCGACGCTCGAAAATCTCGGCAAAACCGCCATTCTTTCCGGCGACTTCAACGCCGCACCCTGGAGCGAGACGGTGCGAAGGGTGAGCAACGCGGGAGATCTTTCGCTGACGGAGATGGTGGGACCTACCTGGCTCGCACGCCCCCTTCCCGACACGCTGCGGCGCATTGCCGGCCTCCCCATCGACCATGTGCTGGCGAAGGGCAATGTGGAGATTCACGAGATCACGCGTCTCGGCGATGCGGGGTCCGACCACTTGCCGGTTCTGGTGGAGTTTTCGCTGACACCCCAGCAAAAGTCCGGTGAAGCGGTGCTGGCCCAGGCAGGTGGGAACTGAAGCCGCGGATCAGGTCTGATCCGAAATCTTACGCGCAATGACCAGATGTCCCGGGACGGGCCTGCCCTGTTCCATGCGCACCGTGATCGGTTGCAGGTCGATCAGGTCGAAACCATTCGCTTCAAGCAGGCGCTTCACGTAGCGATCCGCATGTGCGAAGCGTTGATGCGCGCCGACACGGAAATCCTTGCCGGCGAATTCGCCTTCGGGGAGCGTTTCGCTTGAAAAGGCGAGAATCGCTCCCGGATTGGAAAGCTCGCTCAAGCCTTCGAAGAAGTCTTCCAAATGGCCCATATAGGGCAGCACATCGGTGGCGGTCACGAGATCGAAGGGTTCGACATCGGCATGCTGCACGAAGTCGACCGCCTCCCCCACATAAAGCGCATCATAGAAGCCCTTTTCATGGGTGATCTCGACCATGCGTTCGGACAGGTCCATGCCGGTAATGTGCTCGACCCTGTCGCGCAGCACCTCGCCGGACAGGCCCGTGCCGCAGCCGAGATCCAACATGCGTTCGAAAGGCCCAAGTCCCTGCTCTTCCAGGGCCGCACGCACCAGATTTGGCACGTTATAGCCAAGCTGGCCGACAAGGATCGCCTCGAAGGCTTCCGCATGCTGATCGAAGAGCGTTGCCACATAGGCATCGGGCGCCTTGGGCGGGGTTTCTCCTCTGCCCATGCTGGCAAGCCGCACCGCCGCCCCGCCATGATCGGCGGGGTCGATCTCAAGGCATTGCCGATACGCCTCTGCAGCCGCGTCGAAGTCGCCCGCCTTTTCCAGGGCGAGCGCGCGGTTATAGGCTTCTTCCAGCGCGTCCTGATCGAAGTCCTGTATGTCGTCTTCGCTCACGCTGATCACATGTCCGAATAGACCGGGCCTTCGCCGCCCTGCGGCGGTACCCAGTTGATGTTGCCGTTCGGATCCTTAATGTCGCAGGTCTTGCAGTGGACGCAGTTCTGCGCGTTGATGACAAAGCGCGCGTCCGCCTGGCGGTCGGCTTCACCGCCCTTTTCAGCCGCACCCGGTCCGCCGGCCAGCGAATTGCCGTCGGCATCCACCCATTCATAGACACCGGCCGGGCAGTAGCGCGTCGAAGGTCCGGCGAACTCCATGAATTCGGAGCGCTTCTGCAGGTCCATGTCCTTCACTTGAAGATGCACGGGCTGCTCTTCCTCGTGATTGGTGTTGGACAGGAACACCGAGGACAGGCGGTCGAAGGTGAGAACGCCATCGGGCTTGGGGTAGTCGATCGGCTTATGCTTGGCGGCAGGTTCAAGCGACTGCGCATCGCTCTTGCCATGCTTCATCGTGCCGAAGAAGGAGAAGCCGAAAAGCTGGTTGGTCCACATGTCCAGACCGCCAAGGCCGATGCCAAGCATTGTGCCGAAGCGCGACCAGAGCGGCTTGACGTTGCGCACGCGCTTCAGATCCTTGCCGATGTCCGAGGCACGCCAAGCATCCTCGAATGCGGTGAGGTCGGCGTTGACGCGACCTTCGGCAATGGCTTGCGCCACATGCTCGGCTGCCAGCATTCCCGACAGGACCGCATTGTGCGAACCCTTGATGCGCGGAACATTCACGAGCCCTGCGGAACAACCCATCAGAATGCCACCGGGGAAAGACATTTTCGGCACCGACTGGAAGCCGCCCTCGGTGATTGCGCGCGCGCCATAGGAAATGCGCTTGCCGCCCTCGAAGGTCTCGCGGATCGCCGGATGCGTCTTGAAGCGCTGGAACTCCTCGAAGGGCGAGAGATAGGGGTTCTTGTAGTTGAGGTGCAGGACGAAACCGACCGCAACCTTGTTGTCTTCCAGATGATAGAGGAAGGAGCCACCGCCGGTATTCATGTCAAGCGGCCAGCCGAAGGAGTGCTGGACAAGGCCCGGCTTGTGGTTCTCCGGCTTCACTTCCCAGAGTTCTTTCAGCCCGATGCCGAATTTCGGAGGCTCGCGCCCCTCGTCCAGACCGAATTTTGCGATGAGCTGCTTGGCGAGCGAGCCGCGCGCGCCCTCGCCGATCAGCACATATTTGCCCATGAGCGCCATGCCCGGCGCATAGGCCGGACCGTGGCTGCCATCGCGCTCCACGCCCATATCACCGGTGACGACGCCGATGACTGCACCCTCTTCATTGTAGAGCACGTCGGCGGCAGCGAAGCCGGGATAGATCTCCACACCCAGCGCCTCGGCCTTTTCGGCCAGCCAGCGGCACACATTGCCAAGCGAGACGATGTAGTTACCGTGATTGTTCATCAAGGGCGGCATCATGAAATTTGGAAGACGCAGCTTGCCTGCAGGTCCAAGCAGGAGGAACTGGTCGTCCGTCACCGGCGTCTTGAAGGGATGGCCTTCATCCTCGCGCCAGTCGGGCAGAAGGCGGTCGATGCCGACCGGATCGACAACAGCACCGGAAAGGATATGCGCGCCAACTTCCCCGCCCTTTTCCAGGACGACGACGGAAAGATCGGGATTGAGCTGCTTGAGCCTGATGGAAGCGGCAAGCCCTGCCGGTCCTGCACCGACAATGACCACGTCAAATTCCATGCTCTCGCGTTCGACTTCACTCATCTGGCTCGCTCCCGGTTGTCGTCCCGTTTGGCTTGGCTGTAACACTCACGCTTCTGCCCTTAAAGCATGAAGCGCATATGCAGAACAGTTTTGCCGATTTGCTCCAACAGAATTTATACTTTTACGTAAAGGTAAGGCAAGAGGATGCTTTCGTACCGCCGGTCCGTGATCGAATCTGGTGCGGCGTTCACTCGGTCGGCACGGCGTTGTGCCTGAATGAAAAAGTGCGGCGGCATCGCCGCGCGAGGAACCCGATGCGGCGCAAGCAGCCAGCCTCGCCTTGAACGCCTTCCCTCATTTCAGTGACCGTTTCTAGCAGGCGGCTGGTCGGCTGCTGGCGCCAATGCGGTTCCGGCCTTGGGTCTCGCTCCTGTGCGCAGCTTGGGCTGGATCTTCATATTCCCTTGCTTTTGAGCCGTACAAATCCGACATTGGCATCATGAATTCCGCACCCTCTCCAGAAAGCTTCGGCCTGCACGAGCTGCTTGCCTTCTATGCCGATGCCGGCGTGGATGATGCGCTTGTGGAGGAGGCGCCGGACAGGTTTGCGGAAGCACAGGCCGCGAAGGCGGCGGCGGAAGCGCGACGTGCGTCTCAGCCGACTTCCGGGAGTGCTCCGGCGGCAAGTGGTGGTTCTGCGCCAAGGCCTGCTCCGCCCGCCCCTTCGCCAATGGCAGCGCGCGCCACGGCAAGAGCCGCCATTCCAGACGAAGGGCAGGCAGCGCGTGCGCGCGAACTGGCGGCGAAGGCCACCACCTTGCAGGAACTGCGCGAAATCATGGAAGGCTTTGACGGCTGCAATCTGCGCCTGACAGCCAAGAGCATGGTCTTTGCCGACGGCAATCCGGAAGCCGACCTCATGCTCGTGGGGGAAGCACCGGGCCGCGACGAGGATCTGCAGGGACTGCCCTTTGTCGGACGCTCGGGAAAGTTGCTTGATCGGATGCTGGCCGCCATCGGCCGTGACCGGACAAGCGCCTATATCTCCAATGTCATTCCTTGGCGCCCGCCGGGCAATCGCGACCCCTCGCCGCTTGAAACGGAAATATGCCGCCCCTTCATCGAGCGGCATATCGAGCTCGTTTCGCCGAAGGTTCTGGTGACGCTAGGCAATCCTTCCACCAAGCTTCTGCTGCGTACCAGTTCCACCATCACGCGGTTGCGTGGCAAATGGGCTCAGCATCACACACCCGGCGGCAAGGAAATCGCCACCATGCCTTCGCTGCATCCGGCCTATCTGTTGCGCAATCCCGCGCACAAGAAGCTTGCCTGGAAAGACTTGCAGGCGATCAGGGCGCGGCTTGAAGGTCAGGGCTGAGCCAGCCTGCGGCGCGATTTCATCACCCGCTCGGCAATTGCGACAAGCAGCATCAGCCCGGTGCAGACCGCGATAATCGCGGCGATCAGTGTGTAGGTCCAGCCGAAGCCGCAGGCCTCGATCATGGCTTGCGAGGCGAATGGGGAGATGAACTGGCCAAGAAAGATTGCCGCAGCCAGCGCACCGCCTGCAAAACCACGACGGGCCGCGGGCACAAGGCCAAGCGCCATGCTGACGAAATTCGGCATTGTGAGCGCATAGCCTGCACCTATGAGAATGGCGGCGATCGGAAGCATCACGATGCTTTGCGCCCGTGGCAGCAGGGCAAAGCCTGCAGCAAACATGCCGAAGCTCACCACGCAGACACCGAAGAAGCCCAGCGACGGGTGAAGCCTGCGAAACTGAAGCGCGGAGGCAGCACCCGCGAGCGACATGACGCCGAGGCCAAGGCCTGTCATGCGCGCCGCGTCATATCCGATATGGTCCAGATAGAACGGGAGTTGGGTCGGCATGATGAAGAAGGTCATGTTCACCATCATCTGTGCCAGGAACAGCAGGGCGAAGAGCAGCGGCCAGGCGGGATGTCCCTTTTCGGGCGCGAGACCCGGTGTGACATCTGCGAGGCTCTCGCGCGTAGGCTCCACGATCGCTTTCGCCACCACCGGAAGGAAGAGGATCGGAAGCAGGTAGATGGCAAATGGCAGCCGGGCATTGAAGTCGGCAATCAGCCCGGCCGTGACGATAAAGAGGAAAGCGCCGACATTGCGTGCGGAAATCTCCATGCCCACCATGGCGGAGCGCCGCGCACCCTTGAAGTAGTCTCCAACGAGCGCGATCTGCGCGGACATGATAAAGGCAACGCCGATACCAAGGGCCAGCCTGCTTGCGAAGACGGCTTCAAGGCTCGGCAGATACAGGCCGGCCGAGCCGGTCAGGATGAAGATGACAATGCCTGCCAGAAGCAGCGGGCGCTTGCCGTAACGGTCCGCCCACAGGCCAGCCAAGGGTGCCGCGAAGATCACTACGATGGAAGGTGCCGGTACCAGGAGCCGGGTCAGAAGCGCTGCATTGGAATTATCTCCAAACATGCGCTGAAGCCCCGGCAATGCGGGGGAAATGGTTGCGTTGGCCATGACTGTAAGGCTTGCTGCCAAAAGCAAGGCCAGGACCCGCGGCTCGCGCCACAAACTGCCGCTGTCGGCGGCTTCGCCAGTGCTCATCCTCAATTTCCTCTTGCTCAACTCGGATTGGAAATGCAGGCTGCCACTTCAAGTTAACTTGAGGTCAAGCATGAAGTTTCTCGATATTGGCGAGGTGGTAGCGCAGTTTGGTCTCTCCGCCTCGACGCTGCGTTATTATGAGGAAATCGGTGTCATCCGCTCCGTCGCCCGACATGGCTTGAGGCGGCAGTATGAGCCACAGGTGCTCACACAGCTTTCACTGATTTCGGCGGGCAAGGCGGCGGGCTTCTCGCTGGAGGAAATCGGCGCGATGTTTGGCCCGCAAGGCGAGCCGCAGCTTTCACGCGAGGCGATGCACAACAAGGCAGAGGAACTGGAGGCGCAGATACGCAGGCTATCCGCGCTGGCGAGGACCGTGCGTCATGCCGCCGAATGTCAGGCGGAAAACCAGCTTCAGTGCCCGAAATTCCGGCGCCTGCTGCGCCTTGCCACGCGCAGGGAACAGCACAACCGGCAAAGCCGCAAGACCACGCGCGCCAGCTAGGGGCTTGGCGGCACGAAGCGGCGGGCAGCGGGGCGCTTGAGGCCGAGCCGGCGCTCGCGCCAGATGATGAACAAGCCCGCACCGACAACGATCAGCCCCCCCACCAGCGTGTAGAGCGTCGGCACATCCTGAAAGACGAAATAGCCCACCACGATCGCAAGGATCATCGAAGTATATTCGAAGGGCGCGATGGTTGAGAGTTCGGCGTGACGATAGCACTGGGTCATCAGGATCTGGGCCACGCCACCGCAAATGCCTGCGCCGACAAGCGCCAGCGTTTGCGGCATGGTCAGCGCGATCCAGCCGAAGGGCAATGTGAACAGGGAAATGATGGTTGCGGTTGCCGAAAACCACAGGACGATAGTCGCCGTCTTTTCCGTCTGCACCAGACGCCGCACGAGGAGCATCGCGATGGCCGAGCCGCAGGCGCCGACCAGAATGGCTATGACGCCGAAGCCCTGTCCGGCTTCCAATCCCGTCTCGCCGGTCAGCAATGTCAGCTTCGGCCATGCGATGATGACGACGCCGATGAAGCCGACCATGACGGCGCTCCAGCGATAGATGCGCACGACCTCCCCCATGAAAATCGCGGAGAACACCACCACCAGAAGCGGCTGCGCGTAATTGAGGGTGATCGCGTCGGGCAATGGAAGCTTGGTGAGGCCGTAAAAGCCGCAAGCCATGGAGAAGACGCCAACCAGGCCGCGCGCGACATGGCCCATGGGCTTGTCGGTCTTGAATGCCGTTGCCAGTTCCTTGCGCCATGCCAGCATGGCGAGGATCGGGAACATGGCAAAGAAGGAGCGGAAGAAGACGATCTGGCCCGGCGGCACGTCGCCCGAATACTTGATGAGCGATGACATCGCCACGAATATCGCGACCGAGATCACCTTCAGCGCTATACCCACGAGCGGTCTCGGTTCCTGTCCCACATCCTTCACGGCCGGCATTTTTCGTCTCTCAAATCACTGTCTCAAAATGAAGAGGCAGGATGCGTGACATCCCGCCCCGGAAATAATGGAGGCTGTAGCGCATGTGTGCTTTTGCAGCAGTTACTCACCGCTCAAGCCCCAGCCTCCTGAATGGCCTGCCATATGCGCGAAGGCGTGGCGGGCATTTCCACGTGGCTGATGCCATATTCGCGCCAGAGCGCATCGACCACGGCGTTCAACACGGCAGGTGTTGCGCCGATGGTGCCGGCCTCGCCTGCGCCCTTGATGCCCATGGCGTTGGTTTTGGATGGCACGTTGCGTGTCTCGAAATGAATATCCGGCAGAAGGTCCGCGCGTGGCATGCCGTAATCCATGAAGGTCGCGGTGATAAGCTGACCGTCTTCGGAATAGACGGTGTCTTCGGTCAGCGCCTGGCCTGCACCTTGCGCGACGCCGCCATGAACCTGACCTGCAAGCAGAACCGGGTTCACCGTCGCGCCGAAATCATCCACGATCCAGTAGCCGACAAGCAGCGTCTCGCCGGTTGCCGGGTCGATCTCGACCTCGCAGATATGGGTGCCGTTCGGATAGGTCGCCTCATCCTGCACGAATTCGCCGAAGCCCTGCAGGTCGTCAGGCGCCTTTGCGGCCTTGGCAATGCTTGCGAAATCGAGCTCCCGGTCGGTGCCGACAATGCGCGCCTTTCCGTCCTCGAGCTCGATATCGGCGGCGGCGGCCTCCAATTCATCGGCTGCGATCTTGCGGATTTTTTCGGCCAGGTCTTCGCCTGCGCGCGATGCGGACACACCGCCAAGGGGAATGGAGCGGGAGCCGCCTGTGCCGCCGCCCTTGTCGAGCCGGTCCGTGTCGCCCTGATGCACATGGATCCGCTCAATGGGCAGGTTGAGCTTTTCTGCAACGAACTGCGCGTAGGCCGTGGCGTGGCCCTGGCCGTTCGACTGGGTGCCGATGGCAAGCGTCACCGACCCGTCGCCATTAAGCGTGACATGGGCAGGCTCGGAACCGGCAAAGGCGCAGGCCTCGATATAGGTCGCCATGCCGATGCCGCGAATGCGCCCGCGTGCCTTCGCCTCTTCCGCACGCTTGTCGAAACCGGCCCAGTCGGCGCGTTCCATGCACTGGTTCATGTGGCCTTCGAACTCACCCACATCATAGGTGCGGCCGGTGGGCGTTGTGTAAGGGAACTGCTCGGGGCGGATGAAATTGCGCCGGCGGATCTCGTCACGGCCAAGGCCGAGTTTGCGCACGCATTCATCAACCAGCTTTTCCAGCAGGAAGGCGGCCTCGGGACGCCCTGCCCCACGATAGGCATCGACGGGACATGTGTTGGTGTAGACGCCGTTGATCTTCACATCGAGGGCGGGGATATCATAGACGCCCGTCGACATGGACACCCCGACAAAGGGAATGAAGGGGCCATATTGCGAGATGTAGGCGCCCAGATTGGCGGTCAGATCCACCTTCAGCGCGAGGAAGCGGCCATTCTCGTCCAGCGCCATGGTGGCATTGACGACATTGTCGCGGCCCTGTGCGTCGGTGAGAAAATGCTCGGTGCGGTCGCCGGTCCATTTCACCGGGCGAGAAAGACGGCGGGCGGCCTCCATCACCAGCGCATATTCGCGGTAGACAAAGGTTTTCGGCCCGAAACCGCCGCCGACATCCGGCGTGATGACGCGCAGCTTGTCCTTGCCGATATTGAAGACCTGGCTGGCCAGGATGTTCTGCATGGAATGCACACCCTGCGAACCGGCGGTCAGGGTGAGGTGCTCGTTTTCGGGATTGTACTCGGCGATCGCAGCGCGGGTTTCCAAATAGTTGGAAACGAGGCGATTGTTTCGGAAGCTGATCGAAACCTCATGCGCTGCCTTTTCGAAAGCCTGCGCTGCCTTATCCTCGTCGCCAACATGATAGAGAAGCGCGCGGTTGGAACCGAGATCCGGCCAGACAAGCGGCGCATCTTCATCAAGGGCGGTGGCGGTGTCCACCACCGGCTCCTCGTCCTCGTAGTCGACTTCGATCAGTTCCGCTGCGTCCTGCGCCTGCGCGCGTGTCTCGGCCACGATGAAGGCGACGGCGTCACCCACATAGCGCACATGATCGCGGCACAGGATCGGAATGTCCTTGGTGGGTGCGCGGCTGCCATCGGGCTGCTTCTGCATGGCACCGGATTTCAGGTCGCCGAGATGCTCAATATCCTTGGCCGTCAGCACCAGATGAACGCCGGGTGCCGCACGGGCCTCGTCCAGCGAACCGATAGTGAAGCGGGCATTGGCAATCGGCGAGCGCAGGACATATCCGCGCAATTGTCCCGCCGCCACGATGTCATCCGTGTAGCGTCCCTGTCCGGTGATGAAGCTCTTGTCTTCCTTGCGCAGCACGGATGCGCCCATGCCGAATTTCGGTGTTGCGACCGTCATGGCAAGCCTCTCAGCAAGTTGATTGTGGAGCGGTTGGGGGTGACGCAATGCATGGCAGTTTTGTCGAGTGGCCGCATCGTGTAAAGAGCCACGGACGATTTCATTGGGCCAGCGGCCTGCTCCCGTTCCAGATCAGGAGAACAGTTGATGCGTACCGATACCGGCCAGGTTTTCCGGCTCGAGGAATACAAGCCCAGCGCCTATCGCATCCCGAAGATCGAGCTGGATTTCCGCCTCGACGCACTGGAGACGCTGGTCACCGCGCGCATGCAGATCGAGCGGGCGGAAGGTACGGATGTCGGCACGCCGCTCGTGCTCGACGGCGACGGTCTCTCGCTTGTCAGCCTCGCGATCAACGGCGAGCCTGCCGACGAGACCATGTTCGAGGCCCTGCCCGACCAACTCACGCTGCGCCAGGTGCCGGCTGGCGATCATTTCGAACTCGAAATCGTCACGCGCATCAATCCCTCCGCAAACAAGGCGCTGATGGGCCTTTATGTCTCCAATGGCGTGTTCTGCACCCAGTGCGAGGCGGAAGGCTTCCGTCGCATCACCTATTTCCTTGATCGACCGGACGTCTTGAGCACCTACCGCGTGCGTATTGAAGCTGACCGCGCGACCGCGCCGCTGCTTCTGTCCAACGGCAATCCCGTGGAGAATGGCGATCTGGATGGCGGGCGCCACTATGCGATCTGGGACGACCCGCATCCAAAACCGTCTTATCTCTTCGCGCTGGTAGCGGGTGATCTGGGCGTGGTGAGCGACCATTTCACCACCGCGTCAGGCCGGAAGGTGGCTCTTGGCGTCTATGTCGAGCACGGCAAGGAAGCGCGGGCGACCTATGCGATGGATGCGCTCAAGCGTTCCATGCGCTGGGACGAGGAGCGCTTCGGTCGTGAATATGACCTCGACGTGTTCAACATCGTTGCCGTGTCCGATTTCAACATGGGCGCGATGGAGAACAAGGGTCTCAACATCTTCAACGACAAATATGTCCTGGCCGATCCCGAGACCGCGACGGACATGGACTTCGCCAATATCGAGGCGATCATCGCGCATGAGTATTTCCACAATTGGACTGGCAACAGAATCACTTGCCGCGATTGGTTCCAGCTCTGTCTCAAGGAAGGCTTGACGGTTTATCGCGATCACGAATTCTCCGCCGACATGCGCTCGCGCCCCGTGCGACGCATCTCGGAAGTGCGCACCCTGCGCGCGCACCAGTTCCCCGAGGATCAGGGGCCGCTTGCGCATCCGGTGCGCCCGCGCCGCTACCGCGAGATCAACAATTTCTACACGGCAACCGTCTATGAGAAGGGCTCGGAAGTCGTCCGCATGATCCACACGATCCTAGGGGAAGATACCTTCCGCAAGGGCATGGATCTCTATTTCGACCGTCACGACGGCCAGGCCGTCACCATCGAGGATTTCATCGCCTGTTTCGAGGAAGCTGGCGGCATCGATCTGACGCAATTTGCGCTTTGGTACCATCAGGCAGGAACGCCCAATGTCATCGCCAGCACGAGCTATGACGAGCAGGCGAAGATCTTCACGCTGGAGCTTGAGCAGTCCGTGCCGCCGACACCGTCGGAAGCACGCAAGAAGGCGATGCATATTCCCCTGAAATTCGGCCTCGTGGGCCCGAATGGCGAGGATATGGAATGGGCTTCAGCCGATGGCGCAGAAATTTCGGGCGATGTCATCCATCTGCGTGAGCGTCGACACACGATCAGCTTCAAGGGCATCGGCCAGCGGCCTGTGCTCTCGCTCAATCGTGGCTTCTCCGCCCCCGTTGTCCTCTCCGAGCAGGTGACGAGCGCTGACCGCCATTTTCTCGCCCGCCATGACAGCGATGAGTTCAACCGGTGGCAAGCGCTCAACAGCCTCGCCAATGACGCGTTGATCGAAGCGGCCAATCAGGTGCGCAATGGCAGCGCGCCCGTCTTCGACGAGGCACTGGTTGCCGTTCCGGGCGAGATCGCGGGCGACGAAACGCTTGAAGAAGCCTATCGCGCGCTGGCAATAACGCCGCCCGCGGAAGCCGATATTGCCCGCGAGATCGGCAGCAATGTCGATCCGGATGCAATTCATCAGGCGCGACAGGCCTATCTGGATGCGGTCGCCAGAAGCGGTGCCTCGCAAATGGCAAAGGTCTATGAAACGCTGGCCGATGACGGCAGCTTCTCGCCGGATGCAGAAAGCGCCGGGCGACGCGCATTGCGCAATGTGCTTCTGGGCCTTCTGATCCGCGCCGAAGCCTCGCCGGAACGTGGTGTCGAACAGTATCGCTCTGCCACCAACATGACAGAGCGCCTGGCCGCACTCATGGAGGTCACGCACAGATTCGCAAACTCACGGCAAGCTGCTGATCTGCTTGCTGATTTCGAGAAGCGCTACAACGATAATCCACTGGTGATGGACAAGTGGATGACTGCGCAGGCGACCATCCCCGGCGATGGCGCGGCAGAGCGGGTGCGCGAGCTGATGAAGCACCCCTCCTTTTCGCTTTCCAATCCCAACCGGGTGCGCGCGCTTGTCGGCAGTTTCGCGTCGGGAAACCAGACCGGTTTCCACGCAGCAGACGGATCGGGCTACCAGCTTCTGGCCGAAACGGTGCTGGCAGTCGAGAAGCTCAACCCGCAGGTCGCCGCGCGTCTGGCAGTGGTCTTCCGCTCATGGCGATCGCTGGAGCCGCAACGGCAGGAAAAGGCGCGCGAGGCGCTGGCCATGATCGCCAAGGCGGAAAACCTTTCGCGCGACCTTCGCGACATCATCGACCGGACTCTTGCCTGAAGCTTCAAGTCAGGCCGGTCGGAGCATGTCCGCCTCGCAATAGCGGGTGCCGGTGAGGCATCCGCGAAATTATGGTTAACAAAATCTTACCGCGCCTCTGGACACGGCGAATCACCTCTGATTCCTTATGGATGATTCGTCACCGGGGTGAGACGAATCACTAGAGCGGCGATTTTTTATCCAGCGAGGGAGTCCTTCGGATGGCGAAGGCGGACGCGGGCCATGTGCCTGCGGGAGGAATCTTTTCCAAATTGCGCCTTGGCGGGGGGCATGGGATGGGCGTGGCGGGGAACGCCAAGATCATTGCAGCACCTGCCTATGAGCGGCTTCTGGCAATCGAGCCCTATCTGAAGCGTGCCATTCCGATCCTCATCGTCATCTTCCTTGTTTTCATCGCGGCGGCGCGGCTTCTGGCCCTGATGGCCCAGCGTGACGACATCGAGCAGGAAGCAAAGCTGCTCGTTGCGCTGACCGCTGAAAATCTCGCCCAGTCGGCAAGCCTGTCGATTGCGGATGAGAGTGAGATTACTCAAATGGCGGCAGGCGAAAAGATCACCGCCGGCCTGCGCCACCTGGCCGATCCGGCAGAATGGGTTCTGGCATTCACCGACAGTAATTTCCGCGTCATCGCGACCTCGCCTTCCGGCCGTTCGCTGCAGGACCGAACTCTTGAGGGTCTCGTCACCGGCGGGCAACCGCTCTTCATGTTCGGAGAACGTGCAGGTGTGCTGAAGGTGCGGATCGGCTCCAAGGATTGGCTGGCAGCAGTGAACCTTGTCAGGGACAAGGGTGCGGCTGTCGCACTTGCCTCCTATGACGGCATCTTTGCCGACTGGCGCCGCACCGCCTCGCTCAACGTCACGCTCTTTGCGCTGACGGCGAGCGTGCTCATGGCGATCCTCTATGCCTATTTCAGCCAGGCCGCACGGGCCCAGGCTGCCGACCGCATCTATCTGGAAGCCCATCAGCGCATCGATCTGGCGCTTGTGCGTGGCAAGTGCGGATTGTGGGACTGGGATATGGCGCGCGGCAAGATGTATTGGTCGCGCTCCATGTACGAGATGCTCGGCTATGAAGCCGCCGACGTGATGCTGTCCTTCGGCGATGTGGCGAGCATCATCCACGAGGATGACGGCGATCTGTTCGAGCTTGCCAATCGCATCGTCGCCCGCGAGATCGACCATATCGACCAGATGTTCCGCATGCGCCATGCCGATGGAAGCTGGGTCTGGATGCGGGCGCGCGCACAGGTGGTCGATCCCAAGGCACCGGAAATTCACCTCATCGGTATCGCCGTCGACGTGACCGAGCAGCGCACGCTTGTTCAGCAATCTGAGGCCGCAGACCAGCGCCTGCGCACGGCGATCGAGAACATCACCGAAAGCTTTGTTCTGTGGGATGCGCGCGAGCGGCTGGTGATGTGCAACACGAAATACCAGCAATATACCGGTCTTGATCCCGCGATCATCGTTCCCGGCGTGAAGCGCTCGGAGATCGAAGAGCAGATGACGTCCATCCGCTCGGAGCGTCGCCTGGTTGGAACAGGTGATCCGCGTGCCGGTGCCACCTATGAGCGACAGCTTGCCGACGGGCGCTGGCTGCAGGTGACGGAGCTTAAGACCCGGGACGGCGGCACGGTGTCGGTAGGTACCGACATCACCCAGCTCAAGCAGCATCAGGGCAAGCTGGTGGACAGCGAGCGCCGCCTGATGGCAACCATTCACGATCTTTCCGAAGCCCGCCGCGCCGAGCAGGATCGCGCACGCGAACTGGTCGATCTCAATCGCAAATATATGCGCGAGACCGAGCGTGCCGAGGCTGCCAACCGGGCAAAGTCGGAATTCCTGGCCAATATGTCCCACGAGCTGCGCACGCCGCTCAATGCGATCATCGGCTTCTCTGAACTGATGAAGCAGGGGCTGTTCGGGCCTCTCGGGTCAGAACGCTACGAGGAATATGTCGGCGACATCTATTCCAGCGGCACCTATCTCTTGGGCGTTATCAATGACATTCTCGACATGTCCAAGATCGAGGCCGGTCAGTTCTCGGTGGACCGCGAAATCATCGATCTATGCCCGCTGATCCACGAGACGGTGCGCGTCATCGCGCTGCAGGCGGAGAAGAAGAATATCGAGGTGGAGACGGAGGTCGCCGATTCCATCTCGCTCTATGCCGACCGCCGCGCCATCAAGCAGATCGTCATCAATCTGCTGTCGAATGCGGTGAAGTTTACCGGCGAAGGCGGCAAGGTGACATTGCGCGCAAGGCGGGTGGCACGTGCGGTCATGATATCCATAGAGGATACCGGCTGCGGTATTCCAAAGGACGCACTGAAAAAGCTTGGCCGCCCCTTCGAGCAGGTTCAAAACCAGTTCTCCAAGAACCATACCGGTTCCGGTCTGGGCCTGGCGATCTCTCGCTCACTTACACAGCTTCACGGTGGCGCGCTGAAAATCCGCTCCACGGAAGGTGTGGGCACCATTGTTTCGGTTCGCATTCCCGCGCAGCCGAAGCCGTCGCAGCCGGTGCGCAAGGTCGGCTGAGGCAGCGCCTAGCCCTCCACCGGCCCCACAAGCCTGCTGAAATGCTCTCGCACGCTGGATGCGGTCTCGACCAGATGCGCCTCCAGCACCGAAAGTTCGGGAAGGTCCACGGCGCGCAGGAGAATGTCGGCCAGTCCCGGCGGAACATCATCAGGCTCCAGCGGACCAGTGAGGCAGAGACGTTCGATCTGCATGACGGTCGAATAGAGCCGGTGCGCGCCCGCAAGCGTTTCGCATATCTGGCCATCGGCAAAGCCGGGTGACAGCTGTTCCAATATCTCGGCGGTGCGCGTGCTGCGCAGGCCACCCGCCACATTGCCCGTAAGCACGGCGACCTGGGCGATGAATTCGAGATCTATGATGCCGCCTGGCACCAGCTTCAGATCCCAGTCGTCGCGAGGAGGCTTTTCCTCCTCGATGAGAGCACGCATCTTTGCGGCTTCGCGGCGTATGTCAGCGTCATCACGTTTTTGCGCCAGGATGGCCTGAACCTCTTCCTCCACCAGCTTTTGCAGGCTTTCGTCACCTGCAACGGCCCGGGCGCGGGTCAGCGCCATATGCTCCCATGTCCAGGCGTCCGAACGCTGATATTTGCGGAAGGCATCGAGATGGGTGGCGACCGGGCCCTTGTTGCCCGAGGGACGCAGGCGCAGATCCAGCTCGTAAAGCACGCCTTCCGCGGTCGGAGCGGAAACGGCCGCAATCAGGCGCTGGGTCAGGCGGGCATAGTAGTGGGGTGGCGAGAGAGGCTTGTCGCCATCGGACTCTTCTGCGCCCTCGTCGTGGTCATAGAGTAGGATGAGATCCACGTCCGATCCGGCGGTCAACTCACGGCTTCCAAGCTTGCCCATGCCAAGGATTGCCGTGCGCCCGCCGGGAACACGTCCATGGCGCTGCGCGAATTCCTCCTCCACCGCCTGAAGGGCGGCGGCGATGGTCAGGTCTGCCAGGTCGGAGAAAGCGCGCCCTGCCCTGTCGGCATCAATGGCACCTGTCAGCAGCCTTATGCCGATCAGAAACTTCTGCTCGGCAGCAAAGATGCGCAAGCGGTCCAGCACATCCTCGTAAAGCTGTGCGCCGGCAAGGAAGCTTTCCAGCCGCTCCTCAAGATAGGCGCGGTCGGGAAGCTCGGAGAGTAGTTGCGGGTCCAGCAGCCCATCAAAGACATGCGGGCGACGCGTGATGATCGATGCCAGGCGCGGTGCGGCTCCCATGATGGTTGCCAGCAGTTGCGACAGGCGCGGATTGGACTGCAGGATGGAGAAAAGCTGGATGCCTGCTGGGAGGCCCGACAGGAACTCGTCGAAACGAAGCAGGGCTTCGTCGGCGCGGCGCGTTGCACCAAAGGCTTCCAGGAGTGCCGGAGTGATCTCGGTGAGGCGTTCACGCGCTTCGGCCGATTGTGTCGCGCGATAGCGCCCGAAATGCCAGCCGCGAATGACGCGGCAAATGTCGCTTGGGCGTTCGAAACCGAGTTCACTCAGCGTCTCCAAAGTGCCCGGATCGTCGACATCGCCGGTGAAAACGAGATTGCCAATGCCGCGCGAAAGCTGCGGCGCGGTCTCGAACAGGGCCGCATAATGCTGCTCGACGAGCTTCAGCGTGGAGCGGAATTTTTCGGCAAAAGCATCAGGCTCCAAGCCGAGCAGTCCCGCGATGCGTGCCAGTCCCTCGTCGTCATCGGGCAGCGTGTGCGACTGCTCGTCATCCACCACCTGAATGGCGTGTTCCACATCGCGCAGGAACCAGTATTGCTCCTTCAGCCCTTCGGCCGCTTCCTCGGAAATCCAGCCATTTTCCGCCAGGCGGTCAAGCATCTGCGTCGTTGCCTTGCCCCGCAGTTCGGGGAAGCGCCCGCCGGCAATCAGCTGCTGGGTCTGGACGAAGAACTCGATCTCGCGAATGCCGCCGCGGCCAAGCTTCACATTGTGACCGCGCACGGTCACCTCGCCGTGGCCCTTGTGGGCGTGGATCTGGCGTTTGATGGAATGGATATCGGCAATGGCGGCATAATCCAGGAATTTGCGCCAGACATAGGGCTGGAGCTCCCGCAGGAATGCCTCACCCGCTTCCCGGTCACCGCCAACGGGCCGCGCCTTGATCATGGCGGCGCGTTCCCAGTTTTGACCACGGCTCTCATAGTAGTTCAGAGCCGCTTCCACCGGGATCGCCAGGGGCGTGGAGCCGGGATCGGGGCGCAGTCTCAGATCGGTGCGGAAGACGTAACCGTCTTCTGTACGGTCTTGCATGATGCGCAGAAGCCGGCGGGTCAGCCGCACGAAAAGCTCTGTTGCCTCATAGGGATCGGTAACAGCCGGAGCTTCCGGGTCCAGCAGGACGATCAGATCGATATCGGACGAGAAGTTGAGCTCGCAGGCACCGAGCTTGCCCATGGCCAGCACGATCCAGCCGCAGCCTTTCACGGGATCGGCGGGGTCCGGCAGCTTCAGCTTTTCCTGCCGGTGCGCGTCACGCAGGAGATAGGCGCAGGCAGCGCCGATGGCGTTTTCGGCCAGATCGCTAAGCCGTTCCACGGTCGTTTTCGTGTCTGCTGCACCGGCGAGCATGTCGAGCGCGATGAGGAAATGGGCTTCGCGCTTGGCCTGGCGCAGGGCCTTCATCACGTCTTTTTCGCTGGCATCATCAGCCATGCCGGCTTCACGCATGGCCTGCGCTATTTCACTCAGGCGGTCGTCAATAGAGGCGTCGAATAGCGCTTCCAGCGCCTGGGGCCTGCGGCGTGCGGAGTCACGGAGATAGGGCGACAGTTCAAGAACGGCGCCAAGGAAGTTCCGTAATTCGCAGGGCGTTTCAAGAAGGGCGCACAGTTTCGCGCATTCAGCCTCGGCCGCCTCTTCTGACAGGAACTGCAGTTCGCGCTCAGCCTGATCGTCATCGGTTGGAACAAGCTTTGCCGCTGGTTTGCCGAACCAGATCGCGCCTGTCTCGCCTTCAAATTCCTTGCCTGCCATCTAGCCCTTCTTGCGTGCGGGGAATGTCATGGCAACTGACAACCCCTCGCCTGCGCCGTCAAGCTCAAGGCTGCCGCCATGAAACTTCATCACGGCTTTTGCCAGGCTCAATCCAAGGCCGGAGCCGGGCTGGCTGCGGCTTGGCTCCAGGCGCACGAATCGCTCGGTTGCACGTTCACGGTCTTCGGGTGGAATACCGGGACCAGTATCCTGAACCACGATCCGCGCACCATCGCCCTCGCGCTTCAGGCTCACCTTCACCTTTGGAGCTTCTGCCTCGGAGGAGTATTTGATGGCATTGTCGATGATATTGGAAAGCGCCTGGCCGACCAGTTCGCGATTGCCGACGACACTGACATCGTCGGAAGCCTCGGCGGTAAGTTCGACGCCGCAGTCCTCGGCCAGCGGTTCGTAGAGTTCCACCACATCGGCAAGAATGGCGGACAGGTCTATCTCATCCAGGCTTTCGGCGGAATAGCCCGCTTCAAGCCGCGAGATCATCAGTATCGCGTTGAAGGTGCGGATGAGCTGGTCGGATTCGGCGATCGTCTGCTCGAGAGCCGCACGGCTTGCCGCTTCGTCCGAAACGTCAGCAAGTGCTGCCTCGGCGCGGTTGCGAAGGCGCGTCAGCGGCGTTTTCAGGTCATGCGCGATATTGTCGGATACCTGCTTCAACCCCTCGTTAAGTGCATTGATGCGGTCGAGCATGCGGTTGAGGTTGGATGACAGACGGTCGAACTCGTCCCCAGCGCCACTGACGGGCAGACGCTGGTTAAGGTCACCAGCCATGATCTGGCGGCTGGCCTCGGAGACATTGTCGATGCGCTTGAGCGCCCGCCGCCCCACGAAATACCAGATCAGCAAGGCGCCAAGGCCCATCATGCCAAGTGCGGCCATGAGGGCTCGACGGACAACCGTGCGGAATCGTTCCGGTTCGCCAAGGTCCCGGCCTACCAGCAGCTTCATCGCGTTGGGCAGCTCGATGACCTGCGCTACTGCGGTGTGCTTTCCTCCGCGGGAGCGCTGAGCGTCACCATAGCGATCATAGGTAAATGGCCGCTCGGTCCAGCCGGAGTGATCCAGCACGCCCGGTTGGAGTGCTTCAACATTGCCCGAGAGGATCTGCCCGGTCGGGCCTGCCAGGAGGTAGAGATTTGCGCCCGGCTGGCGCGAGCGCATATCCAGAACTCGTACCAGCGTCGCCAAGCCGCCACGCCGATAGGCACGCCCCAGATCAGCCACTTCCTCGACAATCGCATCGCGCGTCTGAACTGTCAGGATGCGCACGGAAAGCGAGGTCACATAGACCACCAGAACCGTGGCGCAGATTGCAAAAAGCAGAAGGTAGAGTGCGGACAATCGCGCAGCGGTCGTGCGCATGACAGCGGGCAGACGCATGACCTATTCCGCCCTCAGCATGTAGCCAGCACCCCGCACCGTGTGCAGCACCGGGCTGTCAAAGCCCTTCTCGATCTTTCCACGCAGGCGCGAGATATGAACATCAATGACATTTGTCTGCGGGTCGAAATGATAGTCCCACACATGCTCCAGCAGCATGGTGCGGGTGACGACCTTGCCGGCATTGCGCATCAGATACTCCAGGAGGCGGAATTCGCGCGGCTGGAGCGTAATTTCCTGACCGGCACGGCGCACCTGATGCGTGAGCCGGTCAAGCTCCAGATCCCCCACGACATAGCGCGTCTCGACATCCTTCGCGCCAACACGGCGGCGAAGAACCTCGACACGGGCCAGAAGTTCGGAGAAAGCGTACGGCTTGGTGAGATAGTCGTCACCGCCAGCGCGCAGACCTGTCACACGGTCATCCACCTCGCCAAGAGCAGACAGGACCAGCGCCGGCGTCGTATCACCCTTTGCCCGCAACTCGCTGATGACGGAAAGTCCATCGCGACGCGGCAAAAGCCGATCCACCACATAGACATCGTAGCTTCCGTTGTCCGCGAGATTGAACCCCGTCTCGCCGTCAGGGGCGATATCGGCGATATGCCCGGCTTCGAAGAAAGCCTTTTTGAGATACTCGGCGGCCTCGCGATCATCCTCGATCAGCAGGATCTTCATACTCGTACCCTCTTCACGCCCCTATGCATGGCTGTGTGAAAAGGCGCCGCAGCATGGATGCCACGGCGCCTTTCATCATTATCCGCGACTCGAAGGCCCAAATCTTAGCTGATTGGCAGCGCGATGAACCGGTTTGCACCTTCGCGCACGACCTGCAGCAGGACCGCACTGCGACCGTCCTTGGAAGCCGCATCGACAGCGTCGCGCAATTCCTTGACGGAAGCCACTTCCTTCGAATTCACGGAGCGGATCACGTCACCCGGCAGTATGCCGTTATCCTCGGCTTCGCTGCCCGGCTCCACATTGGTCACCACAAGCCCGTCGCTCTCCTCAGAAGGGGCGAGGTAGAGGCCAAAGCCTGCCTCGGCTGCATCAGCTTCTGGCTGATCGGTCTCCGGCTCGGCGCTGGCAACCTCTTCCTGCTCGGTCATCTGTCCCAGCTTGACGTCGATGGTCTGAGCCTTGCCGTCGCGCCACAAGGTGACTTCAACGGTAGAGTTCGGCTTCATGTCGCCGATGGTGCGGGCTAGATCCTTCGGATTGTCGATGCTCTCGCCTTCAACCGCGATCACGACATCACCAGCCCGGATGCCGGCCTTGTCAGCAGGTTCACCGGCAGTGGCGTCATTGATCAGCGCGCCCTTTGCCTCTTCGAGGCCGAGGGACTCCGCGATTTCGTCCGTTACCGGCTGGATCTGAACGCCAAGCCAGCCGCGCTGGATGCTGCCATTCTCGATGAGCTGGCCCACCACGTTTTTCGCCAGCGATGCAGGTATTGCGAACGCAATGCCTACATTGCCGCCGGACGGCGAGAAGATCGCGGTGTTCACGCCGACAACCTCCCCTGAGAGGTTGAAGGCCGGTCCGCCGGAATTGCCCTTGTTGACCGCAGCATCAATCTGGATGAAGTCGTCATAGACGCCTGCGCCGATTTCACGGCCACGAGCCGAGACGATACCGGCTGTCACCGTGCCGCCAAGACCAAAGGGATTGCCGACCGCGACAACCCAGTCGCCCACACGCACCTTGCTGTCATCAGCAAAATCGACATAGGTGAATTCGCGCTCTTCCTCTACCTTCAGCACCGCAAGATCGGTGCGCTCGTCGCTGCCGACCAGTTCGGCATCGATCTCGGTCCCATCATCCATCACGACCGTATAGGCACTGCCGCCACGGATCACGTGGTGGTTGGTGACGAGATAGCCATCCTCGGAGATGAAGAAACCGGAGCCCTGCGAGATCGGGCGTTCCGCACGACGCTCGTTGCGTGGACGGCGATTGCGGAACTCCTCACGCGGGCTTTCGCCAAAACGGTCGAAGAAACGGCGCAATGGATGATTCTCCGGCAGGTTCTCCATGCCGGGCATGCCGAAGGGCTCCATATTGCTCGCGGTCTCGCGAACTTCGCCCTTCACGCGCACGGAGACGACTGCCGGGGAGACAACCTCGACCACATCGCCGAAGCTTGGTGCCTGGATCGGCTGATCAAGCTTCACCGGGTCGGCCAGAACGGGCACAGTTCCGCTTGTCACGGCGCCAAGGCCGATTGATCCGGCTATTGCCACGGATGCAGCAGCGGCGGCCAGCTTCGTGCGGAATTTTCTTGATGGATTGGATGCGTTCATTTCGCGTTCGGCTCCTCTTGCCTGTCGCAGGATATTCCAAGGCAACAGCCGGAAATGTCCTCCCGGCGCGCCTGTCTTGGAGAAACAGATAGGGGCTGACACCTTACAGTGCCATTTCTGAGGGATGAAACTTTCGTAATGTTCTCGCCTTCGGGCGCTCAGTCCTCACCCTCTGCAAGTCGTGTTTCGACACGGGAACTGTTTTCCAATGTCCTGTGGACGGGGCACTTGTTGGCGATTTCAACCACCTTCTCGCGCAGCGCCTCGTCCAGGTTCCCCTCCACGGTGATAACACGCTCGAACTGGTCTATGCGCTGCGGCTTCCCGCCTGTTGCATCTGCTTCACTATCCTTCCGGTGCACTTTCTGGTGCGAGACATCCACGCTCACACGGCCAAGGTCGATCTTCTTGCGTTCTGCATAGATGCGCAATGTCATTGTCGTGCAGGTGCCAAGTGCGGCAGCGAGGAAATCGTAAGGGCTAGGGCCCGTGTCATCGCCGCCAAGTTCTTCCGGCTCATCGGCAAAGAGCCTGTGCCGCCCGGCCTGCACTGCATTCTGGAAACGCCCAGCGCCAGTCTCAGAAACGCGTACATGCTCGATGGGTTCTGCAGCTTGCGACCGATCGGGCGAAATGTAACGCGAGGCCCAGCCGGCAATCACCTCGGCCGCAAATCTTGCATCCGCCTCGTCGGTCAAGAGGTGGTCTGCCGTGTCGAGCGAAACGAAGCTCTTGGGGTGGCGTGCAGCCATGAAGATCGCTGTTGCGCTATCGATACCAACGATCTCGTCCCCCGGTGCATGCATGATCAGAAGCGGTTTGCGAAGATTGCTGATGGCACTGCTCAATTCGTGCTCGCGCACATCATCAAGGAATTGTCGGGTGATGGTGAATTCGCGCCCATGAAGGTCCACACGTGCCCGCCCGCTCTGCTCGATATCTCGAAGATCGGCGTGAAAGTTTTTAAGCACATGTTCTGCATCAGAGGGAGCGCCGATCGTGACGACTGCCGTAACCTCTTCCACCTGCCCGGCGGTGGCAAGGACTGCGGCTCCGCCGAGCGAATGCCCGATCATCAGTTGCGGCGCCTGGAAATTGGCGCGCATGAATTCAACTGCCGCGCGAAGGTCCTCAATATTGGTGGAGAAGTTGGTCGAGGCGAATTCGCCGTCGCTGGCCCCAAGGCCGGTGAAGTCAAATCGCAGGACCGCAATGCCCTCACGTGCCAACCCCGCCGCAATTCGGCGCAGGCCAACCAGATCCTTCGAGCAGGTGAAGCAATGGGCGAGAAGGGCATAACCCCGCACGGGCCCGTTGGGCAGATCGAGACGCGCTGAGAGCGTTGCTCCCGAATGCCCCTCAAATTCGAGCTTCTGGGTTCTGTCGGTCATGATGTCTCCCTTGTGCACGAAGACAGGCAGGGTGCATCAAAAGAGAACCATCGCAAGAGGTATCTGCCCTGTACCCGGGTGCTGTCAGTTGTCCTGCCTCTCCTGAAGGATGCGTTCCAGCCGCTCCTCCTCCTCCTTGCTCAACGCTACCGCCTTGCTTTTGCGATGGCTGCCCAGCGTTGTGAAGGCCAGCAAAAGTCCGACGAGCAGCAGGATGAATGGCGCGCTCCACAAGAGCGCGTTGTTTAGGGAAAACCGTGGCTTGAGCAGAACGAATTCGCCGTAGCGGTCGACCACGTAATCGATCACTTCTTTGTCAGTGTCGCCCTCCACGAGACGTTCGCGCACCAGAACGCGAAGGTCGCGGGCAAGCTCGGCGTTTGAATCGTCAATGGACTGATTCTGGCAAACCATGCAGCGCAACTGTGCTGACAGATCGCGTGCTCGCTCCTCCAGGACCGGATCTTCCAGCACCTCGTCCGGTTCAACGGCCATGGCCGAAGACATCACAAACGCGAGGGCGAACAGCGCGAAGGCAAGCCGGAGCACTTTCATCCGCCCTTCTCCTCTGCCAGACGCGCCCTGCGACGCGGCATCGGTGCGCCCACCCTCAGACGACGATCCAGAAGCGACAGTGTTCCCCCGGCCATCATGACCAGTGACCCGAGCCAGATGAGGGTGACCCAAGGCTTCCACCATGCGCGGACGACGAGGCCGCCATCCTCCGTCACCTCACCGATGGAAACATAAAGCTGGCTGAAGCCCAGTGTGCGGATACCGGCTTCCGTGGTGGGAACACCGCGGACCGAGTAGAAACGCTTCGATGACACCACCGAGCCGCTGGCGGTCCCGTCACTGCCAAACAGGCGGAAATGCGCCTGATCCTCGGTGTAGTTCGGCCCGGTATAGGGCTGCACGCCCTCAAGCTTCAGCTGGTATGCGCCTACATCGACAGTTTCGCCGGGCTTCAGCACCACGATGCGCTCCACTTCCAGCGTGGTGACGCTGACAAGGCCGAGGGTCATCACCCCAAGTCCGGCATGTGCAAGTGCCGTTCCCTTTATCGAACGCGGCAGCTTCCACAGACGTATGGCGGCGCTCCCCAAGGTCGCCTTGGGATATCCGGCCTTCAACACGAGGTCGGTAACCGCACCAAGGATCAGCCAGGCGCCCAGGGCGATTCCCAGCGCTGCTGCCAGGCTTGCCCGGTCGATGAAGAGCAGCACGAGGGCGCCACCGGCCAGTGAAACCGCGAAAGCGATGAAAAGCCGCTGGCTTGCAGCCCACATGTCTCCGCGTTTCCAGGCCAGCAGCGGACCGAAGGGAACCAGCATCAGAAGCGGGACAATCAGGGGCAGGAATGTGAGGTTGAAGAAAGGCGGACCGACGGAAATCTTTTCGCCAGTCACAGCCTCCAGCGCCAGCGGATAAAGCGTTCCGACAAGCACCGTTGCTGCCGCGGTGGTGAGAAGCAGATTGTTCAAAACCAGCGCGCCCTCGCGCGAGACCGGCTGGAAAAGCCCGCCGGGAGACAAGGTGCCGGCCCGGAAGGCGAAAAGGGTGAGCGCTCCCCCGATGAAAAGGATCAGAAGCATCAGAATGAACACACCGCGCGCTGGATCGGTCGCGAAGGCATGCACGGATGTCAAAACGCCCGAGCGCACCAGAAAGGTGCCGAGAAGCGAGAGCGAAAAGGTGAGGATGGAAAGAAGCACCGTCCAGATCTTCAGGGCCGAGCGCTTTTCCATCACGATCGCCGAATGCAAAAGCGCCGTGCCCGACAACCATGGCAGGAATGAAGCGTTCTCCACCGGGTCCCAGAACCAGAAGCCGCCCCAGCCTAGTTCGTAATAGGCCCAGTAGGAGCCCATAGCGATACCGCCTGTCAGGAATATCCAGGCAACCAGCGTCCACGGACGCACCCATCGCGCCCAGGCCGCATCAATGCGCCCGTCAATCAGAGCCGCCACGGCGAAGGAGAACGAAATCGAAAAGCCGACATAGCCGAGATAAAGCAGCGGCGGATGCACGGCCAGACCAATATCCTGAAGGATGGGATTGAGGTCCTGCCCTTCGATTGGCGCGGGTATGAGACGCGCGAAGGGGTTGGACGTCACCAGGATGAAGAGCAGAAATGCGGCTGCAATCAGCCCCTGCACCGAAATCACATTCGCGCGGAGGCTTGCCGGCAGGTTCCGTCCGAAAAGCGCAACGAGCGAGCCGAACAGGACAAGGATAAGCACCCAGAGCAGCATAGAGCCTTCGTGATTGCCCCATGTCCCTGTCACCTTATAGAGCATCGGCTTGGCCGAATGTGAGTTCTCCCACACATTCAGCACCGAAAAATCCGACTGGACATAGGCGCTCACGAGCACCGCAAACGACAACGCCACCAGCGCGCAGGATGTCAGCGACACTGGCCCGCCGACCGCCATCAGCCTTTCATCATTCAGCTTCGCACCGATGAAAGGCACGACCGCCTGCACGAGCGTCAGCGCGAAAGCAAGCACAAGGGCGAAATGTCCGAGTTCAACACTCATTTCCTCAATTGCCCTCTTCTTCCTGCCACACACCCTGCTCCTTCAGACGGTCGGCAACCTCGCGCGGCATGTAGGTTTCATCATGCTTGGCAAGCACGGTGTCGGCGACAAAGACGCCGTCTTCCCGGAAACGACCTTCGGTCACCACTCCCTGGTTTTCCCGGAACAGGTCGGGAAGAATGCCGGTATATACGACCTCCACCGCATTCTCGCTGTCGCTCACCGCAAAGCGCGTCTCGGTGCCCTCGTTGCGCACCACGGACCCTTCCTGGACCAGACCGCCCAGACGAATGCGCTCGTCTTGCGACAATGGTTTCGCGAGAAGATCAGCCGGCATGTAGAAATAGGAGGTCTGCTGGCCCAGCGCGTAGAAGGTCAGCGCCGCAGCCAGAGCGATGAATGCCATTCCGGCCCCGATGACGGTCAGACGTTTCTGCTTGCGTGTCACCTGTTCATTCCTCTCATGGCCTGTGGCCTCAGTCCTGCGAAAATACCGGCAATGTCCGAGCATAGTTGCGGATCATCTCCGCCTCTTCGCTTTCAGCACCGAATGCTTCCACGGCGCGCTCAAGCGCAGCTTGCGCATCGTCCTTGCGTTCAAGAACCGACAGCGAGCGCAGAAGTCGCCGCCACCCTTCCGGATCATCCGGGTTTTCACGCAGCCGTTGATCAAGCCCCGCCACCATCGAATCGATCATGGCCTGCTGTTCGGCATTGGCGCGAAGCGGGCCGACACCTGCATTCTCGGCGGGCTCGAAACTTGCCAGCGCGCTGCGTGCGGCAGCTTTCCATGGCGAGTCCTCTGGCAATTCCGCAGTGAGTGCCTGCAGCCTATCCCTCGCGTCGTCCTCGCGCCCATCCTGCGCCTGCGCCAAGGCCAGATAGAAGCGTGCGCGCGGATTCTTCGGGTCCAGATTGACCGCGACTTCGAAAGCCTCCTCGGCCTCGGCTTCGACCACACCCTTGGCTGCGCCAACCAGCGCCTCTCCAAGCAGGGCATAGGTGGCGGCGTCATCCCCTTCCAGCGCAAGAATGCGCCTATAGGCGCGCTCCGCATCATCGAAACGTCCCAGTCGAGCATAGATGGGAGCCAGTGCCTTCCAGCCGCGAACATCGTCGGGCTTCAGGGCAAGCTGAGCCTCTGCACGGGCAACCAGTTCCTGAATGCTGGCCTGGGCGGGATCGGCACTCTTTCGCGCCGCCAGCGGCTGAGCGGGAATATCAGGCGACCCAAGATAGCCGTAGACCGCCCAACTGGCAGCAGGCACGAACAGCACCGCAGCGATGGCAATGACACGCGCCAGCCTGTCCCGGCTTCTGCGCCTTGCCGTCATTTCTTCGGGCTGGGTATCGGCAGAAAGAATTCTTCGCCCAAGTTCGGCGCGTGCTTCGGCGGCTTCTTCCCTGGAGATCAGCCCTCGGTCAACATCGCGCTCAAGTTCGTCAAGCTGATCGCGATAGACTTCCACGGCATGTTCGTCCCGACGCGCAACCGTCGTGGTCGCCGCCAGAAAAGGCCACATGACGGCGAAAGCCGCCGCCAAGGTTACAAGCGCGATAATGGTCCAGAACATCATTGCCTTCGCTTAAAGCGAAACAGGCGCATTTACCAGCACATCCGGCTGCGTCGGAATGACCTGCCGTCGCATGTGCGCGTCATGACCTAGATGAGCAAAGTCCAGCTTCCGTCGGGGTTTCGGCATGCCGTTCCCCGAACCGAGCGTGCACGACCGCCCTCTTCAACCAAATGTGAATAGGGTCGGCAGTCCTGCGAGCCCACGCGATATGGCTGCGCTGCTGTCACCGTACCGCTGCGACCGGAGCGGGCATCGCTCCAGCGAACCGGTTCGCCCGCAGGCGCCGTTTCCAGCGCCTTGTATTCGGCTTCAAGCGCGGCGAGCTGTTCGCGCCGGCTCAGTTCGACACCGAGCGAATTGATAAGAAGCGCGCCGCCGACAATGCCTTTCGCCGGTGTCTGACTGGCAGTCGGCCCCAAGGATAGGGCCCCGCCGGAGGGCAAGGCAGAGACACAGCCTGTCAGCGGCAAAATGGCGAAGATGGCGAAAAGCCCAGTCCTTTTCACGCGCATAAGTCCTTCAAGCAACAACGGCCCAAGCAGCCTACTCCACTCGGGCGTCTATAAATCATCTTTGGCTGAAATTTGTCTAATACAATCAGAAGAAAATCAAACAGAAGGCAATGTAACCACCACGCGAAGACCGCCGAGACCCGAGCGCTTCAACGCGATTGTACCTTTGTACTCCTCCACCAGATCGGCAACGATGGCAAGCCCCAGGCCCGTACCCGGTTTGGTTTCGTCCAGCCGCCTTCCACGTTTCAGTGCGTGCCGGGCCTGATCTTCAGGGATGCCCGGACCATCATCCTCGATCACGAGCGAAAACTGGTGCGTCTCATCATCGCCACCGGCAAGCTGGACCACCTGAACCATCACCCGTCCATCGGCCCACTTCACCGCGTTTTCCAGGAGATTGCCGCAGATTTCCTCGAAGTCCTCGCGCTCCCCTGCAAACACCACTGGCTCATCAGGAAGATGCTCATCTATGCGGGTGTCACGGCTGATTTTGCGGAAAGCGCGCAGGAGCCGGATCAGTGCCTCGTTGACCTGCGTGCGCTGGGCGAGCGTCCCCTGCTGGGCGACAGCGCGGGCACGTTTCAGGTAATGATCAATCTGGCTTTGCATCGCAGCCGCCTGCCCTTCGATCAGGCGTCCTCGGTCTCCACCAAGTTGCCGGGCTTCATTGGTAACGACGGCAAGTGGCGTTTTGAGCGAGTGGGCGAGATTGCCAACCTGAGTGCGGGAACGTTCGATGATCCTGCGATTGCTTTCGATCAGGGCATTGGTCTCCTGCGCCAATGGCTCGATCTCTGCAGGGAATGGCCCCGCCAGTTTCTCCGCCTGCCCCTCACGAATCTTGGCCAGCGCGCCGCGAATATTGCCCAAGGGTCCAAGCGCGAGAAGAATGGCCACCACATTGATGCCGATCATCCCCAAACCGAACAGGCCAAGATAGCTCATGAGCCTGCGGGAAAACTGGCTGATCTCCGCTTCCAGCTCGCTGACATTTCCCATCACGCGAAACCGGGCGATGCGGTCCCCTTCTCCCAACACGATCTCGGCTTCAAGAACCTGGATTTCATGACCCGCCGGGCCGGTGGTGATGTAGCTTCGCTGATAGGATTCGTCGAAAGGCACCGCATCTGCTGGCGGGACTGCAACCGGCCCTGTCAGCGAGGCAGAACGCAGCGGACGCGACAGCGTTTCGTTGACCGGTTCAACCGACCAGTACCAGCCTGAATCCGGTCGCGAGAAACGAAGGTCACCCAGATTGGGAACCCCGCTCAGCACTCCCTCATCCGAGGCACTTACCGACCCGATGAGATTGAAAAGATGGGCTGACAGAACGGTATCGAAACCGCGCTGGCTCACCTGGCGGAACAAGGTGGAGATGACAGTCGCGATGACGACCAGCGCGATTATGGCCCATATGGAAGAAAACGCGATGACGCGAAATGACAGAGACCGGCGCGCCTTCACGCACCAGTCGCAGAAACGGCGCCAGCGCGTGCGCGTCTCAGGCATCCGGTTCGCGCATGCGGTAACCCATTCCGCGCACCGTTTCGATCAGGTCCACGCCCAGCTTCTTGCGCAAACGCCCGACAAACACCTCGATCGTGTTGGAGTCCCGGTCGAAATCCTGATCATAGAGATGCTCGACCAGTTCGGTTCTCGAGACGACAGAGC
This sequence comes from Nitratireductor sp. CH_MIT9313-5, assembly GCF_037029545.1. Classification (NCBI taxonomy): domain Bacteria; kingdom Pseudomonadati; phylum Pseudomonadota; class Alphaproteobacteria; order Hyphomicrobiales; family Phyllobacteriaceae; genus Nitratireductor; species Nitratireductor sp. CH_MIT9313-5. The sequence continues at coordinate 206,890 of NZ_JAYMER010000022.1, read as the reverse complement.
CCTTGTGATGCAGCAGATAGGCCAGCATCCGGTATTCATGAGAGGTCAGTTTGAGCGGCACACCGTCCACATCGGCCTTGGAAGCTTTCGTGTCCACACGCAGTGGCCCGCAATAAAGTTCGGAGGATGCATGACCGGCAGCGCGCCGGATCAGGGCCCGCAGTCGCGCCAGAACCTCCTCCATATGAAACGGCTTGGTCACATAGTCATCCGCACCGGCGTCGATGCCTGAAACCTTGTCGCTCCAGCGGTCACGTGCCGTCAGGATCAATACCGGCATTTTCCGGTCGTCACGCCGCCATCGCTCCAAAATGGATATTCCGTCCATCTGTGGAAGGCCGACATCAAGAACAACCGCGTCATAGGGTTCGGTGTCGCCCAGGAAGTGCCCTTCCTCCCCGTCATGGGCCGTGTCCACCACGTAACCTGCATCCGAAAGCGCCTCGCAGAGCTGCCGGTTCAGGTCCTTGTCGTCTTCAACCACCAAAATGCGCATTCAGTCACAGCCTCGCTGAAAGCCGGTTTGAAAGCAGCGATGGAACCTGGGCGTCTTCAGGCGTTGACGTCGAACTCCATCCGCCGCGGACGGCCACCATCGCGCCCCGGAACCACTATCACGATTCGGCACACTGTTCGGCCGCCGACAGTTTCCGCGGTTGCCTTGGCAAGTGTGCCGCCATTTTCACCGGCAATTCTCTGCCCAATGGCATAGCAGTCATTCTGCGCAATCAGAAGGGGGGTGTCGCCCTCCCCGCTCTCAGCATGGGAAGGAACGATAGCCGCCCCTGAAAGTGAGGCTGCCAGCGCGAAGGCGAATATGGTGAGGCTGTTACGTTTCATAATATTTCTCTACCCCATATTCGCTGAATGGAGAATGAACGGACGCCGCGCCTGCCGGTCAATCCTTACCCGCAGACGCGGGCAGGTTCTAGATCAGCCGGGTTGTTGCGCTGATGCGCCCAAGGAGTGCAGCGACACCCGAAAGCGCGGTCACGATCTGCAGCAGATAGTCGGTCGTCGCAACCCGATCAACATGCTCCACGGGCAGCCCTGCGAGGCCCCCGGCTCCGGCGATAATGGTCACGATGGACGCCCAGATCGTGCGCGAGAGATACCAGGGCTTCTTTTCGGTCATGCGTGTCTCCTTCTTGGATCACGGGAGGGAAAAGCGTGCTGTTGCGACTAGACCGGGACCGATCGCCCCAATCTGCCGCACATGCAGGTCAAAAGCCTGTTCGCCATTGGGGAAGTCTTCTTCGATCTGGGCTGCGGTGTAGCGATATTCGGCCTGATTTCGGCTCACCGAGCGTCTCACATTGCCGTCGGTTGCCAGAATTTCCAGCCGATAGTTCTCTTCGGCCTCGCCTAGCGGTATGTCTTCCCCAAGCCATGTATCCGCCTCCACACGTCCGCGTCGCACCCAGCTCAAGATCAGGTCGCCTCCTACGGCTCGAGCCCGCAGATGCACCGGCGCCAGCGGCAGCAGCGCCCTCATGCCACCACTGACCGAACGCGTAATAAAGTGGGAGGATGACAGGTCATGTCCGGCAGGGCCGACCTTCCAGTTGAGCTGCAATCCTACCTCTTCCTGCGATAGTCCGGCGGGCACCACCGCCTCGTCCAGCAGAACGAAGTCTGCCCCGGTCGGGGCACCGGCATTCATGGCGTCTTCCGTGCCGGCCTGCCCGCGAAGAAGGCCACTGAGCGTCCAGACATCAGCGCCCACCTCATCGGCCTGCGCGAACTGAATTATTTCCCACTGTCCATTGGAGGCGCGGATGGCTGCGGCATTGGCTCCGTTCAACAGGCGCGCCCGGGAGACGCTTGCCAGTTCCCCATCCATGAGTTTCACCACGAGGCCACTTGCCTCATCGAGACGGCCGGAGATCGTCCCGCCGGGCAAAGGCTGCGCCAGATTGCCGATCGTTGCGCGCTTTTCCACGGTTCTGCGAAGTTCAAAACCGCTGTCTTCCGGCGATGCCAGCAGAACCTGGTTGCGCCACGGCCGTGCACGCACCGCAACCGCAAACTGCTCACGCGCCTGTACGTCGCGCCCCAGCATCGGCAGATCCAGAAAGAGGGCATGCGGTGGACCGGCAACGAGCCCGGGGGGCACCGGGCGGTCCGGCAGTCGGGCGGCTGGTGCGATCATGGCCTGGCGGGCAATGCGCTGTGCCTGAAGCTGTCGCACAAGGCCCTCATCGACTTCACTGACGAGATATTCCGGCCTCTTGCCCTCCAAACGAACAATGTCACCCACATCGAAACTGCGGTCACTGGCAGGCACGGCAAGACGCACCGTCTCGCGACCATTCCAGACCCGTTTGAGCCAGTCGCGTGCAAGCTCGTCTGCTTCGCTTGCTTCGAGAACGCCGGGAAAACTCACATAACGCGTGCCATTGCCGTTCACGCCCAGATGGTCAGAAGTTGCTGCCGCGGATTGATGCTCGTTCAAGGCGTCGCGGTAGCTCAGTTCCGCACGCTCGGGCAGCGCGTGTTCGGGTTCGCGGCGTCGCTCGACAACACCCTCTTCGCCGAGCACCATCGCGCTCAAGGTTTTGGCCGGTTTTGCGCTTCGGCAGCTTTGCGCGAAAACGAGGCGCCCGTCGCGCTCGAACACGTCCACGCCGAACAGCGCCACAAGAGGCTCCAACGCCTCATGCGCCGTGGTCGGATTGGCGATGACATAGCCGTTTACCTGGCCGCTCAGGCCTGCAGTGTCGGCAGCCGTTATTTCGAAATCGGCCAGAATGCCATCCACAACCGCCTGCAGTGTCGAGCCTGCCTGGCGACCGGTCAGCCAGTGGCCGGTTGCCCAGTTATCCCCATCACCCCACACATCCCTGTAGAGCGGAAATGCGGGATATGGCCGCGCATCCCATGCCCAGATGCTGATGGATGCGGGATCAACCATTTCCCGCCCATAGATCGGCGAAATCGGATTGGCTTCCGTCCCACCCTTCAGCCAATGATTGAAATGCGCCTGCAGGAAACTCGCCTGAGCGGCATCGCTGCGTCCGCCATTCGAAAAATGCGGCAGACCGTTTTCGGAGGATTTCGGGTCGGGGAACATGTTGGGCTGGTTTGGCCCCTTGTCCACCGCCGCACAGCCAAGTTCGGTAAAATGTATCGGCTTCGAGCGCGGCACCCAGGGCGTGGGGCTCGACTTTTCCACGCCGCCCACGCGCTCGTAGTGGAGGTTCGACCACCAGCCTTTCAGATCCTTGTAGCGCCAGACCCAGTGCTTGCCGTAGGCTCCGTCGGTGATCGCGCTGCGCTCGCGCCGCTCCCGCTCCGCCTTACCTTGATAATACCAGTCAAACCCTTCGCCTGATGTGATGGCGCGCTGCATGGCGGCAACATCATAGGCGTGAGTGAAACCGTCGGGATTGCCCTCGGCCATATCCGTGTCGCGCCAGTCGGCCAACGGCATGTAATTGTCGATCCCTACGGCATCGACTGCCGGATGCGCCCAAAGCCGGTCCAGGTGGAAATAGAGATCACCGGAGCCATCGGATGGCTGATATCCGAAATACTCGCTCCAGTCGGCGCCATAGGTCAGCGTGACCCCGCTGCCGAGAATGGCGCGAACATCTTCTGCAAGTGATTCCAGATGTTCGACGAAGGGAAAGTTGCGCGCCGCGTCGCGAATCGTCGTCAGCCCGCGCAGCTCCGACCCGATCAGGAAGCCATCCACGCCACCGGCAGCCTTTGCCAGATGCGCATAATGCAGAAGAAAGCGCCTGTAGCCCCAGTCATCGGAGCTGCCGTTGAAGGCGACGATGTTGCCAGACGCTGTAAATTGCGTACGCCCCGCGCCACCACAAAAGTCGGATACCTGCTGGCGGGCATTATCCGATCTGTCCACACTTCCTGGCTGCCCCGCCGCTGGATGGCAGGTGATGCGTCCGCGCCAGGGAAAGGAGGGCTGATGACCGGCTGAATAGGGATCTGGCAATTCATTGCCCGGCGGCACATCCATCATCACGAATGGATAAAGCGCTACCTTCAAGCCTCGCCCCTTGATGGCACGGATAGCGGCAATCACGCTTTCGTCCGTCGGCGTTCCGCCAAAGGCCGCCTTGCCGCTCACCCTGGATACCGCCTGCGCATGTTCCCGCGTCACATTGGAGACCCGCCAATGCATGGAATGCGTCTCGGCGCCGGCAGCAACAACCTTGGGGCGGATGGCGCAATAGCCAGCGCGCAGATCGTCGCCGAACCAGCTCACCACCACGGATACAGTCTCGATATTGGGGAAAAGCGCCTGCAACTCATCCAGCGATGCTTCCAGATCGCTGGGCGCGGTCGTTACATGCCTGTTCACGGCTTGCACCTCGCCGGGCGCAACCTGTCGTGTGACCGGCGTGGGTGAAAGTCCGTATTCGGTCGATCCCGGGATGAGCGCCACGGACCTGATCTGGCTGTTCAGAGGACTTGCCGGACGCATGACCTCGAAATGCATCTGGGGAATGCGGTTGCCATATTCGTCGATAGGCAACCGCTCGAACACGACATAAGCCGTGCCGCGATATGCCGGAGCATTACCCCCGCCCTGCTTTGCCTCGATCAGGGGGTCGGGCTGCTGATCGGCAGTTCCGCGATAAACCCGCATCTCCACCTTGTCTCGGTCAAGTTCGCGACCATCGGCCCAGATGCGACGAACGCCCGCGATCTCTCCTTCGCAAAGAGCAAAGGCAACATTTGCGAAATAGGAATATGTCGTCGTCTTCGGACCGCCTCCCTTCGAGCCCTGACGCGTGGTGGTTGCCGTCTCCTCGAAGCGCGTGGCCCATATCATGGTGCCGCCGATCCTGGCCGTGCCATAAATGCGCGGCAGCGGTGCTCCTTCTTCGGCACTGAAGGGCCGCGCTGCGCCCAGCTTCGGACCTTCATAATGCTTGGTGCTCTCGATCAGCGAGCGGTCGATGGCATAACCGGCAAGCGCACCGGCGGCCGATCCGATCGCGGCACCGGCAGAACCGAAAATGCCGCCGAGAAACGCCCCGGCGGCCTGCAAGACTAACACTGCCATTTTGACTATCCGCCTGTTGGAAAATCGAAAACACCGGCTATACGCCGACGCCATTGCGGCACGAGGCTGGAGATCACGACACCGGCGCGCTCATAGGCATGGATGAAATTGCGCTCGCCGACCATGATCCCGGCATGTTTTGCGGGCAGATGCGCGCGCCAGCGAAACAGGACGAGTTGGCCGGCCTCCGGCTTACCGCTCGCGGGAACGAAATGCCGTTGCGCGGCCTCAAGCAGCGCTTCGCCTCCGCCGGCTTCTGCCCAATCCATTGCATAGGCACCTGCACTTTCCGGCTCCGGGCCCACCACCTCGCGCCACACACCGCGCACCAGCCCGAGGCAGTCGCAGCCGACTCCTTTTCGGCTGGCCTGATGGCGATAGGGTGTTTCGAGCCATGTCATGGCCGCTCGACAGACATGCCTGCGCGCCTCGGTGCTGCGAAGTGCCGTCATAAGACCAACGGCCTTCCATCGTGCTCTTCAGCCTCCGTCGCATAGCCATATGCCGCGTCATTGCCGGGCAGATGTGGGAAACCCTGAAAATTGCGGGCGTTGGAGAATTTGTCGCGGCAGGTCGAAAAATGCTTGTCGCATCCCGCCGTCACCGTGAAACGGGCTCCTGCGGCGACAGGGGCCGCCGTCTCGCGCCAGAGTTTCAACTCGGACTGATCCCCGTTTCTGCGGTGCAGTTCGACGCGTTCACATCGCCCGGCTGCTGCACCACTTGTCCAGGTCAAGATCCCTCCCGTGAACCAGCCATCCCCATGGCCGCCAAGGCCTGTGACAATGGCCGTGTCGCCCTTCATCTGGGTCAGCGAACCACTACCCTTGTGGCTTGCTCCCAGGACGAAGCGACAGCGCGCATCTCCCAATTCCGCACTACACAAGCGACGCAGGGTGCGCCCCGCGGTCTGGTCCAGCTCTGCCTGAAGCCCTTCCAGCTCTGCCGTGAACTGACCATCCTTGCGCGTGATCCGGCCGATCATGGCTTTGCGCAAGAGCTGACGTTCACTGACTGCCTGCCAGTTCACCAGATAGGTTTCGACACTTGCACCGTCATAGCGGCCAGCGGCAATGTCAGCCTCAGTGATCTGCGCGGCACTGAGCGCACCGCTCACATCGACCACGTCGCTTGTCAGCCCCAGGCTTGCCCGCGCCTCGCTTGCCGTCAGCCCGCTTTCCGGTTCAAAGCTCGTGCCGGCGAATTCAAGCTTGCGATCATGATCGGTGAATCCCATCACCGTTCCGTCGCGCAGGGTCACCCTCCAGCAATGGCACAATGTCGTCACATCTGCCGCCAGATGCGCCTCGAACCCACTCATGAGCGCACCTCCACCAGCGGGATCGATGGGATCTGTCCAGCCTGAAAACTCGTGATACTGGCATTCAACTGATCGGTGTCGAAACGCACCGGTACGTCGAACACGTAGCCTGCCGTGATCAGGGCGCCATTATCAGGAATTGCATTGCTGGCGAAAACCACCTCGCCCGTTGCTGCATCCACCGAGAAGTCAGCAGAAGGCTGGACTTCGCTTCCATTTACCGCCACCCGCACGGTGCTGGCCACTGGACGGGTAATCTCGCGCTTGTAGGCATCGCCACCCTCGCCATAGGTTTTGGTCAGGCCGAACCGGTTCTGGCTGCCATTGCCGGTGCCGATCACCTGATCACTTGAGGTTGGCGTTGCTCCGTGCGCGCAAGACTTCATGTCGAAGGGATCGCGAAAGCGAAAGGCGTGGAGCGAACCGCGTCTGGCTTCGAAAAACGCCATCACTTCATAAAGATCATCCAGCGAGCGGATACCCGCACCAGCATCATAGCGGCGGCGCGAATGTGCCATCCGGGCGTTGCGTTTCTCAGCACCGGAACTCAGCTGGATGATCTCGTTGCGTCGCTCCGGCCCACCGCTTGCGCCAAAGGCGATAGAGAGCGGAAAACTCACATCGTGAAAGGCCTGCATCATCCACCTCAGCCAAAGCGCGCGCCACGCGCAACGGCACGGGCGAGCATTGTCGAAATCTGTCCCTCGGACTTCGCGAAGGATTGCGCATCCGGCGTGGTGACATTGAAGGTGATGTTGATGCCGCCACCGCCGCCGCCCTGCGCCACGCCCAACCGGCCATCCGGCCCACGCGCCAGTGGAAGCACGGCTTCCGCACCGGCCTCTCCCATCACACCCATGCCCCCGCCATGAGGAAAGAAGGTTGGCGCATTCACCACCCCGCCTTTCGCAAAAGGGATGATGCTGCCCAACGCGCCCGTCATCTGCCCCACAAATGCGGAGACGATCCCCTGCAATGGCTGCAGGCCCGCATTCAGTGCACGCCCGGCAAGGTTCATGCCCACGCGCCGCAACACGTCATCCAGACTGCGCCCGCTCACCGCCGCACCTTTCAGCGCGCCGGTCAGTTCTGCCCCAAAACTCGCCGAAAGGTTCTTCAGGTTCTCAAGCGCATCCTCGAAAGGCTTCGTCTCCGCAATGATGGGCACCCTTACGGCTTCAGCCATCGCGCTTCTCCTTGTCCAATTGATCGGGAAACTGCCGCATCAGCTCATGCAGCTTGGCGCGGTCCGGCCGCTCGGTCGGACCTGCGAAGGGTGCCAGCATCACCGCCAGTTCGGGCAGGCTCAGCGCCCAGAATGTATCCGGTGGAAGGCGCAAAACGCCCATCCCGAAACGCATCAGCGCGCGCCAGGGCAACAGGCCTTCCTCCCGCTTTCCCTCCTCCATCAAGCAGCATCCGCTTCGTTGCCGAAGGTGGCGGCGAGCAGGTCCGCGGCAAGCTTCACCATGCCACCCACGCCACCCTCGCATTGCATCTTGCGCACCTCGTCCAACGAGACGTCATTACCCGCACCGCGCAATCCGGCGGCAATGACGGCGGTCAGTTCGTCCGCCTTCATGTGACCGGCCGAGAATTTGACGACGAGTTCGCCCAAATCATCCGCGCCAAGCGCCTCTTCCAGTTCCGCCAGCGCGCCGAGCGTCAGGCAAAGCCGCATCTCGCGGCCATTCAGTATTGCGGCCACCTCGCCGCGTTGTCTGTTGGCCATCATGGGACGCTCGTGAAGCTGATTGCGCCTGCCGATTCCAGCGCCATCTCGAAGCTCACCTCCCCATCATGGTTCCCCGCATATTCCAGCGCAGTCACCTGGAAAGGCCCCGATACCGTGCCAAAGCCGGGAATACCGAATTGCCATTGCGCGATTTCGCCTGCAAAGAAGCGTGCGCGCACGGCTGCGTCAGAAGCGGCATCCTTGAAGATTCCCGATCCGTTGATCGAAGCACGCTGCACGCCGCTTCCCGCCAGAAGCTCGCGCCAGCGCCCGGCGGAATCCGCATCCGTCACATCCACCGTTTCCGCGTTGAACGCGATGCGGCGCGCGCGCATTCCTGCCACGCTCGTAAAATTGCCAAGCCCGTCCTCGTCGAGCTTCAGGATCAGGTCCTTGCCCTTCACCGCGACCATTGGGTCTCTCCTTAGATGGAATGATTTTCTGCCGCTCAGCCAGCGGCGTCCTCGATCACGGCGCGCAGGCGCAAGCTGCCGTGAAAGGCGTCGAGTTCGGGATTGAAGCTCAGCGTTTCCTGCTCGACCCGCAGATTGATCAGGTGATGTTCCGCCAGCGCCAAGGGCCGGTGGTGGAGAATTGCTGTCACGCGCTCCATGATCTCCAGCGCTTCCGCCTTGCCGCGCTTGCGCGACCAGACATGCAGGCTGAAGAATATCTCCGCCCCTTCTTCACTTGCCGTGCTCCAGTCATGGCGCGTCACGCGACCGAACGTGATATAGGGAAAAGCCAGTTCTGCGGGCGTCAGGTCATGCAGCTTTCCCGGCCCGATCAGACCCGTCAGCTGCGCATCCTGCGCAAGCGCTGAGAAGACCGCACCTTGCAACTCAAGCAACGGGCTTGCCATTACGCGCCTCCTGCTCATTTGGTGCGGTTCTGTGCGCTTCGACCTCTTCGGCAAGGCTGTGGAGGAGACGACGCAGGCCGCGTAAAAGTGCATCCGCCCCGGGCTTGACCGCCAGTTTCATCGCCCCTCCTCCCGCACATCGGCCACGAGATAGCGCCCGCTCTCATCGGGATCATGCAGATTGGAAATCACCAAGGCACGACCCAGCCGCAGAAAGCGCATGCCGCTTTTCACGTCATAGCGACGGCGCAGCGTCACCTTGTGCGTCACCGCCTCATGGCGCTGACCAGCGGCAAAATACGAACTGCTTCTGACGGGCTCGATCAGGGTGAAAAGCGTGGCAACCTCGCGCCATTCCTCGTCATGCCCGCCCGCACCATCGGGAACAGCCACCGCCTCTTGCAGCATCACTTCGTGGCGCAACATGCCGGGGTCCAGGAAGGTAAGTCCCGTCATAGCCGCACCTCGCGAAAGCCGGCGATCAACTGCCTGTAGCTTTCGGGCAGCGATACCGGCTGCTGGTCAGCGCTGACGGCACCGCGAAATTCGTACCAATGCGCCACCAGAAGCAGGATCGCGCGCTTTAGAAGATCCGGCACATCCGCACCGCTCTCACCGAAACCGGCCGAGAAGTCGATCTCGATGCCGTTCATCATCACGTCCGGCCTTGGACGCTTCGTCAGGAAAAGCCGCGCAGGCGTTGAATTGGTGTCGGCCACCAGTTTTTCGGCCGCCATCGCCTGCGCCTCGCCTTCCCGGCCATAGACCGTCACACCATGGATGGCGCGCACCGGCCCCTTTTTCAGCAGAACCGGCTCGTCCTGCGGCCACGCATCGAGCACCAGACGCCAGCTCTGCTCGATCAGCGCCAGGCCGGTTGACCGCTCCACCTCCTCACGCGCCGCGCGGATGAGACCGGCGATAAGCTCGCCTTCGCTGTCATGGTCCAGGCGCATATGCGCCCGCGCCTCGCTCAGCGTCACCGGCTCCACCGCCGGTGCCACGGTCCTGAACAACGTCATGCGCTCTCCTTTTCCTGTCAGGTGGCCAAAAGAAAAGCGGCCCCGAAATCCGGAGCCGCTTGTGGGTTTCTCTGTTGCCCTCCTGGCCTAGCTGACCGAGCACTTCATCAGCTTGATGGCCTCGAAGTCCTGCACGCCGCCGCCCACGCGCTTGGTCGTGTAGAAGAGGACATAGGGCTTGGCGGAATATGGATCTCGCAGCACACGCACGCCGGTGCGGTCCACCACCAGATAGCCGCGGCCGAAATCACCGAAGGCAATCGGCGTTGAAGCGCTTTCAATGTCAGGCATGTCCTCGGCTTCCAACACGGGGAAGCCCATCAGCATGGCACGGCTGCCGGGTGTCGCGGGCGGCTGCCACATATAGTTGCCGTCCGCGTCCTTGATCTTGCGCAGTGCGGCCTGCGTCTTGCGGTTCATCACCCAGTTTGCACTCTGGCGGTAACCGGACTTCAGCGAGTAGACGAGATCCACCAGCGCATCCGACGGATCGCTCGCCGGAAGACCACCATCGACGCCGGTCGCGCGATAGCCGATTGAACCCCACAACCAGCCATCATCCTGTAACTGGCTGTAGTTCAGGAAGCCCTTCGGCTTGTTCACGCCATCGCCATTGATAAAGGCCGCACCCTCCTGCTCGGCAAAGGCGGTCTCGATCTCGGAGGCAATCCACTGGTCGAGATCGACAACGCTGTCTTCCAGTAGAGCCGCGGTCGCGGCCGGCATGGCGTAGAGCTCGGCGGTTGGAAATTGCAACTCGTCAAGCGTGCCTGCCGCAGTTTCAGGCCGTGCAGCCGTCTCGCCCACCCAGCCGGTTGCCGGGCCGGTAATCGCAAAGGGCTTTTTCAGCACCGCGGATGAAACCTGCCGCACGCTTGCAATCGAGCGGATCGGCGAAAGTGCGGCAAGACGCTTGCCGATGGCCGCTTCCGTCTCTTCGGGTACGAGATAGCCGCCATCCTGTGCGGAAGCATAGGACATGGCCTTGGCTTCCATCTCGCGCAGGCTGCGTTCATCGCCCGAGCGCACATAGGCCTCGAAGGCAGCCTTGTGCTCCAGCGACTGGACCGTTCCGCTTCCATCGCGCGCCAGCGTCGGCCGCGCCCTTTTCAGCGTCAGCGTGTCGAGCGCCTTCTTCTGTTCGTCCAGCGCGCGGGAAATCCGCTCCACCTTCTCCTCGGTAATCGGATCGGCCGAGCGCTTCTCGATCTCCTTCAACCGCCGGTCATTGGTTTCCTTGAAAGCCTCGAAGGCGCCCATGAAATCCTCGAAAGCGCCCGCAATCTCGCTGTCGCCCGACTTGGTTTCGGGCGCCTGCATCTGGTTCTCAATCGTCATGTTCAGCTATCCTTGAGCATCTGTCGTGTGGCCTGGCGCATTCTTGCCACCAGGCTTTCAGGTGTTGCCCTGCCGGCATCCCGCTCGCGTGCAAGGCTGGAGAAGCCCTTGGCGATCACCGCCCGGGCCTCCCCGCGCGTCAGCCCCGCATCCCGCGTGAGCCATCGCTCGAATTCTCTCGTGGTCGGCAGTCGTCCCGCCTTCACCGCGCTCACGCGCGCAGAGGGCAGCATGGGAAATGTCACCACGGATATTTCCCACAGATCCACCTCGATGATGCGTCTTGTCCGCGCGTTCGCATCACGCTGCGCCTTCACCGTGCGAAAGCCGATGGAAAGCCCGTCCACAGCGCCTGCGCGCATCAGCTCCAGCACTTCGCCTGCCTTGGCGACACCCGCCGTCAGCTTTCCGCGTACGTAAAGCCCGCGCTCATCCTCGCGCACCTCTTCCCAAGCGCCGATCGGCAGGTTCGGATCATGCTGGAAAAGCATGCGAATGCCGCCCGCACCACGCCGTTTGAGCGAGCGGGTGAACGCACCGGGCATCACTACGTCGCGACCAAGATCGACCTCGCCGAAAAGGCTCGCATAGCCGCAAAAGCTGCCATCGGCCTCCAGCCTGTCGAGCGCCAGCCCGGAGAATTTCCGTTCCGCCGCCCCGGCACTCGCCTTCACGATCTTCGCTGTCATCGGCCCACCTCGGGCTTGCGCCGCGCCTGCGCGCCAAACCATCGCATCAGGAAGCCGATGGCGCTCCAGGCGCACAGGCTTGCCGCCGCCGAGCCCATCAGCACCATCTCGCCCGCACCCAGCGCGTCGGCGATGCCCAGTTCATCGGCGATCTTGATGCCCGCCGTTCCACCGAACACGAAGCCACAGGCCACACCCACGCCAAAGCGCACTGCCGCCTCCCGCCGCCCATTGGGCAGGAGATAGGCCAGCGAGATCGCCGAACCGGCAACGGCGCCGATCATTTTGGCGACCCACAGCCAGGCCGCCTCGCTCAATCCGGTCATGCATTTTCTCCCGCACCGGCAGTCAGCGCGCCATAGCCGACGGCTTCGCGCTTCTCGTCATCGCTCAGGAAGTCGGCCTCTCCGACCCGCCGCCACAGCGCCTCGCGCTCGGCTGCCAGCCCCTCCACCTGGTCGGCGTCGAACCACAGCCGCAGTTCCTCATTGAGCCTCGCCGAGAAGAAGGCGGACAGGTCCTGCGCAATCCGTGCCACCAGCGGCAGCACCGTCAGACGGTAGAAGGCCCGGTTGGCCTCCTGATAATTCGCATAGGTGTTGTCGCCGGGGATGCCCAACAGCATCGGCGGCACGCCCAACGCCAGCGCGATATCGCGTGCCGCCCCATTACGCGCCTCCAGAAAATCCATCTCGCGCGGCGACAAGCCCATCGCCTTCCAGTCCAAACCGCCTTCCAGAAGCAGCGGTCGCCCGGCCCGGCTTGCGCCCGTATAGCCCTGCTCCAGTTCCGCCTTCAGGCGATCAAACTGGTCGTCGTTCAGATTGCCGCCATCCTTGGGTGCATAGACCAGCGCGCCGGAGGGCCGTGCGGAATTGTCGAGGAGTGCCTTGTTCCAGCGCGCAGCCGTGTTGTGCACATCCAGTGCCGCACCTGCTGCCGCCAGCGGTGCGAAGCCCATCACGTCATCCAGCGGATGAAACAGCGTCAAATGCAGCGCATCGCCCTGTTCCAGCGAAATCCGGCGGCTGACCTTGCCCGTGCGATGCTCCAGCGCCACCGGCCAGCCGCGACTGTCGCATTGTACCTGCACCTGATCGGGCCGAAGCAGATGCAGTTCCCGCGCTCCCGTTTCCGTCTCCACCAGTTCCACATAGGCATTTCCGGAAAGCATGAGATGCCCGTAAAGCGCCTCCATGAAGCGGTTGCCCGCCTGCCGCGCATTGGGCCGCTTCATGAGCCCCAGAAGCGGATGCTCCTCCACCTCACCCGCCGCATCATAAAGCAGCCAGGGGATCGAGGCTGCGGCCTCAGCAATCATCATGGTCGCGCGATGGGCGACCGGATTGCGCATGAAACCTTCACGCGCCAGGGAGGCATAGTCGCCTCGCGTAAAGCGTGCGCTTCCCTCCCGGTGCAGTGCCACAAACGCCCCACCCGCCTCCTTCCGCTCCACGCGCATCTCCTCCCCTGCCGGTTTTTGCCGACGCAGGCCGAAAGGCCATGTCCAAGCCATTCATTCTGTCCTTGCTGTTGGAGAATTTTTCTTCGAGGTCAGGCGCGCGGTACGCCCCCCCTCTGTCCTGCCGGACATCTCCCCCTCAAGGGGGGAGATCAGCTGCAAAGCCGCACCGCCTACGCGATTAGGAAGCCGTCACCGCCGCCGCCAATCTCCCCCCTCGTGGGGGAGATGCCTGGCAAGGCAGAGGGGGGCGTGCCTCGCTGTCGTCAGAACAATTCCAGGCTCGACATCCGCCCCAGCCAATCTTCCCCCTTGAGGGGGAGATGTCCGGCAGGACAGAGGGGGGTGCGAAGGGCGCAGACGCCCAACAACTCATCCGCCTTCGTCCTTCAACAGACGCGGACGGCAAACGCCCAACGCCCCTCAAACACCCCGCACCCGCGGCAGACCGGCGCCCACAAGCATCAACTCGCTCAGCGCCCAAACCAGCGCGTCAACGCGATCCGGCGAGCGCCCGCCTGACAGGCCGTCACGACCGAGATCACACATCTCGTCTTCCAGCTCGCGCATGCGCCGGGCATGCCTCACGCGCCCCTGCGCATAGAGTGCCGCAACCGGCTCGGCGCGCGTGAACTTTCCGCGTGAGGCGCGCACCGGTTTCACCGGCACGCCCCGATCCACGGTGCGGATCACGCTTGCCACCATTTCGCCGCCCTGGTTCACCTCGGCCACGATCTGGTCGGCCTCATGGGCGTGATAAAGCGCCACCGCGCGCGCAGCCCAGGCTTCCGGCCGAGCCGCTTGCATGGTCGCATCCTCGATCACCCAGCCGATCCCCGCCTCATCGAGCCCCGCAACGACCAGTCCGCAGGCATCCGAATTCTTTCCGCTGGAAGCCGGGGGATCCACCGCCACCACGATCCGGCGAAACTGCCCGGGCCTGTGCTGCCCGCAAACGGCCTCCAGCTGCTCGCGGCTCCAAAGCGCGTCCGGCCGGTCTTCGATCAACTCGCCATCAAGCTCCTGCCGCCCCAGCCGCGTGTCGCCATAACGCTCCTTGATCGCCGTCATGAAGCCCGCGGCAAGATTGTTCTCATTGTCCGCTGTCGGCATGGTCGTCAGCGTCACGCCATCGGCCTTCACCAGCCTGCGGATCAGCGGCACCGGCTTTGGCGTCGTTGTCAGAAGCTGCAGCGGCCTTTCCCCCAGCCGCAGGCCGAATTGCAGCATGTCATAGCATTCCTGCGCATGCTTCCATTTCGCCACCTCGTCACACCAAGCCGCATCGAATTGCGGCCCGCGCAAACTGTCGGGATCTTCGGAGGAAAAGATCTGCGCCACCGCGCCATTGTCCCAGACAACCCGCTTGCGGCTTGGCTCGAAACGCGGGCGCGTCCCATGCCCCACGGCCATTATGCCCGATGGCCCGTCCACCATCACCTCGCGCACATCGCCCAGCGTCTCGCCGATCAGCGCGATGCGGCCATAGCGATGGCGCACGAATGGCGGCAGGCCGCGCACCAGCGCATTCACCCATTCCGCCCCAAGCCTCGTCTTGCCCGCGCCACGCCCGCCCATCACCAGCCAGATCGGCTCAAGCTCGACAAACGGATATTGCACAAGTCGCGCATGCATCAGCCAGCTATGCTGGACCTGCTCGATCTGGCGCGGCGTCAGCGCCGGGCACAAGTGCTCCGGCAGCGGCAAGCTCCCGGGCAAGTTCGATGATGCGCTGGTTGATCTTGCCGATTGCGGCGGCCATTTCTGCATCGCTCTTCATCTGCTCGTCAGCGGCATGTTCGGGCGTCTGCGTCAGTTCGCCCAGTTTCTCGATGGAGCGCAGCATCAGCCCCAGTGCCTCAAGCCGCGCCTTGTCGTAGTGCCCGTCGGTCAGGCTCGCCATGCTCGCCTCCTCCAGCTGCCCGACAACGCTGACCGAAAGCTGCCGCAGGCGCGATTGCAACGTGACCGCCCCTTTCGCCCCCATTTCACCCGAAACCCAGCTTTCGCGCCGCGCCATCTTCTGAAGCGTGGAATGTCTCAACCCCGCCGCCAGCGCCAAAAGCTCCAGCTCCACCGGCGCCCCTTCAAAAAGCGCACGCAAAGCCACCGCGCGCCGCTCGCCAACAGCCATCGCACGACCTCCACCATCAATGTGAGTAAGACCCAAAAACGAAAAAAGCGCCGGGCAAAGCCGCAGCGCTCACAAACTCCTCAGGTCCAAACAACCCCGGCACCGCCGCCGGACCCATTTATCGGACGATGACAGAACCCTACCAAAGCACCGTCACGCCGTCAAGGACTTTTTTCCTAGTGCAGTTAAGTTATAAGAAGATCGCACCGACTCTTCAGCGAGGAACAATGCAGGATAACATCCTAGAGCTGTATCTTGATGACAGTGGCAGCCACCACAACGCTGAATATTTTCATTTAGGGGGATTGTTATCGACTCCATCGAATTGGAATCGACTTAGTCTAGAATGGCGTAAGCTCCTACTGAGATACGAGATTCCATACTTCCATATGGTAGAGGCTCAGCACGCACGTGGGATATTCGATGGGTGGCGGCGAGCACATATCGATCTGCTCACTCTCGAATTATCAGAATTAATTAGGAAGTACGTTAAAGCAAAAGCCACCTGTCATTTCGAGAGAGAGTTGCACCGAAAAACGATAGGATCGTCCCTTCCGGATTTCATGGCTGATCCATATTTCTATAGCTTGTATAGATACGCCACCGTTCTTTCCTTGCAATTTCACCAGTACAACCTCAGGGTTCGCTTTATACTCGATGATCAAGGTAAGCTGGGCGAGAAATGCATCGCTTTATGGGATAAACTTCGATCGACTAATTCCAAGGCAAAGCAAGTTCTTTTACCTCCGCGGTTCGCGAATGATAAAGCCACACCTCCATTGCAAGCTGCGGACCTATTCGTATGGCGAGAACAACGCATTCGTCGAGGCCTAGACACTATGAACTTCGTCGAAGCCACACTGCGACCACTTCCTGCCATGCAGCTTGATCCCTTTCCCGATGATTTCGATTGGTTTGCAACCCAACTGGATCGCTAGGCGCATTTACCTTCCGCGCAACATTCACGCGCATGGCGCGAAAAACTCCCTTTTTGCGAAAAGTTTATGTTAAACATAGATAAGGAACTGCTGGAACTTGTGGCGCCTTTGTGGCTTGCCCTTCAAGCAGCATATCACTGGGACAAGAAGGCCGAACGGCTCCCGCCATGGATCACAAACGCGCGCCTGAAAACAAGAACAAAGCTCCGCGCGCCACGCGGTTGCTGGAGCTCGATGCGTGGATCGATTCCTCCCTCTATGAAGCCGGTTTCAAATCAGCGGAAATTTGGGAAAGCATCACCATTTTCTTCCGCCGTTTCCGCGTCTACGGCTTTCGCCGCGCAGTGGTGGAACTCTTCTCCGAAGGCTTCACCATGCTGGCCGCCGGCGTCGTGCTTCTGCTCGCGCTGGCGCAACCCGCCTTCTATGCCACCTCCACGAACTGGCGCGCACAGGATGATTATGCCGTAACCTTCCTCGACCGCTACGGCCAGGAGATCGGCCAGCGCGGCATCATCCAGAGGGATTCCGTTCCCGTCGACGAGATGCCCGACCATCTTATCAAATCAGTTCTTGCAACCGAGGATCGACGCTTCTTCGAGCATTTCGGTCTCGATTTCATCGGCCTTGCGCGCGCAATGGCGGAAAATGTCCGTGCCAATGGCGTGGTGCAGGGCGGTTCCACCCTCACCCAACAGCTGGCCAAGAACCTGTTCCTGTCCAATGAGCGCACACTTGACCGCAAGGTGAAGGAAGCATTCCTGGCGCTGTGGCTCGAAGCCAATCTGACCAAGAAGGAAATCCTTCAATATTATCTCGATCGCGCCTATCTGGGCGGCGGCACCTTCGGCATAGCGGCAGCCGCGGACTTCTATTTCGACAAGGAGGTGAAGGATCTCACCCTTGCCGAAAGCGCCATGATTTCCGGCCTCTTCAAGGCGCCGGCGCGCTATGCACCACATATCAACCTGCCGGCCGCACGCTCGCGCGCAAACGAGGTGCTGACGAACCTCGTGCAGGCAGGCTTCTTCACCGAAGGCCAGGTGCTCCACGCCCGGCGCAATCCCGCGAGCGCTGTCGATCGCGGCCAGCGTGACAGTCCGGACTACTTCCTTGACTGGGCTTTCGAGCAGGTCAAGGAGCTGGTGCCATCCGGTGCCACCCATTCGCTGGTCGCGCGCACCACGATCGACCCCGACATCCAGAAAGCGGTCGAGGAGTCGCTGGAGTTCCACCTGCGCCAGCACGGCAAGGACTACAATGTCACGGAAGGTGCTGTCGTGGTTATGGAAACCAATGGCGCCGTACGCGCCATTGTCGGCGGGCGCGACTATGGTCAAAGCCAGTTCAACCGCGCGACCCGCGCCCAGCGCCAGACCGGTTCATCCTTCAAGCCATTTGTCTATGCCGCGGCAATGGAGGCAGGCTTCTCGCCCACCTCGCGCATTTCCGACGTCCCCGTCACCTGGAACGGCTGGACACCGCAGAACTACACGCGCAGCTATGCCGGTCAGGTTGATCTGACCACGGCACTCGCAAAATCCTACAACACGGTGCCTGTCCGCCTTGCCCGCGATCATCTCGGCATCAAGCCGATCCAGGATCTGGTGAAGTCCATGGGTGTGGAATCCGAGCTCAACGGCCACAAGACCATGGTGCTCGGCACATCGGGCATGACCGTCATGGACCAGGCCACGGCCTATACGGTCTTTGCCAATGGCGGACTTGCCGGTACACGCCACGGCATCCAGACCCTGCGCACCCATTCCGGCGAGGTGATCTTCGATCATCGCCGCGACGCGCCGGAACCCAAACAGGTGCTCAGCGACAAGGCAGTCTCGGACATGAACTCCATTCTCGTCCAGGTGCCTGAGTGGGGCACGGGACGGCGTGCGGCACTGCCCGGCATTCGCTCTGCTGGCAAAACCGGCACCACCCAGTCCTACCGCGATGGCTGGTATGTCGGCTATACGGGCAATTATGTGGGCGCGGTCTGGCTCGGCAACGATGATTACCGTCCCACCAACCGCATGACGGGCGGGTCGCTGCCCGCCATGGTCTGGCAGCGTTTCATGACCTATGCCCACCGCAATATCGAGCTGAAACCCATTCCCGGTATCGAGAACCCGATGGTGGAGCCGGAAGAGCTTACCGTCGCCTCTGTCGAGGAAGGCCAGTCGCTGCTCGACACGCTGGGCCCGCAGCGCGCCATGCCTCCGGCGACGACGCGGCAGCTGCGCAGCCTGGCCGACGCCTTCCGCCGGGCGGGAGCGGTGCAGGAGGCATCCGACACCAAGCCCCTGTCGGCGCTTTGAGTTCGGGCAGAGTGTCAGCATCATGAAGACAGTGCTCGCAACGCTCCTCGCGCTGATCATCGCCATTGGCGGTGGTGCTGCCAGTGTCTGGTTCCTGCTGGAGGAAGCGCCGGCCGCCGATGGTCTCAATATCGGTCCGTGGATTGCCTATCCCTCGCTCGGTACGCGTGATGCCGATCCCTATTCGCGTGCCCGTTTCGTGCGCCGCGGCGGTGTACCGATGGGACAGGCCGAAGGTATTGTCTTTACCGCCCGCACGGATTCCAACCAGCAAACCCTCGTCTCCGGCTGCACCTACCGGCTTGACGGCCCCATGCCCGTCGCGCGCTTCTGGACGCTCCATGCGGTTGACAATTCAGGCCGGCCTCTGCCCGAATTCGAGGGGCGACCTGCCGCCCTGCAGGCAATGCAGGTTCAACGTGAGGCAGACAACAGCTTCACGATCACGGCCTCAAGCCAGGCGCACCCCGGCAACTGGCTGGCGATAACGCGTCCAGGCCCCTACCAACTCCTGCTTACCCTGCTCGACACCCCCATCTCCACCGGTGCTGCGGTGGAAGAAATCCGCCTGCCAACGATCACGCGGGTGTCTTGCGATGTTTAGGCTGCTTTATGCATTTCTGGTGGGTATCATCGGCGCGGGCATCGTCCACATTGCCATCATCTTTCTGCTGCCCGCCAATGCCAGCAATGATGCCTGGTCACGTATCGCGGCCATTGCGGAGCCCTATCAACCGGTATTGCTGGAAAATGTGGAGCCATCTGTCCTGCCGGCCAGTCAACGCAATCCGTTTCTGCGGGCGGTTGCCTGCCGCTTTGATCTGGAGGATGGTCCACTGCGCGTGAGTGCGAGGGAAGCGGTGCCCTTCTGGTCCATGTCGCTCTATGATCGCAGCGGGCTCAACGTCTTCAGCATCAGCGATCGGGCCGCGCCTGGCAATGTGCCCGACCTTCTTGTCCTGACCTCAAAGCAGCTGTCGGAACTGCGCACCGAGATGCCGGAAACCTTCGACCAATCTCTCTTTGTCGAAACCGATGTCACGCAAGGCATGATCGTGCTGCGTGTTCTGGTGCCTGATGAGAGCTATGTGCGCCAGGTCGGTCGCGCCCTTGGCGCCATCTCGTGCAAACCGATCTGACGCCGAGCCTTGGCAGTACATTCCAATCCCTGCGGGCAATAGGCGTTCTGCGATGCCTGTTGCCTCAGGAAACCCGTGAGCAAAAGCATCAAGGCTTCAGCAGGTTCTAGACCTGTTGGCCGGACTGCTTGCCCAGACTGGTTCTGGTCGCATTGCCTGCCGGGCGCTCATAACGCACGCCAGGGAATATGATGATCGATGCCGGCTTATCCGGCATTTCGTTCACACGCGCCGTCTTGCGGCGCTTCTCGTCTAGCTTCAGGACAGTTGCCATGTCTCGCGGTCCCTTCTTGGGTCGGAGTGGATACGCAACGCCTCCACCCACAATACTGCACAGGCTATGGTTAACAGTCCGTTAGCGGTTGCGGAGCGCTCACCATAGCGCCCCCGCTGGTTGAAGATGCTGAAGAAGGAATGAGGCGGCTTTCGGACGGCGCGCCCTGCGATCCGGCCAAAGGTGAACGCAATGCTTAATTTCGCAGTTAATCGAACGCTAATGGATTGCGTCTAATTTTGCCTATCAACGGCTGATGCCGTTCGCTTAGTCAGGTATTTTGTAAAAGGCGTTGTACCGCGTGTCCTCCTTGGATTTCAGGCAGATCAGCTATGGCTCGGGTCGGCAGAATGCCGAGCGGATCTTCCGCGCGGCGATCTCTGCCTTCTGCAGCCTGCCGCGTCCTTCCCGCAAGGAAGTGCAGCAGCTCGACGATCTGACACTGGGGCTCTACGACGCCGTCTCGGTATCGGGCCTGCGCTTTGCCTCGGGCGCACTGTGCGAATGCAGCCCCGCCCCTTCCGGGCTCATTCACCGCCTTTGCAATGAAAGCGTCGACATTGCCGCGCCACTTCTTTTGCGCTCACCCGTTTTGGGCGACGCAGACCTGATCGCCCTGATCGGTCGCCACGGTGCGGGACATGCACGCGCGATTTCCCGCAGGGATGGCCTCAATCCCGTCATTGCGCAGCTTGTCGGAAAGATTGTCGAGAAGGCAGAAGCGACCGAAAAGCGCAATGCGCCACCTTCAGCACCCCGTCCGACCCCGATCGAAGAAATGCGCCAACGCCTGCGCCGCCTGATGCAGGAAGAAGAAGCTAAACGCGCAGCCAACGATCACTCGACCAGCCCCCACCCGGAAATCGCTCATACGCTCTAGCTGTCAGCGAAGGATTTCCGTTCAGTGCTCTTGCACTGCAACGGCTATGTAATCCTCATCAGAACTGCCATGCTCGATTTCGACCACCCAGATGTCGGGGTCGAAGCGCAGTTCGCGTTCCAGCTTTTTCTCGATCGCTTCTTCATCGCCTTCAAGCATCAACGAGAACTGTCGCTCCTGCGGTTTCGCCTCGTCATAGCTTGTCTGTGCGGCCGGCTGGTAGAGCTTGATCTCGCCGAAACGGTTGCGGCTCAGGATGAATATGGCACCGGCCTCGCGCGCGCCGCGGCGGCGCACGGCAGCAAAGCCGCCGTCATTGAAGATGCGGCGCGTGAGGGCGGAAACCCAGAGATCGGCTGTTACACGCATCAGGTCTGCGGGCTCATCAGTTGATCAGCCCGACCTCTTTCATCTTCGCGATGAATTCGGCATCCGGCTCGCCCGTTTCCGTCAGGCCGAAGAGTGACTGGAATTCGCGGATGGCGGAGCGAGTGCGCTCGCCCATGACACCGTCGATTTCCATACCGTCATTGCCGAAGGAGCGAAGCCCCGCCTGCACCTTGCGAATGATCTCTTCATTGGCTGGCACCGATGCGGTGTGCAGATGGGCGGTGTCATCACTGTCTGCAATCTGTGCGCTGGCCACCAGCACGTCTTCGCGCGGGGCCGGGCGGGGGCGCGGCTTGGGCGCCGGGGCTGGAGAAGTAACGGGGGCTGCTGCAACCTGCCGCGGCTGCTCGGCTATGCCCAGCTGGCGCAGAAGTGCCGCATCGATATTGCCGTCGGCGGAGAGCCCCACCACGCGCTTGTATTTCTCCACGGCCGCACGCGTTTGCGGACCGTTCATGCCATCCACGGGCCCCTGATAGACGCCCAGAGCTGCAAGCACCTTCTGCACGGCAAAGACATTCTGATCCCCCATGCCGACAGACGCAGGCTGCGGTGCGGATTGCGGGGTACTTGCTTCAGGACGCGCAGGTTCCGGCGGCAATGGTGCCTGGCGCGGCAGCACGGCAGGTACCTGGCGCGTCGAGATCATCGGACGAGGATGGGATTGCGGCTGGTACCAGATGGCATTTGCCGACACGAATGCGAGAGAGACGATAAAAGCCGTCGTCCCGCCCGCTATGCCTGGATTGCGCGCGATCATTGCGCCCAGTCCCGAGATCGCGTCGGCCAGCCAGTGCCCGCCATCATCTGTCAGTTCAGGCTGTCTTGCGTAACGGCTCATAGGTCCACTCGTTCTTGTCTCCATTCTGCGCCGTGGCGCGTTCCCTATCCATGTCGCCGACGCTTTCGGGCAGGCTGACATGGACGCTTGTGCCCTCACCTTCCGCGCTTTCGATACGCATGGAACCACCTTGCAGCGCGACCAGTCCCTTTACCAGCGCCAGGCCAAGGCCTGTTCCCTCAAACTGCCGCGTATAGGCATTGTCCACCTGCATGAATGGTGTTCCCAGACGTTCCAGGTCGTCTGCACCAATGCCAATGCCGGTGTCATGCACGCTAAGCTCAAGCTTGCCGTCCTGACGCTCGGCGATGACACGGATCTCACCCTCGGGCGTGAATTTCACCGCATTTGAGATCAGATTGATCAGGATCTGCTGCACCGCACGGCGGTCGCAGGTTACTTCCGCCACGTCCTCGGCGATTTCCGTGCGCACGGAAAGCCCCTTGCCCGCAGCCGATTGTGCGCCAAGCGAGACGCTCAGGCGAACCGCATCGGCAATTGAGAAGGGCTCGGGCTTCAGAACATAGCTGCCTGCCTGCACCTTGGACACGTCGAGAATCGTGTTCACGACCGAAAGCAGATGATCGCCCGCCTCGCGGATCAGGCCCACATATTCGCGCTGCTTGTCATTGGCAAAGGCGCCGAACATCTCGTTGGTCAGCACATCGGAGAAGCCGACAATGGCGTTGAGCGGCGTGCGCAATTCGTGACTGACGGACGCCAGGAAGCGTGTCTTTGCCGTTGCGGCCGATTCGGCTTCCAGACGCGCCTCGGAAAGTTCGTTTTCCAGCGCTTCGACATGCTCATCCTGACGGAGCAGCGCGCTCACGCCTGCTTCACCGCTTGCGAAGAGCTCCACGCGGAAACTGCTATACTGTGCGTCACCCTCGCGGCCCGGCACCCGCAGGCGCAGGGTCAGATGTTCAACGCGCTCCTTTTCTCCACGCACATTGGAGAAAGCCGTCATGAAAGCAACGCGGTCGGACACGTGCAGACGGTCGAAGAAGCCTGACCCCAGCAGCATCTCCGGTGCCAGTCCGAACAGTGACGCGCTGTCACCGGCAAGTTCGCGCAGCTCCGACTGACCGCCGAAACGAAGCAGGCTTGCGCCGATGCGCCCTGCCAACATCTCGGCCGTCTCCACCGTATTCTGCTCTTCAACATCGTCACCCGCGAAACCCACGCGCGGCAGCCATGTCAGGCCGTAGATGCAAGGCAGTATCCAGGCGCTTGCACCTGCTGCATTCGTGGCGGCATCAAGCCCCGCCAGCCTGGCTGCGATCATCGAAGTGGCAAGTGCTGCCACAGTGGCGCATGCACCAACCAGCCGCCCCCGCTTCGTGCGGCTGATCCAGGCGGCTTCGACAGCCAGGGCGATGGCCATTGCGGCAATGGGTGAAGCCGGGCCGCCGGCCACGGCAATGATACCGGCTACCGCCACCACGCCAGCGATGAGCGCCATGATCTCAACAGCGGCTCTGCGCGTGGTGGCGATCAGAAGGAACGGACCTGTCAGAGCCAGCGCACCAAGACCCAGGCTCCCCGCAACAGCCAGATCGAGGCCAATGACGCTTGGCAGATATTGGGCAAAACCGGCAGCCAGCATGAAGGGCGCCGCAAACAGCACACCCATGAGGCGCATCTGGCGATCGCGCTCCTCACCTTCACCCACACTGGGGTGCACGAGGCCACTGCAGGCCTTTGCGAGGCTCTGCTTCAGGTTCGTGATCTTGGCTCTCAGGATGCTCAAACTCGACGCTCTGTACTACTGGATACTGGAATATTCCCGTTCTTGGCTGGAGCCTCGCACCCACCATTTAAGGAAAGGAAAACAGGTCTGTCGGGCAGCGCCTGCAAGGCTCGAAAAGTAACCGATGGGGCGACTTGCCTTCCGGCATGGTTAACAAAGGGTGGGTGTTTACCACTCTCTTCCGCTACGGCATCGCGCGTTGCGGATATGGGAAAATCCCCGCCTCACACGCACTTGAATGGTAAGGTTTAGCCTGAGCATCTTGGCTGTATTTCAATCAAACTGAATGAAAAAGCGCGGAAAATCCGGCTTTTTCCCATTTACCTACAATTTTACTCAATCCGGAAACGAGGTCTTTTCGTCTTCATGTCATGGTGCCCACACATCGCAACGAGACCAACTGCGATCAATTGGGGTGACGGTTATGGGTTTTCTGATTCGTTCGGCCTTCTGGCTTTCTCTGGTACTTCTGTTTCTGCCGCTTGGCGGCGGCTCGGACGAGACGGGCGAATTCCAGACCGTTGGCGCCCTCGACACTCTTCTGGCCGCACGTGATGCGGCGGCGGACATGGCCGGCATCTGTGAGCGCAATCCACATGTCTGCGAGACCGCCAAGGCGGCCGCTTCGACTGTCATCATCCGTGCCCGCGCCGGTCTCCACATGGCATCCGAGATGATGACCGATGACGAGCAGGCTGAGGAAGCCGCGCCCGTCATTGCCAAGGATGAAGTCAAGCGCCCGCAAGTCACCGTCACGGGCAGCATTGCCGCGCCGGTGGATGGCGAGAGCGCGATAGTTCGCCCCTACACTCCGCCTGTGCCCGATGCGCCGGTAGCGCCATCCAGCTGAACCGGAAGCCGAGCCCAGATTTTTTAGTGACGAATGGTCCGTCACTGCCTATATCCGGGCCATGATTGCAAGCTTTGACACCATCCGCGACGATTTCGCCTTCCTGGAAGACTGGGAGGAGCGCTACCGCTACATCATCGAACTGGGCAACGACCTGCCGCCCTATCCCGATGAGGCGCGTGACGAGCAGCACAAGGTCAAGGGCTGCGTCAGTCAGGTCTGGCTCAACAGCCGCATCGAGAACGGTGCCGATCCCGTAATCCGGTTCGAGGGCGATTCCGACGCCCATATCGTGCGCGGGCTCGTTGCCATCATGCTGGCGCTCTATTCAGGGCGCCCTGCCAGCGAGATTGTCTCCACCGATGCGGAAGCGGCCATGGCCGAGCTCGGGCTGGACGAGCACCTCACCCCTCAGCGCTCCAACGGCCTGCGTGCCATGATCAAGCGCATGAAAGATGAGGCGCAGGGCGCGCTCGAGCGCGCCTGAGCTTTTTCACACGTCTATGCGCGGGCGGTATCCTGCCGCACCCCAATGCACCAGACGTCCTTTCCGGCGATGCCGCTCCGGCTCATAGTGGCGTGTCAGCGCCTGAAGCCCGGTCTTGAGGATCAGCTTGGCCGAGCGCGCAGGCCAGCCACGCTCACGCTCCACCTCTTCAAGGCCCTTCAGGAAGCAACAGATATCCACCAGCACGCCGGAGAGCTCGGGACCTACGGCAGCAAGTGCATTCTCCACGCGCCTGCGCGCCCCCAGCGCGGTGTCCGACAATTCGGCGATGGCATTGTCACCCGTCCGTCGGCTTGCGCCGTCGCGAATTCGTGACAGGTCCACCCCCATGCGCGGCTGAAGGGAACCGCGCTCAAAGTCCCTGCGCAATCTTTCACCGGCGCGAAATTCAGCTTCATCCAGCCAGGTCTTCCCGTTGCGTCCGCGGATGCGCGCAAGGCTTGCCAGCGGCGATTCCTTGAGATTGATCGCGACCGTGCGCCATTCCCCCTCATGCTCGATGCGCATTGTGTCCAGCACACGGTGCTGGTCCGCCGCACCACCCGCATCCGCCTTGAGGCTGGAGAGAAATGTCAGCCCCTGCGGTGTGATGTGAAGCTGTTCACGCTCACGGGCAACAAGACCGTCGCCAAGCAGCTCCTCAAGCAGAGCTTCCTCAACGCCTATTGGGCCGCGGTCCTCACCCTCGAGCAGCGTGCTACGCCCATCCGCCGCGCGGTGGCAGTCGCAGGGTCCCGCCTGGAGAAAGCGCAATATCCTGCGCATTTTCGTTCTGGTTCTCGCAGTTCTCGCCTGATCGCGTTTCATCGCACCATCTCCGTCTGTCGGAACGCGGCTGCGGTGACGCGCTCGGTCATGGCAACGATGCGGTCGAAATCCTCGTCGTCGCGCAAATCCTCGATCATGTGGCAGGCATGTTGAACCGTGGTGCGGTCCCGCCCGAATCCGCGGCCGATCTCGGTCATGTTCAACTGCAGCACGACATGGGCGACATACATCCCGATTTGGCGAACCCGCACGACTGATGTCGGTGCGCGTCCGCCTGCCCGCAATTCCTTGCCGCTGACATTGAAAAGGGCGGCGACGATGTCGAGAACGCAGTCGCAGACATCGCTTACCCGTTCTTCCTTGACCGGGCTCATCCGGCGCCCGGCTTCAGCGGGAAAAGGCGAGCTTGCCTCCTCCTCCCCTGGGTGCGGGGTCAGCTTCTCTTTCAAGTTCGATGACACTGCTTGGCCTCCTGCCCGACAAAGGAATAAATTCCTTATAGCGAGACGGGAGGCCAGCGTGAACAAATATGGAACATAAATTTGGGCAGAAATCACTCATCCCTTTGATTCACAAGCAGACTTTGTTTCGCAGAAAGTTTTTCCACCCCCTGTTTATCCCCACCCTCCTCCAGCCCCTCATGGTTGCAGGAAAGTCAGGGAGATACATATGTGCAATTTACGAACCGAAAGCCGCGCCTTCGTACAGGGAAAGAGTGAAGAGGCCGCCGAGGCAAGGCAGCGCGCCGCATTGCTGCTTCTGGCCGGCTTCGACCTGGACAAGACCCGCAAGCTTGATGGTGCGGAGCGAGAGGTGGCTTTACGGAAACTCGCCCGGCTCATCGAACGTGAGCGTCTCAAGGGTGCGAGGCGGCACTGGAGTTATGATCTCAATCGGCACATTGCGCTGAAGCAGGCTTTCGAAGCGCTGGGCGGCACTCGCCCTGCGGCCTCCGTCCCACGCGATGACAAGCGCCCGCATCCCTGCCGCCTCGCGCGCAGGCGCCGTAAAGCTTTCCCCACTGCCCCTGCCGCTTCCGCGTGACCCGTCTGTAGAAGCCACGAATGCAAAAGGGCGACCAATCGGCCGCCCTTTGGAAGAAACATGCGATCTAACGCAGAAGCTCAGCCGCCCTTGCGCTTGCGGCCCAGGCCCATTTTCTTGGCCAGTTCGGACCGTGCGATGGCGTAGTTGGGAGCGACCATCGGATAGTTGGGATCCAAACCCCACTTCTCACGATATTCTTCCGGCGTCAGATTGTAGTGGGTCATCAGGTGACGCTTGAGCGACTTGAACTTCTTTCCGTCCTCGAGACAGATGATGTAGTCATCATGGACAGAACGCTTGGGATTTACAGCAGGCTTCTGCTTTTCGGCTGGTGCGGGTTCTTCGGCAGCGCGGTTGACACGACCAAGAGCTGCATGAACATCAGCAATAAGATTGCCGAGTTCTGATGCCGGCACCGGATTGTTGCTGACATATGCTGCCACAACATCTGCGGTAAGCTCGATCAGTACGTCGTCTTTGCCCGCTTGCTGTTCATTTGCGTCCATTGGCCTGGCCCCAACCTCTCTTGTTGAAAATATTTAAACTTGAAACCGCACGAAGTGCAGTAATCGGCATGACTTGTTCTTGGATTCTTTTTGCAAGCCGCAAAGGAAATGCCCAAGAAGTCTCCTAAAGTCAACTCAAGATATCTTGCACAGGCAGCCGCTCGCTGCCTGCAATACATGCGAGGGAACGCGAAATAAAACCGCGGGTAGAGACGTTTTCAGCGTCTGATACTTAAAGCATCAGCCGTCGCTTTTCTCCTGACCGGCCATGTCGTCATGAACGGAATTGCCCCAGAGCCGGTATCCGGCCGCGTAGGATGCCTTGGCGAGAAGATGGGCCGACAGGGGTGCGGTTAGAAGAAAGAACACGATTGCCGCAATGGCACGCGTGGCAATTGCCGTGTCATCAGCGAAGATCGCAAGCGCGATCAGCACCAGACCCGAACCCAAGGTGCCCGCCTTCGAGGCCGCATGCATGCGCGTGTAGAGGTCCGGCAGGCGCAACAGGCCGATGGCTGCCACCAGCGCGAAGGCCGAGCCTATCAGGAGCAGGCTTCCAACGAGCAGATTGATGATCAGATCAGTCATCTGAGCGCTCCATGGTGTAAGTCGCGTTGTCTTCCTGGACGAACTCTTCCTCGTAGCGGCGGCTCATCACGAAACGTGCAAATGCGACAGTTGCCAGAAAGCCGACTAGCCCCAGCGCAATGGCGATGTCGAGATAGAGTGTGTAACCGGTGCGAATGCCGATCACAGCGATGAAGCCAATGCCGATGGTCACCAGCATGTCCAGCCCCAGCACGCGGTCGGGCAGGCTTGGCCCGATGACCACGCGCACGACGGTGAGAAGAAACGAGATGCTCAGGATCGCGATGGATACGAGTTCGGCGATCTCGAGGAAAGTCGTGCCATCACTCATCGGAAGGCCTCCAGAATACGGCGCTCGAAGCCCTGCGCGATATCGGCACGCAGTGCGTCGGGATCGGAACAGTCGAGCGCGTGGACATAGAGGAATTTGCGGTCCTCCGACACGTCAACCGACAGCGTACCCGGCGTCAGCGTGATCAGATTGGCCAGAAGCGTGATCTCGAAGTCCCGGTCCGCCTTCAGCGGATAGGCAAAGATCCCCGGCTTGATATCCATGCGTGGTGTGACCACCAGCACCGCCACACGCCATGCCGAAAGTGCCAGTTCGTAGAGGAACAGCCACAACAGCGCCAGGAGCTTGCCTGCTCTGGCGAAGTAGCCAAGCGAGCCGACCTGTTCGCGGATCAGGTAAAGTGCACCGGCACCAAGGATGAAGCCGAAGATGATATTGCCGAGCGTGAAGGAGCCCGAGACGGCTGCCCAGGTCAGCGCCAGAAGGATATTGATCAGATAGAGCGTCATTCGCCACCCCCTTGCGGGAAGACCGACTGGATATAGCCGCTGGCATCCAGAATACCCGCTGTTGCCTCACCCGCCACCTTGATGAAGGGATCGGGATAAAGGCCCATCACCAGTATCGGCAGGATGAGAACGCCGAGCGCCAGATAGGCCTTGCCCGTCGGATAGGGTTCGACCTCGGGCATGTCACCTGCCGGAGACGGCCGCCAGATCGTCAGGATGAAGACGCGGCCGAGCGCCAGCGTCGTCAGGAAACCCGTTGCCAGGATTGCAAATGCCAGCCACGGCGCTCCCGCATCAAGCGAGGCACGCACCAGCATCACCTTCGGCCACAGACCCGATGCGGGCGGCAGTCCGGCAGCAGCCAGAATGAGGATCAGAGCCATGGCTGCCAGAAGCGGATAGCCGACATAAAGCCCACCCAGCTTCGCCAGCGAATAGCTGCCGCCAAGCCCCTTCATCATGCCCGCCAGCAGATAAAGCGCCGTCATGGCGATCATGGAGTGGAAGGCATAGAAGATGGTGCCGGAAAGTCCTTCAGCAGACCCCAGGGCAAGACCTGCCAGCATCACACCGACGCCTGAAATCACGATGAAGCCAAGCAGGCGGCGCAGATCCGTCTGTGCCAGCGCGCCGATCGTACCCAGGATCATGGTTGCACCGGCCACCCAGGCAACCAGCACCGAAAGCCGTTCCAGTTCCGGCGGGAAGAGCATCACCATCACGCGCAGCAGCGCATAAATGCCGACCTTGGTCAGAACACCGCCAAAGAGTGCGGCGGTGACGAGACGCGGCGTATGATAGGAGGCTGGCAGCCAGAAGTTCACCGGAAACGCCGCCGCCTTCATGCCAAAGGCCAGGAGGTAAAGCACGCTCAGCGTCATCAGCGGAGCGGTATCACGCGCCCCGTCCACGCTGCGCGCAATATCGGCCATGTTGAGCGTGCCGAAAATGCCATAGACGAAGGCGGTGGCTGTCAGGAACAGCATGGTGCCGACGAGGTTCAGGATCGCATATTTGGTCGCGCCATCAAGCTGGCGATGTTCGGAACCCAGTACCAGCAGGCCGAAGGATGAGATCAGGAAGACCTCGAACCAGACATAGAGGTTGAAAATGTCACCGGTCAGGAAAGCACCGTTCACGCCCGCCATCATCATGAGCATGAAGGCGTAGAAGCCGTAGCGCCGGCCAACGGATCCGATATCGATGATCGAATAGATGCCACAGGCCGCGGCGACCAAGGTCGCCACAAGCGACATGGAAGCGCCAAGCGTGTCGGCGGTGAAGGAAATGCCGAACGGCGGCAACCAGCGGCCCATGGTCATCACCACAGGACCGTTTTCCAATATGCGCGCAAGCAGCCCGATATTGGCGGCAAGCGTCGCGGTCAGCGCTATCAGTGCCAGCCAGCCGTGAAGCTTCGTCTCGTGACGCAGCATCAGGAAAACAGCACCTGCCACGATGGGAATGGCCACCGGTGCCACCACCAGCCAGTCGGCCAGCGGCACAGGGTCCAGCACCATCTTGCCAGTAAGATCTACAACCTTTGACGTTTCACCTGCCATCGCGTTCAGTACCCCAGCGGCGGAAGTTCTTCGCGCTCCGGCTCGGCGACCCGCATACCGTCGGTATCGTCCGTGCCAAGCTCCTGATAGGCGCGGAAAGCCAGCACCAGGAGGAAAGCGAAGAAGGAGAAGGAAATCACGATCGCCGTCAGGATAAGCGCCTGCGGCAGCGGATTGGCGGTGATGGAGGCTGGCACGTCAAGCTCCACCGGAATGATCGGCGGCACTTCGCGCACCACCCGTCCTGCCGTGAAGATGGTGAGGTTCACCGCGTTGCCGAAAATCGTCACGCCAAGCAGGATGCGGATGATGTGCTTGGACAGGATCAGGTAGATGCCCACGGCAAAGAAGATGCCGACGGTAATCGCAAGAACGGCTTCCATCAGGCATGCTCCCTTTCTTCGAGTGCAAGCGCAATGGACGTGATCGAGCCGACCACCACCAGATAGACGCCGATATCGAAGAACAGCACGGTCGAGAGATCGAGCGCGAGCCCGCCAAATTCCAGCTTCGCCCAGAGACCGGTGAGGAAGGGTACGCCGAACATCATCGAGAACAGACCGGACAGCGCTGAGATCAGCAGCCCCGCCCCCGAGATCGCCATCGGGTGGAAATAAAGCGAGCGTCGCACCGGTGCGACACCGCAGGCGATGCCGTAGATCGCAAAGGCTGAGGCCGCGATCAGCCCGCCGATGAAACCGCCGCCCGGCTCATTGTGCCCGCGCAGAAGCACGAAGATGGAGAAAAGCACCATCAGGCTTGTCAGATAGGGTGCAACGGTGCGGAAAATCAGTGTGCGCATGTCACTTCTCCCCCTGTGCAGGTGCTGGAATGCGTTTGCCCGAGCGGATGCGCACCAGCGCCAGGATCGCAAGACCCGCCACCATCACCACGCCGATCTCGCCCAGCGTATCCACACCGCGGAAGTCGACGATGATGACATTCACGATATTGCGGCCATGGGCGATGACGCGCGCATTCTCGGCGAAGAACTCGCTCAGATATGGATTGAAAGGCAGCTGGGTGATTTTCAGCAGAAGCAGTGCAAGCGCGCCGCCGCACAGTGCTGCAACGGAAATGTCTATCGCCTTCTCGCGCCCCGGCCTGTGATCGGCGGGCGAAAGCCGCAGCCGCGTCATGACAAGGGCAAGTATGACGACCGACAGGGTCTCCACCATGAACTGCGTGAAGGAGAGATCGGGCGCGCCCAGCAGCATGAAGAGCACGGCGACGGCAAAGCCCTGGATGCCAAGCGAGACGATGGCCGTCAGCCGGTCGCGTGCATGAAGGATCGCACCAAGGCCTATAAATGCGATTGCCAGTATGGCCCATTCGTAGAAGGGCAGATCTGGCCATTTCGGCATGGCGGGAAGTTCACCGAACATCACCATCGGCACGATCAGCGCCAGTGCGAGCGCGATGAAGGTGGCAGTGGTGTAATAGTCCAGACGGCCATTCTGGATCACGCGGGTGATCGCGCCTGAAGCCTTCACCGAGCCGGAAACAAACTGGTCGAAGCCCTTGTCTGGTCCCCAGCCAATGGCATTCAGAAGAGATACCATGCCTCCACGCAGGCGATCGATCAGCATATAGGCGCCGATGCCGAAGGCCACCGTCAGCAGCGACAGGAAAAGCGCCAGGCCGATATGCGGCACCACGGAAATCGTCGCCTCGACCGGCACACCTGCGACCGCGCTTGCCATGGGGCTCGTCAGGAAGAAATGGCTCGTTGCGGAGAAGATAGCCGTCAGCAGGCCAAGGCTCGCCAGAACGAGAGGCCCAAGCCACAGCAGCACCGGTCCTTCATGGGCGTGTTTGGGCGTTTCCACCTTCTCGCCCAGGAACGGCTTCAGCGCCACCGCGAAACCGATGGCAAACATCAGTCCGTTGCCGACGAGGGCGACCAGCGTCAGCAGAAGCCCCCATCCGTCACCGGTCCAAAGGCCGTAATAGATCTCTTCCTTGGCAAGAAAGCCGAAGAAGGGCGGCAGGCCACCCATCGAGAAAGCGGCCAGCACGGCTGCCGCAAAGGTGATCGGCATCGCCGAGCGCAGCCCGCCAAGCTTGGTGACATCACGCGTTCCGGCTTCATGATCGATAAGGCCTGCCACCATGAAAAGCGCGCCCTTGAACATGGAATGCGCGATCAGATAGAGCACCGCGGCTTCCACGGCCTTTTCCGAGCCGAAACCCGTCAGCATGACGAGCAGACCAAGCGAGGCTACCGTCGTATAGGCCAGCATCAGCTTGAGATCCGTCTGGCGCACGGCCAGAAGCGTGCCGACGATCAGCGTCGTGCCGCCGAAAACGGGCAGGATCGTCTCCCACGCGAGCGTCTCACCCAGCACGGGATTGAGGCGCATCAGCAGATAGACGCCAGCCTTCACCATGGTTGCCGAATGCAGATAGGCGGAAACGGGCGTGGGTGCTTCCATGGCATTGGGAAGCCAGAAATGGAACGGAAACTGCGCAGATTTCGTAAAGGCACCGCCCAGGATCAAGAGGAGAGCAGCCATGTAGAGCGGCGCATCGCGCAGCGCGCTGCCGCTCGCCAGAAGGCCCGAGAGCGAATTCTCGCCGGTTGCGCCCCAGATCACCAGAAGTCCTGCCAGCAGCGAAAGGCCACCAAGGCCCGTAACCACCAGCGCCTGCAGGGCCGCGCGGCGCGAGGCCTCGCGCACATGGTCGAAGCCGATCAGCAGGAAGGAGGTGATCGAGGTCAACTCCCAGAAGACAAAGAGCGCGAAGAAGCTGTCGGCGATCACCAGCCCCTGCATCGCGCCCATGAACATCAGGATGAAGGAGAAGAAGCGGCCCTGCATCGGGTGCCCCTTCAGATAGCCGCCCGCGTAGAGCACGATCAGCGTACCAATGCCGGTAATCAGCAGAGCGAAGGTCAGCGACAGGCCGTCAATGAACCAGGAGAAGGAAATGTCGAGGCTTTCGATCCAGGCATAACCGCCCGAAACCGTGCCGCCATCAGCAACCGCACCCAGAAAGCCGAGGAAGTGTATGAACAGGTAGAGCGGAAGAAGAGCCAGGATCCAGGCTGCATTCGCGCCCATCATCCGTGTCAGCAAAGGAGCCACAGCCGCGCCCAAAAAGGGCAGGATGAGAGCCAAGAATGTCAGCCACTGACCGTCCGCCGCCATTTACATCCCCACTGCTTGTTGTTGCACGCGCCCGGATCGTTCAGTCCGGTCGCTGTGCCAATTGGGTGTCGTGCATAACCGTTGAAGCTATTGCGGGCAAGCAATGCTGCTGCAGCACAAGCAATGCTCACAGAAACCGAACAGCGTTTTCGGGCGGTTTCCACCTTCAACGCCTGACATTTCGATCCGCAGAACCTAAATATGCACAAGAGACATTTGGGAACATGAAGATGCAGGACGACACAAGGTTGAAGATCATCAAAACCGATGAGGAATGGCGCGGCCAATTGACGCCGGAACAATATCGCGTCACCCGCAAGCACGGAACCGAACGCGCATTCACCGGTCCCTACTGGGACAGCAAGGAAGATGGTGTCTATCACTGCGTGTGCTGTGATAATCCGCTATTCGACTCTGAAACCAAATACGACTCCGGCACGGGCTGGCCAAGCTTTTATGCTCCCGTCAGCAACCAGGCGGTCAGCGAACACTCCGATCGCTCCTGGTTCATGACACGCACCGAGATACGCTGCGCGGATTGCGATGCCCATCTTGGACATTTGTTCAATGACGGGCCGGAGCCGACCGGTCTGCGCTACTGCATGAACGGGCATGCCCTCAAATTCGAGAAGCGTGAAGACTGACTTGACGTGCGCCCGCGCAGGCGGGCGCAGGTCATAAATGTTCCACCTTTTCATGCAGGATCAGCGGCATTGCAAAGCCGCTCGTTCGCTCCTGCGAACTTCAATTTACAAGATGCGCGTTTCAGCGCCCAAAAGGCATTTCATGAACAAGATCTTTTTCCATTCCGCTCCGCCCCAGGCTGCCAGAAAACCAGTCGAAGACACCCGCTTCGGCGTCACCCGCCGCGACGATTATTCCTGGCTGCGTGCTGAGAACTGGGAAGAGGTTCTCGCCGCACCGGAAAAGCTGCCGGAGGATATCCGCGAGCATCTTGAAGCCGAAAACGCCTATCAGGCTGCTTTCATGGCCGATACGGAAGAGCTTCAAACGACGCTGATTGCCGAGATGAAAGGTCGAATGGAAAAGGCCCCAGTCTCCTCACCACTCAAGCGCGGGCCCTTTGCCTATGGCAGCGGCTATCGCGAAGGTGCCGACCACCCCTATTTCTACCGCGTTGCGCGCGATGGCGGCGCCGAGGCAATCCTCATCGACATGAACCATCATGCAGAGGGCACGGAATTCTTCACCGGCACGAGCATAGTAACCTCGCCGGATCACAGTCTCGGACTGTGGGGCTATGACGACAAGGGCTCGGAGTTCTACACACTGCGCATTCGCCGTTTCGAGGACGGGGTGGATCTCCCGGAGGTGATCGAGAAAACCAGCGGCTACGGCTACTGGAACGCCTCTGGGACGGGCTTCTATTACGTACGGCTCGATGACAGTTTCCGCCCGGTGGATGTGTTGTTTCACCGGATCGGCACGGATCCGGCGGAAGACCTGCTGATCTATCACCTCGATGATCCGCGATTCTATCTCGGCATCTATGGCGACATGCAATACCGCCATATCTTTATTTCCGTCACCGATAGCGATTCGAGCGAACTGCATGTCCTGCCAAGCGACATGCCGCACTCCCCTCCACGCCTCATTCTGCCCCGCCAGGAGCGCGTGCATTATCAGATCGAGGCGGCCGAAGATCGCTTCTTCCTGCTCACCCAGGCCGATGGCGCGGAAGACTACAAGGTCGTTCAAGGCATCTGGACCGGTGAGGAACTGGCAGACATCCAGGAGGTCGTTGCGCACGAACCGGGTCGGCTCATCGAAAGCATCTCCGTGCTTCGTGACTTCTTCATCCGTGAGGAGATGGTGGACGGCCTCACGCGCATCGTCGTGCGCGACCGAGAAAGCGGCGAAGAGCATGTAATCGCCATGGATGAGGACGTCTACACGCTCAGCCATCATCCGGGCCTTGAATATGACGCTGAAACGATCCTGCTCGACTATTCCTCACCAACAACGCCCTGGCGCGAGTATGAATATAATCTGCGAAGCCGCGTACGCGTTCTTCTGAAGGAACAGAAAATCCCCTCCGGTCACAATCCCGCGCATTATGTCGCGCGCCGGGAGTTTGCGAGCGCTGAAGACGGCACACTGGTGCCGATCTCGCTTGTGCATCGCGCAGATCTGAAGCGCGACGGCTCGGCACCCTGCCTGCTGGAAGGCTATGGCGCATACGGTCTCACCTACCCGATGGGCTTTTCCGGCGCGCGGCTTTCGCTTGTCGACCGCGGTTTCGTTGTCGCCTTTGCCCATGTACGCGGCGGCAAGGAGAAGGGCGAGAACTGGTATCGGCAGGGCAAGATGCTCAAAAAGCGCAACAGCTTTTCCGACTTCGTCGCCTCAGCCCGTCATCTGGTGAAGCAGAACTATACGCGCCACGACCGGCTGGTGGCGGAAGGTGCTTCTGCGGGCGGCCTTCTCATGGGCGCCTCCCTCAATCTCGCGCCGGATGCCTTTGCCGGTGTTGTGGCAAAATACGCCTTCGTGGACGTGCTCAACACGATCCTCGACGAAAGCCTGCCGCTCACACCTTTCGAGTGGCTTGAATGGGGCAATCCGGTCGAGGATGAGGAGGCGTTCAAATATATCGCCAGCTATTCGCCCTATGACAATCTGAAGCCTGCGGACTATCCACCGGTGCTTGCCATGACGGGCATCGCGGATCCTCGCGTAGGCTATTGGGAGCCGGCCAAATGGATCGCGAAACTGCGCGAGGTCTCCACTTCCGGCGCACCAGCACTGTTGCGCACCAGCATGGGTTCGGGTCATTTCGGGGCGTCGGGCCGCTATGGAAGGCTGCCCGACACTGCCTATGCCTATGCCTTCATCCTGAAGATCACCGGGATGATGGATAGCCGTCCGGTCGCGCCTCGACAGCCTTGAGATAGGCTGCGATGGCCTGACGGTCCGCATCATCAAGCTGCGCCATGTTCTTTTGAACAGAGACCATGGCGCCGCCCACCGAATCGAAGTCCGGCGTGAAACCGCTTTCGAGATAGAAGGCGATATCGCTTTGCGACCAGCCGCCAATGCCGTCGTCACCGGGCGTGATGTTCGGCACCACGCCATCACCTTCCGCCGATACGGCACCCGCCAGCCACTCATCCCGTTTGATGCCGCCGGAGAAGTCGCGCGGGCTGTGGCACTCACCGCAATGGCCCGGGCCTTCCACGAGATAGCGCCCGCGCAAAAGTTCCTCAGGCGCATTGGCAGGCAGCGTCAGTACGTGATCGCTGTCGAGATGGAGAGCCTTCCATAGACCCAGGCCGCGTCGGATATTGAAGGGGAACCCCAGCTTGTGCTCCCCCGCCTCGCCTTCCACCGCGGGCAGTGTCTTCATAAAGGCAAAGAGATCCGCCACATCCTGCGGATCCATGCGCGCATAGGACGTGTAGGGAAAGGCCGGATAGTAATGGCGCCCATCCGGCGAGACACCGCGCATCATGGCGTTGAGGAAATCCTCTTCGCTCCACGCTCCGATACCGTCTTCGGGATGTGAGGAGATATTTGGTGCAACGAAGGTTCCGAATTCGGTCGCAAGCTCCAACCCGCCACCGAGTTCCTTTCGCGCCTCGCCATCCGCGCCCGGTGCGGCGTGGCAGGAGGCGCAGCCGCCTGCCCAGAACACCGTTTCACCGCGGGTTGCATCACCTGCTTCCACATCGGCAATCTCGGACGCCTCAAGGCGATCCGGCCCCGTGAGGAGCCAGAAGCCAGCGCCAGCGGCCACGGCAATTGCCGCGGCAGCGAAAGCCAATCTGCGCATGTTCAGCTAGTTCTTCTGAACGCGGAAATTCTCGTGGCAGCTCTTGCAGTTGCCAAGCACCGGCCCGACGGCCTGCTGGAATGCCGCGAGGTCTGCAGGGCCATCCTTGCCGGAAGCCTCGGCTGCGGCTGAAGTATCGGCCTGGAATTTCTCCAGAGCAGCCTGCCAGCCTTCCCCATCTTCCCAGATCTTCGGAGAGGCGGTCGTCTCGCCTTCGCTGGAGCCTTCGGGGAAGTAGTCGCCATAGGTATGGGAAACGGCGTTAAGCGTGGCGATGGCCGATTTGGCGATGGCCGGGTTGTAATCAATGTCACCCTTCATCATGCCGCCGGAGATCCCCGCTGCCGCTGCTGCAGACTGCATCAACATCTTGCGCGCTGCCACCGGATCATCTGCGGCAGTAACCGCTGTTGCACTCAAACTCACTGCGAATATGGATAGGATCAAAGTCCGCATAGGCTGTCTCCTGATTTGAAATAACGCGATGAGAGCATCATCTTCGGTTGCCACGCAATGCCTGCCATACGCGCATCACAGGAACGTGATGTTTCGCAAAAAAAGCCCGGACAGAGCCGGGCTTCTTCATCTCAGTTTGCGTCAGCTTTAGCCGACGGCCTTTTCGTACATTTCGAGCACGTGGTCCCAGTTGATGAGATTGTCCACGAAAGCCTCGAGATATTTCGGGCGGGCATTGCGGTAGTCGATGTAATAGGAATGCTCCCACACATCCACGCCCAGGATCGGCGAAGCGCCGTGAACCAGCGGGTTTTCGCCGTTCGGCGTCTTCATGATGGCCAGCTTGCCGTCCTTGACGGCAACCCACGCCCAGCCAGAGCCGAACTGGGTGGTGCCTGCATTGATGAAGTCGGCGCGGAACTTGTCATAGCCGCCCAGATCGCTGTCGATCGCCTTGGCGAGCTTCTCCGGCAGCTTGTTGCCGCCGCCATCCTTCTTCATCCACTGCCAGAAATGCACGTGGTTGTAGTGCTGACCGGCATTGTTGAAGAGGCCCGGATTTTTGCCGTAGGACTGCTTCACGATCTCCTCGAGGGAGAGATTTTCCATGCCGGCTTCGGCTGCAAGCTTGTTGCCGTTGTCGACATAGGCCTTGTGGTGCTTGTCGTGGTGATACTCAAGCGTTTCCTTGGACATGTAGGGCGCAAGCGCCTCGTAGTCGTAAGGCAGGTCTGGCAGTTCAAAGGCCATGGTGGTCTCCCTCGTTATCGGTTGAAATCGACTTAAAGCACATAGGCATGCGCGGTCGGGAGCACAACGTTACCGCCCGCGCAATCGTTCCTGCCTGTCAGGCAGCGTTGGCGGGGGCTGCGTGCGCCCACTCCCAATATAGGTTGCGTGCCTTCTTGGCTACCGGTCCAGCGGCAATGTTGCGCCCTTCGATGCCGACAACCGGCACAACCTTGGAATGGTTGCCCGTGGAGAATATCTCGTCGGCATCCAGAAAATCGGCAACCGACAACGCCTTCTCGACGATTTCGTAGCCTGCATCGCGCAACAGCGTGATGATGCGCGCGCGGGTGATGCCTGCCAGGAATGTGCCGTTGGGCACTGGCGTGTAGACCACCCCGTCCTTGACCATGAAGATGTTGGAGGAGCCAGTCTCGGCCACATTGCCCAGCATGTCGACGACAAGCGCATTGTCGAAGCCGCGGCGCTTGGCTTCCAGGATCGCGCGCCCATTGTTGGGATAGAGGCAGCCGGCCTTGGCATTGGTCGGCATGGTTTCATAGGTCGGGCGGCGGAAGGAAGACACGCCTAAGGTAAAGCCTTCCGGCGAGATCATCGGCGATTCGTAGAGGCACAGGCAGAAGCGGGTCGAGTCGGGATCGGCCGGCACGCCCATATAACCGCCATGCTCGGCCCAATACATCGGTCGGATATAAACCGCGGTATTGCCGTCGAACTTCTTCAGCCCATCCCAGGTCAGCCCGACAATCTCGTCGGCGGAGAAGGTCGCCTGCAGGCCAAGTGCCTCGGCAGAAGCATTCACGCGCTCGGCATGAAAATCCAGGTCGGGTGCGACGCCTTCAAACCAGCGCGCACCATCAAATACCGTGGAGCCCAGCCACATTGCGTGGCTGCGCGGGCCGGCAATCGGCACATTGCCCTCGTGCCATTCGCCGTCGATGAAAGTCCAGGTGGCGGATTGTGCCTGCGGTAGAGCAGCCATTCTTCAACTCCTTTTGCGCGTGTCGAGCCTAGAAGATGAGCCAGCAGGGTCAATCGGCAGCACGCGGCGAGATATAAGTCCAGCGTTCTTGACCGAGCAGACATGCTGCGGTCAAGTGAGGCGAATTCGTTTCAGGGCATGACAATGAAGCCGACTGCATATGTTTTCGACGCCTATGGCACTCTTTTCGACGTGCACTCCGCCGTGCGCCGCCATGCAGGCGACCTCGGGCCACAAGGGCAGCAGCTATCGCAGATATGGCGGACAAAGCAGCTCGAATATTCCTGGATCGCTTCGCTTTCGGGCAGCTATCGCGACCTCTGGGAACTGACAAAGGATGCGCTGGACTATGCCTTTGCCAAAGTCCCCTCCGCTGACCCGGCCCTGCGCAATGCCTTGCTTGACGCCTATTGGCAGCTCGACTGCTACCCGGAAGTGCCGACGGTTCTGAAAACGCTTAAAGACAGCGGCGCGCGCATTGCAATTCTCTCCAACGGCTCCCATGACATGCTGGGTGCGGCAATTCGTTCCGCCGCCATCGAACCCCTGTTCGATGCGGTGTTTTCCGCCGATGACGTGCACTGTTTCAAGACGGATCACCGGGTCTATGAACTGGTGACCACGCATTGGCGCTGCTACCCGGAAGCCGTATTATTCCAGTCCTCAAACCGTTGGGATATCGCGGGCGCGACCAATTTTGGCTTCAACACGGTCTGGATCAACCGTACGAAGGAGCCGGACGAATATCCGCAGCATCCGCCCCGGCTGATCCTGCCTTCACTGGAAGGCCTGCTCACGACGAGTTGAAGCGGAGGCGCGTTGCGCCAAGCGTTGCAGAAAAGCAATATCCGCCGCAAACAATGCAGCGCCTCCTCGATTGTGGCGGGGTTTCGCCCAACTTTGTGACACTTCGTCTTGCATTGCCACATTTTATGGAGATGGTCGTCGCGACATAAAGCGAAGGCTGGTCTGCATCAGACGCAACCGCATTTGAAACAAGAAGAGACACATGCACGATAACAGATTCCCCAATCCCGCGCTTTCGCGGCGCAAATTCCTCTCGGCGGCTGCGGCAGGAACCGCTTCGCTCGGCCTGGCTGGCTGTGTCTCCGTTCCTTCAACCCAGAAGCCGGTCGTCATCGAAACGCCGCCAAAGCCCGATCCGCAGATGAGCTCGCTGGCGAGCATGTATGGTCCGCTGCAGGACGGCCCATACCTCATCCCGGCTGTCCCATTCGAAAAGATCCCCTCCCGCTTCCACCGTCAGGAAGTAGCCGACCCGACGGGTGAACGTCCGGGCACCATCGTTGTGGACGTTTCGCAGCACTTCCTCTATCTCGTGCGCCCGCGTGGCCGCGCGATGCGCTATGGCGTCGGCCTTGGCCGTGCCGGCTTCGAATGGTCCGGCAAGGGTGTGATCGAGCGCAAGGCCGAGTGGCCGCGCTGGCATCCGCCGGCAGAGATGATCGAGCGCCAGCCCGAACTCGAGAAATACCGCACCACCTACAACAAGGCGACGAAGACCTGGGAGGGCGGCATGGATGGCGGCCTGAACAACCCGCTCGGCGCCCGTGCCCACTATATCTACCAGGACGGCAAGGACACGCTCTACCGCGTTCACGGTTCGCCGGAATGGTGGACCATCGGCAAGTCCGTTTCCTCCGGTTGCGTGCGCATGATCAACCAGGATGTCATCGACCTTTATGGCCGCGTGACCACCGGTTCGCCGATTCTGGTTACCAACGGCCTCGGTGTCAGCTAACGAGCAAGTGGACCTAAAAAAAGCCGCGCCAGCTTGATGCTGGCGCGGCTTTTTCTTTGGCTGGAACTGCGCGGTTAGCGGCGCAGACTGCCCAGAATGCCGCGGATCAGTTCGCGGCCAAGCGTGGTGCCGACGGAGCGCACCACCGACTTGAGGGCCGCTTCGGCCACAGTCTGGCGCTGATAGCCGCTCTTTCTCTTTTTGGTCTTCTTGTCGGAGTTGCCGAAACCGGGAATGGTCCAACCGCCCTCGTCTTCCTCTTCCTCGGCCTGCGCCTTCTCTGCAGCCTTGGCCGCTTTCTTAGCGCGCTCCTGAAGCATCTCGTAGGCGGATTCGCGGTCGTTCAACTCGTCATAGAGGCCGGCAACCGGGCTTTGCCTGATGACGTCCTTGCGCTCGTTATCCTCGAGGGGCCCAAGGCGCGATGACGGTGGCCGGATCAGCGTGCGCTGCACGACCGAGGGGACACCCTTCGATTCCAGTGTAGACACCAGCGCCTCACCGACACCAAGCTGCGTGATGCTCTCATAGACATCGAATTCCGGGTTCGGGCGGAAGGTTTCCGCCGCCACCTTCACCGCCTGCTGTTCGCGCGGCGTATAGGCGCGCAGCGCATGCTGGATGCGATTGCCAAGCTGCGAAAGCACAGTTTCGGGAACGTCGAGCGGGTTCTGTGTCACGAAGAAGACACCCACACCCTTGGAGCGAATCAGGCGCACGACCTGTTCAACGCGGTCGACAAGGATCTTCGGCGCCTCATCAAACAGCAGATGCGCCTCATCAAAGAAGAAGACCAGCTTCGGCTTGTCCGGATCCCCGACTTCGGGCAGTTCCTCGAAGAGCTCCGACAGGAGCCAGAGCAGGAAGGTTGCGTAAAGCCGCGGATTCATCATCAGCTTGTCGGCAGCCAGAACATTGATAGCACCACGCCCGTCGCGGCTGGTGCGCATCAGGTCCTCGATCTTCAGCGCCGGTTCGCCGAAGAAGTGGCTTGCACCCTGCGTGTCGAGCACCAGCAGCGACCGCTGGATCGCGCCGATGGAGGCTTTCGATACGTTGCCATAGCGCGATGACAGTTCGGCCGAGCGCTCGCCCATATGGTTCAGCAGCGACTGCAGGTCCTTCAGGTCGAGAAGCAGCAGCCCTTCCTCATCCGCAAGGCGGAAGGCAATGTTCAAAACACCTTCCTGCGCATCGGACAGATCCATCAGGCGCGAGAGCAGGAGCGGCCCCATCTCGGAAATCGTCGTGCGGATCGGGTGCCCCTTCTCGCCGAACAGGTCCCAGAAGATCGCGGGAAAGTCGGTGAACTCATAAGGGTCGAGCTTGATCGTCTCGGCGCGCTTGGCCAGAAATTCCTTGCCCTCGCCTTCACCGGCAACCGCGATGCCCGAAAGGTCACCCTTCACGTCGGCGCAGAAAACCGGAACGCCTGCATTGGAAAATCCTTCCGCCAGGATCTGCAGCGTGACTGTCTTGCCCGTGCCCGTTGCCCCGGTAATCAGGCCATGGCGGTTGGCGTAGCGAAGATCGAGTATCTCCGGCCGCTGATAGCTGTCGTCATTCTTGCGGCTGGCGCCAAGGAAAATGCTGTTTTCGGCCGTCATTCCCACTGTCTCTCTTCACACGCCCACGGGGTCACATGCCGGTATAGCATCCTGAACGGGTGCCACAATGCTTTGTGCACACCGCGTTTGCTAACCACATCCAGGACCTGCGGCCAAAGTTCCGCTTTTGGTGCATTGCGACATGGGCCCGCACATCCTAAACTTCACGCTTGATTAGCGGCGTTTGCATTCGTGGAGGAAGGATGGATCGCTCTGTCCTGAAAAAGGCGGCTTTTCCGGAAGCCGGGCGCAAGGAATGGCTTGATCTGATTGCCGAATCCCTTCGCGACAAGGGCGGATATGACGCGCTTGTACACAGGAGTGACGACGGGCTTCCCATCGAGCCGCTCTATGAACGCGCCAGCGAGCCGCAATTCCTGCCACACAAGAATGCAGGG
Organism: Nitratireductor sp. CH_MIT9313-5; assembly: GCF_037029545.1. Classification (NCBI taxonomy): domain Bacteria; kingdom Pseudomonadati; phylum Pseudomonadota; class Alphaproteobacteria; order Hyphomicrobiales; family Phyllobacteriaceae; genus Nitratireductor; species Nitratireductor sp. CH_MIT9313-5. The sequence continues at coordinate 163,235 of NZ_JAYMER010000022.1, read as the reverse complement.
TCGAGTTGGACGGTGTTTCAGCGGATCGACGATCCCGATGTGAGCCGCGCCAATGCCCAAGCGCGCGAGGATATTGCCCAGGGTGCAACCGGCATCCAGCTTGTCTTCGAAGGTGCGCCCAGCGCATTCGGATACGGCATTCCGGCAAGTGCCGAAGCCTTGCGTACCGTTCTTGACAAGGTCGCGCTGCGCGATGTTGCGCTTCGCATCGACGTGCATCCCCAAAGCCGCGCCTGCATTGACTGGGTGGTGCAGCTCATTCAGGAGCGCAAGACCACGCCCAACCGTCTGCAGTTATCCTTCGGCTTTGATCCGGCTGCACTCTTTGCCGGCACCGGACGCCTTCGCATGTCCATCGAGGCGCTGGAAGCCTCGCTGCCGCAATCGCTGGCAGGTTTCTTTGCCATGGGCGTTCCCGCCGTTCTGCTCGAAGCTGACGGTCGCGTCTTCCACAATGCCGGCGCCACGGAGGCGCAGGAGCTTGGCATCATGCTGGCTTCGGCCGTGTCGCATCTGCGCATGTTCGAGGTCGCCCGCCAGCCGCTCGTCTATGCCGCACCGCATATCGGTTTCGTCGCCAGCGTGGATCAGGACCAGTTCCTGTCCATCGCAAAGCTGCGCGCCTTGCGCCTTCTCTGGGCGCGCATGCTGGAATCCTGCGAAATCGAGCCCATGCCAGTTTCGATCCATACCGAAACCTCCTGGCGCATGCTGACGCGCCGCGATCCGGAGACGAATATTCTGCGCAACACCATTGCCTCGTTTGCCGCGGCGGTCGGTGGAGCCGATTCGCTTACCGTTCTGCCGCATACGATCACCCATGGCCTGCCGGACGGCTTCGCCCGCAGGCTTGCGCGCAACACACAGCTCATCCTCTCCGGCGAAAGCCACCTGCATGTCGTCTCCGATCCCGCTTCGGGTTCGGGCGGCATGGAAGCGCTCACGGCCGGGCTTTGCGAAAAGGCCTGGGAAGAGTTCCGCCGCATCGAGAGCGAAGGCGGCATCCTGCGCAGCCTTGCAGCCGGCCATATCCAGAAGCGCGTGATGGCGGCGCGCGATGCCCGTCAGGAAGATCTGGCCGCAGGAAAGCGCTCCATCATCGGCACCACGCTTTATGCCGCCGACAAGGAACGCCCCGTGACAGTGCTTGAGGCCGACAAGCGGCCCATGCCAAGCGACGGCGCGGTTAGCTGTGAGCGTCTTGCGCCATTGCGGCTTGATGAAGGGGCTGGCGCGCCGTCATGATTCCGGATTTCAGCAAGCTCGACTGGCGCGAGCCCGCCACCCGGACCCAAGCGCCGGACGCGCAGCCGCGATGGGAAACACCCGAAGGCATCACCATCCGGGATGCCTATGGCGCTGACGATCTGAAGGGTTTGCGTTTCCTTGACACGCAGCCGGGCCTCCCGCCCTTCATCCGTGGCCCCTACCCGACCATGTATGTCCAGCGGCCATGGACGATCCGCCAATATGCGGGTTTTTCGACGGCAGAAGAATCCAACGCCTTCTACCGGCGCAATCTTGCGGCGGGCCAGAAGGGCCTTTCGGTCGCCTTCGACCTAGCCACCCATCGCGGCTATGACAGCGACCATCCGCGCGTGGTGGGCGATGTGGGCATGGCAGGTGTGGCCATCGATTCCATCCTCGACATGCGCCAGCTTTTCGATGGCATTCCGCTCGACAAGATGAGCGTGTCCATGACCATGAATGGCGCGGTACTGCCCATCATGGCGCTCTATATCGTGGCTGCGGAAGAACAGGGCGTTTCGCAGGAAAAGCTGTCCGGGACCATTCAGAACGATATTCTGAAGGAGTTCATGGTCCGCAACACCTATATCTACCCGCCCAAGCCTTCGATGCGGATCATCTCAGACATCTTCTCCTATACGGCAGAGAAGATGCCGCGCTTCAACTCCATCTCCATCTCCGGCTATCACATGCAGGAAGCCGGAGCGACGGCGGACCTGGAGCTTGCCTATACGATTGCAGACGGCATCGAATATGCGCGCGCGGGCATTGCAGCCGGTCTCGAAATAGACCGATTCGCGCCGCGCCTGTCCTTCTTCTGGGCGATCGGCATGAACTTCTTCATGGAAGTCGCCAAGATGCGCGCGGCCCGCCTGCTCTGGGCCACGCTCATCAAGAAGAATTTCGACCCGAAGGACCCGCGATCGCTGTCGCTGCGCACCCATTGCCAGACCTCCGGCTGGTCGCTGACGGCGCAGGATCCCTACAACAACATCATCCGCACCATGGTGGAGGCCATGGCGGCAACGCAGGGCCATACCCAGTCACTGCACACCAACGCCTTCGATGAGGCACTGGCGCTTCCCACCGATCATTCCGCGAGGATTGCGCGCAACACGCAGCTTATCCTGCAGCATGAATCCGGCACCACGCGCATGATCGACCCTTGGGGCGGTTCGGCCTATGTGGAACGCCTGACGCATGATCTGGCCGTGCGCGCGCTTTCGCACATCGAGGAAGTCGAGACACTTGGCGGCATGGCAGCAGCCATCGAACAGGGCACCCCGAAAATGCGCGTCGAGGAAGCTGCGGCACGCACGCAGGCCCGCATCGACAGCGGCGAGCAGCCAGTGGTCGGTGTCAACCAGTACCGGCCGGAAGTCGATCAGGAAGTCGAGGTCCTCAAGGTTGACAATGCCGAGGTGCGTGCGCGTCAGCTTGCCAAGCTTCAACAGCTCAAGGGCACACGCGATGTGGCGGCGGTCGAGACAGCGCTCACCCAGCTCACCAATGCGGCCCAGGGCAACGGCAATCTTCTGGAATTCGCGGTCCGTGCAGCCCGCGCACAGGCCACCGTGGGCGAAATCTCCTCTGCACTGGAGAAGGCATTCGGGCGCCATGTCGCGGAAATCCGCACCATTTCCGGCGTCTACCGCAATGCCATCGGCGAAAATGCCGCCGTTACCCGCGCGCAGGAAATGGTCGAACATTTCCGCGACGAGACAGGGGCGGCACCTTCCATCCTGGTCGCCAAGGTCGGTCAGGACGGTCATGACCGCGGGCAGAAGGTCATCGCCACCGCCTTCGGCGACCTTGGCTTCGAGGTTACCGTCGGTGCCATGTTCCAGACGCCGGAAGAAGTGGCCGATCTGGCCGATGAGAAAGATGTCGACATCATCGGCGTCTCGTCGCTTGCCGCCGGTCACCTCACCCTCATCCCCGAATTACGCCAAGCTCTCGACAAGCGCGGCCGTAGCGACATCCTGATCGTGGCGGGCGGCGTGATCCCGCCGGACGATTTCGACGCGGTGCGCGAAGCCGGTGCGGCCGAAATCTTCCCGCCGGGAACCGTCATCGCCGAAGCCGCCCAGAAGCTCATCAACCGTCTCCTCGCAGAGCGCAAGCAACTGGCATCTTGAAGAGCGGGCCGACAAGTTATACCTTATGTTATAACGAAAGCGCTGCTCGGAGAGCGGTCATGAATGTTACTATTCGCAAAATCGGCAACTCTGAGGGTGTGATATTGCCCAAGGAACTGCTCCGCCGTTACAAGTTGAAGGCTGGCGACGTGGTCAATCTTGTCGACGAGGGCGACAAGATGAGCCTTCAGCCTTCGGAAGATGCGTTCGAGCGCCAGATGCGTGAGGCACGCAAGATCATGGATCGCTACAGCGTGGCGCTGCAAAAGCTGGCGGAATGACCCTCACGTTCCTCACGCGCCGCGTGGTGGAATCGATCCACGACGAGCAGCTAGCTCGTCATGGTGGCGCAAGAGGCATCCGTGACGAGAATGGGCTTGAATCTGCTCTCGCGCGCGAAGAGCAGAAGACAAATTACGGCCAGCCGGACATTTTTGAACTGGCAGCAGCCTATGCCTTCGGCCTTGCCCGCAACCACGCCTTCACCGACGGAAACAAGCGCACCGCGATCGTATCTGCAGCGACGTTCCTGGCCGTGAACGGGTTCGAGCTGACCTGTGACAATGGCACGCTTTACACATTCACCATGGAGTTAAGCTCCGGCAACATCTCTGAAGAGGGTGCTGCGGCGTTCTTCCGCGACTTTACCAAGCCCGCAGAAGCTTCCTGACGCGACATTGGCAGGCCAGCGCAGCTATGGCATGACACTGGCCGGGGGTCGTGCCATGCTCAACAGACGCAGCCTTTTGAAAGCCACCGCGGGTCTTGCGGTCAGCGCGCTTTGTCCGATTACCGGATTGGCGCAGAGCGGGCGCAGCATCACGGAATTTGGCGTCAGCCCCGAAACCGAAAACAGCCAGAGCCGTGCCTTCGCAACCGCGCTTCATCGGGCCAGTTTCGACAATGTCCCCCTGCATCTTCCGCCAGGCCGCTACCATGTCGGCCAAATCGCCCTGCCGCGCAACCTGCATCTGACGGGCATTGCAGGCATGAGCGAGCTTGTTTTCACCGGGGGGTCCTACCTCGCGGACGGCAGGGACATGCAGCGCCTGACACTGGATGGCGTCACGTTCGATGGCGCGCAGCTGCCCTTCGACGACCCGTCCGGCGCGCTCTTGAACCTCGATGGCGTGAAGCAGCTGTCGGTCACGAACTGCACCATCCGGGACAGCAGTGCCGGAGGGCTCTACTTGAAGCGGGCGGCGGGACGGGTCAGCGGCAACAGCATCGTTCAGATTGGCGATGTCGGCATTTTCAGCCGAGATGCCGAAGGTCTTGATATCGACGACAATCGCGTCAGCCACTGTGGCAATGGCGGCATCCTCGTCCATCGCTCCAGCCCTGGCTCCGATGGCAGCCGGGTTAACGGCAACCGCGTCTCTCATATCCGCGCGGATCTTGGTGGCACCGGCCCCTTCGGCAATGGCATCAATGTCTATCGCGCAGGCGATGTGGCCATTGAAGGCAATCACGTCTCCGACTGCGCCTTTTCCGCCATCCGTTCGAATGGTGGCAGCAATCTGAGCGTTGCGGGAAATCACTGCCTGCGCTCTGGCGAAACAGCGATCTACAGTGAGTTTTCGTTCGAGGGCGCAGTGATTTCCGACAATATTGTCGATGGCGCGGCCAATGGCATTTCCATCGTCAATTTCAACGAAGGCGGCAGGCTTGCCACCTGTTCCGGCAATCTGGTGCGCAATCTTTCGCTGGACGGTCCCTATCAGCCCGGCGATCCCGGTTTCGGTCTCGGCATCACGGTGGAAGCGGACTGCGCGGTGAGCGGCAATGTCATCGAGGGTGCGCCGCGCTTCGGCATGTTGCTCGGCTGGGGCCCGTTCCTGCGCAATGTGAGCGCCACGGGTAATGTCATCCGCCGAGCAGGCACGGGCATTGCCGTTTCCGTGGTCGAAGGAGCCGGCAAGGCCGTCATCGGCGGCAATGTCATTTCCGATACGAAGGACGGTGCCATTCGCGGCTATCGCTGGGCCGAGGCGGTGACGGACGACCTTATCGGCCAGCCCACCCCCGCCCCGCATCTCGTGCTCTCAGGCAATTCTGCCGGATAGGTCAGGCCGCGTAGACGCTCTCCAGATCACGGAAACCCTTGACCTCGATCGGGTTGCCGAAGGGGTCGTTGAAGAACATGGTCCACTGCTCGCCGGGCTCACCCTCGAAGCGGACGGTCGGCTTGATGATGAAGTCGACACCGGCTTCTTCAAGCCGCCCTGCCAGCGCCTTCCAGTCGTCAAGCTGCAGGATGACGCCCAGATGCGGCATGGGCACCATGTGCTCGCCCACCTTGCCGGTGGCGGCCGTCTTGAAGGGTTCGCCCAGATGCAACGAGATCTGGTGGCCGAAGAAGTCGAAATCCACCCAAGTCGGCGCGCTGCGACCTTCGCGGCAGCCGAGCACTTCGCCATAGAAGCGGCGTGCTTCATCGAGGTCTTTCACATTATAGGCAAGATGGAAGATGGATTTCACGGTTGACGCTCCGCTGGTTGTTTTCGGTGCAGAGCTACGGCATTTCGCAGCGCCTTTCCAGAGCCAGATGGATCAGTCCGTGCGGGCCATTCCCGCAATGGCGAAGCCGCCGTCTATTGCCATCGTGTGACCGGTCACGCCGGAGGCTTCTGCCGACAAGAGCCAGGCGACCGCATTGGCAACTTCGCGCGGCTGTATCAGGCGGCGCTGTGGGGACGTGTCCCGCCAGGCGGCAGAAAGCTGCGGGCTTGCGCCCTCGCCCGGACCGGGTGCGATGCAGTTCACGCGAACGCCGCGGCTTGCCAGTTCCACGGCCATGCTCTCGCTCAAAAGCTTCACGCCCGCTTTGGAAGCACCATAGGCGGCGTGGCCTGCATTGGCGCGCAGGCCGGAGGCGGAACTCAGATTGACGATGGCAAGCTCGTCGCACATCCGGTCGAGTGCTGCCTGGCTGGCGATCAGCGTGCCGACAAGATTGACCTCCAGCAACTGCCGGAAAAGCTCCGCACTCGTGTGCTCGAACAGCACTTCGCGGCGAAGCCCCGCGCAATTGACGAGTGCGTGGAGCGGGCCCAATGCATCGACGGCCTGGTCGAAGGTTTCACCCACCTCCTCCTCATCGCTCACGTCGGCGAGCAGAAAGAGCGCTTCCTCGCCCGTCAGCATCTCCTCGGCTTCGGCCAGGGCTTCAGCGTCGGCGTCCACCAGGGCGACTGCAAAACCGTCGTCAAGAAGCCGCTCGGCGACGGCGAGGCCGATGCCGGTTGCAGCTCCGGTGACGATGGCGGCTTTGCTCATTTGATCCTTTCGAGGATGGACACATAGTTGGCAACGGCAGCACCGCCCATATTGAAGATGCCGGCGAGCTTGGCACCCGGCACCTGAATGCCGCCTGCCTCACCCGTCAGCTGAGCCGCACTCAAAGCATGCATGGAAACACCGGTGGCGCCGATCGGATGGCCCTTGGCCTTCAAACCGCCGGACGGATTCACCGGCAGGCGCCCGCCCATTTCCGTCTGGCCTTCCTCGGCGACCCTGGCACCCTCGCCCGGACGTGCCAGGCCCATCGCCTCATATTCGATCAGTTCGGCAATGGTGAAGCAGTCATGCGTCTCGACAAATGACAGGTCGTCGATCTTCACACCCGCACTGCCAAGCGCGCGCTTCCAGGCTTCCGCACAGCCTTCAAAGGCGAGAATGTCGCGCTTGGACATGGGCAGGAAGTCCTGCACATGCTCGTTGGCGCGGAAGGCGACGGCGCGCTTCATGGAAAGCGAGGTCTGGGTGTCGGCCAGAACGATGGCAGCCGCCCCGTCGGAGACCAGCGAGCAATCGGTGCGCTTGAGCGGTCCTGCGACATAGGGGTTGCGCTCGCTTTCCTCGCGGCAGAACTCGTAGCCCAGATCCTTCTGCATCTGCGCCAGTGGATTTTTTGCGCCATTCTTGTGGTTCTTGGCGGCAATGCGGGCCAGTGCATCGGACTGGTCGCCATAACGCTGGAAATAGGCAGAGGCGATCTTGCCGAAGACACCTGCGAATCCGCCGGGAATGTCACCCTCTTCTGGCAGATAGGATGCCTTCAGCAGGTTCTTCGCGATATCCGGTCCAGGCGTTGTCGTCATCTGCTCGGCACCCACCACCAGCACGATGCGCGCGGCCTTGGCGTCGATGGCGCGCAGCCCCTGGCGGATGGCGGCAGATCCCGTGGCACAGGCATTTTCCACGCGCGTTGCGGGCTTGAAACGCAGGCCGTCATCGGCCTGCAGCACCAGACTGGCGGTGAAATCCTGGGGTGAGAAACCGGCATTGAAGTGGCCCAGCACGATCTCATCGACATCCGAGGCTTCCAGCCCCGCATGTTCCAGCGCATCCCGCGCCACCATCACGATCAGCTCTTCAAGCGTCTGGTCGCCAAGCTTGCCGAATTTGGAATGGGCCCAGCCCACAATGCTCGCGCTCATATCAGCCTCCCTGAACTTGAGCCGAAGAATGCCATCTAGGGCGACTGTCGTCTCGGAAAAAATGGCTCATAATTGTTGCAGCGCACACAAAACCGCTTTGCATTTGGCATTTTTTATTGATTGACCAGTCAATCAACCCTAGATCACCTTTCATGCCCAAGATCGGAATGGAACCACTGCGCCGCGAAGCGCTCATCAACGCCGCCATTTCAGCCATTGCTGAAAAGGGAACGCTTGCAGTGACCATGGCGGATATTGCCAGACGTGCCGATGTGTCGAGCGCGCTTGCCCATCATTATTTCGGTTCGAAGGAGGATCTGCTGGCGGCCACGATGCGCCACCTACTTTCGGAGCTGGGCGCGGATGCGCGCGCGGCTGTTTCCGGAAAATCCGGCATGGCGCGGCTTTCGGCCCTCATTCATGTCAATTTCTCGCCCAAGCAGTTCCAGCCGGAGACGGTTGCCGCCTGGCTCGCCTTCTACGTCGAGGCACAGCGTGCGCCTGCCCTGCGCCGCCTGCTGCGCGTTTACACGCGCCGGCTGCACACCAATCTGCTCGTGGCGCTGGAACCGCTCATGTCGCGCCTGCAGGCAGAGCGCACCGCGCGCGGCATCGGCGCCCTGATCGACGGGCTCTATATTCGCCATGCGCTGGCCGAAGGCCCCAGCGACGCCGATACGGCGATCGCGCTGGTGGAAGATTATCTCTCGCTTCAGCTTTCACGAAAGGAGGGTGCACGGTGAGTGCTCCGCTTGAAGCCGATTACGTGATTGTCGGCGCAGGCTCGGCCGGTTGCGCACTGGCCTATCGTCTTTCGGAAGACGGCAGGAACTCGGTGATCGTGATCGAATATGGCGGCAGCGATGCCGGCCCGCTGATCCAGATGCCGACGGCCTTTTCCATCCCGATGAACATGCGCCGCTATGACTGGGGATACTCCACTCAGCCCGAGCCGCATCTGGGCGGACGTGTGCTCGCCACACCGCGCGGCAAGGTGCTGGGCGGCTCGTCCTCCATCAATGGCATGGTCTATGTGCGCGGCCATGCCCGCGACTTTGACCATTGGGCGGCAAGCGGTGCGGCGGGCTGGGCCTATCGCGACGTGCTGCCATACTTCAAACGCATGGAAACCTCCCATGGCGGCGAGGAAGGCTGGCGCGGGACCGACGGCCCGCTGCATGTCCAGCGCGGCAAGCGCACCAACCCGCTCTACCAGGCCTTTGCCGAGGCTGGCCGCGAGGCCGGTTTCGAGACAACCGAAGACTATAACGGCTCCAAGCAGGAGGGCTTCGGCCCCATGGAGCAGACGATCCACAAGGGGCGGCGCTGGTCTGCGGCCAATGCCTATCTGCGCCCTGCCCTCAAGCGGCCAAATGTGAATCTTGTCAGAGGCTTCGCGCGAAAGATTGTCATAGAGAATCACAAAGTCACCGGCGTCGAGATCGAGTGGGCAAACCGTATCCACAAAGTTAAAGCAAAACGTGAAGTTGTGGTCGCAGCCTCGGCCATCAACTCGCCTGCACTCTTGATGCATTCGGGCATCGGCCCGGCCGCACAGTTGCAGGCCATGGGCATTGACGTTGTGGCGGATCGCCCCGGCGTCGGCGAAAATCTGCAGGACCATCTGGAGCTTTACATCCAGCAGGAATGCTCCAAGCCCATCACGCTCTACTCCCACCTCAACCTTTTCGCCAAGGCGCTGATCGGCGCGCGCTGGCTTCTCTTCAAGAACGGGCTTGGCGCGACCAACCATTTCGAGGCGGCGGCTTTCGTGCGCTCGAAGCCGGGCGTGGACTATCCCGATATCCAGTATCACTTCCTGCCGGCAGCCATCCGCTATGACGGCAAGGCTGCGGCAGAAGCACATGGATTTCAGGCCCATGTCGGGCCGATGCGCTCCAAGTCGCGCGGCAATATCCGCCTAGCCTCACCTGATCCGTGGAAGGCGCCGGAAATCCGTTTCAACTACATGTCCCATGACGAGGACTGGGAAGATTTCCGCCACTGTATCCGGCTGACGCGTGAACTCTTCGCGCAGCCGGCCTTCAAGCCCTATTGCGGGGAGGAGATCCAGCCCGGCGCGGATGTGACCTCGGACGAGGCCCTCAACGCCTTCATCGCCGAACATGTGGAAAGCGCCTATCATCCCTGCGGCACCTGCCGGATGGGTGATGCCGATGATCCATCAAGCGTTGTCGACCCTCAGCTTCGCGTCATCGGTGTCGAGGGGCTTCGGGTTGCGGACAGTTCCATCTTTCCGCGCATCACCAATGGCAATCTCAATGGCCCATCCATTATGGTGGGCGAAAAGGCGGCGGACCATATTCTGGGCCGCACCCTGCCGCCTCTCGATCAGGAACCCTGGATCAACCCGCGCTGGCGGGTATCGGACCGATAGGAAAAACCATGCGCGCACAGCCCCAAGCATCGCACTATATCAATGGCTCCTATGTGGAAGACCCGCAGGGCGAGGTTCTGGAAAGCATCTATCCGGCCACCGGCGAGGTGATCGCGAAGCTCAATCTTGCAACGCCCAATATCGTGGAGCTGGCAGTGGAAGCCGCGCGCTCCGCGCAAACCACCTGGGCGAAGACGCCGCTTGCCGAGCGCGGGCGTATCTTGCGCCGGGCCGCGGACATCCTGCGCGAGCGCAACCAGGAGCTTTCCGAGCTCGAAACGCTCGACACAGGCAAGGCCATTCAGGAGACGCTGGTGGCGGACGCCGCGTCTGCCGCCGAGGCGCTTGAATATTGCGGCAGCGTGATTGCAGGCGAACAGGGGAGTTTTGTCGATCTGGGCGGCCCCTTCGGCTACACGAAACGCATGCCGCTTGGCGTGTGCGTGGGCATTGGCGCGTGGAACTATCCCATCCAGATTGCCGCATGGAAGGCAGCTCCTGCGCTTGCCATGGGCAATGCCATGGTTTTCAAGCCATCGGAAAACACGCCGCTTTCCGCGCTGAAGCTTGCTGAAATCCTCGTTGAAGCCGGCCTGCCCGAAGGGCTCTTCAATGTCGTGCAGGGCACGCGCGCGGTTGCCGAAGCCCTTATCGACCACCCAAGCGTCGCGAAGGTCTCGCTCACCGGTTCGGCCGAAACCGGCCGCAAGGTGATGTCGCGGGCGGGCGGGCAGATGAAGCACGCCACGATGGAGCTTGGCGGCAAGTCTCCGCTCATCGTCTTCGATGATGCGCAACTTGAAAACGCCATCAGCGGCGCCATTCTCGGCAATTTCTATTCCACCGGCCAGATCTGCTCCAACGGCACGCGCGTCTTCCTGCAGGAAGGCATCAGGGATCGCTTCCTTGACCGCCTCGTCGAGCGCACCCGCGCCATTCGCCTTGGCGATCCGCTCGATCCGGAAACGCATCTGGGTCCCCTCATCTCGCAGGCCCAGCGCGAGCGCGTGCTCTCCTATATCGAGAGCGGCAAAAGCGAAGGCGCCAGCCTTCTGTGCGGCGGCGGCATTCCCGAGCTGCAAGGCTTTGAGAGCGGTTTCTATATCGAGCCGACCGTCTTCGCCGATGTGCAAGACGACATGACCATTGCACGCGAGGAGATCTTCGGGCCGGTGATGAGCGTTCTCACCTTCAAGGACGAGGACGAGGTCATTTCGCGCGCCAATGACACGCAATTCGGTCTGGCCGCCGGTGTCTTCACCGCCGACATCAAGCGCGGGCACCGCGTGGTGGACCAGCTTGAAGCGGGCACCTGCTGGATCAACACCTACAATCTCACGCCCGTCGAGCTTCCCTTCGGCGGCGTGAAGGCCTCCGGCATCGGCCGCGAAAACGCCCGCGAGGCGCTTGCACATTACTCCCAGGTGAAGTCCGTCTATGTGGAAATGGGAGATGTTGAAAGCGCCTATTGAAGACGCGCTTTCGACTTGCGAAGCGAACCCATCATCGCTATAAGCCCGCCGTCAGGTCACGGAGTGTAGCGCAGCCTGGTAGCGCACCTCGTTCGGGACGAGGGGGTCGCAGGTTCGAATCCTGCCACTCCGACCATGGCACTCAGTGGCTAACCGAACATAAGCAGATTGCCTGCATCGCCCGCCGCTTAAAATTCGCTGCTATCTGCTACAGATTCAATGTAGTCATAGGCTTCCGCTACGGTAAGTTCTATGGTTTCGCCGCGCACTCGGAATGTTTCCTCAGTTATTATGGGTTCGGGAAATTCACTGCCCATAGTTTTTGCCCTCAGCAAATACAGACCAGGAATTTGCGGTAGCAGAACTAGATCCTCATCTAGACGATAAGTTTCTCCTGGCCGGACGGTGCCGACATTGCAACGCGCTACTATCTCGCTACCAATGCTCCTGACGTCGATGCAGTCACTGGGAATACCAATTCTGATGCAAGCACTGTATCGAAGGTCGACTTCTCCGGCATATTGGGCATCTCACCCTCAGGCCTCAGCGAGACCGATTTGCCGCTTGGGTCACAACAAACAAGTTCAACGCACACCTCAGAGATTGAATAAGCAGATCTATTCGTGAGCGCAAACCGTATTGGGATAGCTTTCTGCACCAGTGAAATATATTCGGCTGCCTTGCGCCAATATTCCGGATTTTCACTGAATCGGCTACTAAACCCTGGAACCATTCCATCACGCAGTGGGAAGTCATCCAGTCCGGCGGGGAACCGCACAAACGTACACTCAATGTTGCTGTCAAGAAGTTCATAACTGCCATTCAGAAATGACAGCGTAAATTGTGCAGGCGCTCGCGAAACGTCCTCCAACCCCATATCGGCAATTTCTTCTAACGATGCTACAGAAGTAGAAGTACCCCGCCGTATGTAAACAGTATCAGCTTGCACTTTACCGAATTTCTTATTCACGTAAAATGGACGTTTCTGCCTCGGTATTGTAACTAACCCTATCAATTTACCTTGGTGCAGCACCTCTTGATAGCTAAACTTCAGCTTTCGGCCCAATTTGGAATTTACAAACTGTTGTATATGAGCGTCGTCTACTTCCTCTGATGTTGCTATTCCGACAACCTTAGCAGGATTTGGCTTATTCTCTTTGAAGCCCAAGACGATGTATGCTGAACCTTCGCGATCCGTGTTCGCAAGCGCTAGGATGTCCTTCAACATTTCCGACTTTTCGACATCCGTCGCTTCTACAAAGCGGTAGCGCTCGGCTTTGTAATCAAGATCAACGCCTTCACCTCTATGTCTAAGTTCTTCCAGCAGCGCCTCGAACAAACTTAACCCCTTTAAAATCGCGAAGAGCTTGCAGCCCATCTGCTGTAGTCAGAGCAGCAATGCGGACTCTGCCAACGCAATGGGATGTTGGATACAATAATCTGCAAACACTATCTAAGCGTGCACAACAAATTCCCTTGCCTCTCAATCATAATGTTCTATATTTGTTCTCATGAAGAGAACACTCAAGGACAAGCTCGCCATCCTTGCGGATGCGGCGAAATATGATGCTTCCTGTGCGTCTTCGGGGACGTCCCGGCGCGATTCCTCCAAGGGCGGGATTGGCAGTGCGGGCGGGACCGGGATCTGTCATGCCTATACGCCGGACGGGCGCTGCATCAGCCTGTTGAAGATCCTGATGACGAATTTCTGCATCTTCGACTGCGCCTATTGCATCAACCGGGTTTCGAGCAGCGTCGAGCGGGCGCGGTTTACGCCGGAAGAGGTGGTCACGCTGACGCTGGAATTTTATCGCCGCAACTATATCGAGGGGCTGTTCCTTTCGTCGGGCATCATCCGCAGCGCTGATGATACCATGGCGGACATGGTGCGGATTGCGCGCATGCTGCGCGAGGACCATCAGTTCAAAGGTTACATTCACCTCAAAACCATTCCCGAGGCGAGCGAGGAGCTGATCGCGGAAGCCGGGCTTTATGCCGATCGCATGTCGATCAATGTGGAGCTGCCGCGCGATGACAGCACGCGCCTTCTCGCCCCGCAGAAAAAGCCCGAGACAATTCGTTCGGCCATGGCAGGCGTGCGCCAGCGGCTCGATGCCGCCAAGGAGCGCAGCCATTCAGGCCGCAAGGCAAAGCGCTTTGCGCCCGCCGGCCAGTCGACGCAGATGATTGTGGGGGCGGACGGTGCCAATGACCGCGACATTCTCACCACCTCCTCGCGGCTCTATGCGGGCTACAAGCTGCGCCGCGTCTATTACTCCGCCTTCTCGCCCATTCCCGATGCCTCCAAGGCCCTGCCGCTCATCAAGCCGCCCCTGATGCGCGAGCACAGGCTTTACCAGGCCGACTGGCTGTTACGTTTCTACGGCTTCGAGGTGGATGAGCTGGCGAGCGTTGCGCCTTCGGGCAATCTTGACCTTGCCATTGACCCCAAACTTGCCTGGGCGCTGGCCAACCGCGCGCTCTTTCCCGTGGATGTGAACCAGGCCAGCCGCGAGCTCTTGCTGCGTATCCCAGGCTTCGGCACGCGCACCGTAGATCGCATCATCGCCGCGCGGCGTTCGGGCATCCTTCGCTATGGCGATCTGGTGCGCATCGGCGCTGTCATGAGCAAGGCCAAGCCCTTCGTGCAGTTTCCCGACTGGTCGCCGGGCGGGCTGACCGACAGCGCCAATCTGCGCGCGCGCTTCACGCCGCAGCCGGAGCAACTGGTGCTTCTTTGATGTATCGCGTGGAGCTGCCCGCGAACGGATTTTTTGAAGCCTGGCGGTCGGCCGCCCGGCGGCTCGCCAGTCACGCCATCGCGCCTGAGATGGTGCAGTGGTGTCGCGGTGCCGGTGCCGACCTGTTCGAAGCCGCGCCGCCGCCTGATGAAGAAGGCTCGCACAAGGTCTCCGCGCCTGCCTCCTTTCTGCAACTTGCAGAAACGGTTCTGTGCCACCGCGATGGCGAGGCGCCTGCAGCACTTTACGCGGCCCTTGTTCGTCACCAGCAAGACAGACGCGCGCTTTTCAATCCGGCCGATCCCCTCACCCGCAAGCTTCAGGCCTTTGCCAAGACGATCCGTCGCGACATTCACAAGATGCATGCCTTCGTGCGCTTTCGCGAATTGCCGAGCGACAGCGCACGGCGACGCTTTGGCGCCTGGTTTGAGTCGGATCACTTTATCCTGGAAGCCGGAACACCCTTTTTCGCCAAGCGCTTCGGCGATATGGACTGGATGATCGCCACGCCGGAGGGTGTAGCCCGGTTCGAAAACGGTGCACTGACCTATCACCCTCCGACCACGCGCCCCGACCTGCCCCATGATGCCTCCGAAGAGCTTTGGGGCACCTATTTCGCCAATATCTTCAACCCGGCGCGCATCCATCTTCAGGCCATGCGTTCGGAGATGCCGAAGAAATATTGGAAGAACATGCCTGAAACGCAGCTCATCCCCGAAATGCTCGCGCATGCCGAAACGCGCGTGGAAATCATGCGTCAGGCCATGCCGACCGAGGGACCGAAGCGAGCCGAGCGCATCCTCGACCGCTTGCGTACGCCCGAAACTCCCGCCATGCCCGAAACGCTTGAAGCCGCGCGCGAGGCTGCCGCCGTCTGCAGGCGCTGCGGATTGTGCGAGGCTGCGACGCAGACCGTTTTCGGTGAAGGGCCGGAGGATGCGCGGCTGATGATTGTCGGCGAACAGCCGGGCGACATGGAGGATCTCGCCGGTCGCCCCTTTGTCGGACCTGCCGGCACGCTCTTGCGGGAGGTCATGGGTAAAGTGGGCACCGAGCCCGCCTGGATGACCAATGCGGTGAAGCACTTCAAGTTCAAGACGCAGGGCAAGAAGCGGCTCCATCAGAACCCCAATCGCCAAGAGATCGAGCATTGTCGCTGGTGGCTTGATCTGGAGCGCAAATTCGTGAAGCCGCAACTCACCGTCGCGCTTGGCGCATCTGCGGCATTTGCGCTGACGGGCAATGCCAGCGCCATGACCCCGCGCCGCGGCCGAATAGAGCCGGCGCGAGACGGCACCCCCGTCCTCATCACCTGGCACCCCAGCTTTATCTTGCGCATTCCCCACGAGGAACAGCCCCTCCGGCGAGGGGAACTTGCCGATGATCTGAGACGGGCGGAGGCGTTGTTGGGGGCTCAGGCTATCAAAGCCTGACATGCTTCCATGTGCTGCGCTCCGATCTTTTGAATATCAAACATCGCTCGAGCGCGTCGCCTGGCAGCCGCTCCCATTTTCTCCCGCAAATCGCGGTCCCGCAGAAGCCTGGACAGATTTCGCGCCAACGCCTCCGCGTCGCCGACCGGACCGAGCAGCCCCGTCGTTCCATCCAAAACCACTTCGGGGATACCTCCGGCATTTGTGGCGACCGCCGGCTTACCCATCCATTGGGCTTCGCACAGAAAACTCGAAAGCCCCTCCTCCCTTGAAGCCAGCGTGGCAATGTCGGCCTCCGCCAAAAGTTGAGGCACGTCCTCACGCCATCCCAAAATCTCGAAGCGCTTCAAGCCCAATTCGGTTTTTTGCGCGTGCAGTAGGGTTTCCAGATTCCCCCGGCCTACAAGGAGAAGCTTACCGTGGGTGCCTTCGCTTTCGACGATACGCCAAGCCGCCAGAAGCGTGTCCAAACCCTTTTCCAGTGAGAATGCGGCTGCACAAAGAACCAATGGGATTCCGTCGACTTTGCTCCGTGCCGTTGCTTCAAACCGCACCTGGTCAACCGCATCATGAATAACGCACAAACGATCAGCTTCTACATCAGCCTCGAGCAACTTGCTTCTTGCGGCTTGTGAGACAGCAATCATCGTGTCCGCCCGGCGGTATTTCCATCCACCACGAACGTGAAAGGCGTTCCGCTTGGAAGCCACGACCGGAGTGGCTGTCACAGCTTTCAACAACAGCGCCGTTTCCAAGGCTTTGCTCGTGTGCGCATGGAGGATGTCCGGCCTCCACCTGCGAACAAGTCTCAAAGTATCAAGGAACCCTTCGGGCGCAGCCCAGCCCAGGCGCTTCACTGTAATCAGGGCGCTTTCTGGAATGCGGTGCGAAAGTTCAGACTGCTTTGGTACCACCACCTTCTGCTCGCAGGCGCGAGCAAGCGAGCGGAAAAGCAGCTCGAGCTGAGCTTCTCCGCCGCGCCAGCCCCGTTCACTGCTCAGATGGACGATTTTCACATTTCAGCCCTAACGACATAATTGTTTGCTTATATCGCTGACGTGACTTCTGGCACAATAATTCTCACCGCTTGACGTCATCCCCCCGCCTCTGCACAAGCGGCTGGTGTTGTTGTTGGGCGGGTGCCCGACTTGTTTGGGCAGGTGCTTGATGGAAAGTCCTATTCTGGTTGAAGTTCTGCGCGGCGATGTGGTGGAGAGTGTTCATCGCGGGGTGATTGCCGTGGTGGATGCCGAAGGCAATTCCGTGTTCGAACGTGGAGACACGACGCGGGCCATCTTTCCGCGCTCTGCGGTCAAGGCGATCCAGGCGCTGCCATTCATCGAAAGCGGTGCGGCAGATGCATTTGGCTTTGGCAGGCGTGAGATTGCGCTGGCTTGCGCTTCGCATTCGGGCGAGCCGGAACATGCAGAGCTTGCCCGTGCCATGGTCGCCAAGGCCGGACTTGACGAAAGCGCGTATGAGTGTGGCGCGCATTGGCCAATGGAGCAGAAGCCGGCACTCGCGCTGGCGGCCACCGGTGCCAAGCCCAACCAGTTTCACAACAATTGCTCGGGCAAGCATGCCGGTTTTCTCTGCACCTGCGCGCATAAGGGCATCAGCACGGAGGGCTATGTGACAGCCGGTCACGAGATCCAGCAGATGGCAGCAGCTGCGCTCGAAGAGGTCACCGGCGCGTGCCTTGAGGCCGACCAATGCGGCATTGATGGCTGCTCCATCCCCACCTACGCCGTGCCGATCCGCAATCTCGCACAGGGTTTTGCGCGGCTTGCCACCGGCTCCGGGCTTCCTGAAAAGCGCTTCGAGGCGGCGCGGCGCATCTTTGATGCCTGCATGAGCGAGCCGTTTTACGTTGCCGGTACCGACCGCGCCGACACGAAGATGATGCAGGCCGGAAAAGGCCGCATCTTCACCAAGACGGGTGCCGAAGGCGTCTTCTGCGCCGCGATCCCGGAACTGGGTCTAGGCATCGCTCTCAAATGCGATGATGGCGCAACGCGCGGTGCGGAAGTGATGGTCGCGCAGACGCTTGCGCGCCTCTTGCCGGAAGGTGACGATCTGCGCGCAGAGCTTGAGGTTCAGGCACGACCGGAACTGAAGAACTGGCGCGGCATCAAGGTCGGCGCGCTGCGGCCCTCGTCCGCTCTCACGCAATAAGGTGGTTCGGTGTCAGACGCCGAACACCTCGTCATAGACTTTCACCGCGGCATCGGCGCGCTGGCGCACTTCCGCGGCACTCGCGCCTTCACTGTAGAGGCTGGAACCGAGGCCGAAGGTGCGGATGCCGACCTTTGCATATTCGGCGAAGTTCTTCTCCGACACGCCGCCGACAGCACCGATGGGCAGGCCCTTGGGCAGCACGGCCGACATTGCCTTGATGCCCGATGCGCCGAGGATGCCCGCGGGGAAGAATTTCAGGCATGTCGCGCCAGCGCGAGCCGCCGCAAGCGCATCTGTCGGCGAGAACACACCGGGCATGGAGACCATGCCCTTCGCCACTGTCTGCCGGATGACATCGGGCTCGGTGTTTGGGCTGACCACGATGGAGCCGCCCGCATCATGCACGGCGTTCACATCTTCCACCGTGAGAACAGTGCCTGCGCCGATCAGCACTCCCGAAGGGGCGCGCCTGGCCGCAATCTCGATGGATTTGAGCGGATCGGGCGAATTGAGCGGCACTTCTATGGCTTCGAAACCGGCCTCCAGAAGCTCGTCCACGATCGCTCCTACTTCATCAGGCCGCACGCCGCGCAGGATGCCGACGAGATCGCGCTTCAGCTTCGGCCAGGTGACGGTTTGACTGCTCATCAGGAATTCCCCCAGAAAGATTGTGCTGCGGCGAACAGGCCGCGGCGTGCCAGCGCCTCGCCATCAAGGGCTTCGGCATTAATCCCGGCGCGCGCCAGTGCCGCGCGATAAAGATCGGAAAGCGGTCCGGCGGCAACAAGGCCGACTTCTTCAGGCTCGAACGCGCGCTTCGCCGACGCGATCTCCGACCCTATGACCAGACCGGAAAGCCGCGAGGCAAGATCACCCGCCTCGGCACCCTTGAGAAGGGCAGAGGCGCGGATGGAGAAAAGCGCTTCGGTGAAGCCGCGCCCTTCCAGCATTTCATCAACGGCACCAGCGAATGCAGGGCTTTCCGCATTGGCCTTCGCCTCGCCCAGCGTGTCGCGAAGGATCGAATGTTTCGACACCAGCCCGTGCATCTCGCCGGTCATGAAGGTGGTGAAGCGGGTTAGACTTCCGCCTTCCACCACAGCCCATTTGGAATGGGTGCCCGGCATGCAGAAAATGCCATTATCCTCCACGCCTGAAATCGCACCGGCAAGTTGTGTTTCCTCGCCGCGCATCACGTCTTCACGGGCCTCATCCATCTGGCAGGCGCCGGGCAGAATGCGAATGTCGCGGCTGGCATGGGCGACCTTGACCGCGCTTTCATGAGCGGCGGAAAGCTGCGCGGGTGTGCGCATATATTCCGCCTCTACCCAGCCGCCGCGCGCGCCTGCCATACCGCATATGATGACCGGCAGGTCTACGGGCGCGCCCATTTCGGCCAGATGCTTTTCCATGATTGCTTCGAAACGATCCGGCATGGCCTGGCGCATGCCCTCGTCGCTCGCCCGGCTCGCCGACACATTGCCCGACTGGTCGAGAAGCCAGACGCGCATATTGGTGGTGCCCCAATCGATTGCAGCGCAGAACATGTCGGACCTTGCGTTCAACGGCTCAACTCCACTCAGTCGGAAAATCTCCAAGCCTTGCCGCCCGGGCGGCTGGCATGGGTCTTGCGCGAACTTGATAAGCGCGGAGCGGCAATCGGTCCAGTTCGGTAGAGGCGTTTTCGGTTCGCTTCCATGAGGAAAACCCGGCGAATACGCCGAGTTTTACCTCTATATGGGCCTGTTCAGGCGACTGCAGCTTCCACAGGTGGCTCCATCGCGCCGGTCATATATGCCACCGCATCAGACATGGTGTGTTTTTTGGGGTCGATCACGCAAAGCCGCCGTCCCAGGCGATGCACGTGGATGCGATCTGCCACTTCAAAAACATGGGGCATGTTGTGAGAAATGAGCACGATGGGCAGGCCGCGCGACTTAACGTCCTGTATGAGATCAAGCACCTTTCGCGATTCCTTCACGCCAAGTGCGGCGGTCGGCTCATCCATGATTATGACCTTCGAGCCGAATGTTGCAGCGCGAACCACCGCAACACCCTGACGCTGTCCACCGGAAAGCGTTTCCACCGCCTGTCGGATGTTCTGGATCGTCAACAATCCGAGTTCATTGAGCTTCTGGCGCGCAACTTCCTCCATCTTGTCGCGGTCCAGGGCACGCAACCAGCGCCCCCGGAAGCCCGGCTTGCGAAGCTCTCTGCCAAGAAACATGTTGTCGGCTATGGAGAGCGCGGGCGAAAGGGCCAGCGTCTGATGTACCGTTTCGATACCCGCATCACGTGCTTCCAATGGCGAGCGGAAGTCCACCTTCTGCCCGTCAAGGCGTATTTCGCCTTCATCCGGGCGGATGGCGCCCGAAATCGCCTTGATGAGCGTGGTCTTGCCGGCTCCATTGTCACCGATGACTGCAAGCACTTCGCCGGGATAGAGGTCGAAATCCGCGTGGTTGAGGGCGACAACCCGCCCATAGCGCTTAACCAGTCCGCGGGCGGTTAGAATGGGTTGAACCGTCATGCCGAAACCTTTCTGATCCACTGATCCATCGCCACGGCGATGATGGTCAGCCAGCCGATGGCGAAAACCTGCCAGAGCACATCCACCCCGGCCAGGCGCAGTCCTGAGTTGAAGACGCCAACGATCAGTGCTCCAACCAGCGGACCGATGATCGAGCCGCGACCGCCAAAGAGCGAAATCCCACCAATCACGACAGCGGTGATCGATTGCAGATTTGCTTCCTGAAAGCTTTGGGGAGATACCGAGCCCACGCGGCCGATGGCAGCCCAGGCTGCAATGCCACAGACCAGCCCGGCTAGCGCATAGACCTGTACAAGGGTGCGACTTGTTCTGATGCCGGCCAGTTCCGCCGCATCCTTGTCATCACCCACGGCATAGACATGCCTGCCCCAGGCGGTGCGGTTCAGGACGTACCAGAGGACGGCAAAGATCAGCACCATCAACATGGAGCCGAAGGTAAACTGCGCACCACCTATATTGATGCTCTCGCCAAAAAACTTGAGAAGCGGTGCCTGCGCGTCGATATCCTGACTGCGGATCGACTGTGCTCCTGACAGCCATAGATTCAGGGCGAAAAAGATGTTCCAGGTCCCCAGGGTAACGATGAAGGGTGGCAATCGGACCTTGGTAACCAGAAAGCCATTGAGGGCTCCCGCCAAGGCCCCGCAGATGAAGCCGATGCCGATGGCAACAGGAGCGGGAAGGCCCAGCTGAACGCCCAGATTGCCCATTATCACCGATGCCAACACCATGTTGGCCCCAACGGACAGATCGATACCGGCCGTCAGTATGACCAGACTTTGCGCCGCCGCGAGAATGCCGATGATGGATACCTGTTGCATGATCAGTGACAGGTTGAACGCGCTGAAGAAGCGGTCACCGGCGATGAAACCGAAAGCAATGATGCTGATTGCCAGCACGATCACCGGCACCATCGTCGGGTTGCCGTGGAGAAAGTGCTGAAGGCGGTCCATGAGATTTTTCTCATGCCCCTCGAAAGCGGCTACCGACTTGTCGCTGCGATCCAGCACCTCCTCAAAATCCTGCTTGTGCGGGGCCGCGCCTGCATCACTCATCTCATCCTCCCGTGAACCCAGATGGCCTTCTTGGTCGTTTGAAAGGCGCGAAGGCGGGAGCGACCTGCACTCCCGCATTCACGTCACTGCCGATCAACCCCAGCAGCGCTCAAGCCCTTCCTCGGAATCGATCGACTCGACCCCTTCAACCGGCTGATCCGTCACCAGCGTCACGCCGGTGTTGAAAAAGTCGAGGCCAGGGCTGGGCTCGGGAAGCTCACCGCTGTCGGCATATTTCTTGATGGCTTCGATGCCCATGGAGGCCATCAGCAGCGGGTATTGCTGGGAGGTAGCACCTATGATGCCTTCCTTGACATTCTGCACACCTGGACAGCCACCATCAACGGAGACGAGCAGCACGCCCTCTTCCTTGCCAAAGGATTTCAGCGCCTCATATGCTCCCGCGGCAGCCGGTTCGTTGATCGTGTAAACAACATTGATGTCGGGATCTTTCTGGAGAAGGTTCTCCATGGCCTTGCGGCCACCTTCTTCATTGCCGCTCGTGACATCATTGCCGACGATCCGCGGGTCATCTTCGTCACCGATCATTTTCTCGTCTTTAAGTTCAATGCCGAAGCCCTGCAGGAAGCCCTGATTGCGCAGCACGTCAACCGAGGGCTGGCTTGGCGCAAGGTCAAGGAGCGCGATCTTGGCATTGGCTGCTTCATCGCCGAGCGTTTTGGCCGCCCATTGACCGATCAGTTCACCTGCCTTGAAATTGTCTGTAGCGAAGGTCGCGTCGGCAGAATCGATGGGTTCAAGCGGGGTATCAAGTGCGATGACCAGTATGCCTGCATCGCGAGCCTTCTTGACTGCCGGGACAATCGCTTTTGTATCCGAGGCGGTCAGCAGGATCCCCTTTGCGCCGGAAGCGATGCAGGACTCGATAGCCTGGACCTGCGTCTCGTGATCGCCGTCGATCTTGCCGGCATAGGTCGAAAGATCCACCCCAAGCTCCTCCGCCTTCGCGCTCGCACCCTCCTTCATCTTCACGAAGAACGGATTGATGTCCGTCTTGGTGATAAGGCACGCACTGACTTCCTGCGCGGATGCTGGTGCCGAAAGGGCAAGCATGGTCGCGCCGGCAAACGCTAATGCGCCCGCCTTCAGAACTGTTTTCTTCATCACTTCATCCTCCCATGAATTGAGCGGTGGAACTGCACTCAATCCAGCGCCACCACCGCAGTCGTGACAGCCATAGGAAACTACCGGGATGAACAGCTGTCAATATATAAATCATTCTTATTTAATAATTGACACCCGCACTTTGTAGAGAAACAATCGGCGCGGATTGATGGAGGATATGGCCGATGGATGCGAGCACTTCGCCGGGCCGAAAACGCGATGCAACACAGGGGCGCGGCACCAATCAGAGTGGCATGCGCGACCATAATGAACGGCTCGTGCTCTCGCTGCTGCGGCAACATGGCAGCCTGGCCAAGAGCGATATTGCGCGGCTGACCGGCCTGTCAGCGCAGACCGTATCCGTCATCATGCGTGAACTGGAGGAAGAGCATCTTCTTGCACGTGGCGCGCCGAAGCGGGGACGCGTGGGCCAGCCCTCCATTCCGATGCACCTCAATCCCGACGGAGCCTATTTCCTGGGTCTGAAAATCGGACGGAGAAGCTGCGAGTTGGCGTTGATCGACTTCACGGGCAAGCTCCGCCGCATGACCCAACGCGCGCATCAATACCCAACCCCGGAGGAGACGATTTCCTGGGTGGTTGGCGAGATTGCCGCCATGAAGAAGGGCGACCTCTCGATCGCATGGGACCGGATTGGCGGCCTTGGTATCGCCATGCCCTTCCAGCTTTGGAGCTGGGCCGACACGGCTGGCGCACCGCAAGGGGCCATGGATGGTTGGCGCGTGCGGGATATTGCTGCGGAATTGAGCGCGCTTTGCCCCTTCCCGGTCTATCTGCAGAATGATGGAACCTGCGCCTGCGGGGCAGAACTGGTGTTTGGCGACACCGGCATAACCGGCGATTTCATCTATTTTTATGTTGGCGCCTTCATTGGTGGGGGCATTGCTGTGGGCGGCCGCGTTTATGCAGGTCACAGCGGCAATGCGGGTGCGCTGGGTTCCATGCCGGTCCCCGCGCCTGACCACAGCTATCGGCAACTCATTGATGTGGCCTCCATCCATGTGCTCGAAAGCAAACTTCGGCAAGCCGGTTACGACGCCCAGTTCCTGTGGACTTCACCGGAGGACTGGGGGGATATAGACGAGCATTTCGAGAGCTGGCGGACCGAGGCCGCGGAAGGTCTTGCCCATGCCATCGTGGCAGCCTCATCAGTGGTCGATTTCGAAGCGGCGATCATCGAAGGGTGGTTGCCCACCAGTCTGCGGGCACGTCTGGTTAAGGCAGTTCAGAGCGCGCTCGACGAGAAGGATTCCGAAGGTCTCGTCCTTCCGACCGTGCGTGAGGGAAGTGTCGGGCGGCATGCCAGGGCGCTTGGTGGCGCCAGTCTGCCGCTGGCGGAACGCTTTCTCATTGGCGCACCATTCAACATCCATTCCTGAACATAACGAGAGACACCAATCATGATCCTTTGCTGCGGCGAAGCCCTTATCGACATGCTGCCTCGCGAAACGCGCGAGGGTGCTCACGCCTTTACGCCGCATATCGGTGGCTCCGTGTTCAACTCGGCTATCGCTCTTGGGCGGCTTGGGGTGCCCGTCGGGTTCTATTCCGGACTCTCGACCGATCTTTTCGGAAAGAAGCTCGGTGATGCCCTTGAGGAAAGTCGTGTCGATCTTTCGCGCGTTCAGTTTTCCGACAGACCGACGACGCTCGCCTTCGTGCATCTCGCTGACGGCCATGCGAGCTATCACTTCTATGACGAGAATTCCGCCGGGCGCATGCTCGAGCCCTCGTCCCTCCCCGCGCTTGACGGCGTATCAGGGCTCCTGTTCGGCGGCATCAGTCTCGTGAACGAGCCTGCAGCCAGTACCTATGAGGCGCTGATGGCGCAGGCAGCGAAGGATCGGGTGGTGATGCTTGATCCCAATATCCGGCCCGCCTTCATAACCAATGCGGATGAACATCGCACGCGCCTCGCAAGGCTCGTCAAGCTGGCCGATATCGTGAAGATTTCGGTCGAGGATCTGGAATGGCTGAAGCCGGGTGTGGGAACCGCCGAAGCGGCCAATGAGCTTCTGAAGGGAGGCTCTCACATCGTGGTGGTGACGAGAGGCGGTGACGGCGCACAGGTCTTTGTGGGTGACGAGGAGCTGCAAGTGCCCGCGCAAAAGGTCGAGGTGGTGGACACCGTGGGCGCGGGCGACACCTTCAATGCCGGGCTGCTCGCAGCACTTCACAAGAGCGGCAATCTCGACAAGTCGAGGTTGGCTGGCATTGATAGTACCGCCCTGCGCGAGGCACTGGATTTTGCGGCGCGCGTTGCAGCAGTCACCGTGTCGCGCGCAGGCGCCAATCCGCCGTGGGCTGATGAGCTTGAGGCCGCGTGATCAGGCCTTGGTCAGCCTGCCTTCTGCTATGAAGTTGGGGCTTGTGAACTGCTCCAGCCCATCGCCCTTTTTCGGGCCATAGGTGAGGAGGCTGCCGTCTTCATGGGTGGTGCGGCCGCCTGCGGCGCGCAGGACCGCGTCGCCTGCTGCCGTATCCCATTGCATGGTGGGGCCAAAGCGGGGGTAGAGATCGGCCTCGCCTTCCGCGATCAGGCAGAATTTGAGTGAGGAGCCGACTGACACGGTGGTCGCGCCGGGATACCGGGCGATGCAGGCTTCCGTCTCGGGTGTCAGATGCGAACGTGAGGCGACGATGACGGGGGGATTGGGAGCCTCGCGCACCTGGATGGCTTCGCGGCTTATTATCCGGCCATCCTCGATCTTCGCCTTTTCCGCCGAACCCGGTCGTCCGCTCCACAGCGTCTGACGGGCTGGCGCATAGACGACGCCCACTTCCGGGGCGCCCTTGCGCACCAGTGCGATATTGACCGTGAAGTCGGGGCGCTGGTTGATGAATTCGCGCGTGCCATCGAGCGGATCGACCAGCAGGAAACCGTCCTCGCCGCAAGCCGGGATGACACCACCGGAAGCCGCTTCTTCCGAGACGCAAGGGGTGGCACCGAGTTCCTTTGCCAGATGCTTAAGGATGATGGCTTCGGCCGCACGATCGGCAATGGTGACGGGAGAGGCATCGGCCTTCTCCTCCACCGCACATCCCTTCTCGCGCACATCCATGATGGCCGCGCCTGCTTCGATGGCGATGGCCTCGAAGAGCGCGACCAGCGCCCCATCATCATGGGGCGCGTCTGCGGGCGTCAGTGTTTCGGTCAGCAAATGCCCTTGTCCTTCAGCCATGCTTCCAGTTCATCGGCCAGATCTTCCGGCGCGCGCCCTGCCGTCTTCAGGTGAATATCGGCACGCTCGGGCTCCTCGTAAGGAGAATCCACGCCCGTGAAGTTCTTTATCTCACCCTTCAGCGCGCGGGCATAGAGGCCCTTGGGGTCACGCTTTGCGCATTCCTCGAAAGGCGTGTCGACAAAGACCTCGACAAACTCGCCCTCCTCCATCAGTTCGCGCGCCATGCGGCGTTCCGCACGGAAGGGCGAGATGAAGGAGACAAGCACGATAAGGCCCGCATCCGCCATCAGTTTGGCGACCTCGGCCACGCGGCGGATGTTCTCCACGCGGTCTTCCTCGGTGAAGCCCAGATCGCGGTTCAGGCCGTGGCGCACATTGTCGCCATCCAGAATATAGGTATGGCGGCCATCGGCATGAAGCTTCTTCTCCAGAAGATTGGCGATGGTCGACTTGCCCGAACCCGAAAGCCCGGTGAACCACAGGACCGCCGGCTTCTGGTGCTTCTGCTCTGCGCGCGACTGCTTCGTCACATCCAGAGCCTGCCAGTGAATGTTGGCTGCCCGGCGCAGCGGATGAAGGATCATGCCTGCGCCGACCGTGCGATTGGTAATGCGGTCGATCAGGATGAAGGAGCCCGTGGTGCGGTTGTCGGCAAAGCTGTCAAAGGCTATCGGGGCCTGTAGCGACAGATTGCATTCGCCGACCTCGTTCATCTCCAGATGCTTGGCGGCCTCATGGGCGAAATTGTTGATATTGGTGCGGTGCTTCAGCGCCGAGACCGTGGCACTCACCTCGTCGGTTTCGGTACGCAGCACGTAAGGACGTCCGGGCATCATGGCCTGCTCGTCGAACCAGACCAGTGTTGCCGCGAGCTGATCGGCCACATGCGGGCGCGCATCGGGGGTGACGAGCATGTTGCCGCGAGAGACCTCGATCTCGTCTTCCAGCACCAAAGTCACCGCCTCGCCTTCCGCCGCACGGCTCAAGTCGCCATCATAGGTGACGATGCGCTTGACGCGGGAGGGCTTGCCGGATTTGGCGACCACCACCTGATCACCCACCGCAACAGAGCCGGAAGCAACCGTGCCTGCGAAACCCCGGAAGTCGAGATTGGGGCGATTCACATATTGAACTGGAAAGCGGAACGGCTTGGCGCTCAAGCCCCGCTCGATATCCACCGTTTCCAGATGGCCGATCAGGGTCGGGCCGTCATACCAGCTCATATTCTCCGACGGGCGCGAAACATTGTCGCCAAAGCGTGCCGACATGGGGATCGGCATGACGCTGGCAAAACCCAGATCCTTTGCAAAGGCGCGGTATTCCTCGACGATCTCGCCGAAACGCTCCTTCGAGAAGCCGACGAGATCGATCTTGTTGACCGCCAGCACAATGTTGCGGATGCCAAGAAGCGAGGCAATGATCGAGTGACGGCGCGTTTGCAGCAGCACGCCCTGGCGCGCATCGACCAGCACCACGGCCAGATCGGCGGTGGAAGCACCTGTTGCCATGTTGCGGGTATATTGCTCGTGGCCCGGCGTGTCGGCGACGATGAATTTGCGCTTCGGGGTGGAGAAGAAGCGATAGGCGACATCGATGGTGATGCCCTGCTCGCGCTCGGCCTCAAGACCGTCCACCAGAAGGGCAAGATCGATATCCTCGCCCGTTGTGCCGTGCTTCTTCGAATCCTTCTCCAGCGCTGCCAGCTGATCCTCAAAGATCAGCTTGGTGTCGTAGAGCAGACGGCCGATCAGGGTCGACTTTCCGTCATCGACCGAGCCACAGGTCAGGAAACGCAGAAGCGTCTTGTTTTCCTGGGCGGCGAGATAATCACGGATGCCTTCAACGGCAGCTTCAGTGGCGGGGTTCAGGTTTGCGTCCAGCATCAGAAATATCCCTCGCGCTTCTTCTTCTCCATGGAGCCTGCCTCGTCCCTGTCGATGGCGCGGCCCTGTCGCTCGGAGGTGCGGGCAGTCAGCATCTCGGCCACGATGGCTTCAAGCGTGTCGGCGGAGGATTCGATCGCACCCGTCAGCGGGTAGCAGCCAAGGGTGCGGAAGCGCACCATGCGCTCCTGCAGGGCCTCGCCCGGCTGCAGCTCCATGCGGTCATCATCCTTCATGATGAGCATGCCGTCGCGCTCCACCACGGGGCGCTTGGCGGCGTAATAGAGCGGCACGATGGGGATCTCTTCCTGCAGGATATATTGCCAGATATCGAGCTCGGTCCAGTTGGACAGCGGGAAGACGCGGATCGATTCACCCGGGGCCACGCGTGTATTGTAGGTCTTCCACATTTCCGGGCGCTGGTCCTTCGGGTCCCAGCCATGGGTCTTGGTGCGGAAGGAGAAGATGCGCTCCTTGGCGCGGCTTTTCTCCTCGTCGCGCCGCGCGCCGCCGAAGGCAGCGTCGAAACCGTATTTGTCGAGCGCCTGGCGCAGCGCGACCGTCTTCATCACATGGGTATGAACATTGGAGCCGTGGGAGAAGGGGCCGATCCCCTCACGCACGCCATCCTCATTGATATGCACCAGGAGATCAAAACCCTTCTCGCGTGCCATGCGGTCGCGAAACTCGATCATCTCGCGGAATTTCCAGGTCGTGTCCACATGCAGGAAGGGGAATGGCGGCTTGGCGGGATAGAAGGCCTTCATCGCCAGATGCAGCAGGACGGAAGAATCCTTACCCACCGAGTAAAGCATCACAGGCTTGGAGAAGCTTGCCGCCACCTCACGCATGATATGGATCGATTCCGCCTCCAGACGCTGGAGGTGGGAGAGCCTGAGATGGGAAATTGGTGCATTCATGCCGATACCCTTCGAGCAGTGCGGCCACATCTGGCGTGGCTGAGCCTGCTTTAGGAAGTATCACCGGGGGCATGGGGGCTACAGGAAGCAGCCCCTATAGTATCGGCAGAATGCGAGCGCGTTTTGCGCGGCTTCGGGAATAGGCGGAATGTTCTTCCGCCTGCTCCGAAAAAAGGGTCAGGCGACGCTTACCGCCTTGCGGATCTCTCCAATCACCCGATCCTGATCATCCTCGCTCAAATAGGGATGCATGGGCAGGCAGAGGATGCGGTCAGGCAGGGTTTCCGACACTTCCAGCCCCATCGGCGAACGCGGAAAATCCTTGTAGGCTTCCTGCACATGAAGCGGGCGCTCATAGTAGATGACGGAAGGAATGCCTTCGCTTGTCAGATGCGCACGAACGGCATCGCGTTCCGGCGTCTCGATCGCGTATTGCGCCCATGCGGAGCGTTCACCTTCCGGCAGCACGGGCACTGTGACGACATCGCCGAGGCCATCCCTGTAGCGATCCGCCACCTTCTGGCGAAGTTCCATCTCTTCGGGAAGAATGGAAAGCTTTTCCAGCAGGATTGCCGCCTGGATCGTGTCGAGGCGTGAGTTCAGCCCTACCCGCACATTGTCATACTGGCTTGCACCCTTGCCATGGAAAGCAACAGAGCGCAGCACCTCTGCCAATTCACCGTCATTGGTGAACATGGCCCCGCCGTCGCCATAGCAACCAAGCGGCTTTGCGGGATAAAAACTCGTGCCGGCGACATCGCCAAAGGCGCCACACATGGTGTTGCCACTGGCCCCACCCATGGACTGCGCCGCGTCCTCGATCACGAACAGGCCTTCACGCTCGGCGATGGACGCGATCTTCTGATAGTTCGCGGCAAGACCGAAAAGGTCGACGGGGATGATCGCCTTTGGCTCCAGCTCGCCCTGTTCGCGGACCATCGCAATGGCCGCTTCAAGACTTTCCACGTCGATATTGTAGCTGTCCGCCTCGATATCCACGAAAACGGGAGAGGCACCGGCCAGCGCCACCACTTCGGCCGTCGCGGCAAAGGTGAAGCTTGGCACGAAAACGGCGTCGCCGGGGCCGATGCCCTTTGCCATGAGCGGTATCAGCAATGCATCGGTGCCGTTGGCGCAGGCGACCACGTGCTTCACGCCAACATGTTCGGCCAGCGCCTGCTCCAGCTCGCCCACTTCCGGGCCGAGGATATAGCGCCCTTCGGCTATAACCTTTGCCACCCGCTCGTTAAGACGTGTCTCTATGCGTGCGCGCTGGGCGCCCAAATCGATGAATTGCATTGTCTAACCTGCCGCCGCCGGAACCCCGGATCAATTTGTCACGTGATAGGGGTTGCGCGTGGGTTGCGCAACATCGCGGAACGTTCAACATGTTGAGAGCATTGTTACACGCGGTGAAGCTGCGGCAATCTGTTAGAATTTGCGTTCAATCTTCATCCCCTCTAACTACAACCGCATGGCGCATTCGCGCTGTTGTGTGGCGGCAATCAGGAGAACAGCCAGGAATGAGTGCTCCGTTCAAAGCGTATGACGTTCGCGGACAGATCCCCTCCCAGATCAATGTGCCATTCGCCTATCGCTTTGCGCAGGCGGTGAAAGCCTCTCTCAATCCCCAGCGCGTGGTGGTTGGACACGACATGCGCATCGACAGTCCCGCTCTCGCGCAGGCCCTGATGCAGGGGCTGATGGATAGCGGCGTCGATGTGCTTCCCGTCGGACGCTGCGGCACGGAAGAAGTCTATTTCCACACCGCCCACTCCGGTGCCGATGCGGGACTGATGGTAACGGCCAGCCACAACCCTCCGGATTACAACGGCATCAAGATGGTGCTTAAGGGTGCGGCGGCTGCCACGCCGGAGAACGCATTCAATGCGATTGAAGAACTGGTTCGCTCCGACAAAGCGCTTCCGCAGGTCACCGACCATGCTGATCGCGGCGTGTTTCACGACCACTGCAACCGGGAAGACTATATCGCGCGGCTCTTGCAGGAAGTGACCTCCAAGCAGCTCAAGCCGCTCAAGATCGTCACCCATGCCGGCAATGGCTGTGCGGGGCCGATCATCGATCTTTTGGAGCGTCACCTGCCCTTCACCTTCATCAAGGTGGACCACGAGCCCGACCCGAAGCTGCCCAACGGCGTTCCGAACCCGCTGTTGCCTGAAAAGCGTCAGAAGGCGAGCCAGGCCGTTCTCGACCACGGGGCGGATCTCGGCATCGCCTGGGATGGCGATTTCGACCGCTGCTTCCTCTACGACCACAAGGGCCGCTTCGTTGAAGGCTATTATCTGGTTGGGATGATCGCCAAGCACATGCTTGAGAAGGAGCCCGGCAGCACGATCCTTTACGATCCGCGCCTGACCTGGAACACCATCGATATCGTGGAAAGCAATGGCGGCGTAGCCAAGCCCTGCCGCACGGGCCACGCCTATTTCAAGCAGATGATGCGTGAGGAAAACGCCATCTATGGCGGCGAGATGAGCGCGCACCACTATTTCCGCGATTTCAGCTATTGCGATTCGGGCATGCTGGCCTGGCTGGACGTCGTCTCGGAGCTTTCAGCCTCCGGCGCGCGGTTGGCCGATGTTCTGGAAGAGCGCATCGCCGCCTATCCCTGCTCGGGTGAACTGAACTTTACCGTGGATGACGCCAAGGCCGTGCAAGAGCGTGTTGCAGAGCATTTCCAATCCGCCAATCCGGAAGTGGAAAGCATTGACGGTCTCGGCATGGTCTTTGACGACTGGCGCTTCAATCTGCGTGCCTCCAACACCGAACCTCTCCTGCGACTGAATGTCGAGACGCGCGGCGACAAGGCGCTTCTTGAAAAGAAGGTCGAAGAGCTGCGCGGCCTGATCCAGGCCTGAGACACCCAGCGATAAGTATCAAAAAGGGCGGCCCATCGAGCCGCCCTTTTTCGTTTCAGCCGATCTTCATGCCCCAGAAGCAGGTTTCATCCGCGGCGAAATAGCCGTCGGCATCCGTGAAGCCGCCCTGCAGCGCCACCGTGTCTCCGGCAGACAGTGAGGCGAATGCCTCGATGCGAAGCGTGGTCTGTTCCGAAACATGGGCACCGCCAAGGCTCTGCGTCGATCCCCGAACCGGTGCGACATCATTGAGGAGAAAGCGCGCGCGCATGCGTGCATCCAGCGAAGCATTCACCTTGAAAAGCAGATTGGCACCCAGAAGATAGGTGCCATCGGCAGGCGCGGTGAACAGGCCTGTACCGGCATCGAAAACCGACTGATCATTATAGTCGACATTGTTGATGCCGATGGTCGTCCAGCTGTCGAGGGCAGCGTAGTTGTCGTAATTGGTGAAAGCCTTGAAGCGGGGAAGATTGGGCTGATCCACCACTCCATCCGCAGCGCGCAATACGAGCGCATCGCGAAAGCTCACCCCATCCGCGCTCGTCCTGAATATCAGGTCGTCACCGCCGGCCAGACCCAATTCGGCGCGCGCGGACCAGCCGGATTGGAAGATCAGCGACAGGACATTCCCCGCGGCCTCCTTGTTCATGACGAGGCGCAAATCGCCGCTCTCCCCCTCCCCGCTTTCTGCCGCCGCGAAGAGTACGTTGTTCAGTTTCGCGGAGAAGCGGTTCGTGTCGTCCGGAGCCGTGCCGATGCCAAGCCGCGCCAACTGCTCTCCATTACCGCCAGAGGCAATTCGCCATTCGCCATCCAGCCAGATGGCAACAGAGGCTTCATCCTCGATGACCGCTTGCCAGCCCGGCTGCGGCTCGTAGAAAATCCAGACCCCGTCCTGAAATGCGGCGACCTGCCCCGCGCGCCCTTCCCAAACACCGCTTGCGCCCGCAGCAACAATATACCGTTCGCCTTCCGCCACCGCGCCCGGCGGCTGGTTCAACACCCGGCTTTTCACCGAAAGCTGCACCAGCGCATCAAGCCGCAACAGCGCCTCGTTATGCGTGACATGCTTCTGCGCCTGGGAGGGCATGATGAAAGGCAGTTTCAGAAGAGCGGTATTGTCCATGAGAGGCATTCCTTCCTGCAGATCAAGCTGCGGAAAGGGTAATGGCATGGACGGAAGCGGGGATAAAATTGTCAGTTTCTGGCTGGGGCGGCAGGATTCGAACCTGCGCATGGCGGTACCAAAAACCGCTGCCTTACCACTTGGCTACGCCCCAACTTTCCGGAAAATCGCTCCCGGACGCGAAACAGTGCTCCCTATAAGGATTCGCCGCGCCAAGTGCAATCTCTCTGACATGAGTTTGACATCAAAAAGGTCATTCTGGTGTTGACGCCCTCGAAGCTGCGGGGAACCAAGATGTTAAGGAATGCTTACACATTCGACCTTGCGGGCAAATACTGGTAGAAGAACCGGTCAGCATTGGGTATCTGCGTTCCCCGACAGGTCGGCGCTTTGGCGGCTTGTGAGATGTTATGAGAGTTTGGTTTAGAAGATGACGATCAACCAGATGCGCGAGTGGATAATCTCTCGCCCCCGGCGCACCAAGCGGCTCATGCTGGTCACGGTCGACTTTTTCAGCCTTATCTTCATCATCTGGGCTGCCTTCTGCTATCGCTTTGACAAGCTGTTTGTCCCCAATCTGGAGCAGACGCTCTTCATGGTTGCGGGTCCGGTCATAGCGATCCCGATCTTCGTGAAAATGGGACTGTATCGTGCGGTACTGCGCTATTTGCGCGAGCGGGCGCTGTGGACGATCTTCATCGCGGTTTCGATTTCGTCCCTGATCTGGGTGAGCCTGGTCTTTCTCACCCTTTCCTATGGCGCGAGCGGCATTCCGCGTACCATTGCCGTTCTTTACTGGCTGGGCGGTTTTTGCGCCGTCGCGGGTAGCCGCTTTGCCGTGAAGGCGCTCCTTCGCGGGCGTTCGGGCAGAGGAGCGGACAAGACGCCGGTGCTGATTTACGGTGTTGGTGATGCTGCCGTTCAGCTGGCCGATGCGCTGCACAATTCGCCAGACCGGCAGGTCGTCGGCTTTATCAGCGACGACAAGGGCATGGCCGGCATGGATATCATGGGCCTGCGCATCTATCCCGAAGGCAACATCGATGATCTGGTTGCCAATGTCGGCATCAAGGAAGTCATCATCGCATCAAGTGCAGCAGGACCCCGGCGGCGACGCGAACTGGTGTCAAAGCTTGGCCATCACGGCCTGAAAATCCGTCTGCTGCCACCGCTGGCCGACCTTGCGGCGGGACGCTATCTCGTCAGCCATATCCGCGATATCGATATTGACGATTTGCTTGGGCGATCACCGGTTCCGGCCGATCCCGAACTCGTGCGCGAGGCGGTTGAGGGACGCACGATCCTGGTCACGGGTGCTGCCGGATCGATCGGCTCTGCCGTGTGCCGTGCCATTGCACAGGCCAATCCGCGCAAGCTTGTACTTCTGGAGGTCAACGAACTTGGCCTCTACCAGATCGAGCGCGAGATGCGCCGCCACGGCTTCCCTGTCGTGCCTGTTCTTGGAACCATCACCGACGCCGCCATGCTTGCACGAACCTTCCGCGAGCATCGCATTCAGACCGTCTATCACTGTGCGGCCTTCAAGCATGTCTCGCTGGTTGAAAAGAATGTCATGCAGGGCGTGCACAACAATGTCTTCGGCACCCTGGCGCTCGTGCAGGAGGCGCACGCTGCCAATATCGAGAAATTCGTCCTTATCTCTTCTGACAAGGCCGTTCGTCCAACCAGCGTCATGGGCGCAACCAAGCGCTGGGCGGAGCTGATCGTGCGCCATTACGGGCGTCAGCTTGAGGAAAAGGCCGCCCGCGGCGTCTATTCCTCCGTGCGCTTTGGCAATGTTATTGGCTCCAGTGGCTCGGTCGTCCCGCTTTTCAAGGAGCAGATTGCGGCAGGCGGACCGGTAACGCTCACCGACCGCGAAATGACG
The DNA here is from genome assembly GCF_037029545.1 of Nitratireductor sp. CH_MIT9313-5. Taxonomy (NCBI): domain Bacteria; kingdom Pseudomonadati; phylum Pseudomonadota; class Alphaproteobacteria; order Hyphomicrobiales; family Phyllobacteriaceae; genus Nitratireductor; species Nitratireductor sp. CH_MIT9313-5. Next base: position 128,549 of record NZ_JAYMER010000022.1, on the reverse strand, counting down.
CGCTATTTCATGTCGGTGCGCGAGGCAGCGGAACTGATCATCCAGGCGTCCACGCTTTCATCCTGCGGTGACATTCTGCTTCTGGACATGGGCGAGCCGGTGCGTATCCGCGATCTTGCGCGCGACATGGTCATGCTGGCGGGCTTGACTGTCCGTGATGAGGAAAACCCGACCGGTGACATCGAAATCGTGACCATTGGCATGCGCAATGGCGAGAAGCTGCATGAGGAACTGTTCTACGATCCCGTCGGCGTGACGCCAACGCAGCACCCGAAGATCCTGCGCGCCAAGCCCCAGAACCGCATGTCTGCACAGGTTCCAGCCATGCTTGAGGCGCTGCGTCAGGCGCTGGAGACAGGCGACGAGCAGGTGGTTCGCGATGTACTTTTTGGCGAATTGCAGAAGCGACGCGACCAGCAGCCCCTGACCATCGAGGCCAAGCTGCAGCCGGACACCACCGATCTCCCGCGTCATTCCTGAGGCCACCGGTTAGATGAATGATCACACGCGCAGCAGCGTGGAACCTCAGGCCACCCGAGGGTTCTACCCACGGCTTGGCAAGCGGCTTCTAGACCTTTGCCTGACCATTCCCGGCGGGCTGGTGGCGCTACCCGTAATAGGGCTTGCAGCAATCGCCATCCGAAGGAATTCACCCGGCCCGGCGATCTTCATGCAGGAGCGCGTGGGGCAAAACGGCCGCGTATTTCGCTGCTACAAGCTTCGCAGCATGTATGTGGATGCACCTTCCGTGCCGACGCATGAAGCGGCACAGGCCGCGGTCACGCCTGTCGGGCAGTTTCTCCGTCGCACCAAGATCGACGAGTTGCCGCAGCTTTGGAATGTCCTGCGCGGGGAGATGAGCCTTGTCGGGCCCCGCCCCTGTCTGCCAAGCCAGCGCGAACTGATTGACGCAAGGCAGAGCCGCGGGGTGCTCGACATCCGCCCCGGTATCACCGGATTCGCGCAGGTGAAGGGTATCGACATGTCCCGCCCGCATGTTCTGGCTGAGGCAGATCAGCAATATGTACAGCGCATGTCAGCAGTGCTTGATCTCAAGCTGATGGTACAGACATTGTTGGGCGGCTCATAGCCTGTTGCGGCGAGCCAATACCTCTTCCCATTGCAGCGAATGCGCGATGATCGTGTCGAGATCATCATAAAGAGGCTCCCAGCCAAGTTCCTGTCGGCATCGGTCGGAACTGGCAACAACCGCCATCACATCGCCCGTGCGCCGGGGGGCGTGAATGACGGGAAAGTCTCGTCCCGACAGGCGCTTTACCGTCTCGATCACCTCGAACACCGTATGACCGCGGCCATAGCCGGCATTGGCGATCAGGCTCTCTCCACCGGCCCGCAGGCGTTGCAACGCCAGATAATGTGCGCTGACCAGATCGCTCACATGGATGAAATCACGGATGCAGGTTCCATCGCGCGAGGGATAGTCCGTGCCGAAGACTTCGATCTGCGGTCGCTTGCCCGTGGCCGCCTCGCAGGCGACCTTGATGAGATGGGTCGCACCCTTGGTAGACTGGCCGGTGCGCAGGCGCGGGTCGGCACCGGAGACGTTGAAATAGCGCAGCGCAGTGAAGCTCAGATCATGCGCGGCCGCCGTATCCTGCAACATGCGCTCGATCATCATCTTGGAAGCGCCGTAAGGCGTTTCGGGACGAAGGGCCGCTTCCTCACGAACCGGCGCGCGGTCGGGAATGCCATAGACCGCAGCGGTGGAGGAGAAGACGAAGTGGCGAACGCCGCAATTGACGGCAGCCTGGAGCAGGCTGTGCGTCTTGACGGTATTGTTGTGGTAGTAGGTGAGTGGATCATCGAGCGACTCCGGCACGATAACCGAACCTGCGAAATGGATGATCGCCTCGACCCTGTGGCGACGGATGATCTCTTCCATCACCTTGCGGTCACCGATGTCCTGAACGACAAGACGAGCAGCCTCCGGCACGGCCCAGTCGAAGCCGGTGGACAGACGGTCGACGACAACCACCTCCTCATCGTGGTCGATGAGTTCCCATGCCATATGGCTGCCGATATAGCCGGCACCGCCTGTTACCAAGACCGCCAAGAACCGTCCCCCTCATTATCCGCCGCATTGGCGCAAGGGCCAAAAGAAAAGGCCGCGGGCATGTTAACCCGCGGCCTCTTCGCAAATCGTTAGCGTGTGGCGAGTTCGCCTGTCAGCGACCGCCGAGACCGAAACCGCGAAGTGCTGCCCACCCCGCAGACGTTACGCAAGCGGCGAGTGCGGCCTTGACCAGATCCGGCAGGATGAATGGCGCTACGCCGAACTGCCAGGCCTTGTCCGCGCCGATCAGAACGGCAAGCCAGGCGAAGCCCAGAGCCAGCAGAACCGCGCTTGCGGCAACGGTGGCAGCACCCATCTTGAGCGGGTTGCGGTCGAAACCGCGATCAGCGGCAGCGCCGACAATGGCGGCCATGGCGACGAAGCCGAGGAGATAACCGCCCGTCGGGCCGACCATATAGGCAAGGCCAATGCCCTTTTCAGGCGTGCCCTGGAAGACCGGAAGGCCCATCGCGCCTTCGGCGATGTAGAGAAGCAGGGTCGCGACGCCCAGACGGAAGCCGAAGCTTGCGGCAATCAGCATGATGACGAGGCTCTGCATCGACAGGTCGACCGGGCCAAGCACGACCTTGGTCTTTGCCGAGAGCGCCAGAAGCAGCGAACCGGTGAGCGCAAGGCCGGCCTGGGCGGCCAAACGTGCAGCCCCGGATTCGGGCAGAGCGAGGGAAACGAGCGGGCGTGATGCAATCGCCTCAGACATGGTGCCTCCTGAAAAGAATGAGCGCATTCGCGTTCCTCTATAATTGCTTCCATGTTAAGCGGCAACATATCAGCAAGAGTTCTCCCCCTGTTCAGCCGCTTTGCGCAGGAGTTTCACTTCATGGATTTCGACACGCGTTTCGAGCCCCGATATGGCGAGGCCGTACCTGTTGCCGAAGACGTGCTGCGGCTGACCGTGCAGAACCCGTCCGCCTTCACCTTTCACGGCACCAACAGCTATGTCGTCGGGCGCGAGACACTGGCTATTATCGATCCGGGGCCGGAAGACGAGATGCATCTCGCCGCGCTGATGAAGGCCGTGGACGGGCGCCCGGTCAGCCATATCCTTGTCAGTCACACCCACAAGGACCACTCTCCACTGGCGCGAAAGCTTGCTCAGGAGACGGGCGCGATCATCTGCGCGGAAGGTCCGCACCGCCCTGCCCGCCCCTTGCATGTGGGCGAGGTCAATCCGTTGCAAGAGAGCGCGGATGTGGATTTCATGCCCGACCACGCGCTTGGTGACGGGGAGGTCATTGAGGGGGATGGCTGGGCAATCCGCGCCTTGCACACGCCCGGCCATGCGGCAAATCATGCGGTTTTCGCGCTTGAAGGCACGGGCATTCTCTTCTCAGCTGATCATGTGATGGCCTGGGCTACTTCCATTGTCGCGCCGCCCGATGGATCGATGAGCGATTTCATGACCAGTCTCGACCGCCTTCTGGAGCGGGAGGACCGCGTCTTCTTTCCCGGTCATGGCGGCGCTGTGACAAGGCCGCGCGCCTTCATGCGCGGGTTGCGCACCCATCGCCGCATGCGCGAGCGCGCCATCCTGCAGCGCATTACCGATGGCGACCGCAACATTCCGGAGATCGTGGCAGCGATCTACCGGGATACCGATCCGCGCCTGCACGGGGCGGCAGCGCTTTCCGTGCTGGCTCATCTTGAGGATCTGGTGGGCAAGGGTCTGGTCACCTGCGAAGGCGAACCGGCAATCGATTCCATCTACCTGCCGGCCTGAAAATCAGATCTCGGTGAGTTCCTGCAGCCGCATGTCGAGTTCGTTCAGAAAACGGCGGATGCGCGCCGCGTTCTCCCCCATATCGTGACGGCCGTAGCGCGATGCCGAGCGCATGTCGACAAAGGTCGCGTTGTCCTGGTCTTCAATGCGGATCACCACATCGGAATCGAAACCCAGTAGATAGGATTTCGCGACCGCCTCTATCGTGGTGGTGGATGTATCGCCCCTGCGCGAGGTGACTGCCCAGCCACGGTCGGCGAGAAGTGTATCCAGAACATCCTCCACGCTTTCGCGCGCGAATTCATAGCGGCGGCCGGTAATGTCAGGATAGGACTTGGCGATCACCTCGGCCCGCGTTTCATCAATGGGCTCCACCGCATTGGCACCATCAGCGCGCAGGCGTATGGCTGCCTGAAACTCCGGCGGATTTTGCAGATCGGTGGAAATATCCACCAGTTGCGGGTTCTTGATTATGTTGAAAAGCGACACGCCGTAGGGAACGAGGACCAGCACCGACAGGAACAGGCCGAGTGTTGCCGCGCCCAAGCCATGCCATCCATGCTTCCACATTTGCGTGAAGCCGCTGATGGCCAGGATCAATCCCATGACGCCCAGCAGACCGCACAGCGCTATCAGCCACAGGAAGGGCGGCGTTTCGATCAGGTCATAGCGATGCGAGAGCGCGGAGGTCGTGGCAAGCACCACGGCAAAGGAGGCAACGCCCCTCGCCTTGTAGGCTGCAGGCGCATAACGCTGCTCTATGATGGCGACCATTAATATCCTGCGCGGCTTGATTGCGTGGGAAGTGGGCGAGCTATAAACCCCGCTTCACGGCAGGTCAAAGGGCGCTGCGAAGGATGTTCACCGGACGGGGCTGGCCCGGTGAACCATTTATATCACACGGCCTCGGGCAGCGTGTAACCTTCCATCTGGCGTCGCAATGTCGTCTTCTGGATCTTGCCCGTGGCCGTGTGCGGCAATTCGTCGACGAAGACCACATCGTCGGGCAGCCACCATTTCGCAACCTTGTCGGACAGAAAGGCGATGAGATCCTCCTTGGTCGGATCGCAGCCTTCCTTCTTTACGACGACGAGCAAAGGCCGCTCGTCCCATTTCGGGTGATGAACGCCGATGACGGCAGCTTCGGCCACCTCCGGATGGCCAACAGCGAGGTTTTCCAGTTCGATTGTCGAGATCCATTCCCCGCCCGACTTGATGACGTCCTTGGCGCGGTCGGTGATCTTGAGATAGCCGTAGCGGTCGATATGCGCGACATCGCCCGTGTCGAACCAGCCTTCCTCATCGAACTGCTCCGAGCCCGCGCCGCCGTAATAGCTGCTCGAAACCGAAGGCCCCCGCACCTGCAACCGACCGAAGGTCTTGCCATCCCAGGGCATTTCCTCGCCATTGTCGTTGACGATGCGCATTTCGACGCCAAAGGGCGCATGGCCCTGTTTGTCCTGAATATCCAGCCGCGCCTCGCCTTCCAGGTTCTCGTATTCCGGTTTGAGCGAGCAGAGCGAGCCCAGCGGCGACATCTCCGTCATGCCCCAGGCGTGGATAACCTCGACATCATAGATGTCCTGGAACTTCTGCGTCATCGAGCGCGGGCAGGCCGAGCCGCCAATAACAACGCGCTTGAGATGTGGCAGCTTCTTGCCGGTCTTTTCCAGATATTGCAGCAGCATGAGCCAGACCGTCGGCACGGCCGCGGTGAAGGTTACGCGCTCGCTGTCGAGCATCTCGTAGAGCCCCTCGCCATCCAGCCTTGGCCCGGGCATGACCAGCTTGGCACCCACCATGGGCGCGCTTTGGGCAAGGCCCCAGGCATTTGCGTGGAACATGGGCACGACAGGAAGAACCACATCGCGCGCAGAAAGCCCCATCGCATCGGGCTGCACTGCCATCATGGCGTGAAGCACGTTGGAACGATGGCTGTAGACCACACCCTTGGGGTCTCCGGTGGTGCCGGATGTGTAGCACATGCCCGCCGCCGTCGTCTCCTCGAAGCTTTCCCAGGCGAAGGCGTCATCCCCTTCGGCAATCCAGTCCTCATAGGCGACCGCACCCTCCAACGATGTGTCAGGCATGTTCGCGCTGTCGGTCATGATGACGATGCGCCTGAGCGTCTTGACCTGCGGGCAGATCTTTTCGGCAAGCTGCACGAATGTCAGATCGACAAACAGGCAGGCATCTTCCGCGTGGTTCATAATCCAGGCGATCTGGTCGGGGAACAGGCGCGGATTGAGTGTGTGATAGACGCCGCCCATGCCCATTGCGCCATACCAGACCTCGAGATGACGGGCAGTGTTCCAGCCAAGCGTTGCCACGCGGTCTCCCTTGCCGAAACCCTCCTGCACCAGCTTCGAAGCAACCTTGCGTGACCGGTCGGCAAGTGCCCTGTAGGTCGTGCGGGCAATGGCGCCTTCGACCGTACGTGTCACAACCTCGCGCTCGCCATGCTGCCGTGCCGCGTGATCAATGATCTTGTGGCACAGAAGCGGCCAGTCCTGCATCAAACCCTGCATTTAAAACCTCCTCCTCAAGGGCCGTCATCTTGTGAAGCGACAGGCGGATTGTCCAGTGCCTCAGACAGGACATAATCGTTTCTTTTAATGATTATTATCGGGAACTTATGGGGATCATGGGCGTTCAGGGGAGTCGCAGCAGGAAAGACCAACCGCATGGATATGACACTAGCCGAAGCCCCCACGGGGCCAGACGTGCCGCTTGAAATCGTGGAAATGGATCTTGCCCTGCGCCATCAGGATCTCGTCGACAAGGGATTTGAAGGCGCCGTTCACGAGGCTTTGGAGCATGTGGGCGGACGTATATTGTTCAAGATGCGCCTTTGCGGCCATGCTGATTGCGACTGGGTGGCAGCAGTCGAACTCCAAAGCGAGGGCGACGACACGCTGGCTATTATTTCCCAATCTACCGAGGGTGGCCCCCTGAAGGTGGAAGATGCACGCACGAGCGAGTTGCCGGTTGCAGCCATCGCAACCGGCTTTGCCAGCCTCGAGCGTTTCTTTCCGGTCCCGCTACCGGCTGACGAGACCGAGCCTGCCTCAGACGCCTGAGCGACACGCAGCCTGCGCGGCTGCCAATCTCGCGATCGGCACGCGGAAGGGCGAGCAGGACACGTAGTCGAGGCCGACCTCCTCGCAGAAGGTGATGGATGCGGGATCGCCACCATGCTCGCCGCAAATGCCGAGCTTCAGATCACCACGCGTTTTGCGCCCGGCCTCACTTGCCATGCGTACAAGCTGCCCCACGCCATCACGATCAAGCGTCACGAAAGGATCCTTCTCGATGATGCCCTTCTGGCGATAGGTATCAAGGAACCCGGCCGCGTCGTCGCGTGAAATGCCGAATGTGGTCTGCGTCAGGTCATTCGTGCCGAATGAGAAGAAATCCGCAGCGCTGGCAATCTCACCTGCATTGAGTGCTGCGCGCGGCAGTTCGATCATCGTACCGATCAGGTAGTCGATCTTCTGCCCGCTTTCCGAAAGCACCTCCTCCGCAACTGCTTCCACACGCTCCTTCACAAAGGCCAGTTCGTTGGCGATGCCCACCAGCGGCACCATGATTTCCGGCACAATGGGAGCGCCTGTCTTTTCTGCAGCCTGTGCTGCGGCCTCGAAGATCGCGCGGGCCTGCATTTCCGCGATTTCGGGATAGGAGATTGCAAGGCGGCAGCCGCGATGGCCAAGCATCGGGTTGAACTCATGAAGTGCTTCCGTACGCTCGCGCAGTAGCGCAGGCTCCACGCCCATGGCGTTCGCCACTTCCGTGATTTCCTCTCCCGTCTTCGGCAGGAATTCGTGAAGCGGCGGGTCGAGCAGACGGATCGTGACAGGCAGGCCGGCCATGATCTCGAAAAGTTCGGCAAAATCCGCGCGCTGCATGGGGAGCAGCTTCGCGAGTGCCTTGCGACGCCCTTCCGCATTTTCGGCCAGGATCATTTCGCGCATGGCCAGGATGCGCTCATCGTCGAAGAACATGTGCTCGGTGCGGCAAAGGCCGATGCCTTCAGCCCCGAAAGAGCGTGCGGTGCGTGCGTCAGCCGGAGTTTCGGCGTTGGCGCGCACCGTCATGCGGCGTGCTTCATCCGCCCATTCCATGAGCGTGGAGAAGGACCCGGACAGAGCAGGCTGCTGCATGGCGACCGTTCCCGCCAGAACCTGACCGGACGAGCCGTCAATGGTGATGATGTCGCCCTTGCGAAACGTGCGGCCCATGCTGATCATCGTGCCGTTGCGATAATCCACGCGCAGTGTGCCCGCACCCGAAACACAAGGTTTGCCCATACCGCGCGCCACCACCGCCGCATGGCTGGTCATGCCGCCGCGCGTGGTCAAAATGCCTTCTGCCGCATGCATGCCGTGAATGTCTTCCGGGCTTGTCTCCACGCGCACAAGTATGACCGGACGACCGGCAACCTTTGCTTCTTCCGCATCTTCAGAGGAAAACACGATTTCCCCCGTGGCCGCACCGGGTGAGGCTGGCAGGCCCATGCCGATCACGTCGCGATGGGCGGAAGGGTCGATGGTTGGATGCAGAAGCTGATCCAGCGAGGCGGGATCAATGCGGCAGACGGCCTCTTCCCGGCTGATGAGCCCTTCATCGGCCATCTCGACCGCGATCCGCAACGCCGCCTTGGTCGTGCGCTTGCCGGAGCGGGTCTGCAGCATCCACAATTTTCCGCGCTCGATGGTGAACTCGAGGTCCTGCATGTCGCGGTAGTGACTTTCGAGGCGACCGGCAATTTCCACAAAAGCGGAGAAAGCTTCCGGCATCAGCTTCTCAAGCGACGGCTGGTCGGAGCCGGCATCAAGCCTTGCGGCTTCCGTGATGTTTTGCGGCGTGCGAATGCCGGCCACAACATCCTCGCCCTGCGCATTGACAAGAAACTCGCCGTAAAGCTCCTTCTCGCCAGTGGAGGGGTTGCGCGTGAAGGCGACGCCCGTGGCTGAATCATTCCCCATATTGCCGAAGACCATCGCCTGCACATTGACCGCCGTGCCCCAGCTTTCCGGGATGTCGTGCAGCGTGCGATAGGTGATGGCGCGGGCGTTCATCCAGCTTGCAAAGACCGCGCCAATCGCGCCCCAAAGCTGGAGATGCGGGTCCTGCGGGAAGGGCTCGCCCAGTTCCTCCTCAATGCGCTTCTTGTAGAGGTCGACGATATGGCGCCACTCCTCGGCTGAGAATTCGGTATCCAGGTCGTAGCCGAGGCGGCCCTTCTCGTCGGAAAGGATCTCTTCAAAGACCTCGTGATCGAGATGAAGCACGACATTGCAATACATCTGGATGAAGCGGCGGTAGCTGTCCCAGGCAAAGCGCGGATCGCCCGATTCCGCCGCCAGAGCCTCCACCGTGCGGTCGTTGAGGCCGAGATTGAGCACCGTGTCCATCATGCCCGGCATCGACGCGCGTGCACCGGAGCGAACGGAAACGAGCAGCGAGCGCTCCGGGTCGCCAAAGCGCCGACCGGTCAGGCGCCCCACCTCTTCCAGCGCATGTTCGACCTGGCTGGTCAGTTCAGGCGGATAGGAGCGCTGGTTGGCGTAGTAATAGGTGCAGACTTCGGTGGTGACGGTGAAACCGGGCGGGACCGGCAGTCCCAGATTGCACATTTCGGCAAGGTTCGCGCCCTTGCCACCCAGAAGATCGCGCTGGTCAGCACTCCCCTCCGCCTTGCCATCGCCAAAGGCATAGACCCACTTTGCCATCGACACCCTCCACTGCCTCAGGACCGGCGGATGCCAGCCAATGCGCAGAGTTAGGCGGCTCTACCATCAGTGGCAAGGGGCCTTTCGACTTCATTCGCTGGTGAATCGATTGAAGGTGGAGGCCCCTTGCGCAAAGCCTCAGATGCACATGATCCCGTCAGGCGGCGACGGGTTTGACCTTTGCAGGCAGCAGCTTGCGCAAACGACCGGCGGAAAGGCCAACATCGGGCAGTTTTTGCACCGCCATGAGGTAGTTCAGGCGAAAGAGCGGGTCTTCGTTCTTGCCAAGACCGATGAAGGACGCCGCTCTTTCCTCGAAGGCTTCCATATGGGTGGCCGTGAAGGCTTCATCGGCAGCCATCTCGTCCATGTCGACAATCAGCTGCCCAAGCGGACGCACCCACGCAAAGCGCGGATCGTTGATGGTGGCGAACAGCAGCGTGTAAGGGTTGGCCAAGCGCTGATCATCACCCGCTTCGGCAGAGATGAGTGCCTTGTGAAATGCCTGAAGTGCACCGGAAAGCGTTCTGGCGCGCATGGTCAGTTCATTGCTCATTTCTCTGCCCTTTCATTTTTGGGGAGATGCGATGGGCGGGGTGCCGATCGCTCTGGACCAATATGGTGATCCAGCGCCTGCTGTGTAAGAGGGCAATGCTTGCAGGCAGAGCATGGAAGATATGCGCGACCATGTCGGTTCGCGGAGGTGCCGTTCTGTCAGGAGTGTTGTGCACGCAGGTTGCGAAACGTGCCCTCGTGTCTCAGTATCATCAGAACATTCGATGAACATTGGGAGACGGACATGCGCGAATCCGGCAAGATCGACTACCTCGAATTGCCCGCGGGCGGCGGTTCATTGCCCGAGGTAAAGCGCTTCTATGAGAAAGCCTTCTCCTGGAGCTTTACCGATTACGGTCCTGGCTATTCCGCCTTCAGTGAAGGGCTTGATGGTGGCTTTGATGGCAATCCTGAAAACCAGAAGCCGCTTCCCGTCCTCTTTTCGGATGATCTGGAGGAGACGCAGCGCGTGGTTGAGGCTGCCGGTGGCAAGATCGTGAAGCCGATCTTCTCCTTTCCGGGCGGGCGCCGCTTCCACTTCACCGATCCGGCGGGAAACGAGCTGGCGGTGTGGAGCGAAAGCTGACCCTACCCCGCCTCGCGCAGCTGCTCTGCCGTCTGCAAGTCCACACTGACGAGCTGGCTGACACCCTGTTCTGCCATGGTCACGCCGAACAGGCGGTCCATGCGGGCCATGGTGATGGGGTTGTGGGTGATGATGACGAAGCGGGTTTCGGTCGATTTCGCCATCTCGTCCATCAGATTGCAGAAGCGCTCGACATTGTGGTCATCAAGCGGCGCGTCGACCTCGTCCAGCACGCAGATGGGTGCGGGATTGGTGAGGAAGACGGCGAAGATGAGCGCCATGGCGGTCAGTGCCTGCTCGCCGCCTGACAGAAGCGTCATGGTCTGCGGGCGCTTGCCTGGCGGGCGGGCGAGGATTTCAAGTCCTGCTTCCAGAGGATCGTCGCTTTCGACGAGCTGAAGCTCTGCCGTGCCTCCACCGAAGAGATGGGTAAAGAGCCGCTTGAACTGCTCGTTTACAACGTCGAATGCGGCAAGCAGCCGCTCGCGGCCTTCTCGGTTAAGGCTTTGAATCGCCGAGCGAAGCTTGCGAATGGCTTCGATGATGTCCTCGCGCTCGGAGATGATCGTCTCCAGCCGCTCGGACAGTTCGCGCTGCTCTTCCTCGGCGCGCAGATTGACAGCGCCCAGGCGCTCGCGCTCCATCTTCAGCCGCTCAAGCTTGCGCTCCACCTCGGCCGCTTCAGGCATAGGACCATCGGGATCAAGCTCGGCCTGACGTGCGACCAGATGCGGCGGCACGCCGAGCGTTTCCTGAATGCGGGCTTCGGCCTGGCGGCGCATCTCCTCGGCTGCAGCCTCGCGCTCTTCGGCGCGGGCGCGCTGCTCGCGGGACGTGGCCAGCGCCTGAATGGCGTCCGTCGCGCCCTTGTCGAAACGGGCCTGCTCGTTTTCCGCCTGCTGAAGCTTGTCAGCCGCTTCCTTGCGCAGTTTTTCGGCTTGAGAGATTTCGGACAGAAGCGCCCTGCCCTTTTCCTCTATCTCGTCGGGCGCATCGGCCAGCGACTGCAACTCGCCCGCCGCTTCCTTGCGACGTTCGACAAGTGCTGCAATCTGCTTGTCAGCATTGGCCGCACGTGCGGTCCAGCTTTCGCGTTCGCGCGCAATATTCTCCAGCCGCTGACAGCGGGTAGCGGCTTCGCGCTTCAGCCCCTCATGGGCGGCGCGTGTTTCTGCCGCGCGCGCGCGTGCCTCTGCCAACGCCGACTGCGCCTGATCCAATTCCGCCTGCAAGGCGGAAAGGTCGGGAGCGGTCTCGAAAGCGGCCTTGGCTTCGGCTTGGGCCTTTTGTGCCTCTTCCACGTCGCCTGCCAGACGCTCGCGCTGCTCCTGAAGGGCAGAACGGCGGGTGGCCAGTTCGCCGGACTGGCGCTCGGCCTGCGCGACAGCATCGCGCGCCGCACTCACCTTGCGCTGCGCCTCGCGCAAGCGGTCGCGCCAGCCACGCTCGGCCTCGACCTTTTCCTTCAGCCCGGCCTCGGCTGCAACAAGTGCAGCCTGCGCGGCCTCGACAGCCTGGCGGGCGCCCTCAGCCTCGCGTTCGAGTTCGGCAAGACGGTTCTTCTGCGCCAGTTTCTGAGCCGCTGCCGTTGGGGCATCGGCACTGGCGCAATAGCCGTCCCAGCGCCACAGAGCACCATCGCGGGTGACGAGGCGCTGGCCGGTCTTCAACTCCTGCTGCAGGCGCGGACCATCGGCCGCTTCGACCACGCCGATCTGGGCAAGCTTGCGGGAAAGCTGCACGGGCGCCTTCACGACATCGGCAAGCGGCATCACGCCAGCAGGCAGAGCCGGATCATCCCTGCTTGACACCATACCGCCCCAATGAACGGGCGCAGCCGGGTCAAGCGGGACGTCAAGATCTTCGCCAAGTGCGGCACCAAGGGCCGTCTCGAAACCGGGCGAGACGGACAGGCTTTCAAGCACTGCGGGAAAGGCATCGTCGGAACCGGCTGAAAGAATGCGCTCCAGCGTTCGCGCCTCGGTCTCGATCCCCTGTAATTTCGCGCGCGCTTCGGAAACCGGGTGACGAGCAGCACTCTCGGCGGCACGTGCGGCGGACACGGCCCGTTCGGCTTCCAGCGCGCCCCTTTCGGCAGCTTCCTGTTCACCGAGAACAGCCTCAAGCTCGGCCTTTTTCTGGTCCGGGTCCGGCAGTTCCGCAATCCTGGCGGAGAGTGCCTCGACCTGGCGATCAAGCTCGGCAAGCTGGCGCGAAAGGCGCTCTGCACGGTCTGCCGTTTCGCGCACCGCGCGTTCCGCCTGGTTGCGGCTGGCGCTCGCTTCCGCCTTTTTCGCGGTCACGGCGGCCAGTGAATTTTCTCGCTCGCTGAGGGTCGCGGCGGCAGCTTCCATGGCGGCCAGCGTCTCTGCCTCACGCGTACCGCTGTCAGCCTCCTGCGCGCCCAAGGCCTCGGCCTCGTCGGCCAATCGCTTCAGGATGTCGGCATTGTCGCGGACCATCTGCTCTTCGCGCTCGATATCTGCATTCATCTGCTGAACGCGCTTGTTGAGTTCGGCGGCGCGATTGCGGATGCGCTTGGCCTCTTCCTCCACCTGGGTGCGCGCGATGGTGAGGCGCTGGAGCGCGGCTGCGGCAGAAGCCTCTGCCTCGCGCAGATCCGGCAGGCGCTTGGCGGAGATGGCCTGCGCCTTTGCAGCTTCCATCTGTGCTGCGGCAGCTTCCGCCACGGCAGCGGTGGCCTTGGCATGGGCGGACTTTGCATCGGCTTCGGCCTGTTTTGCACTTGCCCAGCGCAAGTGGAGCAGTGTCGCGTCGGCTTTACGGATTTCAGCAGAGAGGTTCTTGAAGCGGGCTGCCTGACGGGCCTGTCGTTTCAGGCTTTCGATCTGACTTTCAAGCTCGCCCACCACATCATCGAGACGTTCGAGATTCTGCTCGGCGGCACGCAGGCGAAGCTCGGCTTCGTGGCGGCGTGTGTGCAAGCCGGAAATGCCGGCAGCCTCTTCCAGAAGCTGGCGGCGTGCCTGTGGCTTGGCCTGGATCAGTTCGCCGATACGCCCCTGCCCCACCATCGAAGGCGAACGCGCGCCGGTGGACTGATCGGCAAAAAGCAGCTGCACGTCCCGCGCACGTGCTTCCTTGCCATTGATGCGATAGACGGACCCGGCCTCACGTTCGATCCGGCGCGAGACCTGCAGCTCGTCGGAATCGTTGAAGCTCGGTGGAGCCGTACGGTCGGAATTGTCGAGGAAAAGCGTGACTTCCGCCGTATTGCGGGCGGGGCGGTTGCCCGAGCCCGAGAAGATGACGTCGTCCATGCCGGAGGCGCGCATGTTCTTGTATGAGCTTTCGCCCATCACCCAGCGCAGCGCCTCGACCAGATTGGATTTTCCGCAGCCATTGGGGCCGACAACACCAGTCAGGCCACGCTCGATCATGAACTCGCCGGGTTCGACGAAGGACTTGAAACCGAGCAGCCTGAGCTTGGTGAACTTCATGCGCGCGGTCTCCCGCGCGCGCAAACGGCAGGATATGCCCTGCCTTTGAGGTCAGAGCATCGGGTCGATGATTGCCGAGAATTCCTCAATCGACATTGCTCCCGCGTACTTCTTCCCATTGATGAAGAAGGTGGGCGTGGCCGTAACGTCAAAGTCATTGGCCGCGCGCTGACGTACCGCTCTCACATCATTGAGAAGTTCCTGGTTCGTCAAGCAAGCCTCAAAGGATTGCTGTGTAAAACCGGCGAGTTTGGCAATATTGAGCAGTGCAGTGCGCGCATCCTGCACCGGAGCCCAGTTGCTCTGCTGCTTGAAGAGCGCATCGACCATGGGGAAATACTTGTCGTCGGCACAGCGTGCCAGCATGAAACCGGCCTCGGCGCGGGGATCAAACGGGAATTCCCGCAAGATCAAGCGCACCTTCCCCGTGTCGATATACTTCTCCTTGAGCTTTGGATAGGTATTGACGTGGAAGGTCGCGCAGTGGCTGCAGGTCATGGAAGCGTATTCGACAATGGTCACCGGTGCGTCTTCAGCACCCTGAGCCATTTCGGGCAGCGGGCCGGGCTTCATCAGTTCGCTGACATCCACCTCACCCTGCGCAGGTGGTGCATCAACCGAGGCCGTCGTCTCATCAGAAACATTCTCCGGCAGCTTTTCGGCCGTGCTCTCGGCTTCGGCGCTGTCGCTGCAAGCAGCGAGAAGGCCGATGGCGGGAAGCCCGGCGAGCGTTCCAAGTAGACGGCGGCGAGAAAGCGGCTGAACCATGATCTGTGTCGTTCCCGTTCGTGTGTGATTTAGCGGTGCGATAGAAACCGAAGAATGTGGCGTGAAATAAGGCACATAACTCTGCCTTGCCAAACTGTAATATTGCAGACGGCGCTCACAATAGCGCGAGCGACTATTTTTTGCTGCCCATGATGCTTTCGCCGAGGCGCTTCAGGCTTTCCCTCAGCGCGTCATCCTCGATGCCTGAGGTGACCGCATCGAGACGACTGCGTTCGGCCTCGCGAAGCGGACGCGGAGCCTTGGGCTTGCGGCTTGCTGGCCCGGTCATGTGCTTTTGCACCAGCTTCACTCGGCCGATGGCGTTGAATCCCAGAAAGGCATTCGCGCGTGCAATGATCTCCTGTGCTTCATGCTGAACCCGGATAGCGGCCATTCCGTCACAGGCAATCACCAGCGTTGCAGGCTCGAAGGGATCATCCTCATGGGCACGACGCGGCCAGGCAATCTTTTCCGGGCGCGTCTGGCCCGCCAGACGATCGCCCACGATTTCAGCCCAGCTCTGCACCAGATCTATCGAGAGGCCGGCGCGTTTGCGCAACACCGGGTCCAGCAGATCCGTTGCCAGATCGCTCACCGGCACGGGATTGCCGCCGTTCCATTTCCCAGCCATCGGTTTCAAGTTCCTGCTTTTGATTGGCGCCACAGTATCCTATCTCACGGCGCATGACACGCGTCCACGAACAGGTTTTCGACACTTCGAGAGATTTCGCACCCGCCCTCCTGGGCTGGTATGACCGCCACCATCGCAGCCTGCCATGGCGCGTGAACCCGGATGATCGGCAGCATGGTGTTGTGCCTGATCCCTACCGTATCTGGCTCTCGGAAATCATGCTGCAGCAGACAACCGTTGCCGCGGTTAAAGCCTATTTCGAGAAGTTCGTGCGGCTCTGGCCGGATGTCGTAGCGCTTGCCAAGGCCGAAACCGACGACGTGATGAAGGCCTGGGCGGGGCTCGGCTACTATTCACGCGCCCGCAACCTCAAGAAATGCGCGGAAATCGTTGCCTTCGAACAAGATGGGCGCTTTCCGGAGGATGAAGCAGGATTGAAAGCCCTGCCGGGCATCGGCGACTATACCGCAGCAGCCATCGCGGCCATCGCATTCGACCGACCGGCTGTGGTCGTGGACGGCAATATCGAGCGTGTCGTCACACGCTATCTTGCCTGCGAAACACCATTGCCGCAGGCCAAGGCGGAAATCCGTGATTTCCTCTCTACCGTCCTGCCAAAGGATCGTCCGGGTGACTTCGCGCAGGCAATGATGGATCTGGGCGCCACGGTCTGCACGCCGAAATCACCCGCCTGCATATTGTGCCCTCTGTCGGAAGGCTGTCAGGCGCGCATGGAAGGCACACAGACGCGGTTCCCCCTCAAAGCGCCCAAGGCGGAGAAGCCGGAGAGGGTTGGCGCAGCCTTTGTCGCGGTGCGCGATGATGGCGCGGTCCTCCTGCGCAAGCGCATTGAAAGCGGGCTTCTGGGCGGCATGAGCGAGGTGCCGGGGACGGCCTGGACGGCTCGGCAGGACGGGCAAACGGAAGTGGGAGCAGCCCCATTCGCCGCTGATTGGAAACGCTGCGGCGAGATACGCCATGTCTTCACACATTTCGCGCTGACGCTCACCGTCTACCGGGCCGATATCGATGCCCATCCAGCCCCCGACGAACATTGGTGGTCGCCGCGCGAACAGATTGCTGGGGAAGCGCTTCCCTCTGTCATGAAAAAGGTCGTTGAAAAGGCTATACCCGGCGCAACCAAGGCAAGAGGGAAAGCCACATCATGAGCGAAATCCGCCACATCGTTTTCGATATCGGCAAGGTTCTGATCCACTACGATCCGAACATTCCCTATTCGCGTCTCATCCCCAACGAGGAGGAGCGGCGGTGGTTTTTCGAGAATGTGTGTACCCATGAATGGAACCTGGAGCAGGATCGCGGGCGCGACTGGACGGAGGCCGAGGCACTGCTGATCGCAGAGCATCCCGAGCATGAGGAAAACATCCGCAATTTCCGCAAGCACTGGCACGAGATGGTCAGCCATTCCTATGACGACAGTGTTGCCATCTTGGAGGCGCTGATCGCCAAGGGTTACGACGTGACCATGCTCACCAATTTCGCGGCCGACACGTTCAGCCGGGCGCAGGAGATGTATCCGTTCCTCACCAAGTCACGGGGCGTGACGGTTTCGGGCGAGATCAAGCTGATCAAGCCGGACACGGCGATCTATGATCATCACGCGAAAAGCTTCGGCCTTGATCCCGCATCCACGCTCTTCATCGACGATAGCGCCGCCAATGTGGAAGGCGCACGGGCTGCAGGCTGGCAGGCGGTACAGTTCACCGGCGCGGAAAAGCTGCGCCAGGATTTGCGGGCCGCCGGTATCGAAGTCTGACTCCGGCAGCCCCCTCCCCCTCGGAGGTATTCCTATCGAGGCAGGCGCATTCAGGCGCCTGCTGCCGCGATTGCCTGACGTGCCGTCTTGCGCAATTCGTCAATCGGCTTCAGCGCGCCCTCATCCTCGTAATGCCAGAAGGTCCAGCCGTTGCAGGCATCAAGGCCCTGAACGCGGGCGCCCATGCGATGGATGGAACCAGCCTCCTGGCCGATCGTGATCGTGCCGTCGGCTCGCACGCTCGCCGTCCAGCGCTTCTTTGAATCCGTCAGGCGCGTGCCCGGCGCGATTAAGCCGGATTCGATCAGGCTGACAAAGGCGACGCGCGGTTCGGCCCGCTTAGCGGTCATCAGCTTGAGGGCTGCCTGTTCCAGCGGCTCGATGCCCGCGATGCGCTCATGGGCGGCATCGATATAGGTCTGGTCACGCTCGACACCGACGAAATGACGTCCCAGGCGCTTGGCAACAGCACCGGTTGTGCCGGAGCCAAAGAAGGGATCAAGCACCACGTCGCCGGGCTTGGTGGAGGCCAGCATTACGCGGGCCAGAAGCGCCTCGGGCTTCTGTGTTGGGTGAACCTTCTTGCCGTTCTCGTCCTTGAGGCGTTCAGCACCCGTGCAGATCGGGAAAAGCCAATCGGAGCGCATCTGCACATCCTCATTGGCAGCCTTCATGGATTCATAGTTGAAGGTGTAGTTCTTCGCATCCTTGTCGCGCGAGGCCCAGATCATGGTCTCATGCGCGTTCTGGAACCGGCGGCCGCGGAAATTGGGCATCGGATTGGTCTTGCGCCAGACGACATCGTTCAGGAGCCAGTAGCCCAGATCCTGCATGGTCGCGCCAACTCGGAAAATGTTGTGATAGGAGCCGATTACCCAGATCGTGCCATTGGGCTTGAGCACCCGCTTCGCCGCAAGCAGCCAGGCACGCGTGAAAGCGTCATAGGCCTGGAAGCTTTCGAACTGGTCCCAGGCATCATCGACCGCATCCACCTTGGACTGGTCGGGGCGATGCAGGTCGCCCCCAAGCTGCAGATTGTAGGGTGGATCTGCGAAGATGACGTCGACCGATTTTTCCGGAAGACGGTCAAGGACCGCGATGCAGTCGCCTTTCAAGATCGTGTCCAGCCATTCGGCGCGATGGGGACGTGAGGACAGATCCTCTAGACGGCGAACCGCTGACATACGCACACCTCAACTCATACTGTTAACGTGCTGTTATGGTTACCGAGGATGGTAAAGAAAGCGTAAGGGCGGGGTGAGAATTGTGTAGCGCGACAGGCTTGAAGCCGGAGCCACATTGATAACCAGCGCCTGACGTTCTACATGGCAGTCCTGTCATTCGTGCCCGGCAGGAGGCGCTGAAGTGCCGCACGCCGGTTTTTCCTGCGGCACATCCAGGCCGCAGCCTCACGCAAAAGATTTCGACAAAGAGAGTTTTCATGCCCAAGCCTGATCTCATCATCTTCGACTGCGACGGCGTGCTCGTCGATTCGGAAATCGTCGCTGCACGTGTCGAGGCGGAACTTCTGCGCGAGGCCGGCCATGAGATCACGCCGGAGGAACTGGCGCAGCATTATGCTGGCCTCACCTTCCGCGATATTCTTATGAAGATCGAGAAGGAAGCGCAGATCCTCTTCAAGGCGACGATCATCGAGGAATGCGAGGCGCTGGTGGACAAGCGCCTGCGCGCCGAAGTGAAGGCCATTCCCGGCACGGCGGAAGCGGTTCAAGGTCTAGGCATTCCGCACTGCATCTGCTCGAATTCGTCCACGCAGCGCATCGAGGCGATGCTGACGCGCACGCGTCTCCTGCCGCTATTCGAGGGCGTGATCTATTCCTCGCTCGAGACACCAACAAAGCTGCCGAAACCTGCACCTGACGTCTTCCTGCACGCTGCGAAGGAAAAGGGTGCCGATCCTGCAAACAGCTTCGTCATCGAGGATTCGGTTCACGGCATAACCGGCGCACGTGCCGCCGGCATGCGTGTCATCGGCTTCACCGGCGCATCGCACACCCACCCGCTCCATGCCGACATGCTGATGGAAGCAGGCGCGGAGACCACGATCAGCCGGATGGCGGACCTCAACAAAACCATCGAAGCACTAAGCAGCTTTGCGGCGGATATTTGAGCGGTAAAAGGCGGGTGCATCACCCCGCCTTTTCCTGTTCTCAATCACCCCTGATCAAGGCGTGTCGTAGGGGCCCTCGTCATAGCCAACCAGCACGCGCGCAGCCCGGCCGGCGCTTTTGGGGACGACGACATTGCTGTCGGTGAAGACGAACTGGGTTGCGCCTGCCGTGTCGCTGATCGCGACCTGGTGGCGGTAAAGGTTGGAATCGAGAACCGACTGGCCCTGAAGCGAAGCGACGCGGATGGGCATGTTGATGGTGCCGGCACGGCCTTTTGGCCCGGGCACGATCTTGCCGGCGACAGCAACCGTCATGATGATGTTGTCGCCTTCATAGCGGCAACTGCGCGTCACGTCGGCAATCGAGGCCTGATAGATGACGCTGTCGTCATCGCCCTCAGCACCCTTCGCATAGGTGCGGAAATACGCTGTGCCTTCGCGCAGGGTCACCGGCGGGCAAAATGCGCGCAGTTCGCTTTCCAGGACGGCACCTTCGGGTGCTGCAGCGGTCTGCGCAGACGTGTTGCCGCCAAGCCCCAGATTGACGCCGCCCGCGCCGCCACCCTGCTGGCAGGCCGACAATGCGAATGCGGAAAGGAGAAGAGCCGACGCGATTGCGCCCTTCCTGGACCAATTAGACAATGACTGCCCCCTTCAACTCTACTTTCCCAAAACCGGTTTGGTGGTCTATACCAGCCGCGCGGCAAAACTTCGACCGCTTCTGTCATCTTCTTCTCTGCCGTCAAAACGGCGCATGTGCAAGGACCACCGACCGGACCAATGGCAACAGACTTCATCAGTACGCGCGGCGAAGCACCCGCACTTGGATTTGCAGATGTCATGCTGCAGGGGCTGGCGCGCGATGGCGGGCTTTACCTTCCGCGTGAATGGCCGACCTTCTCCAGCGAAGATATACGCGCCATGCGCGGCCTCTCCTACGAGGAAACCGCGTTCAAGGTCCTCAAGCCATTCATCGGCGATGCCATAGCCGACGACAAGCTGCGCCAGATCATCGCTGACGCCTATGCCACCTTCCGCCATCCCGCGCGCTGCCCGCTGGTGCAGAGCGGGCCGAGCGAGTTCATACTGGAGCTGTTCCACGGGCCGACGCTTGCCTTCAAGGATGTGGCCATGCAGCTTCTGGCGCGCCTGATGGATCATGTGCTGGCCGAGCGCGGTGAGCGCGTTACCATTGCCGGGGCAACCTCGGGCGACACCGGCGGTGCGGCCATCCACGCCTTTGCCGGCACGAGCCGGGCCGATCTCTTCATCCTCTTCCCCCATGGAAAGGTGTCGCCGGTGCAGCAGCGCCAGATGACCACCTCCGGCGCGGAAAATGTTCAAGCCATCGCCATCGAAGGCAATTTCGACGACTGCCAAGGCCTCGTGAAGGGCATGTTCAACGACCACGCCTTCCGCGACCGCGTGGGTCTGTCGGGGGTAAACTCGATCAACTGGGCGCGCATCATGGCCCAGATCGTTTATTATTTCACATCAGCCGTAGCACTTGGCGCGCCGGAGCGGAAAATCTCCTTCACCGTGCCGACGGGCAATTTCGGCGACATCTTTGCGGCCTATGCAGCCAAGAAAATGGGCCTGCCCATCGGCCGCCTCGTTATCGCTACCAACGAGAACGACATTCTGGCGCGCGCGCTGGCGACGGGCGAATATTCCACGCAAGGTGTCGTGGCGACCACCTCGCCCAGCATGGATATCCAAGTTTCGTCAAATTTCGAGCGTCTGTTGTTCGAAGCTTCCGGGCGGGATGCGGGCGAAGTGCGCAATGCGATGGAAAGCCTGAAGCAGTCAGGCTCCTTCACTATTGCGCAAAAGACGCTTGATGCAATTCGCATGGAATTTGCCGCGGGGCGCGCAAGCATCGACGAGACTGCCAAAACCATTGCCGAAGTGCTTAAATCGGCGGACTATCTTGCCGATCCGCACACGGCCAATGCTATTCACGTGGCGCGCGAACTGGCAGAACCGGATGAGATGATGGTGGTGCTTTCCACCGCGCATCCGGCGAAATTTCCCGACGCCGTGGAACAGGCCTGCGGCGTGGCGCCTTCCCTTCCCGCATGGCTTGACGGCCTGATGGAGAAAGAGGAAGCCTATACAATCCTTCCATCAGACCTGAAAATGATGGAAGATCATATCGATCGCCATTCACGAGCGACCGGCTGAGGAGTTAGTACCATATGGGTGTAGAAGTAAGCCGTCTTTCAAACGGCTTGACCGTCGCGACCGAGACCATGCCGCATCTGGAGTCGGTCGCGCTGGGTATCTGGGTGAAATCCGGTTCCCGTGACGAGCGCGAGGATGAGCACGGCATGGCTCACCTGCTTGAGCACATGGCCTTCAAGGGCACCTCCAAGCGCAGCGCGCTGCAGATCGCAACTGACATCGAGGATGTGGGCGGCGAAATCAATGCGGCCACCAGCGTCGAGACCACCGCCTTCTTCGCGCGCGTGTTGAACGACGACCTGCCGCTCGCCATCGATATTCTTGCCGACATCCTGCAGGATTCGAAATTCGATCCGGCGGAGCTTGAGCGTGAACAGCATGTGATCCTGCAGGAGATCGGCGCGGCGCATGACACGCCGGATGACGTGGTGTTCGACCGTTTCACCGAGACCGCTTTCCGCCACCAGGCGCTTGGCCGCTCCATTCTCGGTACGCCAGAGACCGTTGAAGGCTTTACCTCCGAGCAGCTCCACAAGTTTCTCGAACGCCAATATGGTGCAGACCGGATGGTGGTTGTTGCTGCCGGTGGCGTGAAGCATGAGGACTTCGTGCGGGAAGTCGAGCAGCGCCTCGGCACCTTCCGCGCAAAGGCCGCTGTCGAGCCCCAGCGTTACGCCCATTATGTGGGTGGCGACTACCGCGAACATCGCGACCTTATGGATGCGCAGATCATTCTGGGCTTTGAAGGACGCGCCTATCATGTGCGCGACTTCTACCTGTCGCAGGTTCTGTCCATGATCCTGGGCGGCGGCATGTCATCACGCCTCTTTCAGGAAGTGCGTGAGCGTCGCGGCCTTTGCTATTCGGTCTACGCGTTTCACTGGGGCTTCTCCGATACCGGCATATTCGGCGTCCATGCTGCCACGGGCCAGTCCGATATCCAGGAACTCATTCCGGTCATCATGAAGGAGCTTCAGCGGGCCGGCGAACGTATCGATCAGGCGGAGCTGGAACGCGCACGCGCGCAGTATCGGGCAGGCCTGATGATGTCGCGCGAAAGCCCGGCAAGCCGTGCATCGCAGATCGCGCGCCAGCTTCTGCTTTACGGTCGCCCGATCGAGACGGATGAGCTGATGGATCGCCTCTCCGGGCTGACGGTCGAGCGTCTTGCCGATCTCTCGCAGCGAATGTTCACATCCAAGCCGACAGTTGCCGCTGTCGGTCCCGTGGGCGAGCTTGCACCTTTCGAGACGATCCGCAGCCAGTTGGCGAGTGCTGGCAACACGCCGCGCAAGCTGGCCGTCTGAGTTCAGGCGCCAATGTTCCAGCCGCCCTTTCTTCGTCGCGACCTGCCGACGCTGAAAGGGGAAAGAGTAATCTTGCGCATGCCGGCCCATTCCGATTTTCGGCAGTGGGCCTTTTTGCGTGAGGAAAGCCGCGACTTTCTCGTGCCGTGGGAGCCGGCATGGTCGACGGACGAACTGTCCCGCCATGCCTACCGCCAACGGCTTCGCCGCTACCGCGAGGAATATGACCGGGGCAGCGGGCTGACCTTCTTTATTTTCCTGCGCGAAAGCGAAATCCTGGTCGGTGGTCTTTCTCTTTCCAATATCCGCCGTGGCGTCGCGCAGGCGGCCACGGTTGGCTATTGGATGGGGGCGCCTCACGCGGGCAAGGGGCTGATGCTCGACGCCCTGAAACTCGTTATCCCCTTCGCATTCGGTCAGCTGAGCTTGCACCGTCTGGAGGCCGCCTGTATTCCCGAGAACCAGCGTTCCGTCCGCTTACTTGAAAAAGCCGGATTCAGACGCGAAGGGCTTGCACGCTCCTACCTGAAGATCAACGGAGCATGGCAGGACCACGTTCTCTATGCGCTGATTGCTGGGGAGCACCAGATGGAACCAGGACGAGGCTGATTCTTGTTGCGAATTTCTCCAGTCAGATATTGCGCATTACTGTTTCTGGCAGCCTTGTTCGTGGGCCTCGGCCTCGGCAATTCGCTGGCCATTGAGCCGATCAAGATATCGCAGGACGATGTCGCGCTGGACCTGTCTGAAGCCGTTGAGATCTATCGCAACCAGGGCCAAAGCTTTCAGGTGTCCACCGCGCCCGGCGCGGACGGCATCGTGCGTCGTATCGAGGTTGAGGCGCAGGACAAGAGTTCTTCAGGTGACTGGGCCCTCTTCGCGCTCGCCAACACGACCGACCAGCAGATCGATCGGCTGATCGTGGCCCCGCATTTCCGCCTCGTCGGTTCGGGGCTCGTTTGGCCGGATCTTGGCTCTCGGCGTATCGTCTCGATCACACCCTCGGAAGGATTTGCGCTCGACAGGCAGGACAGCGCCGATGCCGACGAGTTTCTCGTGACGCTCAATCCCGGCAGCGTTGTCACTTTCGTGGTGGAGCTCGCCTCGCCCAATCTCCCGCAGGTCTATCTGTGGGACCCGGCGGCTTACAAGGAAATGGTGAACTCCTACACGCTTTTTCGCGGTATCGTGATCGGCATTGCGGGTCTTCTGGCCCTGTTTCTGACCAT
Source organism: Nitratireductor sp. CH_MIT9313-5 (assembly GCF_037029545.1). Classification (NCBI taxonomy): domain Bacteria; kingdom Pseudomonadati; phylum Pseudomonadota; class Alphaproteobacteria; order Hyphomicrobiales; family Phyllobacteriaceae; genus Nitratireductor; species Nitratireductor sp. CH_MIT9313-5. The sequence continues at coordinate 104,373 of NZ_JAYMER010000022.1, read as the reverse complement.
TCTCTTCGTGGTCAAGGGAACCTCGATGTTCCCGGCAACGGCAGCACTCGCCTGGGCCATCCTTGCCTATATCTCCATCGATTTCGGCTTCCTCAACCGGATCATGGACATTTCGCCGGGCACCGAGCAGCTCTGGCGGGCAGGCACTGAAATCTCTCTTGCCGCAACGCTTGTCGTCTTCCTGTTTGCCTATCTCAATCTCAACCGCTGGCATGATCATTTCAGTTACGGGATGCTCGCCTGGATTCTGGGCCTTGGCCTGCTCGGCGGCGTGGCGATGATCGATCCGTCAATTGCAGCCGGCATTGCACGCCTTTCCTTTGCCGCCACGGCGGTGGTCGGTCTTGGTCTGATCCTTTATCTCGGCTTCCAGGGCTATGACCGGGCCATCATGCTGGTACCAAGCTGGCTGATGCTACTGGTGTGGCTTGCAGGCGCCTGGATGGCCGTCAGTGGCATTCTGGACAATGATATCGTGCAGCCGGCCATTGGTGGCGGGCTGATCCTGATCATCCTGCTTATCGGCTTCACCGTCATTCAGCATGCCTTCTCCGGCAGTGCGCTGTTCCAAGGCCTGTTTTCAGACATGGAACGGCAGGCACTGGCCGTCACCGGCTCGGGCGACACTGTCTGGGACTGGGACGTGATGCGCGAGAAGGTGGTCACGAAGCCCGATGTGGCAAAGCAGCTCGGCCTTGCTCCGAACAGTCTGCATGGCCCTGCCCGCAGCTGGCTCCCCATGCTTCACGCAGATGATCGCGACACCTTCCGCACCACGCTTGACGTTGTGCTTGAACATCGCCGCGGACGCATCGCCCAGAACTTCCGCCTGCGGGGCGCCGATGGTCATTATCACTGGTTCGCATTGCGTGCGCGCCCTGTCATCGGGTCGGATGGTGAGGTCATCCGCTGCGTCGGCACGATGGTGGATGTGACGGAACAGAAGAAGGCCGAGGAGCGCCTGCTTCATGATGCGGTGCATGACAACCTGACCGGCCTGCCCAATCGCGAGCTTTTCCTTAACCGCCTCGATGCGACCATTGCCATGGCGACAGCCGAGCGCAGCATCCGGCCAACGGTTTTCGTCATCGATATCGACCGCTTCAAGCAGGTCAATGACGAGTTGGGCATCTCCGCCGGTGACACGATTCTGCTGACCATCGCGCGCCGCCTGCACCGCATCCTCAAACCCGGTGATTCCCTTTCGCGCATTGCCGGCGACCAGTTCGCGCTGATGTTGCTTTCCGAGCAGGATCCTGCGCGGGTGGCATCCGTGGCCGATGCAATGCGTCAGGCCATCCGTGCTCCGGTTACCTTTGCCAAGCGTGAGATTGTTCTGACGCCTTCCATCGGCCTCGTCTCGTGGACGTCCACGCAGAATGCCGCCGAAGAGATGCTGAAGGATGCGGAGCTGGCCATGTATCAGGCCAAGCGCTACGGGGGCGATCGCATCGAGCCATTCCGCCCGGCCTTCCGCACGATCGGTACCGACCGTCTGCAGATCGAATCGGATCTGCGCCGCGCCATTGAGCGCAAGGAATTGACGCTGGCCTATCAGCCCATTGTGCGGCTGGAAGACCAGACGATTGCAGGTTTCGAGGCACTTCTGCGTTGGGAGCATCCGCGTCGCGGCTCCATTCCGCCGTCGGATTTCATCCCGATTGCGGAAAGCTCGGGGCTGATTGTTCAATTGGGCCTGTTTGCCATGCAGAAGGCGGCGGAGGACCTTGTGGCCTGGCAAAAAGAGCTGAACGGAATGCCGCTGTTCATGTCGGTCAATCTGTCATCGCGCCAGCTCATCCGTCGCGATCTTGTGGGCGATGTACGTTCGGTGATCGCACGATCGGGCATCAAGCCGGAAAGCTTTCGACTGGAGCTTACCGAATCGCTGGTGATGGACAATCCGGAGCAGTCGACGCATGTTCTCGACAAGCTGAGGGAGATCGGCATCGGGCTTTCGCTTGACGATTTCGGCACGGGCTATTCGTCGCTTTCCTACCTGACGCGCTTTCCTTTCGACACGATCAAGATCGACAAAAGCTTTCTGGACGATCCATCCGACAAGCGCGAGGTGCTGATGCGCTCCATGGTGACCATGGCGCAGGGTCTTGGCCTGAAGGTCGTCGCTGAAGGTGTCAGCCAGGAGCGGGACATCGAGGCCTTGCAAGAAGCCGGTTGCGACTATGCGCAGAGCTTCCATTTCGGCGCTCCGGTGGATGGGGAAGCCGCATATAAGAAGCTGCAGGACCAGGCGAGCCCGGTTCAGGCCTGATTGTCATCGGCATCCAATCGGAAGGCGCCGCGACCCGCTCAGGCGTGTCCGGCTGACTGGCTGAGGCGCAACGGGTCCACGCCGATGGATGCAAGCACGCGGTCATAGGTGCTCTCCAGATCGCCATCAAACAGCAGATCCGGGGTTGCGGGGCAGGCAAGCCAGCCGTTTTCCGCAATCTCTGCCTCTAGCTGACCTCCAGCCCAGCCGGAATAGCCGAGCGCCATGAGCGCCTGGCGCGGTCCATGCCCGGTCGAAATGGCTTTCAGGATGTCGATCGTCGCCGTCAGGCACACATTGTCGGAGACCGGCATGGATGATTCGACCTGATAGTCGCCGCTATGCAGGACAAAACCGCGCCCCTTGTCTACCGGGCCGCCATTGCGGACAGCCATATTGCGCGCGGCGACAGGCAGGCGGATGGATTCCTCGTCGTCCAAGATGCCGAGTTCCAGAAGCACGTCCTGAAAGCCCACGTCCTTGGAGCGGTTGATGACGATGCCCATGGCTCCGTCACTGCCGTGCGCGCAGACATAGATCACCGTGCGCTCGAAGCGCTCGTCCTGCATGCCCGGCATGGCGACCAGGAAATGGTTCTGCAACGATCCGCCAAGGGTGGCGGTGGGAGTTCCGACATCGAGTTTCATGGTACCAAGATTACATCATAAGTCACTGTAACGAAACCTTTCCGGGCATTGGCTTGTTCCCATGATGCTCCTGCCGGATCACATGAAAATGAACATGCGACAGCATGCTTCAGTTGCGTGAAGGCTTTCGGACAGCCACAGTCGCGGCCATGAAGAAGACCTTACTGCTTGCAACCATCGCAACCCTCCTTCCCTCCCTTGGACTTGCCTCATCCAGCGCCTGGATCGAAAGCACGGGTGGCGCGGTTCGGCTCGTCACCAGCGGTCTGCCGGATGAGGATGGCGTCTTGCGTGGCGCGCTTGAAATACGCCTCGAGCCCGGATGGAAAACCTACTGGAAGGAGCCGGGCGGCAGCGGGATACCGCCTCAAATCGAATTTGCTCCCGGTTCCCTCGTTCAGGGCCACGAGATCCACTTTCCGCCGCCGGTCCGGGTGGATGAGGACTATGGAAGCTGGGCTGGCTACAAGACGAGCGTGGCGCTTCCGCTGGAGATCAGATTTGCAGGTCCTTCTCCAGAAAAGCTTGAGGGAACGTTCTTTCTTGGCATTTGCGAGAGTGTCTGCATCCCCTTCCAGGGAGAGTTCACCTTCGATCCGGGAGCCGATCCGGACAATTTCGCGCATCGTGTAAGTGTCGAAGGCGCATTTGCCAAATTGGCACCGGAACCGAGCGAAGGCTTTCAGGCCATTTCCGCGCAGCTAGAGGGCAAGGTGCTGCGTGTGGCGGTGGAGGTCCCTCCGGAGATCGAAGAGCCTCAGCTTTTCGTGGCCGTGGAAAACGCGCCTGTCAGCCTGCCCCAGCTTCAGGAGCAGAGAGACAGTGAAACAATCTTCTCTGCACAATTGTCGCGCTTGCCGGAACCGCCACCCTCCTCAATCTATTACACGCTTTCAGGCGATGGCCGCTCCGTTAGCGGTCATCTGGCACTTGAAGAGTAGCGCCTGCAGGCACCATCTGTGGTGAGCAATTCTACCCCAACCGCATCAGGAGATCATGAATGACGATTTCAGTAGGCGAGCGCCTGCCGGAAGGCAGCCTGAAAAAGGCGACACCGGAAGGTGCTGAAGATGTGCAGGTGAAAGATTTCTTTGCCGGTCGCAAAGTGGTTCTGTTCGGTGTGCCCGGCGCCTTTACCCCGACCTGCAGCAGCAACCACCTGCCTGGCTTCGTCGAGAATAACGACACGATCCGCGAGCGCGGCGTTGACGAAATTGCCGTCCTGTCCGTCAATGACCATCACGTGATGGGTGCCTGGGCGCGCTTCACGGGCGCGGAAGACCACATCACCTTTCTTGCAGATGGCAATGGCGAGTACATCAAGAAGCTCGGGCTGGAAGCCGACCTTTCGGTTGCGGGTCTCGGCGTGCGCTCCAGCCGCTTCTCCATGGTTGTCGAAGACGGCGTGGTGAAGAAGCTGAATGTCGAGGACAGCCCCGGCAAGGCCGAAAAGAGTGGCGCTGCGAAGATTCTCGAACAGATCTGAGTTCTTGAACTCTCAACTTATTGAAGCCGCGTTCTCAGGAGCGCGGCTTTTGCATATGCGCAATTGCGGGCCTGAAGCTGCGCGCCGCCACATCGATCAGGATCAGGCCGATCGGCACGATATAGGCAAGATGAAAGCGCGTTTCGTGCATGGGCATCACGAAGAACTTCGCCGCGATGGTGGCAACCAGTGCGGCCAGCAGCAAGCGCTCGCGCCCCATGAAGAGGGTGCCATGCAAGCGCAGTACCCAGAGCGCGAAGAGTTCAACGAGCAGGATCGCCGCCCAGGTTTCTTCCACCAGCGACCGCACGACCACCTGTATGATGACGCGCAGATAGGCAATTACGGAGAAGGCAGGCGAGAAGCCTTCAAGCGTTTCCACATATTCGATATGCGTGAACCAGATCTGCACCCACCAGCCGGGATGGTCGGTCGCGCCGGTCAGCAGGAAATAGCTGGCAAAGGCGATAAGAGCGGCGGCCGCAACCCACAGGCCTTCCCGCTTCACAAAGACTGTCATGGTGGCCAGAACCGCCAGAAATGCCAGATGGTCTGGACGGGTAAAGAACGCAAGGAGCAGGCATAGGGCGGCGAGCAGATCGGCCCGGCGCAGGAAAGCCAGACAGGCCGCAAGGACGAAAACCGAAGCCATAAGGTCGGGCACGGCGAAACGCGCGGTCGGTGCGATGGCTGCAAGGATCAGAAGGGCCAGAATGAGCGGTGCCAGTTTGAGGTTCTGGCGCTGCCACGCCCAGAAGATGACGAGCAATCCGTACAGCGCCGCAGAGGCTGTTGAGATCAGGCGCAGCGCGTCGACCGGGTGCATCAGACCCGACAGCAGCGTCGCCAGTTCCACATAGAGAAGCTTCACACGGTAGAAGCCGAGCATCGTGGCGAAGGCTGCAGGATCGGCATATTGGCGGATGCGGTAGTCACGGTCTTGCGTCAGGACGAGGAAATCACCCTCTTCCACCCGCTCGGCTACGGCCTGATAGGCGGCCTGATGCAGCATCTGGATGTCGGAGAACCGCCCCTCCAGCGCGGTCGCGACATAGGCAAACATGTCCCAGTTGGCGATTGGTACAAACCACGCGACAGCCGTCGCTGCCAGCGTGAAAAAGCCAAGCAGCAATGCGCCGGCAAGGGCGCCGTAAGACGACAGCAGATCTTCGGTCGATTGGATTGAAGTGCGCCACAGCCCACGCATTCACCTAACCCTCCCCCACTCGGATGAGTGGGAGAATAGAGAATTCCGGCAAAAGGAAAACAACAACCAAAATTGTGGTTAAATCAGATCTGCCCGTTCTTGAAAGGTGCCATTCCGGCCCGTGCCAACTCGTCGGCACGTTCGTTTTCGGGATGGCCGGCATGACCTTTCACCCAGTGCCAATGCACCTTGTGGCGGCGGCGTGCCTCATCCAGCGCCTGCCACAGCTCGGCATTCTTTACCGGCTTTTTGGCAGCGGTCTTCCAACCATTGCGCTTCCAGCCCTCGATCCAGCCGGAAATACCGTCGCGCACATAGACGCTGTCGGTGTAGAAATCGACCTCGCATGGCTCTTTCAGTGCATTGAGCGCTTCAAGGGCTGCGGTGAGCTCCATGCGGTTGTTGGTGGTCTCAGCCTCTCCGCCGGAAAGCTCCTTCTCTTTGCCCTTGTAACGCAGGAGAGCCCCCCAGCCGCCGGGGCCGGGATTGCCCGAACAGGCGCCGTCGGTGAACACTTCAATCTTCTTCACGCGGTCTCGAGTCCGTATTCACTGGGTGAGGCAATCTGGCGGTGGAAGCGCAGGCGGCGGATATATTCCATCGGATCGCGCTTCTTGATGAGCGGCCCGTCCGGCAGCACCAGCCAGTCATGCAGGCGGGTGAGCATGAAGCGCATGGCAGAGCCACGTGCCAGAACGGGCAGCGCTTCAATCTCGGCACGCTCCAGCGGACGCACCGACTGGTAGCCCGCCAGGAAAGCCGTGCCCTTGGTCAGGTTGTAGGACAGGTCCTTCTCGAAGCACCAGGCATTGAGGCAGGTCGCAATGTCGTAGGCCAGTTGATCATGGCAGGCGAAATAGAAGTCGATCAGGCCCGAGACCTCGTCTCCAAGGAAGAAGACATTGTCGGGGAAGAGATCGGCGTGGACTATGCCTTCGGGCAAGTCGCGCGGCCAGTTTTCCAGAAGCTCTTGAAGATCCTGCTCCACTTCGGCTGCAAGGCCCGGTTCGACCGTATCGGCCTGCGGCTTGGCCTTTTCCCAGAGCGGTCGCCAATCTGCGGGTGCCAACGCATTGGCGCGGCTTTGAGGGAAGTCGAGCGCGGCCAGATGCAGCCTGGCGAGCGCTTCACCCACGGCGCGGCAATGGCGCGGGGACGGGCGGCGCAACCACATGCCTTCCAGAAAGGTGATGAGCGCTGCCGGACGCCCTGCAACGCGACCGATCATGGAGCCATCGCGGCGCTGGACGGGCAATGGGCAGGTCACGCCCTTCTCCGCCAGATGCTGCATCAATCCCAGGAAAAAAGGCAGATCGCTCTCTTCCACACGACGCTCATAAAGCGTCAGAATGAAGGAGGCTTTGGAGGTGTGCAGAAGATAATTGGTGTTCTCCGTGCCTTCCGCGATGCCCTTGTAGGAGAGAAGCTCCCCCACATCATAACCGGCGATGAACTCGGCCAGTTCTTCTTCCGCAATGTCGGTATAGACGGCCATGATCAGCGACTGCCATTGACGAAGGCCATGTCGGCGCGGGTGAGTTCGACATCGCGGATCGCGCGCATGACGGGGAAGTTTTCGGTCTCTTCCGCCGTGATCGCCAGTTCGACCTTCACGTCGAAGCGCTCCTTGAAGGAGGCAATGATCTCGTCAACGATGATTTCCGGCGCGGATGCGCCTGCCGACAGGCCAAGCACCGAAATATCGCCGACATCCTCCCACGGAATCTCGCTGGCCCGCTGGACCAGAAGCGCACGCGCGGCCCCTGCCCGCTCTGCCACTTCCACCAGGCGGCGGGAATTGGAGGAGTTGGGTGCGCCAACAACGAGGAACAGGTCCGAACCGGGAGCCGCGGCCTTTACCGCATCCTGCCGGTTGGTGGTGGCGTAGCAGATGGATTCGGCTGCCGGTGCGTGAAGCTTCTCTCCAAAGCGGTCTTCAAGCGCACGGATGATGCCTGCCGTGTCTTCCACGGACAAGGTCGTCTGCGTCACATAGCCAAGTTCGACATCGGTGGGAGGCGTGAAGCGCTGCGCCTCTTCCACCGTTTCAACCAGGCTGACATCACCTTCTGCAAGCTGCCCCATCGTGCCGATGACTTCCGGGTGGCCCGCATGGCCGATCAGCAGCACATGACGGCCCAGGCGCTGATGGCGCATGGCCTGCTTGTGAACCTTGGAAACCAGCGGACAGGTGGCGTCGAGATAGAACAGGTTTCGCTCGCGCGCGTCCGCAGGCACCGATTTCGGCACGCCGTGGGCTGAGAAAACGACTGGCGCATCCTTGTGATCTTCGGGGATCTCGTGAAGCTCTTCGATAAAGACTGCACCACGCTCCTGCAGGCCTTCGACCACATAGCGATTGTGCACGATCTCATGGCGGACATAGACAGGCGCGCCGTATTTCTTCAGCGCCAAAACGACGATCTGAATGGCGCGATCGACACCGGCGCAAAAGCCGCGCGGGCCGCATAGCCGGATGGTCAGAGGTTTCTTCTCGAATTCGGCCAACAGTGCCGCTCCTGCAAAATCTTCAAGTCCGGTGGCATGTAAGCCGGTGTCGGCTCATTCGCCAGTTTCCTCGTCGCGCCTCAAGAACCACACAAGAAGCACGCCGACAAGGGCCAGTGCCAGGCCATACCAGGTGATGGCGTATTGGAGATGGCTGTTGGGCAGGTCGATGCGCGTCACGCCACCGACCGGCAGCCCACCCTCGTTCTCCTGCGGACCGGCATCCACATAATATTCGCGCACCTGCTCGGCCGAAAGACCGGCGGAGCTGGCCATGGCATCGATGTCCTTCCAGTAGAAGATGTTCTTCTGCGGGTCATTGTCGGGCACGATGAAGGAAGGTTTTTCCTCGGATGCAGTGCGTGCAAGCCCCTCCACCATCACCTTGTCGGCAGGTTGGCCGGCCTCGCGCGTGGCGGGTTCCTTGCGGTCATAGGGCACGAAGCCGCGATTGACGAAGATATAGTCACCGGCGTCCAGCGCCATCGGCGTATGGACCTGGAAACCCGATTCGCCTTTCCATGTCGCAAGGTAATGCCGCTCGCGCGAATGGTCGTAGCGGCCGGAAAATTTGACCGGACGGTAATCAATGTCACCGCCATTGCGGTAGAGATCGTCGATGGCTTCCAGCGGCTGCGGTTCGGCATTGATGCGCGCTTCGATGCGGGCGATCAGCGCCTCCTTCCACTGAAGGCGCTTGACCTGCCAGCTGCCCAGCATCAGCAGGACAATAAGCGCTGGCAGAGCCAGCGACAGCAGGATCACATTGGCACGTCTGGAGGCACTCATTTATTCGCGGTTCTCCAGCCGCCCTTCGGCGGCCTTGTTGGCATATTGGTAGGTGATCAGCAGCCCCTTGATGAGCCGCAGCGCGGCGAGGGCTAGGATGATGGTCAGCGGCACCCACAATACCAGATGCAGCCAGAGCGGCGCATTGGTGGTGACCTCCATCCACAGAGCAAGGCCCACCACGATGAAACCGGTGATGAGAATGACGAATGCCGCCGGTCCGTCGCCGGAATCGGCAAAGTCGTAGTTCAGGCCGCAATGGTCGCAGTTCGAGCGCAGTGTCAGAAAACCAGTGAACAGTTGTCCATCGCCGCAGCGCGGGCATTTGCCTCTCAAACCGGCGGCTGCCGGCGAAATGCGCGATGCATCGGTCCTGTCTGTCACCTGAGAAGCCCCTTCAACCTGTCGCAGTGTCGGTGGTGAAACAAAATTGGGGCGGCTTTTTGCAAAGCCGCCCCGATCCTTGTGGACTGTGTCGCCTCTTAGTGAGCGGCGATGGTCGCACCTGCCGATGTCCACACATAGACAAAGGCGAAGAGGAAGAGCCACACCACGTCGACGAAGTGCCAGTACCAGGCGGCAGCCTCGAAGCCGAAATGCTGCTGCGGCGTGAAGTGACCGGCCATGGCACGCAGCAGGCAGACGAACAGGAAGACCGTTCCGACAATGACGTGGAAGCCATGGAAGCCCGTCGCCATGAAGAAGGTCGCGCCGTAGATGGAATCCTTGAAGGCAAACGGAGCGTGGACATACTCGTAGAACTGCACATAGGAGAACAGAACGCCGAGTGCCACGGTAATGGCCAGACCGGCCTTCAGTCCCTTGCGGTCATTTTCCAGGAGCGCGTGATGCGCCCAGGTGACCGTCGTGCCCGAAAGAAGCAGGATGATCGTGTTGTAGAGCGGCAGGTGGAACGGGTCGATAACCTCGATGCCTGCGGGCGGCCATTCACCGCCGGTGAACTGCGTGCGCGCGACCTGGGCAGCCTCTCCGGGGAAGAGACTTGCATCGAAGAAGGCCCAGAACCAGGCCACGAAGAACATCAGCTCGGAAGCGATGAACATGATCATGCCGTAGCGCAGATGCAGCGACACAACGCGGGTATGATGCCCCTCATGGGCTTCCTTCACCGTGTCGGCCCACCAGGCAAACATGGTGTAGAGCACGATCAGCAAACCGGCTGCAAAGATCCAGAAATTGGTCGCGGCAAAATCCACGCCGAAGAGCTCGAAGGTCTGCCCTGCAGCGGAACGCATCCAGGCGATACCGCCAAAGGCCATTACCAATGCGCCCATGGAAGCGAGGAACGGCCAAGGGCTCGGATCAATGATGTGATAGTCGTGGTGTTTAGCTTCGGCGCCAGCCATATTATCCCCCGATCTTCTGGTTCGTTGCTTTTTCAGACAGCGGCGCCTGGGCCGTGCTCTGATTCAGCGGATAAAAGGTATAGGAAAGCGTGATCGTCTTCAGATCTTTCAGTTCCGGGACATTCACGATTTCCGGGTCTACAAAGAACAGCACCGGCATCTCGTAGGATTGGCCGGGCTGCAAGGTCTGTTCGGTGAAGCAGAAGCACTCCACCTTGTTGAAATACGCTCCTGCCAGTGCAGGTGACACGTTGAACGTCGCCGTACCGGCGGTTTCCGTACCCGCAAGGTTCTTCGCCATATAGGCAACCTGCAGGGTCTCACCGATCTTCATCTCCACCGAGCGCTGCATGGGCTTGAAGTCCCATGGCAGACCACCATTGGTGTTGGCGTCGAACCGCACCGTAACTGTCCTGTCGAGGATGGTGTCAGAATATTGTTCGGCGCGCTGCGTGGTGCCGCCATATCCGGTGACCTGGCAGAAGAGCTGGTAGAGGGGCACGGCCGCATAGGACAGACCCACCATGCCGACAAACACACCCGCACAGGCCACAGCAACATTGCGGTTGCGGCGGAAGCGTTCCTGGTCTGCTTTTGTCTTATCAGCGCTCATCGCGAACCTCACAAGGGCCTTTCGAAAAGGGCCGGGCCAAGCTTGGCCAGACTGCCGAGATATACGAGCAGAACAAATGCAGCCAATGCCAGCGCAATTGCGATACTGCGGCGGCGGCGTGCCCGCAACTGCTTTTCGGTCGGTGTTACGCGGTCTTCCTCAGCCATTCTCTCAGCCCCAGATCTTCAGGACGAAACTGTCGACGAGGAGGACGGCGAAGACGGCAAAAAGATAGAGCAGCGAGAAGCCAAAGAGCTGCTTCTCAGCCGTCAGCTTCTTGTCGCGACCCGCGTTTTGCCAGACCTTCCATGCATACCAGATGAAGCAGATGCCAAGGGCCGCGGAGACCGCGCCGTAGAACAGGCTGGCAAAGCCCAGGATCGTCGGCAGCACACCACTTACTGCGACGAGCAGTGAATAGATAAAGATCTGCAGACGTGTATTGGCGTCACCGGCCACATTCGGCAGCATGGGCACGCCTGCGCGCTCGTAGTCGCCGCGCTTGAAGAGTGCCAGCGCCCAGAAATGCGGGGGCGTCCAGAGGAAGATGATTGCGAACAGGACGATCGGTTCGATCGTGACGGTGTTGGTCACAGCCGCCCAGCCGACGACGGGCGGCAGCGCACCTGCCGCACCACCGATCACGATGTTTTGCGGCGTCGAGCGCTTGAGCCACATCGTGTAGATGACAGCGTAAAAGAAGATGGTGAATGCGAGGAGAGCGGCAGACAGCAGATTTGCTAGAAGCGCCAGCGTCAGCACGGACAGAACGGAAAGAACGAGACCGAAAGCGAGCGCCTCACGCGGGGTAACGCGGCCCGATGGAACGGGGCGCTTGGCGGTGCGCGACATCACTGCGTCGATATCCGCGTCATACCACATGTTCAGCGCACCGGAGGCGCCGGCACCGACTGCGATGGCCAGAACCGCAATAACGGCCAGAAGAGGATGCGGCGTGACCGGAGCGACAGCCATGCCGACAAATGCAGTGAAGACCACGAGCGACATGACGCGCGGCTTCAAAAGCTCGAGGAAATCGCCCGGCATCGCCTCTGAAAGGCGGCTGGACGTATCCTCCATCAGCTCATGTTCAACCAAAGCCATGTGATCCTCTTGCGATATTCAGCACCGCCCGGCTTTCAAAGCCGGGCGGTGCGAAACTTATTGCTGCTTACTTGACCTTCGGCAGCTGTTCCCACTGGTGGAACGGCGGCGGCGACGAAAGCTGCCACTCGAGCGTTGTAGCGCCCTCACCCCACGGATTGTCGCCCGCCACACGCTTCTTCGAGAAGGCCTCGAAGACGCTGTAGAGGAAGACCAGCACACCGATGGCGGCGATATAGGAGCCGTATGACGAAATCTTGTTCCAGCCAGCAAAGGCATCCGGGTAGTCGATATAGCGGCGCGGCATGCCGGCCAGACCCAGGAAGTGCTGCGGGAAGAAGATGATGTTCACGCCGATAAAGGTGATCCAGAAATGCACCCGGGCGAGGAACGAGTTGTACATGTAGCCGGACATCTTCGGGAACCAGTAGTACCAGGCCGCGAAGATGGCGAAGACCGCACCCATGGACAGCACGTAGTGGAAGTGCGCCACAACGTAGTAGGTGTCATGCATCGCACGGTCGAGACCGGCATTTGCGAGCTGAACACCCGTCACGCCACCGACCGTGAAGAGGAAGATGAAGGCGATTGCCCAAAGCATCGGAACACGGAAGGTGATGGAGCCGCCCCACATGGTGGCGATCCAGGAAAAGATCTTCACGCCGGTCGGCACTGCAATCACCATCGTCGCGAAGACGAAGTAGCGCTGCGTGTCGAGCGAAAGACCCGTGGTGTACATGTGGTGCGCCCACACGACGAAGCCGACGGCACCGATGGCGACCATGGCATAGGCCATGCCGAGGTAACCGAAGATCGGCTTGCGCGAGAAGGTCGACACGATGTGGCTGATGATGCCGAAGCCCGGCAGGATCAGAATGTAAACTTCCGGGTGGCCGAAGAACCAGAACAGGTGCTGGAACAGGATCGGGTCACCACCGGCTTCCGGTGCGAAGAAGGCCGTGCCGAAATTGCGGTCCGTCAGGAGCATGGTGATGGCACCAGCCAGAACCGGCAGCGACAGGAGCAGCAGGAAGGCCGTGATCAGCACCGACCAGGCGAAGAGCGGCATCTTGTGCAGCGTCATGCCCGGGGCGCGCATGTTGAAGATCGTGGTGATGAAGTTGATGGCACCGAGAATCGAGGATGCACCGGCGATGTGAAGGCCGAGAATCACGAAATCCATCGCTGGACCAGGCTGACCGGAGGTCGAGAGCGGAGGATAGATCGTCCAGCCACCACCTGCGCCGAAGCCTCCCGAAGGACCGGGAACGAACATGGACATCATCACGAGGATGAATGCCGGCGGCAGGAGCCAGAAGGAGATGTTGTTCATGCGCGGGAACGCCATGTCAGGCGCACCGATCATGATCGGGATCATCCAGTTGGCAAATCCACCGATCAGCGCAGGCATGACCATGAAGAAGATCATGATGAGCGCGTGCGCGGTGGTGAACACATTATACATGTGCTTGCCGGCATCGACGGCAGAAGCGCCTTCATAGCCGTAAACCATGGAAGCCAGACCGTGGAAGATCTGGATGCCCGGCTCGGCCAGTTCCCAGCGCATGAATACGGAAAGAGCACCACCGATCACACCCGCCATGATGGCGAAGATGAGATAAAGCGTGCCGATATCCTTGTGATTGGTGGAATAGACCCAGCGCACCCAGCCTTTCGGCTTGTGGTCGTGGTGGGTGTCGTGCGTTGTCGCAGCGCCTGCCATTTCCTTATCGCTCCAATTCTGAAAGGTCCGCAACCGCCTGCTTATTCAGCGGCGGAAGCGACCTTCTCCTCGTCCTTGTCATTCTCGATCGCTGCCATCAGCGCGCGGTTGGCGCCTTCAAGATCGTCAGCCGCGGCATCAAGCCACTGGCTGTACTGATCGCGGGACACCACGCGGATAGCGATCGGCATATAGGCATGGTCCTTGCCGCAAAGCTCGGAGCACTGGCCGTAATAGAGGCCTTCACGCTCGGCCTTGAACCAGGTCTCGTTGATGCGACCGGGAACAGCGTCGACCTTCAGACCGAAGGCGGGCATGGCAAATGCGTGGATCACGTCGCTGGCGGTAATAAGAAGACGCACAGTGGTATCAACCGGCACCACGACTTCGTTGTCGACCGCAAGAAGACGCGGATAGGACGCAGTGTCTTCCTTGCCGGTTGCTTCGCGGTCATCCTCCTGCAGCATCAGCGAAGTGAAGGAAACCGAAGCGTCTTCCTCCTCTGCCTGATACTCGTAATCCCAGTACCACTGGACGCCCGTGGCCTTGATGGTGATCTCCGGCTCTTCTTCAGGCGTATACTGCGCGGTGAGAAGCTGGAAGGACGGGATGGCCAGGAACAGAAGAACCAGAACCGGACCAAGGGTCCAGATGACCTCGATCAGCGTGTTATGGCTGGTGCGCGAAGGCTCAGGATTGGCGCTCGCGCGATAGCGCACGATCACCCAGGCCAGGAGAGCCATGACCAGAATGGTGATCGGAACAATGAACCAAAGCGTATAGGCCTCAAACCACTGGATCTGTTCCATGATCGCAGTCGCGGCCGGCTGGAAGCGGTACTGCCAGTCTTCCGGCTGGGCAGCCAGAGCGGTTCCCGTCGCGCCCAATGTCAGCGCGGAAAGCCAAAGGCTTGCAACAAATTTCCTCATCACCCTCGTCATCTCCTGATCGATGCGCCGGCTCTTGGCCGCCTTCTCCGGCCATGCCGGAATGGCAGCAGAAGCCACATCGAGACTTCTGGCATTATGATAGGCGCGTTCAAATCATACTCTCATTTGAACCGCAAGGAAGGCGTGCACGCTGGCATGCGGCATTTTTGCCCTATTTCACAAAATCCGCCATTTTCGCGCCCTGTCAGCAACACATTTCCCGAACAATCACGCGCGATAACCCTCCTTCGCAATAAAGTCGCATTCGACCATGATTGTGCCGGGGTTCTGTTACAACTGACACGGCCCCTTTCAGCATTGCGGGCCGCATTATAAATTACCCTGATTCGCCGAGGGAAGAGGTCAAGCTTCATGAAACTTGCTGCACGAGCCGCTGCGGTTATCGCCACGCTGGCGCTGGGCATTCCAGCTGCGACGGCACAGAATGCGGGCAATGGGACCGTACGCTCGACCCATGGAGCATGGTCCATCATTTGCGACACGCCAGCCGGCGCATCTAGCGAGCAATGCGCGATGATGCAGAATGTGGTCGCCGAAGACCGGCCCGAGGTTGGACTTTCGGTGGTGGTGCTGCGCACTGCCGACGACAAGGCCGAAATCCTTCGCGTTCTGGCGCCGCTCGGCGTCCTGCTTCCCAACGGGCTTGGGCTGCATGTGGATGGCGAGGATATGGGCCGAGCCTATTTCGTACGCTGTTTCCAGGACGGCTGTTACGCGGAAGTGATTCTGGAAGAGCCGCTGATCGAAACGCTGCGCAACGGCACCGCGGCCACCTTCATCGTTTTCCAGACGCCCGAGGAAGGCATCGGCATTCCCGTTGACCTCAAGGGCTTTGGCGAAGGCTTCGACGCGCTCGACTAGAGCCTCTCCTCCTTGTGCGACGGTGCTGCGTCCGCTTTCCTCTGGAAGCGGGCGGACTTCCACCTTAAATGTGGTCGAAGTGAACCAAGCAGCGCCGGAGATTTCATGCCCCGCAGATTGATCGAAGCCTTCGACTGTTCGCCCGAGAAGCTGAAAAGCATCGTGTCCAACACGATTTCAGGCGCGGATGATGGCGAACTCTTCCTCGAATATCGCGAGGGCGAGGCGCTGATGTTCGACAATGGCCGGCTGAAGACGGCGAGCTTCAACACGGATCAGGGTTTTGGCCTGCGCGCGGTTGCCGGCGAGACTTCGGGCTATGCCCATTCGAGCGACATGTCCGAAGCGGCGCTCATGCGCGCTTCCGAGGCGGTTTCAGCCGTCAAGCGCGGCTATTCCGGCACGCTGGCCGATGCGCCCCAACGCACCAACACCAAGCTTTATGGCGATGCGAATCCCATCGAGGCACCGGGCTTCGAGCAGAAGGCGCGGCTTCTTGAAGAAATAGATGCGTGGGTGCGCGCCAGGGATCCGCGCGTGCGCCAGGTCACGGCTTCGCTTGCCGCCTCCTGGCAGCATGTGGAGATCATGCGTGCCGATGGCGAGATGGTGCAGGACATTCGTCCTCTCGTGCGCTTCAACGTTTCCGTGGTTGTCGGCGATGGCGACCGGCAGGAAACCGGGTCCTACGGTGCGGGTGGGCGCACGAGCTTTGGCGAGTTCATCGCGCAGGACAATTGGCAGTTTGCTGCCAGCGAGGCGTTGCGTCAGGCGCTGGTCAATCTGGACGCGAAACCCGCGCCTGCAGGCACTTTCGACATCGTTCTGGCCAATGGCTGGCCGGGTGTCATGCTTCACGAGGCTGTTGGCCACGGGCTTGAAGGCGACTTCAACCGCAAGAAGACTTCCGCCTTTGCGGGCCTTATGGGACAGCAGGTGGCAGCAAAGGGCGTGACGGTCGTCGATGACGGCACGATTGCCGAGCGCCGCGGCTCGCTGACCATCGATGACGAGGGCACGCCGTCTGCCTATAATGTGCTGATCGAGGACGGGAAGCTGGTCGGCTACATGCAGGACCGGCAGAATGCGCGCCTGATGGGCATGAAGCCGACCGGCAATGGCCGGCGCGAGTCCTACGCCCATGAACCCATGCCGCGCATGACCAACACCTATATGACGGGCGGCGACAAGACCCCTGAAGAGATCATCGCTTCGGTGAAGAACGGTATTTATGCCGTTTCCTTCGGTGGCGGTCAGGTGGACATCACCTCCGGCAAGTTCGTCTTTGGCTGCACGGAAGCCTACATGATCGAAGACGGCAAGGTGTCCTACCCCATCAAGGGCGCAATGCTGATCGGCAATGGACCGGATGCCATGCACCGCGTCTCCATGGTCGGCAATGATCCCAAGCTCGACACCGGTATCGGCATGTGCGGCAAGGCTGGACAGGGCGTGCCGGTGGGCGTCGGACAGCCGCATCTGCGCATGGACCGCATGACAGTTGGTGGCACGCAGGCCTGATGCGCCCCGAACGGATCGTCATACTGACCGGTGCCGGCATCTCGGCCGAATCGGGCGTCGACACCTTCCGCGACAAGGATGGCATCTGGTCGAAATACGACTATCGCGATGTCGCCACGCCTGAAGGTTTCGACGCCGACCCCGAGCTTGTGCACGATTTCTACAATGCGCGGCGCGCCGGTCTGGCCAAGGTGAAGCCGAACGCCGCGCATAAGGCGCTCGCCCGCCTTGAAGAAGCCTATGGCGAACGGCTTGTGCTGGTCACGCAGAATATCGACGATCTGCACGAGCGCGGCGGCAGCCGGAATGTCATCCACATGCATGGCGAGCTGAAGCGCGCCCTTTGCAGCCATTGCGGCCAACGTCATGACTGGGAGGGCGACATGTCAACCGCCACGCCCTGCCCCAGTTGCCATCTGAAAGGCTCGATGCGCCCGGATGTCGTCTGGTTCGGCGAGATGCCCTATCACATGGAGCGCATCTACGACGCCTTGCGCGACTGCGACCTTTTTCTCTCCATCGGCACCAGCGGCAATGTCTATCCGGCCGCGCAATTCGTGCAGGAAGCAGCACGTGCTGGCGCTCATACGGTGGAGCTCAATCTTGAGCCGTCGCAAAGCATGCGCCAATTCGGCGAGCTGATCCATGGACCAGCGACAAAGGTCGTGCCGCGCTATGTGGATGGACTACTGAGGCGCTAGGGCTATCGCTCCAGCAGCGCCACAACCTCTACATGGGGCGACCACAGGAACTGGTCGAGCGGCACCACCCGCGTGATGCGATAGCCGCCTTCCACAAGCACCGCCAGATCACGGGCAAGCGTGCCGGGGTTGCAGGAGACCGCTGCGATGCGTTTCACCTTCGCCCGCGCAAGCTGTCGGCACTGATCTTCCGCTCCGGCGCGCGGCGGATCGAAGACGACGCCGTCGAACTGGTCGAGTTCCTTTGCCAGAAGCGGGCGGTGGAAAAGGTCCCGCTTCTCGACGGTGACCGGCTTCAAGCTCGGCGTCTGCCGTGCAGCAGCATCGAGTGCGGCAAGCGAGGCAGCGTCGCCTTCAACCGCGTGCACGCGTCGATTTTCGGCAAGCCGCAACGCAAAAGTGCCGAGGCCGGAGAAGAGATCTGCGGCATGTTTGGACCTTTCCAGATGCCCGCAGACGAGTTCAGCCATCACCTGCTCGATCTCGGCAACGGCCTGGGTGAAGCCAGCAGGCGGAACGATTACAGCGGCCTTGCCCACCGCAAGCACAGGCTTCTGACGTTCGACAAGCGCCTCGCCATCCAGCACGAGACGGGCAAAGCGTTGCTCGACACTGAATGTCAGCGCCTTCTGGCGAGCCCTCTCGGCGACCTTGCCTGCACCATCCACGGCAATGTCCAGCCCGGTCTGGGTAACCGTGACCGCGACGCGAAAGGGTTTGGGCGTGGCCGCCAGGATGGCGGCAAGCTCGCGCAGTTGCGGCAGAGCCGAGACAATTTCCGGTCGCGCGATGGGACACTCTTCCACATCAACGACATGGTGCGACTGGCGGGCGTTGTAACCAAGCAGCGTGCGGTTGCCGATCTTGCGAGCGGTCAGCGCCACGCGGCGGCGGGCATGGGCTGGGCAGGAAACGAGCGGCTCCACCTGCGCCTGCAAACCGCGGCTGCCCAGCGCCTGCACGACTTTCTGGCGCTTCCATTCCTCGTAAGGGGAGCGCTCCAGATGCTGGATCACGCAGCCACCGCAGTCATGAAAATGCTTGCAGGGAGGTGTCACGCGTTGGGGCGCTTGCGTTACGACCGACACGGCGCGTGCCCTGCCCTTCACGATCTCGGCTTCCACCTCTTCGCCGGGCAATGCCTGCGGCACGAAGACCGGTCCGGATGGGGTATTGGCGATACCGTCGCCCTGGGCGCCGAGGCTTTCAATGGTCAGTCTTGTCATTGGTCCTTGCACCCACTCAGCAAAAATTCGCGGTTGCCATCACCGCCCTCGATGGGTGACGGAACAAGGCCGGTTGCGCGCCAGCCCGGCTGTTGATCGAGCCATAGCCTCAAATCGTCGGCGACACGGACCCCGTCTTCGCGGTCACGCAGGATGCCGCCCTTACCGATCTTTTCGCGTCCCACTTCGAATTGCGGTTTGACGAGCAGCAGGGCCTTCGCGCCGCGCTCGGCCAGCGCCAAGGCAGGCGGTAGCGCCAGTTTCAGCGAGATGAAGCTGACATCGGAAACGATGAGGTCAATCTTCAGATTGCCCAGGTGAGACCGCTCAAGTTCGCGCGCATTAAGCCCTTCGATGGAGGTCACGCGCCGATCCTCGCGCAGTGTTTCGGCAAGCTGATCGCGCCCTACATCGATGGCCAAAACATGGCGGGCACCGCGCTCAAGCAGGACCTGCGTAAAGCCGCCGGTGGATGCGCCTACATCAAGGGCCATGCAGCCGGCGGGATCGATTTCGAAAGCGTCGAGCCCGTGAAGCAGTTTGAGAGCAGCGCGCGAGACATAGCCTTGGGCGGGGTCAGCCACCGATACTGAGGCCGTTGCAGCCACCAATTGGCCTGCTTTCACGGCTGCCTCGCCTTCAACCAAAACCGTGCCGCGAAGCACCGCATCGCGGGCGCGGGCGCGGCTTGCAAAGAAGCCCCGCTCGACCAGCAACTGGTCAAGCCGCAGTCGTGCGGGCTCGTTCATGACTTCGCCCCCGCCGCCTGTCAGGCGCGCGCTACGGTTTGCTGACGCCCAAGCGCTGCAAAAACGGTTTTGACGATACCATTGGCATCCAGTCCGGCGTCCGCCACCATCTTTTCCGGCTTGGCGTGATCCATGAACACGTCCGGCATAACCATGGAACGCACTTTCAAGCCATGGTCGAGCAGACCTGCATTGCTCAGGAAATGCAGAACCTGCGATCCGAAACCGCCGACCGAGCCTTCCTCAATGGTGACCAGAACTTCATGATCGGCAGCAAGCTGGCGCAGAAGCGCCTCGTCAAGCGGCTTTGCAAAACGCGCATCGGCAACCGTGGTGGAGAGACCCGCCGCATCCAGCTCGTCAGCAGCCTTGAGGCTGTCGGCCAAGCGGGTGCCCAATGAGAGGATGGCGATCTTGTTGCCTTCCTTCACGATGCGGCCCTTGCCGATCTCAAGCTTCTGGCCGCGCTCCGGCATTTCCACGCCCACGCCGTTGCCACGCGGATAGCGGAAGGCGATAGGGCCAGTATCATGGGCGACAGCAGTCGCGACCATATGCTTCAACTCCGCCTCGTCAGACGGGGCCATGACCACCATGTTCGGCAGGCTTGCAAGATAGGCAATGTCGAAAGCGCCGCAATGGGTCGCACCATCCGCGCCCACATAGCCCGCACGGTCGATGGCGAAGCGAACAGGCAAGTTCTGTATCGCGACATCATGCACGACCTGATCGTAAGCGCGTTGCAGGAATGTGGAATAGATCGCGCAGAACGGCTTGTAGCCTTCGGTCGCCATGCCTGCCGCAAAGGTCACGCCATGCTGCTCGGCTATGCCGACATCAAATGTGCGCTCAGGGAATTCCTTGCCGAAGAGGTCCAGACCCGTGCCCGAAGGCATGGCAGCGGTTACGGCGACAATTTTGTCGTCCTCGCGCGCTTCTTCCATCAGTGCCTGCGCGAAGACCTTAGTATAAGCCGGGGCGTTGGAAGGTGCCTTGGCCTGCGCGCCCGTGATGACGTCGAATTTCGAGACGCCGTGATACTTGTCGGCAGCAGCCTCTGCGGGCGGATAGCCCTTGCCTTTCTGGGTCACGACATGGATCAGCACCGGGCCCTGCCCGTGGTCACGGACATTTTTCAGCACCGGAACGAGGTGCTCCATATTATGTCCGTCGATGGGACCGATGTGGAAGAAGCCCATTTCCTCAAACAGTGTGCCCCCGGTGACATAGCCACGCGCATGCTCCACCGCGCGGGTGATTGCGCGGTCGACATTCTTGCCGAGATAGGAGGAAAGCTTCTTTCCGAAGTCGCGGAAGCCCTGATAGGTGCGGCCGGAAGCCAGACGCGCCAGATAGGCGCTCATCGCACCTTGCGGCGGGGCGATCGACATGTCGTTGTCGTTGAGAATGACGATCAGCCGCGCATCCAGTGCGCCCGCATTGTTCATGGCCTCATAGGCCATGCCGGCGGACATTGCGCCATCGCCGATGACCGCGATGACATTGTTGCGGCCGCCCTGGAGATCGCGCGCCACGGCCATGCCGAGACCGGCGGAGATGGAGGTGGAGGAATGCGCGGCACCGAACGGGTCATATTCGCTCTCGGAGCGCTTGGTGAAGCCGGAAAGACCGCCTTCCTGGCGCAGCGTGCGAATCCGGTCGCGACGGCCAGTCAGGATCTTGTGCGGATAGGCCTGATGGCCGACATCCCAGATGATGCGATCGGCCGGCGTATCGAAAACGTGATGGAGTGCGACGGTCAGCTCCACGACACCCAGACCAGCCCCCAGGTGACCACCTGTCTGCGAGACGGCGTCGATCATCTCCAGGCGCAGCTCGTTGGCAAGCTGCACCAGCTCGTCTTCGCTCAGTCCCTTGAGATCACCTGGCAGCCGCACCTTGTCGAGGAGCGGGGTTTCTGGCTTGGTCACGTTTTCAACCTTCATTCCTGCCGCCCGCATTCTAGCGAGCGGCGTACAATCTTTACTGCGGGTCCAGCGGCTCCACACCGGCAGGCTGACCCTCGCGTGACAGGCGGATCTTTTCCACCTTGTCTTCGGCAGCCTTCAGCAGGCGGTCGCAATGGGCCTTCAACGCTTCACCGCGCTCATAGATGCGGATCGACTGCTCCAGCGGCACGTCGCCGCGTTCCAGATCGTTGACGATGCTTTCCAACGCGTCGAGCGCCTGTTCAAAGCTCATCGCCTTGATGTCGCCATTGGCGTTTTCGGCTTCGGCTTCCATTCACTTCATCCTTTCATCAGGCGGCCAACATGGGCCGCGACAGACAGGGCCAGTCCTTCAAGGTCGTAACCGCCTTCCAGCACGCTGACAATCCGGTTGGAGCAAAAGCGTGCTGCCTTGTCCATGAGTTCTGCCGTCGCCCAGGAGAAGTCATCCTCGGTAAATGTAAGTTCGGCGAGCGGGTCCCGGTAGTGGGCATCAAAACCCGCCGAAATGATGATGAGGTCGGGCGAGAACTGCACCAGGCGCGGCAGGATCACCGAATCCATCGCGTCGCGGAAGGCCACTCCGCCGTCGCCGCGCCTGAGCGGCACATTGCAGATATTGCCAGCACCCGTCTCGCTTTCCGCGCCGGTGCCCGGATAAAGCGGCATTTCGTGGGTGGAGCAGTAGAGCACGCTCGGGTCGTCCCAGAAGATATCCTGGGTGCCGTTGCCGTGATGCACGTCCCAATCGATGATGGCGACGCGCTCTGCTCCATGCTGCTGTTGCGCATGACGCGCGGCGATGGCGGCATTGTTGAAGAGGCAGAAGCCCATGGCCCGGTTCTTTTCGGCGTGATGACCGGGCGGTCGCGTGGCCACGAAGGCGTTGTCGCATTCCCTGTTGAAAACAGCGTCAACGGCCGCCGTGGCGCCACCTATCGCGCGGAGTGCGGCGTCCATGCTTCTCGGGCTGACGCTCGTATCCTCGTCGATCTTCGCTCTCCCCTCGGCAGGAATCGCTTGCTTCACGCGCTGGCGATACTCCTGCGGATGGGCAAGCAGGATCGCATCCTCATCGGCGAGTGGAGCCTCGAAGCGTTCCAGCGGGTCGAAGATGTCGTGAGACAGCACCTTCTCTATTGCCCGCAGGCGATCGGCCCGCTCGGGATGACCGAGGGGGGTGTCGTGTTCCAGACAGTCGGAATGGGTGAAGATGCGTGTGACCATTCAACCGATATATGCGCTGAAGGGGCGTTTGACCACGCCCCTCCTCATAAAGTCACCGCTGGTAATCGTTCAGCGCGATGGCGTGTCAGACGATCTCGGTTGAGGAAATCCTGATGCCGAAACCTTCCAGCCCCACATAATGGCGCTCGCGCGATGCGATCAGCTTGATCGAGCTGATGCCGAGATCGCGGAGGATCTGCGCGCCAAGGCCAATTTCACGCCATTCACTCTCTCGCTGGAGGGCTTCCTGATGGGCTTCGGCCTCACCGCCCATTGGCCGGCGCTGCTGGTGAGCCACACCAAGAGAACCCTCGCGCAGATAGACGAGAACGCCCCTGCCCTCGGTGGCCATGTGCTCCATGGTCTTCTGCAGCCGCGCTTCGCGACCGAAAACATCTTCCACGACATTCTCCGTATGCAGGCGCACCGGAATATCCTCTCCGTCGCGGATATCACCAAACACTATGGCGACATGCTGCATGGCTTCCCAGGGCAGCGTGTAGGCATGGCCGGTGGCCTGACCTGCCGGCGTATCCACCGTGAAGCTGTCGGTGCGCTCCACCAGCGTTTCCTGGCGCTGGCGATAGGCGATGAGATCGGCAACGGTGACCTGCTTCAGCTCATGCTTCTCCGCAAACGCCTGCACGTCGGGGCCGCGCATGACCGTGCCGTCGTCATTGACGAGTTCGCAGATCACACCGACGGGCGGAAGACCTGCCAGTTTGCACAGGTCAACGGCAGCTTCCGTGTGGCCGGAGCGCATGAGAACGCCGCCCTCACGCGCAACCAGCGGGAAAATGTGGCCGGGGCGCACGAAGTCGTCCACGCCGACATTGGGATTGGCAAGATTACGCACGGTCAGCGTACGGTCGTCTGCGGAAATGCCGGTTGTGGTGCCGTGCTTGAAATCGACACTGACGGTGAAAGCGGTCTGATGGGGTGCATCATTTTCCGCAACCATCGGCGTCAGCTGCAGGCGGCGTGCTTCCGCACGCGGCATGGGCGTGCACACAATGCCGGAAGTGTGGCGCACGATGAAGGCCATCTTTTCAGGCGTGCAATGTACGGCCGCTACAATCAGGTCGCCCTCGTTTTCACGCCCGTCATCATCCATGACGACGACGATCTCGCCACGCTCAAAGGCGCGCAGCGCTTCGACTACCTTCTTCTGGTCATATGCCATGTGAAATATTCCTCAGATACGGCCGGTCTGGCCGCGATGGCGCAGATAATGGTCGGCGATCGCGCACGCGACCATGGCTTCGGCGATCGGTACTGCGCGAATACCCACGCAGGGGTCGTGACGCCCCTTGGTCATCACATCCACCTCAGCGCCATCCTTGTCGATGGACTTGCGCGGGGTCAGGATGGACGAGGTCGGCTTCACGGCAAAGCGCGCGACAATGGGTTCGCCGGTGGAGATGCCACCCAGCACACCACCTGCATTGTTGGACAGGAAAACCGGCTTGCCGTCGTCGCCCATGCGCATTTCGTCGGCATTCTCCTCGCCGGTGATGCGGGCTGCCTCAAAGCCGTTGCCGATCTCAACACCCTTCACGGCGTTGATGGACATGAGATTGGCAGTGATTTCCTGGTCGAGCTTGGCATAGATCGGCGCACCGAGACCTGCCGGCACGCCTTCGGCCACGACTTCGATCACCGCACCGACGGAAGATCCGTTCTTGCGGATCGTGTCAAGATAATCGGTGAAGACAGGTACGGAGGCGGGGTCGGGCGTGAAGAAGGGATTTTCGGCACTGCCGATGAAATCCCAGTCCCAGTTGGCGCGGTCGATTTCCTTTTCACCCATGCCAACAAGTGCTGCGCGAACCTTCATGCCGGGCACGATCTTGCGCGCCAATGCACCAGCGGCAACACGCGTTGCCGTTTCTCGCGCGGAGGAACGCCCGCCGCCGCGATAATCGCGCAGGCCGTATTTCACATCATAGGTGTAGTCAGCATGGCCGGGGCGAAAGCGCTTGGCGATCTCGCCATAGTCTTTCGAGCGCTGATCGACATTTTCGATCATCATCGAAATCGGCGTGCCGGTGGTAACAAGCGTGCCGTCTTCCTGCGGCAGTACGCCAGACAGGATTTTCACCTGATCGGGCTCACGGCGCTGGGTGACGAAACGCGACTGACCGGGGCGACGTCGATCAAGGTCCTGCTGGATCTCTTCCTGAGTGAATTCAATACCGGGCGGGCACCCGTCGATGACGCAGCCGATGGCCGGCCCATGGCTCTCGCCCCAGGTGGTGACCCGAAACAGATGACCAAACGTGTTGTGCGACATGAACCCTTCCTCCGCGCCCGCCTTGCGCGTGCTTGTATTTGCCTTCCCTTCCATGGTCAAACCTTGGAAGGGAACTACTTTTGACACAATCGCGCGGGATTAGTGACACTGGATACCGACCGGCACAAGCCGGGCTTTGACAACAGAGGATGAACAATGCGTAGCGCTTTTGCTTTCGCTCTTGCTCTAGCCACTTTCCTTGCCCTTCCGGCAAGTGCTGCCGACACTGACGGCATCGTCCAGAGCGTGGACACGGAGAAGATGACCGTCACGCTTGAAGACGGCCAGACCTACAAGCTACCCGCAGAAATGGATGCTTCCAGCATCGAGGCCGGCAGCATGGTCGTGATCGCCTTCACCGAGGTCGAGGGCACGAAGCAGATCACCGATCTTTTCGTACCGGAATAAGGCTCAAAGCCATTCAAGCTTGCCATCCGAGAGCCGCAGGATCCGATCCTGTGGCACGTCCATGGCAGCAGCTTCATCACCGTCCAATCCTCCGATCAGGTGGAAGACGGCGCGGATGATGCCGCCATGGGTGACGCAGACAGTTGGGCCGTTGAGCTTGTCGAGGAATGTCTTCATTCGAAGGGACATTTTCTCGTAGCTCTCCGCATCGCGACCTGGCGGCATGAACCGCCACTTGTTTGAAGATCGCCCCTCGGTGCAGCCGGGATTGGCTGCTTCCAGCTCGGCGTGGGTGAAACCCTGCCAGTCGCCGAAATGCACTTCCTTCAAAAGCGGGTCGGTACGGTAACCCCGGGCGGGCAGTCCCATGCCGGAACGAATGCGTTCCATGGTTTCACAGGTGCGCCTGAGCGGGCTTGCAACGAAATCGAACTCATCGGGCCGCTGGATCAGCTCGCGCAGCTTTGCGCCGTTGCGATCTGCCTGCTGGCGGCCAAGCGTGTTGATATCCGTGTCGGCCTGTCCCTGCAGCCGGCCTTCAACATTCCAGTCCGTCTGACCGTGGCGGACTATATAGGTAAGCGGAAACAAATCCTGCGCCCCATGGCCGGGCACAGGCCCGGCCTGTTCGAGTTTGGATCAGTCGTCCTTGACGACGGAAATGTCGGGTGCATCGACGGCTTTCATGCCGACGACATGGTAGCCGGAGTCGACATGAAGCACTTCGCCGGTCACACCGCGCGAGAGATGCGAGAGGAAATAAAGGCCGGAATCGCCCACTTCGTCCGTGGTGACAACGCGCTTGAGCGGCGAGTTGTACTCGTTCCAGCGCAGAATGTAGCGGAAGTCGCCAATGCCGGAAGCAGCCAGCGTCTTGATCGGACCTGCCGAAATCGCATTGACGCGAATATTCTTGCCGCCCAGATCAACAGCGAGATATCGCACGCTTGCTTCGAGCGCCGCCTTGGCAACGCCCATGACATTGTAGTGCGGCATGACCTTTTCCGCACCATAATAGGTCAGCGTCAGCATGGAGCCGCCATCACTCATGAGCGGTTCGGCACGACGGGCGATTTCAGTGAAGGAATAGACCGAGATATCCATCGAGCGCAGGAAGTTCTCCCGCGACGTCTCGATATAGCGGCCGTCCAACTCGCTCTTGTCAGAGAATGCGATGGCATGGACGAGGAAATCGAGCTTGCCCCAGCGCTTCTCGATCTCGGCGAACACCGCATCCATGGAATCCTGATCGGTAACATCCAGATGCCCGACCGTGATCGCACCAAGCTCGTCTGCCAGAGGCTCTACGCGCTTCTTCAGCGGCTCTCCCTGATAGGTCAGCGCCAATTCCGCGCCTTCATTGGCGCATGCCTTGGCGATACCCCAAGCGATCGACCGATTGTTTGCGACGCCGAGGATGAGACCCCGCTTGCCGGCCATCAGGCCATTGCCACCTGCCATTGACTCTTCTCCGAACTCGGTTACGGCGCTGCCGTATCGCACAGAGCCGGAAAAGCATCAAGCTTCTACGGCACGCGGAAGGCCGCAACAGGCTCTTTTCATGCCTCCTGGCGGCGGAACAGCGCTTCGAGCTCGGGATCACCACCCTCGGGCAGCATGATGCGAACATGCACGTAGAGGTCGCCCTCACCGCCCGTCTTGAGCGGCAGTCCCCTGCCCTTCAGGCGTAAGGTCTTGTCGGAGCTCGACCATTCGGGGACGCGCACGGCCAGCTTCCCCGTCGGCGTTTCGACGGCAACCTTTGCGCCGAGCACCGCATCCTTGAGAGAGACCGGCAGATCGACATGAAGATCGCGACCTTCAATGCGGTAGCGCGGATGCGGCTTGAAGCGCAGCTTTACAAGCGCATCCCCCCGCTGGCCGAAGGGCGTTTCGCTGCCCTGCCCCTTGAGGCGGATGGTCTGGCCGTCTTCCACATAGCGGGGAAGCTTCACCGCCAGCTTGCGGCCATCGGGAAACTGGGCGGTGACCTTGGCTGCCGTCGCGATCTCCTCGATGGTCACACCTAGCGCGACATGCGTGTCGCCCATCCCTTCGGGCCGTTGCTGCTTGCCGCGCGTCGAGCGCGTGCGCCCGCCGCCACCAAATGCCTGGCCGAATATCTCGCTGAAAATATCTTCGCCACCGAAGCCCGCGCCGTCGGAACCGCCCGCATGGAACTCGAAATGTGAGCTGTGGCCACGGCCGCCGCCGCGCCGGAACCCGGCAAACGGGTCACCATGCGCGCCACCTTCGAAGCCGTGGAAGCGTGGCTTGCCGGTTTCGTCGATCTCACCATTGTCGAAAGCCTTGCGCGACTTTTCGTTGCCTATGATGTCGTAGGCCTGGCTAATCTCGGCGAAACGCTCCTTCGCCTTGGGATCATCCGGACGCTGGTCGGGATGATACTGCTTGGCGAGCTTGCGGAACGCGGACTTGATCTCTTTTTCGGACGCGCCTTTGGACACGCCCAGCACGTCATAAGGGTTTCTCATGCCTCGTCTTGCCTAGCGCGGGCGCTGAATATTGCGCCTCTTCAGGAATTACATTTGGTTTCGCGCACTTATATGCGCATTCTTCGGCGCAAATTCCAGTGCAGCAACAGGTTTCAAAGCTTTTCCAGATGCTTCAGAAACCAGCTTCCGGACGGCAATCGGCAGGCTTCGCCCTGGTAGAGGCTGATGCCTTCGAAGCTTTCGCGGGTGGTGGAGACAGCGCGGCAGGAGGGTGTTTCGCTGGTCGCGATGGATGCAGTCAGAACCCCTCTTGCACCGGTCTCCACGTTTTCCCATTTCAAGCTTTGCGCGCTCGAACCACCTTCTGCAACATTTGTAAGGGCAGAGAGCATGAAGGGAATGTCTTCCGCCATGTTATGCGGAAAGGCAGGCTTTTGCGGTGCGATGGTGCCAGTCGTCAGTTCGCGATCGATGGAGCGTGCCGTGGTTTCAAGACCGCGGCCCGGGCCGACGCAGGCGGCGAGCAGGAGAGCGAGCCCCGCCAGCATGCCCATCTTCGCCACTGCCACAATCATCAGCTTCAGTAGCCCCTTGATTGAAATGTCCCCATAGGCATGCTCTTAAGCCTTCATCCCAGTAGGGACCCACAGGGTAAGGAATTGGTTAACGATGGGTGATTTCACCGAGCGCACTGAGCCTTTTGCGCTGTTTGGCGAGTGGTTGGACGAAGCAAAGGAGACGGAGCCGAACGACCCGAATGCGATGTCGCTTGCAACCGTTGATCCTGACGGCCTGCCCGATGTGCGCATGGTGCTCCTGAAGGGCTTCGATACGCAGGGCTTCGTTTTCTACACGAATCTCGAAAGCGCCAAGGGGCGCGAACTGCTTGCCACCCCGAAGGCAGCGATCTGCTTTCACTGGAAAAGCCTGCGCCGTCAGGTGCGCGTGCGCGGCCTGGTCGAGCAGGTCACCGACGCGGAGGCCGACGCCTATTATGCGACGCGTCCGCGCGGCAGCCGCATTGGCGCTTGGGCTTCCAAACAGTCGCGCCCGCTGGAAAGTCGATTTGCCTTGGAGAAAGCCGTCGCGGAATACACCGCGCGCTACCCTATCGGCGACATTCCACGCCCCGACCACTGGTCCGGCTTCCGCATCAAGCCGGTGCAGATCGAATTCTGGATGGACAAGCCATTCCGCCTGCACGACCGGCTGCTGTTCGAACGCGAAGGTGACAGTTGGAAGACGACGCGGCTTTATCCGTAAGTCGATCACACGCTGCCATCGGCCGCGCCGTGGCGCCTAGTCCGCATCTGACAGCGGCACCATGATCTTGAAGGTGGTGCCGTTATCGCGAACGATTTCTGTCCTGGCACCAAGGGCGGCACTCATCGACTTGATGATGCGCCCGCCCAAGCTCTTGGTCGAAGGCCATTGCACATTTTCGGGCAGGCCCACGCCATCATCAGACACTGCAATGCGCACTGCACCGTCCGGCGTCTTGCCAATGCGCAGACCGATCACACCGTTTTCGCGGCCCTCGAAGGCATGCTGCAGCGCGTTGGTGACGATTTCTGAGACCAGCATGCCCAGATGGGTCGCCAGATCCACCGAGACATAGACCTTCTCGACATGGATATCGGTCTTGATCCGACGATCGGGATCAAGCTCCACCGTCGCCTCGACAATGCTCGACAGGTAGCTGTCGAGTTGGATGCGGTTGTCGGAGACATGCCTGCGGGAGGATTTCTCCGTCAGTTGCTCGTAGAGAAGCTGCAGGCTTTCCACCCGCTGCGACAGACTGTCGAACCGCCCGCCAAGTTCCGGTGGGGCGTTGTGCGCATGCATCCGGATAAGGCTGACCACCATGGCGAGGTGGTTTTTCACCCGGTGCTGTATTTCCTGGAGCTTCAGGTCGGCCGCGACAAGCGAATTGGCGGTTTCGTTCGGATCACCAACCGGCTTCTGTATGCCGACAAAATAGACGATCTCCTGCTTGGCATTACGCAAAGGTGCGAGATGGAGATCGTTCCAGAAGGTCGTGCCGTCCTTGCGATAGTTGAGGAGCGTGATTTCGATCGAACGCCCTTCCTCGATGGCCGCGCGGATTGCCGCGACGGACGTCTTGTCGCTCCGCTCGCCCTGGAGAAAGCGGCAGTTGCGACCGATGACCTCGTCGGAGCTGTAGCCGGTGGTCTGCTCGAAGGCGGCGTTGACGAAGACGAGCGGCATGTCCGGCTGCCGCGGATCGGCAACGGTGATCGACACCGGAAGCTGTTCCAGTGAATAACGGTCTATGGACTCGTCCGTGACCCAGCGTTCGACGATTTCGTTCACCTAGTCCCCGCAAAGCGCGCAGTCGCTGCCGCCTGAAGGACGGCGGCAGAAGTGTTATAAGTGGTGCCTATTGTCGAACGGGCAAGGCCGCAAGGGCAAGAAGTTATTTTTTCTGTGACCGGCTGAGGAACGCCATGAAGGCCTGTCGCGCTTCATCGGACTTCAGCCGCGCCTTGAAATGCTCGCCTTCCTGCTTAATGCGCTCAACAACGGCATCCCGCGGGCCACGGATCAGATCGCGGGCGATGGACAGTGCCTGCGGCGGCTTGGCCGCCAGACGTTCAGCCGCCTCGAACACCGCATTCTCGAGAGCGCCGGCGTCCACCACCTTGTAGATCAGGCCTGCGGCTTGCGCTTCTTCGGCCGGCAGTTTCTCGCCCATCGCCAGCAGCGCGAACGCGCGCTGTGCGCCGAGGCTTTGAGGCGCGATGAGGCTCGAACCAGCCTCGGGAACAAGCCCCAGATCAACGAAGGGCGTGTGGAACTGCGTCTGCGGTGTTGCGAAGGTCAGGTCGCAATGCAGATGGATCGTCGTACCGATGCCCACCGCAATGCCGTCCGCCCCGGAGACGATGGGTTTCTTCGCCTGTGCCAGTGCCAACAGGAAGTCGAAGACCTCGTTGCCGCCTTCCTGACCGGTGGCGACCGCCATGAAGTCGCCCATGTCGTTGCCGGCGGAGAAGATGCCCGGCACGCCGAGCATGACGTGGCAGCGCACGGTGTCATCGCCATCGCCCTCAATCAGCGCGCCTGCCATGGCGGCATACATGTCGCGGGTGATGGCGTTCTTCTTTTCCGGACGGTTGAGGCGGATGACCTGCACCGCGCCGCGACGCTCGATCTGGATGAATTCGCTCAAGACGCTCTCCCCGACTTCAAGCTGCAAAGAGGCTGGCGGCAGCCTTGAGGCTTTCGCCGCCATCGATCACCGCCTGTCGAAGACCGGCGGTCTCGCGCAGATGGTTTTCGGCCAGATAACGCGTAAGGCTTGCCATCTTCGCATCCGAAGCAGAAACCGCGCCGCCTGCAAGCATCGTGGAACCTGCGGCCAGCGCGAAGAGGCGCAGATATGGGGTCGCGCCTGATAGCGCTTTCTCCATTGCACCCTCGCCGGTCTGGCTCATCAGGAAATCGGTGGTTTCCTGCAGATGGTCGAGGCTTTCGATCAGCAGGTTCCCGGTATCGCCAAGCTCGGCCATGTTCGCGCCACGCACGCGCTCTGCGGTCTCGCGCAATTCCTTGATGAAGCCGCGCACATGGTCACCGCCGGATTGAGGCAGCTTGCGCATGACGAGGTCGATGGCCTGAATGCCGTTGGTGCCTTCATAGATCGGCGCAATGCGCGCATCGCGGTAAAGAACAGCGGCACCGGTCTCCTCGATGAAGCCCATGCCGCCATGCACCTGCACGCCAAGCGAAGCGGCCTCAACGCCGATATCGGTGGGGAAGGCCTTTGCGAGCGGGGTAAGCAGATTGGCGCGTTCCTGCCAATGGCGTGCCTCATCACCTTCGCTCAGACGTGCCATGTCGATGGCATGGGCGCAGGAATAGGTGATTGCGCGCGAGGCCTGCGTCATGGCCTTCATGGTCAAAAGCATGCGTGCGACGTCTGGATGTTCGACGATCGGGCTCATGCCGTCGCTCGAAGCGCCCGGCGCGCGTCCCTGACGGCGCTCCTGCGCATAGGCCAGCGCGCGCTGATAGGCGGCTTCGGCAATTGCAACGCCCTGCATGCCAACGGCAAGACGCGCATTGTTCATCATGGTGAACATGCAGGCCAGACCGCGATTTTCCTCACCGACCAGCCAGCCGATGGCCCCCTTTTCCTCGCCAAAACGACCGTCACCATAAATCATGGTGCAGGTGGGGGACGCGTGAATGCCAAGCTTGTGCTCGATGGAAGCGCAGAAGACATCGTTGCGCGCGCCGATGGAGCCGTCATCATTGACCAGATATTTCGGCACGAGGAAGAGCGAGATGCCCTTGGTGCCCTTTGGCGCATCGGGCAGGCGTGCCAGCACCAGATGGACGATATTGTCCGTCATGTCGTGCTCGCCGAAGGTGATGAAGATCTTCTGGCCGAAAATGCGGTAGCTGCCATCCTCGCGGCGCTCGGCCCGCGCGGTCAGCGCATTGAGATCGGAACCGGCCTGCGGCTCGGTCAGGTTCATGGTGCCGTTCCACTCGCCGGAAACGAGCTTTTCCAGATATATCCGCTTCAGCTCCTCGGAAGCATGAGCCTCAACCGCCTCGATGGCACCCTGCGTCAGCGTCGGGCAGAGCGCGAAGGCCATGCTGGCGGAATTCCACATTTCCTGCGTGGCGACCAACAGCGTCATGGGCAGGCCCTGCCCGCCATGTTCCTCGGGCGCTGCAAGCCCGTTCCATCCGCCCTCGCACCAGGCCTTGTAGAGATCGCCCCAGCCCTTCGGCATGGTGACTTCACCATCCTTCCAGACCGCACCCTGCTCGTCGCCGATCTTCGCAAGCGGCACGATCTCCTCGGCGGCAAAACGCCCGGCTTCGGCCAGGATCGCATCGACCAGATCGGCCGACAGATCCCCATAGCGCCCGGCCTCCAGCGCCTGCTTCATGCCGGTGACGTGATTGAGGGTAAAAGCGATTTCATCGACAGGTGCGCGATACATGCGAGATCTCCTCCGAAACAAGCGCCCGAACGCTAGCGGCAGACAGTTGCCGAGGCCAGCGGGGAATGGTGGAAATCTGGATAATTTCTTTTTACGTAAACGTCAAACTATCTGTAGTCTTCTTCACCGCTAAACCTTGCCTTCACGGAACAGATTCTACTACAGATTGTTTGTATCAGTTTCGAGGTGAAACCATGTTCGCAGATTGGCGTGTCGAACGTCTTGTATACCTGCTTACAATATTCGTCATATTAGCGATTTACTCAGGAGGCGCTATGGACCGGTGGGAAGGAGCAATTGGGAGTTTCTTCTCAACCTCCAATGTAGCGACCCTACTCGCTGGTCTCGGTGGAGCATCACTTGGAGGTGTCATTTCGTACGCTACCGCCCGAAAAACATCTAATGAAGTTTTCAAGCGCGATGACGTAGAGCGTCAAGAAGAAGAGCACGCCCGCGCTGTCACCTGCCTTGTCAGCACAATGCAAATTGCCAATCGTATATACACTATTACCCTCGCCCTAAAGGATGTTTCTAATCCGCCCGGAGGTTTTGAACCTTGGCAGATCGTAAAAACCCATACTGGAGAAAATGAGACGAACGTAGCCTACGACGCGAAAGATTTCACCGCGTTCGTAAATGCAGGAACAGCCGAAGTGATCAATAGGTGCTTCCTACTTTCGGAGAGGTGTGGCTCCCTAGAGAAATCATTTATAAGATACAACGAGTTACGGGATGAAATGGAACGTTTTTTGCTGCCATTTAGCACATTTAATCACGGTCACGTCACTACAGCGATACCGACCGCCGCCCGCAACGAGTATCGCTATCGCTCTCACAACCTAAACAACCTCCTTGTGAGCATGCATAGCTACGCGAGCAACGACTTAAAGGAGGCGAAGTCCCTTATCAAACTGATGAACAATACTATTGCGAAAAGATTCAGTGACCGTAATCATCTTCAGCTCAAAGTGGACACCCATCTCAAGACCAAAAATTAACCTCACCCCCGCTCGCGCTCAATCGCTCTCCAACCAATATCGCGGCGGCAGAAGCCTTCGGGCCAGTTGACCTTGTCCACGGCTTCATAGGCTTTTGCGGCAGCTTCCGTGACGGTCTTGCCGCGGGCGGTGACGTTGAGGACGCGGCCGCCACTGGCGGTGAGTTCGCCGCCTTTCATGGCCGTGCCTGCGTGGAAGATTTCGACTTCCGCCGGCTCTGACGCCTCGTCCAGACCGCGGATCACGCTGCCTTTTTCGGCCGAGGCCGGATAGCCGGGTGCAGCCATGACGACGGTCATGGCGGCGTCGTCCCGCCAGCTTGGTGTAATGCCTTCGAGCGCGCCGTCGGCTGCGGCTTTCAGGATCGGCACGATGTCGTCCTTCAGGCGCAGCATCAGCACCTGGCATTCGGGATCACCGAAGCGGACATTGTACTCGATCAGGCTCGGGCCATCGCGCGTGATCATGAGGCCCGCATAAAGGACGCCGGTGAAAGGCGCGCCCATTTCGGCCATGCCGCGCATGGTGGGTTCGATGATCTCGCGCATGGTGCGCTCGACCATGGCTTCATCCATGACTGGAGCCGGTGAATAGGCGCCCATGCCGCCCGTATTGGGTCCGGTATCGCCCTCGCCCACGCGCTTGTGGTCCTGCGCGGTGCCGAAGGGGATGGCCGTCTTGCCGTCGCACAGGCAGAAGAAGCTGGCTTCCTCGCCTTCCAGAAATTCCTCGACCACCACTTCCGCGCCTGCACCGCCGAACGCACCGGCGAAACAGTCGTCGATGGCGGCATAGGCTTCATCCTTGCTCATGGCGATGGTGACTCCCTTGCCTGCCGCCAGACCGTCGGCCTTCACCACGATGGGTGCGCCCATCTTCTCCACATAGGCGCGTGCGGAAGCGGCATCGGTGAAGCGGCCATAGCCGGCGGTGGGAATGGAATATTTCGCGCAGAGGTCCTTGGTGAAGCCCTTGGAGCCTTCAAGCCGGGCAGCAGCGGCGGTGGGGCCGAAAACGGCCAGCCCCGCATCCTGCAGACTGCCTGCCAGACCATCGACCAGCGGCGCTTCCGGGCCGACGACCACGAAAGTCACGCCCTGCAGACGACAGAAATTCACGACCGCCTGATGATCGGCCAGATCAAGCTGCACGCATTCGCCATGGGCGGCGATGCCGGGATTGCCGGGTGCTGCGAAAAGCTTCTCGACCAGCGGGGACTGCGCCATTTTCCATGCCAGCGCATGTTCGCGCCCACCCGAACCGATCAAAAGCACAATCATCGCCTGGCCCCATAGCTTGTCCACATGGCTGAACGGCTATGGGTGATTGGCCCAAAGGTCAAGCGCAGGAGGGTCGCCATCCAGTGTTTAGCCGCAGCTGACGGCCATCGCGCTTGACGCAGGGCCTCAGCCTTGCCACTCCATCAGCCAGATTGTTGCAGGGAGTTGTCATTCATGGAGAAGATCCAGAGCCGGGAGACACGCGGGCGCGTGGCCGATGCACCTTCGGGTCATTGGGTCTATCGGCTCCTGCCGCGCGGCGCGTGGCCTTATGCGCAGCTTGCGCGCTGGGACCGGCCGATCGGCTGGCAGCTACTCCTATGGCCCTGCCTGTGGTCGCTGGCCATGGCGGCCAGTGCCGGAGCCCAGGCCGGTGCGGCTTTGGGCGACGTTCTGCCCTCACCCTATCATCTCGCGCTTTTCGTCATCGGCGCGATTGCCATGCGTGGGGCGGGCTGCACCTATAACGATCTTGTCGATCAGAATATCGATGACGCGGTGGAGCGCACCCGCTCCCGCCCCCTGCCCTCCGGTCAGGTCAGTCGCAAGCAGGCCTGGGCCTTTCTGTTCGCGCAGGCGCTTGTTGGACTGATCGTGCTTCTGCAGTTCAATGCTTTCGCGATCCTGCTTGGTATTGCCTCGCTCGGTGTCGTCGCCATCTATCCCTTCGCCAAGCGCTTCACGGACTGGCCGCAGCTTTTCCTGGGCCTCGCCTTTTCCTGGGGCGCATTGATGGGCTGGGCGGTGACGTTCGGCACTCTCTCGCTCGCGCCGCTGCTTCTCTATTTCGGCTCGATCCTGTGGGTGATCGGCTATGACACGATCTACGCGCATCAGGACAAGGAAGACGATGCCATTGTCGGCGTACGCTCCACCGCGCGGCTTTTCGGCGAGAACACCAAGCGCTGGCTGATCGGCCTTTATGGCGGCGCGCTGCTCTTCATGGCCGTCGCCTTCGCGCTCGCCGCAGTTCCCATGCCCGCACTCGCAGGCCTCGTCGCCGCCGGCGCCCACATGGCCCGCCAGATCCGCACGCTCGATATCGACAATCCCGACCAATGCCTCATCCTGTTCCGCTCCAACACGATGGTGGGGCTGTTGATCTTCCTCGGATTACTGGGCGGCGGTGTCTGGGCGGTTATCAGTCCGCAGTTTTGAGAGATTGGTTGGTAGTGAATAGGGAATAGGGAATAGGGCTGTCGTCATATTCATGGAGGTTGGCGCCAAGCCCCCCCCTTTGCCTTGCCAGGCATCTCCCCCTCAAGGGGGGAGATCAATCGCGGCAATGGCCGCGGTATATTTGAGAATTCATTGCGCGGAATGACAGCCAATCTCCCCCCTTGAGGGGGAGATGTCCGGCAGGACAGAGGGGGGTGTGACGGGCAGCATCATTCCCGCCGGCACACAGCCCCCATCAATCGCGTGCGATCAGCTCGCTGCCGTTGACGACCAGGCGCAGGCCCAGGGTGCCCTGTTTGCGGCGGGCGAGGAAGCGGGGGCGGCGGTGGCGGACGGGGCGGCCCTGGCGGCGCTCTTGCGGGCGCTGGGCTTTCACGTGACCGAGCGATTCTTCCAAGGTGCGGGCGACACCGTCGGCTTCCACCATCATCATGGGCAGGCCATAGGCTTCGGCCCAGGCGCGCCAGTCGGCGGCTACATCGTCGAAATCTCCGGCCACCAGAAGCGGCACGCAGAGCATCGGGTCGTTATGGTAGAGTTCGAGCGTGACGGTGACTTCGCCGTCCTCATGCTCGATGGCACGCGCTGCCACACCGCGGAATGCGCGGGCCGGCAGGGCAAAGGTAACGGGCAGCTGGCTCTTGTCCAGAACGCGGCGCATGCGCACGCCCCGCTGGTCGACAGTGAAAGCCACCTCCCCGAAATCGTCCTGCGATGCGTAAGAGACTGCCTGGGGCAGTCTGAAAGGGTCGAGCCGCATGGTGCGGCCGGCCCAGACGGGCTTGAGACCAGTCGACATATTCTATTGCCTTCCCTGTTACTCCTGAGAGCCGGCTTTGCCGATCTCTCCGGGCCACTTTTGCGGCCTCGTTATGGGAAGGACTGTAGCGGGTGGTTCTTACCCTCCGCCTTAAGAACTTCGGTTAAATTTTGCTGACGTTACAGTTGGTTAGCGAAGCGTAATACACCTTAACGGTTGCGAAGGAGGTGTAATCCGTTGGTTAAACAGCATCTTCCGGCAGGTCGAGATCGAGCAGTTTGCCCTTCTCGCCGAGCCGATCCGTCACACCGGCGCGGCGCATGGACATCCAGAGGCCCGCGAGATTTGACGTGACCACGGGCATGCCAAGCCGCCTTTCGATCTCCGGCACTAGCGTTGCTGCGGGAAGCGCAGTGCAGGAGATGAAAAGTGCTTCAGCACCTTCCACCATTGCGGTTTCGGCGGCCTCGATGATGGGTTCTGGCGGCAGGCGTGCCATGTCGCGGTCGTCTTCCATGTTCAGGCCATGGGCGTTGAGCACCTCGAAGCCGTGCTCTTCGAGATGATCCACAATGGCTTTGGCGGTGGAGGCGATATAGGGCGTCATGACCGCGATTTTCTTCGCACCGAGCGCACGGAAAGCACGCTTGGCGGCCATGATCGGCGTGACCGGCTTCACCTCCGGACGCGTTTCACCGATTGCTCGTGCCACATTGTCCTCGCCAAGCACAACGGTTGCTGACGTGCAGGAGAAATAGAGCGCGCCCAGTTCCACGCCGGGCACTAGCCAGCGTGCGGCCTCGCCCAGATGGGGAAGCGTGCGGCGCAGCTGTTCGGGTGATGTGGGATTTTCGAAAGGCACGCGGGTGGCGCAGACCGTGACATGGGGCGGCACTATGGCGCGGATATCGTTTTCAGTGACGAGGTCGGTCGCCAGAAGGATGGTGCCGATTACCGGCTTTGCTGGGGCGTTCATTGGGGGCCTTTCTCGGGCAATCAGATGACCTTGCCGGGATTCATGATGCCGGCTGGATCAAAAGCGCGCTTGATGCGGCGCATGAGTTCGGTCGCAACCGGTGGCTGGGTGGCGACAAGCTCGTCGCGCTTCAAGCGACCAATGCCATGTTCGGCAGAGAACGAGCCGCCCAGACGCCGGACGATGGCGTGTACCTTGGCGTTCATGGGTCGATAATGCTCCAGATATGCGCCCTTTTCCATGCCTTCCGGCTGGGTGACATTATAGTGCAGATTGCCGTCTCCCATATGTCCGAAACAAACGGGGCGGCACCCGGGAACCACCTCCTGAATGGCCGCTTCGGCCTCGGCGATAAAGGTCGGGATGGCCGCAACCGGCACGGAAATGTCGTGCTTGATCGAACCGCCTTCAGGCTTTTGTGCTTCCGACATGGATTCGCGCAAGTGGCGTAGCTCGGCGGCCTGACCTTCGTTCTGCGCGATGATCGCATCGGCAACAAGTTCGGCCTCGAAGGCCGCGCCCAGCACGGTTTCCATGGTTGCGGAAGCATCCTCTTCCGAGCGGCCAGAGGAGATCTCCATCAGCACATGCCATTCGTGTTCGCCTTCAAGCGGTGGTTTGGCCCCCGGCACATGCGCTACCACGAAGTCGAGCGGGCGGCGGTGCATCAGTTCAAAGGCGGTGAGCTCCGAACCTGCAGCGCTGCCTGCCTGGTGGAAGAGCTTCAGCGCGTCTTCAGGCGAGGCAAGCCCGGCCCAGGCCATGACGCGCCCGCGTGGCTTCGGGTAGAGCTTGACGACCGCCGCGGTGATGACACCCAGCGTGCCTTCTCCGCCGACGAACAGGTTTTTCAGGTCGTAGCCAGTATTGTCCTTCTTCAGCTTGCGCAGATCATCCAGCACTTCCCCGGTTGGCAGAACCACTTCCACGCCAAGACACAGATCGCGCGCAGTGCCATAGGCCAGGGCGCCTATTCCGCCTGCGTTTGAAGACAGATTTCCGCCGATCTGGCAGGAGCCTTGCGAGGCAAGTGCAAGCGGAAAAAGCCGATCCTGATCGTCGGCGGCCTTTTGCAGCACTTCCAGAATGACACCGGCTTCGACCGTGGCGGTGTTCGATTCCAGGTCGATCTCACGGATCCTGTTCAGCCGGGATAGGGACAGTATGACTTCGCCGCCCGACTGGTCGGGCATCTGACCGCCCACGAGGCCGGTATTGCCGCCCTGGGGCACGATCGGGGTACCGGTTTCCGTCGCAAGAGAAAGGATGCGGCTGACTTCTTCCACAGAACCTGGTCGAAGCACGAGTGATGTCACACCGCCAAAGAGGCC
The DNA here is from genome assembly GCF_037029545.1 of Nitratireductor sp. CH_MIT9313-5. Taxonomy (NCBI): domain Bacteria; kingdom Pseudomonadati; phylum Pseudomonadota; class Alphaproteobacteria; order Hyphomicrobiales; family Phyllobacteriaceae; genus Nitratireductor; species Nitratireductor sp. CH_MIT9313-5. The sequence continues at coordinate 64,810 of NZ_JAYMER010000022.1, read as the reverse complement.
GCGCGGCTCGGTCACGAAAGGTTCAATCTCCTCGCTCAGGCGCAGCGCGTATTTCTCGCCGACGATTTCCACGAACCGCTTTTCAAGCTCCGCATGGAGCCTGTTTGGGCTACCATTCATTGTCGCCCTCCCCCTTTTTATTATTGTCTCGGTGCGGCGGCGCGGGCCAGCCGGTCATTGATGGCTTCGCCAAGGCCTTCCGTCGGCACCGGCTCCACTGCGATTGCGCGTCCACCTGCCGCATCGAGCGCCAGAAGATGGGCAAAGAGATTGCTTGCTGCCTCGCGTAGGTCGCCCGATGGCGAGAGATTGAGCGTGGCTCGCGCACCCTCCGCCCCTTCGACGCGCTCCGGCCCGAAGGCGAGCAGAGCCTCATCCGCCTCCACATGGCTGACATTCAGGCGGACAGATGCATCGGGCGCATAGTGTGAGGCCATCATGCCGGGGGCCTGTATGCCTTTTGCGCCGCGCTGAAGTGGCCTGCCAGCGACCGCCTCGATGTCTTCGGCAGCAATTCCGCCGGGACGCAGCAGGACGAGGTTGTCGTCCTCGACCTTCACAATGGTGGATTCCACGCCAACAGGTGTGGCGCCACCATCGACTATGAGTTCGATGCGCTCGCCCAGATCACGCTCCACGGCTTGCGCACTGGTTCCGCTGACCTTGCCGGAGCTGTTGGCACTGGGGGCTGCAAGCGGACGCCCGAGCGCCTTGATGAGGCGCGCGCCAAAGCCTTTGGGACAGCGCAGAGCAACGGTGTCCAGGCCAGCCATCACGAGTGGCGACAGGCCCGCATCGGCGCGGGCGGGCAGTACGAGCGTCAATGGCCCCGGCCAGAAATGGTCGGCCAGCAAGCGGGCGGCGGGCGAAAACTGAGCAAAGCGCTCGGCCATCTCCATATCCGCCACATGGGCGATCAGCGGATTGAAGCGAGGCCTACCCTTGACCTCGTAGATGCGCGCGACCGCCTCGCCATTGCAGGCATCGGCTGCAAGGCCGTAGACGGTCTCCGTGGGGATTGCGATTGGCAGCCCCTCACGCGCCAGGCGCAGGGCTTCGTCAAGCGCTTCGTCTTCCTCGATGATGCGGGCCAATTCTCACTCCGTATGCGCGCCTGTTGCCTAGCGCGCAGAACATGTTCCGGCAAGGGTCAGACGGAACTCGCGATCACGCCACAGGCGTGACCATTTTGTTAATCCGATGCTGCTACCAATGCGCGTGTGAACTGCCTCATTGAGGCTTCCAGACAGGAACGAGACGCGCGAGATCGCCATGCGAGTTGCAGGTATCATGACCATCTCCCTCTTTCTTGGCACCGTTGGTGCCGGGGCGGGCTCTATCACTGTCCTTGAAAGCACGGCTGAGGGGCTGCCATCCTTCTCGGCCACGGCTGACGCTACCGGAAAGGCTGCTGCCTCGATTGCTGCTCCTGGCGACCAAAACGGTCCGAAGCGCATCAGCACGTCCATCGTCGCGGTTGGCGATCCCGTCGCCGCTGAAGATGTGGCGGAAGTGCCGGTAAAAAAGAAGGCGAACAAGCGCCGCATGGCGAAGAACACGATGGTGATCCGCGGCGGAATATCCGGTGGCCTCGCTGCCATGCGCCCGGAAGCAGACAATCCCGCATCTTCTACGCCACTCATGGCGCAAAAGAAGGACGGGGACGCGGGCTCCAACGAAAAGCAGGACCCCGGTCCGCCGCCAGAGGGGCCGATATTGGGCGAGCCGGACTAGACCGGCCCGCAACGATTCTACCCTGCGATTTTCGAGAAATCGGCGACCTTGCCGGTTGCCACGCGAATGCGGTCGAGCAGGGCCAGGCGATTGGCGCGAACCGAATCATTCTCGTCATTTACGAGAACATTCTCGAAAAATGAATCAATCGGCTCACGCAGTGCCGCAAGTGCGCGCATGGCGGCTGAATAGTCCTGTTTTTGAATCGCTTCGGCCGCTTCCTTCTCAGCCTGCGTGACCGCAGCATAAAGCGCCTGTTCGGAGGCATCACTCAGGAGGCCGGTGTCGATCTCGTCGGCGACGCGCGTGCCCTTCTTCTCTTCCGCAGCCAGAATATTCGCGGCCCGCTTGGTGCCCGCCAGGAGGTTCTTGCCCTCTTCCGTCTCAAGCAGCTCACCCAGAGCCTCCACGCGGCGCACGACGAGCAGGAGGTCGTCGTTTGAGGAAGGCGTAGTCTCCCCCTCAAGGGGGGAGCTTGATTGGCCACTCGCCAGCACCGCGTCGATGAGGTCGTGGCGCGCGCCCTGATCGCGGAGATAAACCTTGAGGCGGTCGTGGAAGAAGGAGAGGAGGTCTGCGTCCGCTTTCTCCGAAAGCTTCAGCTCCACCTTGTTTTCCACTACGATCCGGATCACGCCCAGCGCTGCTCTTCGCAGTGCATAAGGATCCTTCGAGCCGGTCGGCTTTTCGTCGATGGCCCAGAAGCCGGTGAGCATGTCGAGCTTGTCGGCCAGTGCAACGGCGAGCGCGACCGGGTCTGTCGGCACCACATCGGTGGGGCCGAGCGGCTTGTAGTGCTCCTCGATGGCCGCGGCGACGGATGGGTGCTCGCCCTGAAGCTCGGCATATTTGCGGCCGATGGCGCCCTGAAGCTCGGGGAACTCGCCGACGACCTCGGTCTGCAGGTCGGCCTTGGCGAGATGCGCGGCGCGGACGGCGAGTTCAGGATCAGCCCCCACCAGCGGGGCCAGTTCCTTTGCCAGTGCCGCGATGCGCGCCACGCGCTGACCTTGCGTGCCGAGCTTGGCGTGGAAGGTGACGCCCAGATGGTCAAGTCGCGCCATGCGCTGGTCTAGCGGCTTGTTCAGGTCCAGGCCGAATTTTTCAGCAGAGTCTTTCAAGCGGTCAAGATCGGGCAGATCGGCCTGGTCTGTCTCCCAGAAATAGAGCGCATCGGACAGACGCGCGCGCACGACCTTGCCATTGCCGTGGGCGATGGTCTTGCCACCGTCGGTCGCCTCGATATTGGAGGTGATGACGAAGGTGTTGGAAAGCTTCTCGCTCTCGCCCTGCGGGCGGCAGACGAAGCATTTCTGGTTGGCGCGGATGGTCAGGCGGATGACTTCCGGCGGGATCTGCAGATATTCTTCCTCGAAGGTGCCGAGCAGCACGACCGGCCATTCCACGAGGCCGGATACCTCTTCCAGAAGCCCCTCATCCTCAACCAGCTCAAGGCCGTTCGCGAAAGCAAGATTGCGCGCGTCATCGAGAATGATGCGCTTGCGGCGCTCGGCATCGAGCACGACCTTGGCGGCTTCGAGCTTTTCGACATAATCGTCGAAACGGCGCACGGTGATGGCGTCGGGTGCGTGGAAGCGGTGACCATAGGTGACATTGCCGGAGCGGATGCCGTCGACCTCGAAATCCACCACCACCGGCACCTCGGTCTCCGGACCGAAGGTGCACAGGATCGACTGCAGCGGGCGCACCCAACGCAGGCTGCCGGGCTGGCTTGAGGCCTTGCCCCAGCGCATGGATTTGGGCCAGGGGAAATTGCGGATGATGCCGGGCATGACCTCGGCAATGATGTCCTCGGCTGCCCTGCCCTTCTTCTCGATCACGGCGACGTAGAAATCACCCTTTTTCGGGTCGGTCTGCACCTGTGCCTGATCGACTGATTCAAGACCTGCACCGCGCAGGAAACCAGCGATTGCCTTTTCGGGGGCATCGGTGCGCGGGCCCTTGCGCTCTTCACGCACATCCTTGGAACGGGCGGTGAGGCCGCGAAGATCCAGCGTCAGACGACGCGGTGTCCAATATTCCTGTGCCCCCTCATAGGTCAGCCCCGCCTCCACCAGCGCGTCGGTGACGAGCTTCCTGAGGTCGCCCGCAGCCTTGCGCTGCATGCGAGCGGGGATTTCTTCCGAGCGAAGTTCGAGAAGCAGATCGGGCATAGTCAGGCTCTGGCTGAAAATAGAAGTGGGCTGGCAATAGCAAGCCAGCCCGTGCTTGTCACCCGTTCAGCCGGCGTGACTTTGCTGTCAGCGCAATTTGCGCCGGCATATTGTCAGGAGACCCGCGCCTTAGCGGTTCTCGGAGGTCATCCAGCCGACCACTGCGCCGGTTGGCTCCTTGATGATGGCGATGCGTCCGACGCCGGGAATGTCGAAAGGCTGGCGGATGATGGTTGCACCCTTGCCTTCTGCCTTCTTTGCCATCCCGTCGATGTCGTCGACCTCGAGATAAGGCATCCAATGGTCAGGTACGTTTTCGAAATCCGGGCCGGACATCTCGAAGAAGCCTGCTGCCATGTCGTCGCCGGACTTGGCAACATGATAGGTGCCCTCACCCATGTCCATGGAGTCAAAGGACCAGCCGACCGTGTCCGCGTAGAAGGCTTTCGCCTTCTTCACGTCGTGGGTCATCAGTTCATTCCAGACAAAAGTTCCGTGCTTAGGCATTGGAAATACTCCTTTATCAAAACGCGAAAATCAAAACGCGTTGGAGATGCCCGTTAGGCATGTCCAGAATATGGAGATTTCGTGTCCTAAAGATGTCAGGCGGCTTCGGCCTTCGCCCCGCCTGCATCGGTGAGCAGGAAGGCTTCGCCACAGGCTTTTGCCAGATCGCGCACGCGCAGGATGTAGCTCTGACGCTCGGTGACAGAGATCACGCCGCGCGCATCAAGCAAGTTGAAGACGTGCGATGCCTTGATTGCCTGGTCATAGGCAGGCAGCACACATTTGTGCAGCGCGCCCGGCGCATCCGGTGAACCGGCTTCAAGCAGCGCGCGGCACTCGGCCTCGGCATCCTTGAAATGCTGGAACAGCTTGTCGGTGTCGGCATATTCGAAATTGTAGCGGGAATATTCCTGCTCGGCCTGCAGGAAGACATCGCCATAGGTGACCTTGTCCTCGCCTTCCAGACCGTTGAAATTCAGCTCATAGACATTGTCTACGCCCTGCACATACATCGCCAGACGCTCCAGGCCGTAGGTCAGTTCGCCCGAGACCGGCGCACATTCGATGCCGCAGACCTGCTGGAAGTAGGTGAACTGCGAAACCTCCATGCCATCGCACCAGCATTCCCAGCCAAGGCCCCAGGCACCCAGCGTCGGGCTTTCCCAGTCGTCTTCCACGAAGCGCACGTCATGCTTGGCCATGTCGAGGCCGATCGCCTCCAGCGAGCCGAGATAAAGCTCCTGCAGGTTCGATGGATTGGGCTTCAGGATCACCTGGTACTGGTAGTAATGCTGAAGGCGGTTGGGGTTTTCGCCATAGCGACCATCCTTCGGACGGCGCGAAGGCTGAACATAGGCTGCCTTCCAAGGTTTTGGCCCCAGCGAACGCAGCGTCGTTGCCGGGTGGAACGTGCCCGCGCCCACTTCCATGTCGTAAGGCTGCAGGATCGCGCAGCCATGGCGTGCCCAATAGTCATGCAGGGTCAGGATGAGCCCCTGAAAGGAGCGCGTCGGATGCATGTGCGGCAATGGGCTGGCGTTCACGTCACTTCTCCGGCTGGCCTGCTGGTGAAGCAGGCGGCTTTCTCGCCTCATTCTAAAAGGCAGCCCGTCCTATTGCGGGCCGCGCGACAGGTCAAGAAGCGGGGCATGCTGGAGGGTTGAGAAGCCCTCGCCATTCTCGTCATCCTCTGGAAACAAGCAGCATCGCCGTCGCCTGGCCGTTCGGGCATGGATCCTCGGGTCAGGCCCGAGGATGACGAACGGAGAGGAATGCTTATCCCGATTCTGACGAAGGTAGGCGCTACTCTTTCAATTCAGGAACTGAGCTTTGAACGCAGCACCCCTTCACGCCCCCTCTGTCCTGCCGGACATCTCCCCCCTTGTGGGGAGATTGGCTGGGGTGATGTCTCGCCCGCGTTTTAGACAACGCGCTACCATACCCGCTGTCAATCTCCCCCCTTGTGGGGGAGATGTCCGGCAGGACAGAGGGGGGTGAACCGCGCGGCTTGCGTTGGGGTGAGTGTTACTCTGCCTCGGCAGGCAGTTTCAGTTCCTGGCCAACGGTCAGGCGGTTCGGGTTGCCCTTGAGCGCGGGGTTGAGTTCCAGCAGCTCGCGGAAACGTTTGCCGTCGCCAAGCACCTTGGTCGCGATCGAATGCAGGGTTTCGCCGGGCTGAACTACGTAGATGGTCTCGACCGTTGCTTCTGGCGCTTCGGACATGGGCGCAGATTGCACTTTTCCTGACGCGGCATCGGTTGCCGTATCCGCAGAGCCCAGGGCGCCAGCAGCACTGGCTTCCTTTTGTGGCTCGTCCGCCTTCAGGCCCTCTTCCAGCTTGCGCTCGACCTCGACCTTCAGCTCGGGCTCAGGCTCCATGGTAAGTGCATGGGACCACTGATAGCGCGCTTCAAGCTTGCGCCCGACGCGCCAATAGGCGTCACCCAGATGGTCGTTCAAAACCGCATCGTCAGGGCGAAGCGAAACGGCGCGTTCCAGATGCTCGACCGCCTCTTCAAACTCGCCGAGCTTGTAGTGCGCCCAACCGAGCGAATCGACGATGTAGCCGTCGCTCGGGCGCAGCTCCACGGCGCGGCGGATGAGATCCATGGCTTCGGTGAGATTTTCCCCGCGGTCCACCCAGGAATAGCCGAGATAATTCAACACCTGCGGATGATCGGGATAAAGCTCCAGCGCCTGACGGAAATTCGGCTCGGCCTTTTCCCACTGCTTGATGCGCTCATAGGCGATGCCGCGCTGATAGAAGATGGCCCAGTGCTGGCGCTCCGGCTCATCGATCTGCTCTACCGCGCGATCATAAAGCTTAGCCGCGGCTTCGAAATTCTTCTCACTGGCATAGACACCACCAAGTGCGAGATAGGCGCGCAGATCCGACGGGTCCTGCTCCAGCACGTCCTTCAGATGGCTGACGGCCTCTTCCTTCTTGCCAAGATCGGAGAGATTGAGGCCGATCTGGAAGGAGGCGAAGCGCGCCCACAGCGAGTCCTCGCCGATATCCTCGTAGATATCGATGGCCTTCTGGGACTGGCTCTGACGCTCTGCAACCTGCGCAAGCTGCACGATGGCTGCATCGTTGTCGGGGAAGGCAGCCCGCGCGATGTTGAGGTAAAGACGCACGAAGCTTTCGCCACCGCCCACAGCAAGCTCGGTCGCTACGTTCAACAGAATTTCAGCCGCACCGGCTGCAGCATTGGGTATGGCCGTTTCGATCTCATCGCCAGCCTCGATCTTTTCGCGAAGCATGCCGACGGATGCGACACCGCCACCATTTTCCTCAGCCTTGGCAAGCACTTCCAGCGCATCGTCATTGCGGCCCTGGCCGACGAGGTAGCGCGCATAGGATTCGGCAATCCGGCCCAGCGTGTAAGGGGCGACGGAGCGCGGCGTCAGCTCGTTGAGCACGCGATTAAATGCGGCATCGGCCTTGTCGTGATTGCCCGCCTGCGCTTCGATCAGGGCACGGTGATAGGTGGTGAAAAGCGGGTACCAATCCGGTCCGTCGAGCTTCTCGAGTTCTTCGATCGCAGCATCACGATCGCCCTGGCCAAGCTTGGTCCATGCCGTCATCGTGCCGGTGATGAGACGATCAAGATCGCTTTCCACCACCAGTTTCAACCAGCGTTCGGCGCCAACATAGTCGCCCTCGCTCAGTGTATCGGCCGCGAGCAGAAGGCGTGAGAAGCGCTCGACCTGCGGTTCCGACTTCAACTGGTCGGCATAGGGAATTGCTTCTTCCATCCGCCCATCGGCCACCAGCGCCAGAAGCAGGCTTTGCTGAAGCGTCTTGTTATCAGGCTGGAAGGCAAGCGCGCGTTTGTAGAATTCAATGGCCTTGTCGAGATTGTCGTCGAGTTCGGCAGCGCGTGCGGCAAGAAATGCACCGGAAAAACTCTGGATCGTGATTGGCGCGTCCTGGCTTGTATCCGGCACCGCGGTCTCCTGCGCCAGCACTCCGGAAGTCGCACCAAGAAGAAGCGCGCCAAGTGCCGCACCCAGTTTCAGACCCGCAAATCTACGCCGCATATCGTTCCTTCCCTATGTCCCGCGAGGGGCAACCGCTTGAACAGCCGTCCAGTCATTGCAACAACTGTTATGGCAAGAGGATGGCCTTTTTGCGATAGCGCATCAATGCCGGATCGAGGGCTGCCAGCGCTAGACGACGCGAGCGATACAGAAGTCGATGACCTCGAACAGCGCTTCCTTGCGCTCGCTGTCTTCCAGCGGAGCCAATGCGTCACGTGCGATTTCGCCGAAGTGGCGTGCGCGGTTGATCGTGTCGGCAATGGCGTTGTGGCGCGACATCAGGCCGATGGCCTTTTCCAGCGCGGCATCATCGCAATTGTTTTCCTCAATGGCGCTTTTCCAGAAAGCCCGCTCATCGCTTGTGCCGCGGCGATAGGCGAGAATCACCGGCAGCGTGACCTTGCCCTCCCGGAAGTCGTCCCCGACATTCTTGCCCAGCTCGCTGGCCTTGCCGCCATAGTCGAGCGCATCATCCACAAGCTGGAATGCAAGCCCGAGATTGGTGCCGAAGGAGCGCAAGGCCGCACGATCGTTCCTGCTGGCCTCGGCAATGACAGGTCCGACCTCGGCAGCTGCAGAGAACAGGGCCGCTGTCTTGGCCTTGATGACCTGGAGATATTCGTCTTCCGTGGTTTCCAGATTCTTGGAGACGCCAAGCTGCATCACCTCGCCCTCGGCGATGATGGACGCGGCGGCAGACAGGATGTCGAGCGCTTCAAGCGAACCGACCTCGACCATCATGCGGAAGGCCTGCCCCAGAAGGAAATCGCCCACCAGCACGCTTGCCTGATTGCCCCAGATCATGCGCGCCGTTTTCCGCCCGCGGCGCAGATCGCTTTCATCCACCACGTCATCATGAAGTAGCGTCGCGGTGTGCATGAACTCCACCGCCGTGGCGAGCTTGACGTGGTTGTCGCCCTCATAGCCGAACATCTGCGCTGCGGCGATCGTGATCATCGGCCGCAGACGCTTGCCGCCGGAGGAAATGAGGTGCTTGGCAAGTTCCGGGATCAGCTCGACATCGGAACCGGCCTTTGACAGGATCAGCTCGTTCACGCGCGCCATGTCCGATCTGGTAAGGCCGACAAGACGATCCACCGAAGCAGGCCCGCCCTTGCTGCCTTCCATGTTCAACACGACGCCCATCAGGCTACCTCCAGTCCAGTTATCCGGCTCGAATGAGCCCTTAGAACATATGGGGCCGGCTGCCCCTGCCGCAAGCGGCGAAATAACGCGATTGACTTGCAATGCAATGAGAAGATTTACAAGAGGTCCGCGACCTGCCACCGTCATTTCATGATCGAACTTCTGCGCACCAATGACCCCGTTACCCTATCCTTCGTTGAGAGCCTGCTGAAAGATGCAGGCATAGGCTGTTTCGTTGCTGATACGAATATGAGCATCATGGAAGGGTCGCTGGGCGTCCTGCCGCGGCGCATCCTTGTTGAAGCGGAAAAGCTCGAGGCCGCGCGACGCCTGATGGTTGACGCCGGGCTCGAGGACCAGATGTCCTGAAGGCCCGGACGCGATGTCAGATGCCAAGTTTCCTGCACATACGCAGGACGCGTTTCACCGCGGCAAGTTTCACCTGATCCAACCGGCTGCCAAGGCACATCGCGCAGGCGTCGATGCCATGCTTCTGGCCGCAGCCGCGCCTGACGGCTTTGACGGCCATGTGGCTGATCTTGGTGCAGGTGCAGGTGCGGCGGGACTGGCCGTTCTGTCGCGCTGCGCGAGGGCACAAGCTGTGCTTGTCGAGCGTGATGCGCTGATGGCCGAATGCGCGCGGCGGACGCTACGGCTTGCAGAGAATGCGGCGTTGCGGGACCGTGCCGCGGTGCTTGAAGCCGATGTGATGGCGAGCGGGCGCACGCGGCTTGAACAGGGTCTTGAAGACAACCGTTTCGGCCTTGTCATCATGAACCCGCCCTTCAACCACGGTCATGACCGGGCCACGCCGCATGAGACGAAAAGGCTGGCGCATGTGATGGTGGAGGGCATGTTCGAGGCCTGGATACGGACCGCTGCCGCGATCTCGATAGCCGATGGTCTGATTGCAGTGATCGCACGGCCGGACTCCCTGGCGGAAATCCTTGCTGCATTCGATCGCAGGTTCGGATGTGCCGAGATACTGCCCGTTCACCCGCGCGCCGATGCAGCCGCCATCCGTGTCATTATCAGGGCGCGCAAGGGTGCGCGCGGCGCGCTGAAGCTGTTGCCCCCGCTTACTCTGCATAATGAGGGTCGTGCCTTCACCGCGCGCGCGGACCGCCTCATCAATGGCGAGGAAGCGCTGTTTGCCAACGGCTGAACCATGTGATCTCCCCGCTCTTTGCTTTGAACCAAATCATGCCTACATGCTGGGGCAAGTTTGTTTCATTTGATCAAGGAGACCGGATTTGAAGCCCTTCTCGCGCCTATTGCCAAAGTCCATGCGCAGCGATGCCATAACCATTCCCGTCATAAAGCTGCAGGGCGCGATCATGGCGAACAACTCGCCGATGCGGCAGAACCTTTCGCTCGCCTCAACGGCCGGCATCATCCAGAAGGCGTTCTCGGACAAGAAAGCACCCGCCATCGCCATCTCCATCAATTCGCCCGGTGGCTCGCCCGTTCAGTCGCGCCTGATCTTCCAGCGCATCCGTGATCTGGCCGAAGAGAAGAAGAAGCACGTATATGTCTTCGTTGAAGATGTTGCGGCTTCCGGCGGCTACATGATCGCACTGGCAGGGGATGAGATCATTGCGGACCCCTCCTCAATCGTCGGTTCGATCGGTGTGGTTTCCGCGGGCTTCGGTTTTCCCGAGCTTCTCAAGAAGATCGGGGTGGAGCGGCGCGTACACACCGCGGGGCAGAACAAGGCCGTGCTTGACCCGTTCCAGCCGGAAAAGCCGGAGGATGTGGAGCGGCTGAAGGCGCTTCAACTGGAGATCCACGAGATCTTCATCGACATGGTGAAGCAGCGCCGCGGCGCAAAGCTTGCCGATAATGATGATCTTTTCACAGGACTTTTCTGGACCGGTCGGCGGGCGCAGGAGCTCGGCCTGATCGACGGCATCGGCGACATGCGCGGCTTCCTGAAAGAGCGCTATGGCACGAAGACCAAGCTGAAGCTCATCAGCCAGTCGCGTGGTCTGTTTGGCCGCCGCCTCGGCCTCATTTCCTCACCCGACATGGGCGCCATTGGCGCTTCCTTCGCATCCGGCATGATGGACAGCGCGGAGGAACAGGCCCTTTGGCAACGCTTCGGCTTGTGAGATAGAATAAGACCGGACGGTCTCGTCTTTGCGCGGCGTTAGCTGGAGGATGTGCGCATGCCACAATTGTTCTTTTTCGGCGCTGTAGGCTTGGCCGCCTATCTGGGCTACCGCGCATTCGTGCGCGAGGCCGAGCGGGTGACCAGCCGCGCCAAACGCGCGCGCAAGGAAGCGGCAACCGGCAGCATGGGCACCCTGGTGAAAGACCCTGAGACCGGCGAATATCGCGTGGCCAGGGACTGAGCATTGGCACACAGCCTCAGCCGGGTTGCACCCGCCAAGATCAATCTGTGCCTGCATGTGACCGGTCAAAGGCCGGACGGTTATCACCTGCTCGAAAGCCTCGTGGTCTTCACGCAATTCGGTGACCGGCTCACGGTTTCACCTTCAAGCGAGGACGAATTCACGATCACTGGCCCGCAGGCCCTCGGACTGCCGGTGGGGGCGGAGAACCTTGTGCTTCGCGCTCGCGATCTTCTGCGTGAGGAGACGGGGCATGTTGAACCTGTTGCCATCAAGCTTGAGAAGAAACTTCCCGCCGCTTCCGGCATGGGAGGCGGGTCGTCTGACGCGGCTTCAACGCTTATTCTGTTGAACGCGCTGTGGAAGCTGGGGCTGAAGCAGGATCGGCTGGCACGGATAGCGCTCAAGCTCGGGGCCGATGTTCCCATGTGCCTCAGCGAGACGCCGCTGATCGCCCGTGGCATCGGTGAAGACATCACGCCTTTAAGCGCAGTCGCAGAGTTATCCGTGCTGCTGGTCAATCCCGGAGTGCCGGTTAGCACGCCGGAGATCTTCCGCAAGCTCGAGCGCAAGGAAAATCCGCCTCTCCCGCCCCTGACAGCGCTCGACACCGCTCCTGCTCTATTCGATTGGCTCCATCGGACGCGCAATGATCTGCAGGAGCCAGCCACGCGCATTCAGCCGGAGATTTCGCACTGCCTTTCGGCACTCTTAGCAACGGGGGCGGAGCTGGTGCGGATGACCGGCTCGGGCGCGACCTGTTTCGGGCTGTTTTCTTCGCAAGAGGCTGCCGAACGGGCGCGTGAGGAAATCTCGGCAAGCCATCCCGACTGGTTTGTCGTCGCCACTTCCCTGCTGCACGAAACGGAAGCTTTCGACCATGTCTGATACACCTGACTTCGTGCCGGTGCGCTTTGCCATCCTGACCGTTTCGGACACGCGCAGCCTGTCTGACGACCGCTCCGGCGACACCTTGGAAAGGCGCATTCGAGATGCGGGCCATCAGGTGGCCGACCGGAGGATCACGAAGGACAACATCGAAGCCATCCGTGCAATTGTCGCGGACTGGTCCAAGTGCGACGCGGTGGATGTCGTGCTGACGACGGGCGGAACGGGGTTTACCGGCCGGGACGTCACGCCGGAGGCTGTCGAGCCTCTCTTCGACAAGCGCATGGACGGCTTCTCCCATGTCTTCCACCGCGTCTCGTTCGAGAAGATCGGCACCTCAACGATCCAGTCGCGCGCTACGGCGGGCCTGATCGGGGGCACCTTCGTTTTCTGCCTCCCCGGCTCACCCGGCGCTTGCCGTGATGCTTGGGATCTGGTGCTGAAGGACCAGTTCGACATTCGCCACAAGCCCTGCAACTTCGTAGAGATCATGCCGCGTCTCGACGAACATCTGCGCCGCAAGTCCGATTGACGCTTACCCGATACCGGAACATTTTTGTTCTTGCTTTGTTCTCTATTCTGAAATAGGAATAGATTCATGCAAGGCGGATGGGGCGCTTGGCCCGCAATTCCGGTGGAGGCTCTCATGGTGGAACAGATCGCACGCGCTGACATTGCTGCTTCAGGCAATGGAGGCGTCATGGCGGCCAACGCTATCGTCGAAGGTTCTGGCATTCGCGTTCACGAAGGGCGCAGGCGGGGCCGCTCTGCGGGGATCAATCCCACGGGGCGCTTCGAGCCGCTGACGCGCCATGTCTTCGATGATGGCTGGGAATCGCTGGAAGAGCTGCCGCCATTCAAGACGGAGGTTCAGACCGAGCGTCCGCGCAGCATCATCACCAAGAACAATTCGCCTGACATTTCCTTCGACCGGTCCATCAACCCCTATCGGGGCTGTGAGCATGGCTGTGTCTATTGTTTCGCACGACCCACCCACTCCTATATGGGGCTGTCTGCCGGGCTAGATTTCGAGGCGCGTCTCTTCGCCAAGCCTGATGCCGCCCGGCTTCTGGAGCGAGAGCTTGGCAAGAAGGGTTATGAGCCGCGGACGATCGCGATTGGCACCAATACCGACCCCTATCAGCCCATCGAGAAGAAATACCGCATCATGCGCGAGGTGCTGGAGGTGCTTGAAGCGCATCAGCATCCCGTGGGCATCGTCACCAAGTCTGCACTGGTGACGCGGGATATCGATATCCTCTCACGTATGGCTGAGAGGGGCTTGGCCAAGGTGGCGCTTTCGGTGACGACGCTCGACCGGCGGCTCTCCCGTACGATGGAGCCGCGCGCTGCCACGCCAACCCGCAGGCTCGAGACCATCCGCGCCTTGAGTGACGCAGGCATTCCCGTGTCGGTCATGATCGGTCCCGTTATCCCGGGGCTCACCGACAGCGAGGTCGAGCGCATCCTGGAATCGGCCCATGCGGCGGGTGCGCGTGAAGCCGGTTACATCATTCTGCGTCTTCCGCTGGAAGTCAGCCCGATCTTCAAGGATTGGCTCCTGCGCCATTATCCTGACCGCTTCCGCCATGTCATGTCACTCGTGCGCTCCATGCGAGGTGGCAAGGACTATGACGCGGAATGGGGCAAGCGCATGAAGGGCACCGGCCCCTATGCCTGGCAGATCGGTCGCCGCTTCGAGATGGCGGCAAAGCGTCTCGGCCTCAACCAGGAAAAGCTGAAGCTGCGCAGCGATCTTTTCAAGGCGCCAGCGGGTGAAGGAGAGCAGCTCACCCTTCTGTAGAATCTGGCGAGGCAGCATACCTGCCTCCCCCTCTTCCCGTCGTTGCCATCCCCGGGCCGACGGAGCCTTTCCGGATGCCCCACAACTCCACCGGAAGGGCTTGCGGAGAATCGGAAGCGATGCGAGTTTCGCCGCACCATGTCTCGCTCGCGTTCCGATTCTCCGCTCCTTTTTGACCTGCCGATCCGGCCGGACTACAGCCTTGAGCATGGCATCATGCGCGATGGGACGGCACCTGTTGCCGGATTGGACGAAGCCGGTCGCGGACCGCTGGCCGGTCCTGTGGTTGCCGCGGCAGTCATCCTCGATGCAAATCGGCTGCCCGAGGGACTTGATGATTCAAAGCGTCTTACCGCAGAAGCACGCGAAGCCCTGTTTCTGGACATTCTGGGTGCTGCGATTTCGGTCTCCGTGGCCTCGGTCTGTGCGGCAAGCATTGACGCTTCCGACATCCGCCTGGCCTCGCTTGAAGCGATGAGAAGGGCGCTTCATGGCCTGTGTACACCTGCCCGCTTTGCACTTGCAGACGGTCGCGACATCCCGCCCGGCCTCAATTGCCCTTGCAAGGCCGTGGTGAAGGGCGACCAACGCTCCCAGTCTATCGCGGCAGCCTCGATCATCGCCAAGGTCACGCGCGACCGCATGATGACCCGCACCGGCCACTGCCAGCCCCATTATGGTTTCGACAGCCATGCAGGCTATGCCACCAAACGCCACCGCGACGCCATCACACAACACGGCCCCGTTCAACGCATCCACCGCATGAGCTTCGCTCCGCTGAAATCGCTGGATCTACTGGCCAGCTGACTACGCCGGGGTGGGTCTTTGGCACTGCCAACCCGTCCACCCGGCCGAGCAGTGCGAGAGCCGGGACCTAATGGGGGGCATGGTCCCACATCGCAAAAGGCGGGAGCGGCGGTGGACGGGCACGCCGAGGGCCGGACTTTTCTCCACGATGATCTTCCATTGGCTCCCGGTTGGCCTGCCGCTTCCGGGATGACGAGAGAATAAAGGCGGCGCTCCAGGCTCGTCATCCTATGGCTTGTCCATTGGATCTGCTGATCGCTCATCTTGTTCGGCATAGGGTCGTTTGAACGCGGCAGATCCTCGGCACGAGGCCGAGGATGACGGAGTTGGATTTGTCCCTGTTTGTGATGCGCATATGTTTTCACCCTTTCGCACCGCCGCCCCTCCATCCTGCCGGACATCTCCCCCACGGGTGGGAGATTGGCTAGCCGTTATTTCACAACTGCATCTCGATAAAAGGAACTGCAATTACCGCAACGGACCTCCCCCTTGTGGGGGAGATGCCTGGCAAGGCAGAGGGGGTGTGCCTGGCGCAGGCTTCTCCGCCATGGTCGTGTGCGGTAGGCATAAAAAAACCGCCGGAAGCGGTGCTTGCGGCGGTTTTGATTGATGTGCGAGGCGCGTCTAATTGAGCTTGGTTTTAACCTGACCCAGCGCGTCCTTGAAAAGTTCGGCGCTTTTGGCACCGTCGACCTTGTCGGCGAGGATGTTGCCAGCTGCAGCGACAGCGACGTCGACGGCGAGCGAGCGAACCTCGTTCACGGCATCGCGTTCGGCCTGAGCGATCTTCTGCTCTGCCAGTGCAGTGCGGCGCGCAACATATTCCTCGGTCTTTTCCTTGGCCTCGGCAACAATCTGCTTGGCTTCGCGCTTGGCGGCGGACACCATGTCCTGCGCCTCCTGCTCGGCTTCCTGACGCTTGCGTTGGTATTCGGCCAGAAGCTGCTGTGCCTCTTCGCGCAGACGGCGTGCTTCCTCGATCTCGTTGCGGATGCGGTCCGCACGCTTGTCCAGGGAGCCGTTGATCATGCCCGGCACCTTGAGATAGGCCATGATCGCGAGGAAGATGACGAGGCCGACTAGGGCCCAGAATGTGGCGTCCATGGTCCTCTCCTAGCCTTCTGCGCGCTTCACGGCGCTGTCGAGCGTTGCCTTGTCCACCTTCGTGCCAACGAGCTCGGCGACGATGGTTTCGGCAGTCTCGGCAGCGATGGTGCTGACGTCACCAAGAGCGGTCTTCTTGATCTCTGCGATGCGGCTTTCAGCAGCGGCAAGCTTCTCCTCCAGGTTCTTCTCAACCTGGCGGCGCTCGGCCTCCGCATCGGCTTTGGCCCCGTCACGCGCCTCCTGAGCGATGGCGCCGGCACGCTTGCGTGCTTCGGCCAGTTCCTGCTCGTAGGCCGCAACTGCTGCGTCAGCCTCTTCCTTCATCCGTGCTGCCTGATCGAGATCCTGGGCGATGCGGTCGCGCCGCACTTCCAGAATGCTGCCGATGCGTGGCAGGACGACCTTTTTCAGGAAAAGGTAGAAAAGCCCGAAGGTGATCGCCAGCCATAGCAGCTGGGATGGAAAGGTTGCCGCGTCGAAGGGCGGAAAACCAGCCTCATGGCCAGCTTCGCCAGCAACGCCGGTCTCTGAATGTGTTTCGTCGACCGCGTCGGCCGACTGTGCATATGCCGATGCCACGAACATGGCCTTCCTCTCGGGCGCTGCCCCTAATCAACTCTCATAAAGGCTAAGGCAGGCCGGCACCGCCTAATGCGGCGCCACTGATCTGCATAAGCCTTTCGTGCATCGGGCAGGAGCATCTTGTCCCTGCCCTTGCAGCACGTGACCGGCCTGAAGCCGGCCTGGCTAGTCTCGAGCTCTATTAGGTGAAGAGCAGGAGCAGAGCGATGAGCAGCGAGAAGATGCCCAGAGCTTCCGTCACGGCGAAGCCGAAGACGAGGCGGCCGAACTGGCCGTCAGCTGCCGACGGGTTGCGCAGAGCGCCCGACAGGTAGGAACCGAAGATGTTGCCGAGGCCGAGGGCTGCACCAGCCATGCCGAAACAAGCGATACCGGCGCCGATTGCCTTTGCTGCTTCTACTTCCATTTTGAACTCCTTATGGATCAGATTGCCTGTGATTGAACATGCGGCGCGAGCGCCGATGACTTTTTCCTAGTGGCCGCCCGGATGGACTGCATCATTGAGATACATGCAGGTCAGGATGGCGAAGACATAGGCCTGCAGAAAGGCCACCAGAAATTCGAGACCGGTGAGCGCGATGACCATGGCAAGCGGAAGAACCGCGCCAGCAGCACCGGCTGCACCAAGCGCACCCATGGATGCGACGAAGCCAGCAAAAACCTTCAGCGTGATGTGGCCTGCCAGCATGTTGGCGAACAGACGAACCGAGAGGCTCACCGGACGCGACAGGAAGGACACCACCTCGATGAGAACGACCAGCGGCAAAACGGCTGCGGGCACGCCCGAAGGCACGAAAAGCTTGAGGAAGCCAAGGCCGTGCTTGGCAAAACCGTAGATGATCACCGTCCCGATCACCAGCATGGCCAGTGCGAAGGTGACGATGATGTGGCTGGTCACGGTAAAGAAGTAGGGCACCATACCGAGCAGGTTGGCCACCAGCACGAACATGAAGAGCGAGAAGACCAGCGGGAAGAAGTGCATGCCTTTCGAGCCGGCAGAATCACGCAGCATCGAGGCGATGAACTCGTATGCCATCTCCGAGATGGACTGGAGACGCCCCGGCACGAGACCACGGCTCGACGTGGTTAGGTAGAGGAAAGCGCCTGCTGCGGCGACCGTTGCCACCATGAAGGCGGCCGAGTTGGTGAAGGAGAAATCCAGGCCACCAATCTCGATTGGAATGAGCTTCGAGATCTGGAACTGTGAGATCGGGTCGTTCGCCACTGAAATCCCCTCGTCGTCGATTTTCGGCCTATGGCCGGCTAATTCGCCCCTCGGTCGGAATCGTCATCGACGTTTCGCGCCCCGAATTCAGCAACCAATCCTGCAGAGCGCAGGACATTGAGAACTCCTGCTCCAAAACCAAGAAGCAGGAAAATGATCAAGCCCCAGGGCGAAGTACCGGCGAATTCATCTATGAACCAACCGATCGCCGCCCCGACGAGAACACCTGCAACGAATTCGCTGGAAAGCCGCAAGGCATTTCCCATACCGTTCATCGTGCCGGTCTTCGCGCTTTCTGCCGCCTGCGGCTTGGGCCTTTTGGCTGCCAATGCGGCTTCCAGGTCCTTGCGCCGACGATCCAGATCGTCCGGCTTTTCCCCGTTTGCCACAGCAACCTCCTTGCCGGTTACCGCTCAGCAGCATCAGGCTGCAAAGTCGCGCGCAACATAGTGACCGGCCTGCAAACCGTCAAGCCACTGTAACGCTGCACACACAAGGCGAATTTTTCAGTGAAATCAATAATTTGCGCATGCGGGCGCAGAGAAGTGGAATCTGTGCACAGCGGGAACGGACGGAATCGCCCCTTCCTGCGCTAGTTCCAGCCACCATTATTGGTGCGATAGAAGATGTGGCGACCGATCTGCTTCATGCGTTTCATCGCATGGGCCCAGCGGGGATTCACGTAATTGGCGTGGTAGTGGGTCGAGGAGCCGACCTCTTCCAGCCAGATGCGACCAGCTGTCACAGCCTCCGCGACGTCCTGCGCCACCTTGTAGTGGGCGGGGCTTGCCACGCGGTCCTTGATGCCGTCGCAGGCAAAGGAGAACTGGCAACGATTGCGCCAGTGGTCGTTCTGATAGACCACGCCGCAGATGGAATCAGGATAGGTCGGGTTGCGAACACGGTTGAGGATCACCTGGGCGACTGCTGCCTGCCCCTTCACCGGCTCGCCACGTGCTTCGAAATAGATACCGGCGGCAAGGCACTGCTGTTCGCGGGAAGAAAAGACATCTTCTGGCAGCGGACGGCGCATCCACGAGAAATCGTTCTCCGCATTTGGCGGAATGAAGCGCCCTGCTTCCTTCTCCTCGCGCAGAATGCTGGCGAAGGGCGATGCCTTTGCGTAATCAGGCTTTGCCGGCGCATAGGCGGCCGCAAGCACATCCACCTCGTCGTTGTTGATGAGGGCGGCGACCTGCGGTGTGAGGTCGGGCAGCTCCGGCTCCTTCTTCTTCATGTAGAAGGCCGTGGCGATCTCGATCTCCTTGCCCTGGAATTCCGGCTTCACGAAAGCCATGCGCTCTTCGCGCGGGGCAACGGGCTCGAGAAGCGATCCGGTCTGTTCCAGGATCGAACCGGCATTGAAGAAGCGCGGCGGCTGCACGGGTGCAACGCGCACGAGACGCCCCTGTTTACCGGTGCGCACCACGCGTTCCTCGTCCGGCGTCTCGGGCGGCAGGGCTTTTGCGGTCTTGAAGGCGATCTTGCCGATGCCCGGGGCTTCGACACCGGCACCGGAGATGGCCCCCGTCGACAGGCTTTCATCCACGAAGGGCATTTCCGCCTTGTGCACCGAACCTGCAACGGCAGTTTCCACGACAGCCGACCAGCGCGGGCCTGCCCGCTCCTGACCACCGATCATGCTTGCCATGTCCTGATAGGCCGCCACGGTTGGAAAACCGGCCCAGATGCCAAGGCCCAAAAGCAGGGGCGCGAGGCGGGACTTCTGCGGACGCGCGAACTCATGCGCAACTGACACACTACTCACTGGACCCCAAACCTCTCTGCAACGCAACTTGCAACCACGGCAGAAAGATAATTGGTTAACCTTGATCAGCTGTTAACACGGCCGGTTTTGTTCGTGTCAGAATAGAACAAGACCGGGCGCGGCCTCCAGCACCCGGTCAATCTTTTCTTAACTTCAGGGTTGTCCCGCCCCTTCAGCGCTTCTTCTTGGCCTTGTGCGCATAGGGGTTGTCGGAGGTGCGCAGCGCCATGCGGATGGGCACGCCAGTGATGTTGAATGTCTCGCGCAGACCATTGGTCAGATAGCGGACATAGGATTGGGGCATCGCCTCGGGACGCGAGCAGGAAACGACGAAGCCGGGCGGGCGCGTCTTGATCTGGGTGATGAACTTCACCTTCAGACGGCGCCCGGCAACTGCGGGAGGGGGATGCTGTGCCGTTGCACGTTCCAGCCAGCGGTTGAGCGGGCCGGTCGGGATGCGACGGTTCCAGGTCTCGTGCGTGCGGAAGGCGGCATCGAAAAGCTTGTCGATGCCTCGGCCGGTTTCCGCAGAAATCGGAATGGCTTGCAGACCCTTCACCTGCGGCAGCAGACGTGCCGTCTTCTCGTGAAGCTCGGTGAGAGTTTCCTGACGATCTTCGATGAGATCCCACTTGTTGAAGGCGATGATGGGCGCCCTGCCCTCGCGCATGATAAGATCGGCGATCTGCAGATCCTGCTTCTCGAAAGGCATTGTGGCGTCGAAGACCACGATCACCACTTCCGCGAAACGGATTGCGCGCAGCGTGTCGGCCACGGAAAGCTTTTCGAGCTTTTGCTGAACCTTTGCCTTTCGGCGCATGCCAGCCGTATCGAACAGCTTGATATCGCGGCCCTTGAAGGACCAGTCGACGGAAATGGAATCGCGCGTAATGCCGGCTTCCGGCCCGGTCAGCAGGCGGTCTTCGCCGATGATCTGGTTGATCAGCGTGGATTTGCCCGCATTCGGACGTCCCACCACGGCAATTCGCACCGGCTTGGTGATGTCGTAGCCTGGGTCTTCCTCATCGGGATCGATATCGTCGCCGACCATGGCGCCCGCATCAACGACCGCTGCAGGGGCTTCGACCGCCTCTTCCTCCAATGCGCCGGCTTCTTCCATGGCCGCATGGATCGCATCGCGCAGTTCGACCATGCCGCGACCATGTTCGGCCGACAGGCCTACCGGCTCGCCGAGACCCAGATTCCAGGCTTCAAGCACACCGGCTTCAGCACTGTTGATGTCGGTCTTGTTGACGGCAAGCACTACGGGCTTGCCGCTGCGCCGCACGACATCTGCAAAGGCATGATCGTCAGGCATCAGACCCGCGCGGCCATCCATCATGAAGACGATGAGATCGGCTTCGGAAATGGCAGCCTCGGTCTGGGCGCGCATTCGGCCTTCCAGCGTGTCGGCAGCAGCAACCTCGAAACCGGCCGTATCGACCACATCGAAGCGCAGGTCCTGGAGGCGGCCTGGGTGAACGCGCCGGTCGCGCGTGACGCCCGGCGTGTCGTCAACAATTGCGATGCGGCGACCGACCAGCCGATTGAACAGCGT
Source organism: Nitratireductor sp. CH_MIT9313-5 (assembly GCF_037029545.1). NCBI lineage: Bacteria > Pseudomonadati > Pseudomonadota > Alphaproteobacteria > Hyphomicrobiales > Phyllobacteriaceae > Nitratireductor > Nitratireductor sp. CH_MIT9313-5. The sequence goes on along the minus strand of NZ_JAYMER010000022.1, from coordinate 43,613 downwards.
CGACTTGCCGACATTCGGCCGTCCGACAATGGCGACCTTGAATGCCATCTTAACCGTTCGCCTCGCCGGAAGCCGTGATCAGCTCAAGCATCACCTCGGCGCGCTGACGCACCCCGGCGGGGGCGGCGGCATCATTCGTGATCTGTTCGAACAAGGTTACGGCCTCATCCATCCGCTCTTCCTTCATGGCTGCAAGGCCAAGCGCCTCGCGGGCCAGGTGACGCATCGGGTGGGCATCGCCGGTGAGTGTCTCAACACGTGCGGCCACATCTGCAGCGCTGCCATGGTCCACAAGCAGGAGCCCTGCACGCAGGCGCGCGATCTCGCGGATTTCCTGCGGTGCGGAATCGTCGGCGGCAACGGCATCGAACTGCTCGACCGCCGCATCGGCTTCACCACCGGAGGCGAGAACGGTTGCCTGGCGCAGGCGAGCCAGCAGCGGATAGGCGCCATAGCCTTCCTCTTCCAGCAGCTTGAGCGCATCAAGCGCTTCCTGGCGATTACCGTCCTCGATCTGCTGAAGGGCAGCGGCAAAACGGTCGCCGGATTCATTGGCGCGGTTGGACGACCAGTAGTCATAGCCGACATAAGCCGCTGTCCCCACGATCACGAGCGCTGCCACGGCCACCGCGAGCATGCCGTAGCGGGCCCAGAGCGCTTTCATCTGATCCGAGCGAAGCTCTTCATTGACTTCGCGAATGAAACTGTCGTCCGACATCCTGCCTCAACTGTTCAACAATGCTTGCCGGTAACTGCTGCCCGGACGTTATCTTGCCGGCGCTTTTTACTGGAAATTGCGTCTTTTGGAAGAGCGCCACAGCAATAGGCCGCACGAAAGTTACCGCCTAGCACAGATATGGGTGCGGGATAAAGCGCGAGGCGCGGCAGCATCATCCCGCCCCACCGTGACAAGAGGCCGCCATAATCGCCCTCTAGGCGGATCATCCCACCTCGCCTCAAGGGATTCCTCCTGATGCTTCAATCGCCTGTCCGCACTGCCTGTGCTGCCCTCGCTTTGACCGCGCTCCCCGCTCCGCTTGCAGCCAAGGATGCGCCCGCACCGGTCGACAAGCCGCAATATGTGATCATCTCTTTCGACGGAGCCTCGCATATCGAGCAGTGGGAACGAAGCCGTGCGCTGGCACGGGAGACGGGTGCGAGCTTCACCTATTTTCTATCCTGCGTCTTCGTGGTCGATAAGCAGCACCGCGCTCGCTACCAGCCGCCGGAGATGGCTGCTGGACGATCAAATGTGGGCTTTGCACAGAGCCGCGAGGAGATCGAAGCCCGGCTCGATCAAGTGTGGACTGCGCGGGCCGAAGGCCATGAGATCGCCAGCCATGGCTGCGGGCATTTCGACGGCGGAGCCTGGAGCGCATCGGCCTGGGAACAGGAATTCGAGCAATATAAGACGCTGATGCGTGATGCCTGGTCCGCAAACAAGATCAACGGTGAGCCGGACGAGTGGAAGCAGTTCGTCGACGCGGAGATCCGCGGGTTCCGCGCGCCCTATTTGTCCACCGGGCCCGGCTTGTTCAAGGCGCTGGCCAGTACCGGCTTTGCCTATGATGCGAGCACCGTTTCCAACGGGCCAGCAATGCCGGGCCGCGAAAGCGGTTTGATGCGGTTCTCACTCCCAATGATCCCCGAGGGCCCGGAGCAGAGGCCTGTTATCGCCATGGACTACAATCTCTATGTTCGCCATTCGGGTGGTGAGGAGCAGCCGGCAATGGCCGAGGCCTTCGCCGAACGTGCCTACACCGCCTTCAAGGCCGCCTTCGACGCGCAGGTGAAGGGCGAGCGCATTCCGCTGCAGATCGGCTACCATTTCACCTTGATGAATGACGGCGCCTATTGGAATGCGCTCGAACGCTTCGCCCGCGAAGTCTGCAAGCGGGACGATGTGCGCTGCGTGAGCTACACGGATTATCTGGAGCAGGCGCCAGCCGAAGCACTCGGCGGCTGACGCCTGTCTTGCCCTATCCTTCCTGACGAACCGGCTGGCCGTCCGGCCTGCGGCTGTGGAAGTCGCGGTCGATTTCGGGCATCGGCTCGCCGGAGATGATCGCCTCGAAGGTCTTCAGACGCTTGTAGATGGACAGAAGCTCCACGATCGTCGTCCAGGAATTGACGAGATACTGGAAGGATGAGCGCACCTGTTCGAACACGTTCAGGATCTGCGTCATCACGCCGAGCGTCAGGCGGCCAGCGGCGATGGACGGGGCGAGCACGAAGAGGCCGAAAATGTTGTCCGCCTGCAGGTAGAAGATGCGCGCGACGTTGAAATACATGTAGTGGAAATAGAGGCGGAAATAGTTCCGCCGCACATCGTCGAACAACTCGCGGACCGTCTGCGGCTGGGCACGGTCGGGATTGTCCTCGCCATAGACCAGCTCCTTGCGGTAGGCCGCTTCCACGCGCTGATTCTTGAATTCCAGACCCGGCAGTTTGATGCCGACCAGCGCCAGGAATGCCGTGCCGAAGAGCGACCAGACGATGGCCGCTATGACCAGCGCATAAGGCACTTCACCGATGATCGGCAATTCGCTGACATTTTCCGAGAGTGTCACGAGCACCGGCAGGAAGGCGATGAGGGTCATCAATGCGCGCACCAGGTTTACGCCCAGGCTTTCCATGATGGTGGAAAAGCGCATCGTGTCTTCCTGCACACGCTGTGCGGCACCCTCAATGTGCCTCAGCGTCGGCCAGTAGTGCATGTAGTATTCGTTCATCGCCGTGCGCCAGCGGAAGATCCAGTGGCTGATGAAGAACAGGCTGAGCACGCCGACCGTGACACCGACAAAGGCGATGCCAGCGAAGGAGACCATCCCGGCATAAAGTTCTCCCACGGTTACCGGCGCAGTCCCCGCAAGCGCCTGCTGGATCAGGTCGTAGAACGGCCCGTACCAGGCATTCACCGCCACGCTGACCTGCACCGAGAAATAGGTGGTGAATATGATGAGTGCGGAGCCCAACACCGACCACATTTGCCAGCGATGGGGACTGACCACGAACCAGAAGGCCGCGAAGAGCAGAACGGCAACGGTGTAGTAAACGTAAAACCAGAGGAATGGCGGCGTCACGAAAACGCCGACGCCGATGACAGGTTCTGCGCCCGGCGCTTCAACCGGCAGGCCCAGATACTCGCCGTAGTTCATTCCCCCGGCATACCAGCCGAAGACCGCCAGAAGGCTCCAGATAACGGCCGAGGGAAAGAAGAAGCGGGGCGAAGGAAAGAAGGATCTGAACATCGGGTTCTTGTCGCTCGTGACCTGTTGATGCTGCACGTCCCTTTCGGGTCGCATATTCCAGCGTTCACAACAACTGAACATTTCGAAAGGTTAGGCACGTGCCCGTGCAAAAAATTGGGCCCCGCCGTTGCCGGCAGGGCCCATCTTGATCAGTTCAGCCTTGCCTGGCTTCTAGCGCTCCTCGGTGATCAGCGCCTTCCAGGCGGCGTAGACCATGAGGACGAGCAGGAGCGCGAAGGGGAAGCCGGTTGCGATTGCGCCGGCCTGCAGGGCTGCCAGCCCGCCGCCGAGCAGCAGGACGATGGCAACGAGACCTTCGAAGATCGCCCAGAAGACACGCTGCGCGACCGGAGCGTCGATCTTGCCGCCAGCCGTGATCGTGTCGATGACAAGCGAGCCGGAGTCCGACGAGGTCACGAAGAAGACGATCACGAGCACGATGCCAATCAGCGACGTGATGGAGGCAAGCGGCAGTTCGGCCAGCATCGCGAAGAGCGAGAGTTCCGGCACATAGTCCACAACCGTCTGCTGAACGCCTTCATACCCCTGAGCGAGGAACTGATCCATGGCCGTTCCACCAAAGGTCGTCATCCAGAGGATGGAGACGAGCGTTGGAATGATCAGCACGCAGGTGATGAATTCGCGGACCGTGCGCCCCTTGGAAACGCGGGCAATGAACATGCCGACAAATGGCGACCAGGAGATCCACCAGGCCCAGTAGAAGGTGGTCCAGCCATGCAGGAAGCCTTCGTCTTCGCGGCCGATCCAGTTGGACAGCTCGGGCAGATGACGGACATAATCCCAGGTATTCGTGAAAAAGCCGGAGAGGATGGCCATTGTCGGCCCCAGCACGATGACGAAGAGGAGAAGCAGCACGGCGAGAACCATGTTGATCTCCGACAGGCGTTTGACGCCTGCATCCAGACCAGCGACCACCGAGACCAGGGCGATACCGGTAATGCCAAGAATGAGCAGCACCTTCATCGTGTCGGTGTTCGGTACGCCGTAAAGCTCGTTAAGGCCGGCAAGTGCCTGCGATGCACCGAAGCCGAGCGAGGTGGCCAGGCCGAAAAGCGTCGCGAAAACAGCCATGATGTCGATGACATGGCCGATCCATCCGCGGACACGCTCACCGAAGATCGGGTAGAAGGCGGAGCGGACCGAAAGCGGCAGGCCCTTGTTGTAGGCTGCCAGCGAGAGCGAAAGCGCAACAAGTGCGTAGATCGCCCAGGGGTGCAGACCCCAATGGAAGATCGTTGCGGCCATGCCCATTTCGCGTGCTTCGGAAACCGCGCCTTCGACAACCGCGCCGTCAACTACGGGCTGTGCAACGCCCAGCGGCGGGTTGTTGAAGTGATACATCGGCTCAAGGACGCCGAAGAACATGAGACCAATGCCCATGCCTGCTGCGAACAGCATCGCGAACCAGCCGGCATAGGAGAATTCTGCAACCGCATCCTTGCCACCCAGCCGAACCTTGCCGAGCGGAGAAACCGCGATGACCAGGCAGAAGATCACGAACAGGTTGGCAGAGGCCATGAAGACCCAGTCAAAGGTCGAGGTCAGCCAGACGCGCAGATCGCCTAGTGCGGGGCCTGCAGCCTCGCGGAAGATCAGCGTCAGGATCACGAAAGCGACGATAAGAATCGCCGAGATGGGAAAGACCGGATTATGAACATCAAGACCGAGGACGCGGACATTATCCTGCCCCGGCTCAAGTCCATGATCCTCCTGCACGGATTCACTAGACATCAAATACTCCATTTATTTTTCACCCGGCGCGCGGAAACTCACGGAAATGCGACATGCCGGTTGTAGGATATCGCCGCCAAACTGCGGCTGAAGCCCCTGATCGGGAGAACATCCTGCAAATTGAGCGCCCTTCCTGTCGCAAAAGCGATAGGAATTAAACCCCTGAATTAGTGCGGCATGACGCTTTTTGAACATTTTTCAGGAAAATTTCTGCCATTTTTCCCGTTCAAGCAAATTCTTCAGCGGCATCATTACCGCTGATCTGGAGGGCGGCAGAGTTTGCCAAGCTGCGGAATTCGGGAGGGCGACCCTGCTCGACTGGACGTGTAGGGGTATCGAAAGCTAGTCTTGAGCGGCTTCTGGAACTTTTGAACCCGTGGCGAATTGTCCCGCTTGCAACGCCTTGTTTGGAGAGACACATGAAAAAGTTATTGCTTCTGGTACCCTTTGCCCTGGCTCTTGGGGCGTGCACGCCGACCCAGCAGGGTGCTGCCATCGGCGGCGCAAGCGGTGCGGCCATTGGTTCGCTCGTGGCTGGCGACAAGGTTGAAGGCGCAATTGTTGGCGGTGCTGTCGGCACCATCGCTGGCGCCCTGATCGGTCGCAGCCAGGAAGGTTCCAACCAGTGCATCTACCGCGACGAATATGGCCGCCGTTACACGGCTGCCTGCCCACGCGGATACTAAGTTTCTGCCAGTTTGAACTGGCATGAATGGAAAAAGCCGGAGCGTCACCGCTCCGGCTTTTTTGTTGGCTGGCTGCGAGAAGTGGCTACATGGTCGCGCCGATCTGCCAAGGCACAAACTCGGCATCGCCATAGCCAAGCTTCTCAGAACACGTGCGCTTGCCAGAGGCCACGGCCAGAACTTCCTCGAATATCTGCTGCCCTTTCTCCTCCAGCGAAACACCGTCGAGAATGTCGCCGCAATTGATGTCCATGTCACCGCTCATGCGTTCATACATGGCACTGTTGGTCGCAAGCTTGATGGAGGGCGACGGCTTGTTGCCATAGGCCGAACCACGGCCGGTGGTGAAGCAGACCACATTGCAGCCGCCCGCGACCTGACCGGTAATGGAAACGGGGTCGTAGCCGGGCGTATCCATGAAGACGAAGCCCTTTTCCGTCACCTGTTCGGCATATTCGTACACTGCATTGAGCGGTGTCGATCCGCCCTTGGCCGCTGCACCGAGTGATTTTTCCAGAATGGTCGTCAGGCCACCGAGCTTGTTGCCGGGGGACGGGTTGTTGTTCATCTCGTTGCGATTGCGCGCCGTGTAATCTTCCCACCAGCGGATGCGCTCGATAAGCTTTTCGCCCACTGCCGGAGTCACCGCGCGGCGGGTGAGAAGGTGTTCGGCACCGTAGATTTCGGGCGTTTCGGACAGGACCGCAGTTCCGCCGTTTCGCACGAGAATATCCGCGGCAATACCCAGCGCCGGATTTGCGGTGATGCCGGAATATCCGTCCGAACCGCCACATTGCAGCGCAAGCGTGATGTGAGATGCCGGAAGCTCCTCACGTTTCAGCGCCCCGACTGCCGGCAGCATCTGGCGAATATAGTCCAGCCCCTGCTCGATGGTCTTCGCCGTGCCGCCGGTGTCCTGGATGGTCATGGTGCGGAAGAGATCGTTTTCCTCGATCCCGTAGGTCTCCTTCATGCGACCGATCTGGAAGACTTCGCAGCCAAGGCCGACAAGCAGCACACCGCCGAGATTGGGATGGCCTGCATAGCCCCACTGCGTACGCCGCAGCATGTCGAAACCTTCGCCCTGATCTGCAAGACCGCAGCCCGTACCGTGCGTGAAGGCGACGACCCCGTCGATGCCGGGATAGTCGTCCAGCATGCCGGAATTGTTGGCAGCCTGCGCAATGAAGCGCGCGACGGAGGCGGAGCAGTTCACGCTGGTCAGAATGCCGATATAGTTGCGCGTTCCAACCTTTCCGTTGGCACGGCGGTAGCCCATGAAGGTGGCCTGCTCCTCTTCGGGCAGAATGTTGATCGGGCGCACATCTTCGCTGAAGCGGTAATCGCGCTCGAAATCGCCCATGGCCAGATTGTGCTCATGCACCCACTCACCGGGAGCGATGGCTCCCTTGGCGAAACCGATGATCTGACCGAACTTGCGCACCGCCTCGCCGTCACCGATCGGCTGGACTGCAAATTTGTGCCCGAAGGGAATGCGCGCATTGGTGCTCACGCCTTCGGAAATCACCGTGCCCGCATCAAGCTTGCGGCTGGCCACAGCTACATTGTCTTCCTGCGAGAGCCGCAGGAAAGGCGGACGGTCTGTCTGTTCGGTCATTTCTCAATTCTCCGGCGGGGGAAGAGATCCCCCGCACTGGTTGGTCAACGATAGATAAGGGTCGGAAGCCACATGGTGACGGCCGGAACGAAGGTCACCGCAAGAAGCACAAGGAACAGCGGCACCAGGAATGGCAATGTGGCCGACATGCAGCGTTCGAAAGGCACTTTCGACACACGGGACAGCACGTAGAGCACCATGCCGACAGGCGGTGTGAGAAGGCCGATCATCAGATTGAGCACGAGGATCACACCAAAATGCACCGGATCGACGCCCATCTGCATCGCGATCGGCAAGAGCACCGGCACCAGGATGGTAATTGCAGCCACCGTTTCCATGAAGCAACCGACAACCAGAAGGATCAGGTTGATGAGCAGGAGCACGATGATCGGGTTCTCCGACACAGTCAGGATCAGCGATGCGAAATGCTCCGGCACGCGGTTGGACGTCAGGATCCAGGCGAAGATCGACGCAGCGGCCACGATGAAGAGCACCACTGCCGTAGTCTCGATCGTGTCCATGGAAACCCGCAGGAAACGTTTCCAGGGCAGTGAACGGTAGACGAAAAGGCCCAGGAACATCGCCCATGCACAGGCGGCGATCGCAGCTTCGGTCGGTGTGAACGCACCTGTCAGAATACCGCCCACGATTATGATCGGCGTGAGAAGCGACAGGAAGGCGCGCTTGAAGGTGTAGTAGAGTATGCTGATGCGGAATGCCTGATCACGCGGATAATTGCGCTTGCGTGCGTACCACGCCACCATCACCATGAGCGCGACTGCCATCAGCAGGCCCGGTACGAGGCCGGCAGCGAATAGCTGACCGATGGATGCACCTGCAACCACGCCGTAGATCACCATTGGCAGCGAGGGCGGAATAATGGGCCCGATGGTCGAGGAAGCAGCCGTTATGCCCACGGCGAAGCCAGGTTCATATTTGGCATCGCGCATGGCCTTGATCTCGATGGCGCCAAGACCACCGGCATCGGCAACGGCAGCACCCGACATGCCTGCGAAGATCACGGATGCGCCGATATTCACATGACCAAGGCCACCACGCATCCAGCCAACCAGCGCCTTGGCAAAGTCGAAGATGCGTTCGGTGATGCCAGCGGTGTTCATGAGATTGCCGGCGAGAATGAAGAAGGGCACGGCCAGAAGCGGGAAGGAATCCACGCCGTTGACCATACGGTGAATGACGACAACGTCAGGAATGCGTCCGTCAAGAAAGATGAAGACGGCCGAAGACGCGGCGAGCGCGATGCCGACGGGTACGCCGAGCACGATCATCGCGAACAGCAGGACAAAAAGCAGGGTAAGCAGCATGGGTTGTCTCTATAGGTTCGCGGTGGAGACGGCGTAGTTCTCGGGATCGATCAGCCGGCTCGTTCCGGTGCGCATGTGACGCCACATGACGCGCGCCTGATAAAGCGCCATGCCAAGGAAGCAGAAGGCGACGATCCAGTAGACAACGGATTTCGGCAGATCGATGGAGACCATCTTCTGCTGTGTCTTGCCGGCCATCTCCGTGCACAGCCACGCGGTAACGGCGTAGAAGATCAGCGAAACCGCGTCGACCATCATCTGCAGCGCCTGGCGCATGCGGCGTGGCAGGTAGCGGTAAGCGAGTTCAACAGCAATATGGCTTTCCTTGCGGACTGCCATGACCGCACCGAAAAAGGTAACGCCGATCAGAAGAAATCGAGCAATCTCCTCGGTCCAACCGAGCGAGTTGTTCAGCACGTAGCGCGTGAAAAACTGGAGAAAGACCACGAAAGCCAGGCTCCAGAACAGGATGAACACCACGCTGTCGTCATATTTCACGTCAGACAGGTCTTCCTCGGGCAAGACATCCTCACCCGGTGCAGCAGAATTTTTGTCCATTGAAGTCATTCCATTGGGCGCCGCGTGCCAAATCTTCGGCACGCGGCTGTTGTGGAGCTAAGGCCTATTCGATCGCCTGGAGGCGGTCATAGGTCTCCTGATCCCAGGTTGCGTCCTCACCCATGTGAAGCTTCATCGTGGCTTCACGGAACGGCGTGCGGTCGACTTCATTTACCGTCACGCCCTGATCACGGAACCACTGGACGAGTTCTTTCTCGGCTTTGATGATCTCGTTCGTGGCGCATTCTGCCGTCTCGTCGAGCACACCTTCAAGCGCCTGCTGGTCAGCTTCGTCCATGCTGCCCCATGCCGGGCCACCAACGATGGTCAAAAGTGCATCTGTGATGTGGCCGGTCAGGTTGATGTTCGACTGTACTTCGTAGAACTTCTTGGCCTGGATGGTCGGAAGCGGGTTCTCCTGAGCGTCCACGGTGCCCTGCTGGAGAGCCAGATAGACTTCCGCAAAGGCGATCGGGGTCGGGTTGGCGCCCACAGCCTTCGGGAACATCATGTAGAGCGGTGCATTCGGCACGCGGATCTTCAGGCCGTTCATGTCCTCGGGACCGTTGAGCGGCTTGTTGGATGTGGCATGACGCTCGCCATAATAGGTCAGCGAGGTGATGTGGTTGCCGGTCGCTTCCTCGTAGCCTGCTGCGAGTTCTGCGAAGAGGTCGGAGTTGCGGAACTTGTCCCAGTGATCATAGTCGCGGAACATGTAGGGCGCGCCACCGATGGCGATGGGACCATAGGCGCGGCCGGCGAAGAGCTGGCCGGTGTAGATGATGTCGACGGTGCCAAGGCCCAGGCCTTCATTGATGTCGACTTCCTTGCCGAGCGATGATGCCGGGAAAACCTCGATGGAATAGCGCCCTTCGGTTGCTTCCTTCAGCTTGTCGGACGCTGCGACTGCGCAGGTGTGATAGGGCTCGCTGGACTCATAGACATGTGCCCATTTCAGAACCGTCTCGGCCTGTGCCGGCATTGCCAGAAGCGAGGCGCTTGCGAGCGCAGCCGCACCAAATGCGTAAAGCAGGGATGATTTCACGTGTACTTCCTCCCGATGTGATCAAGGCATGCGCGGCTGCCAGCCACACCTTACCTTCCCGATTTGCTGCACATATCCGGTCCGCCTCTGGCAGGGCATGCGCAGCCATTCTTGTTCCAGGTTCACCCCTCTCCCGATCATCGCCGTGACCTCCTCACGGATAATGACTGTTGATGAACAGGGCTTCCCCTAGCGGAAGAAACCGTACTAACATGTTAGTATGAGATCAAGCGGCAATACACAGTTTTTGAGAAGTGACATGACCACGGCACCCAAGCGAGGGGGCGCTACAGAGCGCATCACCGAGGAACTGCGGCAGGCGATCGTGACGCTTGAGTTGCGCCCGGGCCAGGTGCTCGACAAGGCGGAACTGACCGCACGTTTCGGCGTGTCTCGCTTCCCGGTTGCAGAAGCGCTCAATCGTCTGAAACTGGAGGGGCTGGTCGATATTCGCCCCCAATCCGGTTCGAGCGTTTCGCTCGTGCGGCTGAAGGATGTGCAGGAAAATCTGTTCATGCGACGCGCGCTGGAGGCGGAGATTGCTGAGGCGGTTGCCGAACGCGCAGACCAAAATCTGCTTGCGGAACTGAAGCGCAACATGCGCTATCAGCAAGCCGCCGTGGAAGCTGAAGACCGTGTCGGCTTCCACGATCTGGACATAGTCTTTCACGACCTGATGGTCAGCATATTGGACTATCCCCGGTTGCGTCAGTCGATCGAAAGCCTTCGCCTTTCACTGGATCGCGTGCGCAGGCTGCTCTCCTCCCCTCGACGCCATGCAGTTACCTATCACGAACATGTGCAAATTCTGGAGGCGCTGGAGGCCCGCGACGGGCCACGGGCGCGCGCTGCCATGGTGGCGCATATCGATGCGGTTCTTGAGGAGCTGCAGCGGTTCCATCAGCAGAACCCCACGGTTTTTGCCGATCACAATGAAGTCTGAGCGCGCTCCGGATCGGTTCCGGAACTGAGGATGGTCTGGCGCCGTTTCTCCTTAAGACAGAGGAGAAACGACATGAGCGACATGCTGAACGACATCCATAAGGGCATGCGTGTTGAAGACGTGCACGGCCATGAGATCGGGACTGTGGAGTGGGTTCATCTTTCCGACGAGAACCCCGACACGGCGCAGACTGAAACCGTGACAGCTGATCCGATTGGCAATGAGCGCAAGTCCAGCTTCGTTGATCTCATACTCGACGCCTTTCGCACCGACGAGATCCCGCAAGTGCTGCATGAGCGAATGCTACGCGAAGGCTTTATCAGACTGGATGCTGACGGCCTCTTCGCAGCCGACCGCTATGTTCTCGCCGAGCAGGTAGCTTCGGTTGCCGGCGACTGTGTGAAACTGAATGTGGAGCGGGAAGCACTCATCAAGGAGGGCTGAGCCGCGACAACAACCTAGCGGGGCATGAGGCGGATCAGGGCACCGCCCTCCCCGTCGGTCAGTGCATAGAGCGTTCCCTTCTCATCAAAAATAACATCGCGGATGCGCGCGGCCATTTCGATGCGCTCGTCACCCAAAACCTCTTGCCCCTGAAGATCAAGACGGGTGATGGCCTGCGACGACAGCCCGGCCAACAACAAGTCACCCTTCCATTCGCCAAGCGGCCCTTCCGGCACGAAGGCTATGCCTGATGGCGAAATCGCCGGGTTCCAGCTCTGGACGGCAGATTTCAGCTCCGGCTTGGTCGACGGGTCGGGTATCGAGCGCCCTGAATAATGATTGCCGGCGCTGACCAGCGGCCATCCGTAATTGCCTCCGGCTTCAGGGATATTAACTTCATCACCGCCCCGAGGGCCGAATTCCGAGATCCACAAAGCACCCGTCTCGGGATGGATGGCCGCGCCCTGCACGTTTCGGTGGCCATAGGACCAGACTTCAGGTGCGCCTTCGCCGCCGCTTGCAAATGGATTGTCCTCAGGCACCGAGCCGTCGTCATTCAACCGGACCACCACGCCCAGATGGTTGCGCGGATTCTGCGCCTCATTCATGTGGTTAAAACGGTCGGCAAGAGTGATGAAGAGTTTTCCGTCAGGCGAAAAGGCCAGCCGCGAGCCGAAATGATTGCTGCCGGAGACAGCGGGCTGCTGCTGAAAGATGACTTCGAAGTCCTCAAGCCGGCTTCCATCGTCACTCAGCCGCCCGCGCCCAGCAGCCGTTGCCGCACCTTCGTCACGTGGTTGGGCGAAGGTGAGATAGACAAGGCGGTTTTCGGTGAAGTTCGGATGCAGCTCGACATCGAGCAGCCCACCCTGCCCGCGTGCAAAGACCTCCGGGGTACCTTCGATAACGGACATTTCTCCACTCGTCATATCGACGCGCTGAAGCGTGCCCGTTCGCTCGGTAATCAGCATTGCGCCATCGGGCAGAAAGGTCGCGCCCCATGGTGAGGACAAGCCGTCGGCAACCGTCTCAATGGAAAGCGTGTAATTCTCGGTTTCCACCTGCCGGGGAAGCGACTGAGCGAAGGAAAGCCCGGCCATCGCCGCAAGGGCGGTTGTAGTTGCAATCAAGCGCGCGATCCTGGGAAGCATGAGCGGCTCCTGTGCCTTGGGGAAAGCATGGTCGAAAGCGGCCAAGCCGCTCCCGCCTGACCCTTAACCGACCCCGAAGGCCTCATGTTCCCATCCGTGCGCAGAAGCGGCAAGTGCGAGCGACTGGAACAAGTACCACTCCCGTCGCCTATTTCGGCTCCAGCCGTTTCGCCTTGCGCTTGAGGAAGTTGTCGAGCCCTTCCGCCACCTCCGGCCCGCTTTGCACGATACCCGCCATCAGGCTTTCGGCAAAAAGTCCATCGGTCGTGGACATATCGTTGATCCTGCCGATGGCGGTGACGATAGCATAGTTTGACAGGGGCGCGTGCTTCGCCGCTCCTTGCGCGATTTCCATCGCGCGGTCGAAACTCTTGCCCTCGTCAGCGATCTCATGACACAGGCCGAGCTCATAGCCACGCTTTGCATCGAAGGTGCGCGCGGCAAGCATCATATCCACCATGCGGTCGGGACCGATGATACGGCCGACGCGGACCGTGGCACCGCCCCCGGTAAAAATCGCACGCTGCCCTTCCGGCAGCGCAAAGAAGGTGTTTGGTTCGGCCACACGGGAATGACAGGCGGCAGCAAGTTCAAGCCCGCCACCGACCACGGCTCCCTGCATGGCAGCAATGACGGGCGTTCCGCCATATTGGATCTGATCAAAGGCCCAGTGCCACTTCTGACACATCCGCATGAATTGCGCGGGGGTGCGGCGCAGTCGGGCGTGCTCTTCCAGATCAAGCCCGGCACAGAAATGATCGCCTGCACCACGCAACACGATGGTTTTTGCCTCCTCGGGCGGCTCGGAGAAAAAGCGCCCGATCTCTACCGCCACTTCCTCGCTGATGGCATTGCGCCGCTCGGGACGTGAGAGGGTCACTACCGCGACCGGCCCGTCCATCTCCACTTTCAGATATTTCAATTCCATATCCGCTCCCCTCTCCTGCCGCATCGGATCACGCGCGCAGGTGGACAATCATATTGGCGCCAACCTATCGGCTTGGGCGCGATAGGGAAGATGTTGCACAATCATTTGCGGGGACAGGTTGCGGAACCCCGATTTGCGCGAATGCACGGGCTCGGAAACAACCGCATCAACGGGGAACAGGACCGGTGGAATCACCCAGGATGAGCTCTGCCGGCATCACTTCCCGGACGGTTGTCGGATCCCGACCTTCGATCAGTTCGAGAACCAGTTCGCCGATCCTGTGGCCTGCCTCACGAATGGAGGAGCGCGTGACAGTCAGGCTTGGCAGCATCGAGTGGGGATTGAGGTAGCTGACCACATCGTCATGGGCGATAAGCGAGAGGTCCCGCCCGATGACCAGCCCCTTGGAACGGGCGACGCGCAAAATGCCCATGGCCATGGTCATCGAGCTTGCGACGATTGCCGTGGGCGGCTGGTCGGCATTGAGGAAATGCGTGGCAATCTCGCGCCCCGATACATCCGTATGCTCGCCATTGGTCACGAGGTTTTCGTCTATCTGCACCCCGCGCTCCTCGAGAGCCGTGCGAAAGCCTTTCTCACGCTGCTCGGCATAGCTGAAGCCCCGCAACCCGTTTGCAAGGCCAATGCGTCGATGCCCCAGATCAAGCAGATGGCGGGTCGCACGCTGGAACACACCCATATTGTCGATATCCAGCCAGGCGTGCCTGTCGGCGCTCAAGGTGCGGCCATGAACGATATATGGCATGGCCAAAGCGTTCAGCGCATCAATGCGTTCGTCATCCTCCTTGGGTAGCGAGACCACCAGAGCATCAACGGTGCGGCTGGCGATCAACCGGCGATAGGCCTTCATCTCCTCGCCCCGCTCGACCGGTGCCAGCATGAGATCCATGTCCGCTTCCAGCATCCGTGCGCCCAAGCCTGCAAGGAACTCCGAGAAGTGAGGGTTCATCAGGCAGTCGCTGGAAGCCGCGAAGGTCAGACCGATCACGCCTGCCCGGCCCGTCGCAAGCCGCCGCGCACTCGCATTGGGGCGGTAGCCAAGCTTGCGCGCAGCCTCTTCAACACGTTGGCGCGTGGCCACGGACACGTCGTCATGGCCGTTCAAGGCACGACTGACAGTCGTCTGTGACAGGCCCAGCATGGTCGCCAGACGTTTCATATTCATGGGACTGCTCATGCCGGAGAGCACCCGAAGCGCATTCGATTATCGTTCAACTACCCCTCCTTTGCCGCAGCATTATTGAGCATATTCGCGCATCATCCACAATAGCAGCAAAGTCAGGCTGCGCCATCGTAAGGTTCCGATTTTTCGTTGTTTTTCTATCTTTATAGGCTGTTTAACCGCCAATTCCGGAGATAGTCAGACGGCAGGATCTCCTGACATAGGCTTGACAGCAGCGACGCAAACAATCTAATCGTTTTATCCGAAGCGCTTCGGATAGTTCATGTGGCGAGGCGCTTTTCGGGAGAAACGCGACTGGAGGAGGTCGCGGAAAACGGGAGGAGTACCCATGAAGAAGATACTTGCAGCAGCAGTCGTAAATGCTCTCATGTGCTCGACCGCACTCGCCGTGGAAGTGACCTATGCTTCCGGTATCACGGGTGATGGCGTTCGGGTTTTCCAGGAACTGGTGAAGCCTTGGGAAGAAGAGACAGGCAACAAGGCAGTTCTCGTGCCCATGCCGTCCTCGACCACCGATCAGTTCGGCCAGTACCGGCTGTGGCTGGCTGCTGGCAACAAGGATATCGACCTTTATCAGACCGACGTCATCTGGGCGCCCCAGCTCGCAGACCACTTCGTGGATCTCAGCGAGGTTGCAACCGATATCGCCGAACAGAATTTCCCCTCGATCATCGAATCGCAGACTGTTGACGGCAAACTCGTCGCGCTGCCGCTCTTTACCGATGCGCCTGCCCTCTTCTACCGCAAGGACCTGTTGGAGAAGCATGGCGAAGACGTTCCCGAGACCTGGGAAGAGCTGACGGAGACCGCCAAGCGCATTCAGGACGCCGAACGTGCCGAAGGCAACAAGGAGCTCTGGGGCTATGTCTGGCAGGCCAATGCCTATGAAGGCCTGACCTGCAACGCCTTGGAACTCATCAAATCCTATGGTGGCGGGCAGATCGTGGAACCGGATGGCAGCATTTCGGTCAACAATGAGAAGGCTGCAGCAGCATTGAACCTCGCGGCCACCTGGCCCGGCAACATCTCGCCCGAAGGTGTTCTTGCCTACAAGGAAGAAGAAGCACGCGGCGTCTGGCAGACAGGCAAGGCCGTCTTCATGCGCAACTGGCCCTATGCCTATCACCTGGGCAATGGCGAAGACAGCGAAGTTGCTGGCAAGTTCTCTGTGGCTCCACTTCCAAGCGGCGAAAAAGGCGGATCATCGGCTGCCACACTCGGCGGTTGGAACGTGGCTGTTTCCAAATACAGCGAGCGTCAGGAAGCCGCGATCTCGCTTGCGACCTATCTCGCAGGACCCGAGGCGCAGAAGCGCCGCGCTCTGCTTGCCTCAAATCTTCCGACGCTGGAGGCGCTCTATGACGACGCTGAAATCGCCGAGCAGCAGCCGATCATCCCGCAGTGGAAGGAAGTCTTCATGCAGGCGGTGCCACGCCCGTCGGCTCCAACCAAGTCGGCCTACAACGAAGTTTCGTCCAAGTTCTGGAACGCTGTGCACAACACGCTGTCCGGCAAGGCCACGGCCGAGGAAAATCTAGAAATCCTCGAACTCGATCTCGAAGAGATGAAGGGTTCGGGCTGGTAACCCTCCCAGGGGTACCGCACCGCTTCGGCTTCGGCCGGGCGGTGCGGGTTTGATGGGCTGAACAACCCGACCAGGGAGGACTTCATGGCTATTGCGGCTGAAAGCCTGATGGCAGCGCCGGAACGTGGCATCTCGGAACTTCGCAGGCAGAGGCAACGCGCCGCCATGCGCTTCCTGCTTCCGATGATCGTCGCACTCCTCGTGGTGGCCGCCTGGCCGCTCATGCGTACCATCTATTTCTCGTTCACCAACACGACGCTATCCAACCTCGATGGTGGCGAGTGGGTTGGGCTGGGCAACTATCTCAACTGGCGCACCTTGTCCTCCGGTCGCGTCATCTATCGCGGCGTCCTGGCGGACCCGCAATGGTGGAACGCAGTCTGGAACACGGTCTGCTTCACCGTCATCTCGGTCTCGCTCGAGACAGTGTTCGGTGTCGTGGTCGCACTGGTTCTGAATGCGGAATTCCGGGGCCGCGCGCTGGTCCGCGCAGCCGTTCTCATTCCCTGGGCCATTCCTACAATCGTGTCGGCAAAGATGTGGGGCTGGATGCTAAACGACCAGTTCGGCATCATTAACGACATGGCGCTGTCACTTGGCCTGATCTCGCAAAAGATCGCCTGGACGGCGAATCCGGACACTGCAATGGCAGCCGTCATCATGGTGGATGTCTGGAAAACCACACCCTTCGTGGCCCTCCTCACGCTTGCCGCCCTGCAGACCGTGCCCCGCGAGGTTTACGAAGCCACGCGTATTGATGGCATCAATCCGATCAAGGTTTTCTTTCGGGTGACACTGCCCCTGATCCGGCCGGCCATTCTGGTTGCGGTCATCTTCCGCACGCTTGATGCGCTACGCATGTTCGACCTGGTCTATGTGCTGACGCCAAATTCCGCCGCGACGCGCACCATGTCCACGCTGGCACGGGAAAATCTCATCGACTTCGACAAGTTCGGCTACGGCTCGGCGCAATCAACCTTGCTGTTCCTGATCATCGCGATCTTTGTCGTCGCCTATCTCAAGCTTGGCCGGCTCGATCTCAGCGGGGAGGCAAGACGATGAAACTGCTTTCAAATATCGCGTTCTATCTTCTGGTCGGCGTCATTGTCCTGATCTCGGTCTTCCCGTTCTACTATGCCGTCCTCACCAGCTTCGAGACCGGGACGGCCATCTTCCAGGTCAACTATCTGCCGGTATCGTTTGACTTCGCCAACTACTGGAGCGTTCTGGGCGCACGCAATTTCCCGCGTTCGATCCTGAACTCGGTCTTCATCGCGACACTGACGGTAGCGTTCGCTCTTGTTCTAGCGGTAACTGCCGCCTACGCCCTCTCGCGGGTGCGCTTCAAGGGCAGAGGCGCGGTGCTGCTTGGAATCCTGGCCGTTTCCATGTTTCCGCAGATCGCGGTGCTCTCCGGTCTTTTCGAGCTGGTCCGGTTTCTCGGCATCTTCAACACACCTTGGGCGATGATCATGAGCTACACGATCTTCACCCTGCCCTTCACAGTGTGGGTGCTGACCACATTCATGCGCGAACTTCCAGTCGAGCTGGAAGAAGCGGCCATTGTCGATGGTGCGAGCCCATGGGTCATCATCACGCAGGTCTTCCTGCCGCTTCTGTGGCCGGCCATCGTGACGACGGGGCTCCTGGCATTCATCGGCGCCTGGAACGAGTTCCTCTTCGCGCTGACCTTCACGGCTTCGGAGACGACCCGCACGGTGCCGGTGGCCATCGCACTTCTTTCAGGCGCAAGCGAGTTCGAGATCCCGTGGGGCACGATCATGGCCGCTTCCGTCATCGTGACAGTGCCGATCGTCGCGCTTGTCCTGATCTTCCAGAGAAAAATCGTATCCGGCCTCACCGCCGGCAGTGTGAAAGGCTAAGGCACCATGGCCCACATCAAGCTTGAAAATATCCGCAAGTCCTTCGGTGCGTTCGAAGTCATCAAGGGCGTGGACATGGAAATACGCCCCGGAGAATTCATGGTCTTTGTCGGACCTTCGGGCTGCGGCAAGTCCACGCTTCTTCGGCTGATTTCGGGCCTGGAAGACGCGACGGGCGGCGATCTCCTGTTTGATGGTGAGCGCGTCAACGACCTCGTTCCCTCCAAGCGGGGCATCGCCATGGTTTTCCAGTCCTACGCGCTCTATCCGCATATGACCGTGTTCGAGAACATGGCATTTGGCCTGAAGCTCTCAGGCGCTGATGCCGGGCAGCTCAAGGCGCGGGTGACAGAGGCTGCGCGCATGCTGCAGATCGACCACCTTCTGGAACGCCTACCGCGCCAGCTTTCCGGCGGCCAAAGACAGCGCGTGGCCATCGGCCGTGCCATTACGCGCAATCCGCGGGTATTCCTGTTTGACGAACCGCTGTCGAACCTCGATGCGGCGCTTCGGGTGTCCACGCGCATCGAGATTGCCCGCCTGCACAAGAAGATGAACGACACAACCATGGTCTATGTGACGCATGACCAGGTGGAGGCAATGACGCTCGCCGATCGTATCTGCGTTCTGCGCGACGGGAAGGTCGAGCAAATCGGCACTCCGCTCGAGCTCTATGAGCAGCCCAACTCCACTTTCGTCGCGGGCTTCATCGGCTCGCCCAAGATGAACCTGCTCAACGGCGAGAAGGCAGGTGCATATTCCTGTCACACGCTCGGCATCCGCTCGGAGCATCTGGAGATCGACGAAAGTGGCCGCTGGGAGGGCCGGGTGATTCATTCGGAGAATCTGGGCTCCGACACCTATGTCTATGCCGATGCAGGGGCGGAAGAACCAGTGGTCATCCGCCAGCAGGGGAACCGACCGGTCGCGCCGGACACCGCAATCCGCTTTTCGCCGATGGAAGCGCATCTGCACCGCTTTGATGAAAGCGGCCTGCGCCTGCGCTGATCCAGCGGCCATTACACTTCAAACTGAAAACGAGGCATTTCATGATACGCGCGCTCGTGTGGGGCGAAAACGTCCACGAACAGAAAAACAGGGTCGTGCGGGAGATCTATCCTGACGGCATGCATGAAACCATCGCGCGCGGCCTGCGCGAGAGCGGTGGCATTGATGCGCGCACCGCCACGCTTCAGGAGCCTGAGCACGGCCTCACCAAGGAAGCACTGGAAAATACGGACGTGCTGCTCTGGTGGGGACATGCCGCGCATGGCGATGTCGATGATGCGATCGTCGATCGCGTCGTGCAGCGGGTCTGGCAGGGCATGGGTTTCATCGCGCTACACTCCTCGCATTTCGCAAAGCCGTTCAAGCGCCTGATGGGTACTTCATGTGCCTTGAGCTGGCGGGAGGCGGGCGAGCGGGAACGTCTCTGGACGGTTAATCCCGCCCACCCGATCGCCAGAGGGCTGCCTGCGCATTTCGAACTTGAAAACGAGGAGATGTATGGCGAGGCCTTCGCCGTGCCCGAGCCGCTGGAGACCGTCTTCATTTCCTGGTTTCAGGGCGGCGAGGTTTTCCGCTCCGGCATGACCTATCAGCGCGGCAACGGTCGGGTGTTCTATTTTCGGCCGGGGCACGAGACCTATCCGACCTATTACGATGCCAATATCCGCAAGGTAATTGCCAACGCCACTCAGTGGGCCTTCAACCCGAATATCACCGATCATGACATGACAAAGGCACCGAACGTTCCTGTCGAGAAGGCCCTTGAGCCTATCGAGGAGCGTGGTCCCAGATTGCATGCCGCCGGAGAGGAGGGTTCCCGATGAGTGCTGATACGATCCGCATCGCCATTCTTGGCACCGGCTCCATGGCAGCAGCTCATGCGAGAGCCTTCCAAGGTATCGAGGGCGTGGAAGTGGTTGCGGGGATCGACCTGCATGCAGACCGGCTGAACGCCTTCTGCAAGACGCATAATATCGACAAGGCCTTCAGCGACCTTGGCGAAGCGCTTGCCTGGGTGCAGTTCGACGCAATCGCGAATGTTACCCCCGATCAGGCGCACCATTCGACGACATTGAAGGCACTTGCAGCTGGCAAACATGTCTTCTGCGAAAAGCCGCTTGCAACCAACCACGCCGACGCACTGGAAATGGCAGCAGCTGCCGAAAAGGCAGGCCTTATTGGCATGGTCAATTTGAGCTATCGCAATGTGAATGCGGTCCAGAAAGCTCGTGAAATGGTGCTTGGCGGAGAGATTGGCGCAGTGCGCCATGTGGAAGCGTCATATCTGCAGAGCTGGCTTTCCAGCGCCTATTGGGGCGACTGGCGCACCGAAGACCGCTGGCTCTGGCGCCTTTCGACGCGCCATGGCTCAAATGGAGTGCTTGGCGATGTTGGCATTCACATTCTCGACTTTGCATCCTTCGGCGTCGGCTCCGAGATTGCGGATGCGGATTGCCGCATGAAGGCATTTGCGAAGGCGGAGAATGACCGCATTGGTGAATATAACCTGGACGCCAATGACAGCTTCGTCATGGCGGTGACCTTCGAAAACGGCGCGCTGGGCACCATTCATGCGAGCCGCTGGGCCAGCGGCTATTCCGACGATTTGAGTCTGCGCATCTTTGGCAGCAAGGGTGGTCTGGAAGTCTCCTATGGCGGCAAGGATATCAATGGGCAGCGCATCGCGCGTCTGCGCGCCTGCACAGGAGACAATCTTCTGACACATCAGTGGCGCGAAGTGCCGCTTGGGCCGGTGCCGACGAATTACGAGCTCTTTGTCCAGGCCATTCGGGAAGGACGAACGATCGAGCCGTCATTCGGGCATGCTGCCCATCTTCAGAAGTTCCTGTCGCAGGAGCCTGAGCGTCTGGCGCAAAGCGCCTGAGAAAGGGCAGGAGCAGCCGCGCCAGCGCACGCTGCTCCTGCCATTCAAGCATCTTCGCAAGTCCGACGCGCCATCGGAAGCTGTTTCAAATCGCGCAGCCTTCGATGGAGGGCCGGAGACGTGATCAGATGCCGCACGGATGCCGTCACGGCGATCCGACTATTCCCACTCGATGGTACCCGGCGGCTTGGATGTCACGTCATAGACAACGCGGTTGATGCCCTTGACCTCGTTGATGATGCGGGTCGCCGCGCGGCCGAGAAATTCCATGTCGTAATGATAGAAGTCCGCGGTCATTCCGTCGACCGAGGTAACGGCGCGCAGCGCGCAGACGAATTCGTAGGTGCGGCCATCACCCATGACGCCAACCGTCTGCACCGGCAGCAGGACTGCGAAGGCTTGCCAGATCGCATCATAGAGGCCGGCCTTGCGGATCTCGTCGAGATAGATCGCGTCGGCAGCGCGCAGGATATCGAGCTTCTCGCGCGTCACACCACCCGGGCAGCGGATGGCGAGGCCGGGACCCGGGAACGGATGGCGACCGACAAAGCTGTCGGGAAGGCCCAGTTCCTTGCCGAGCACGCGCACTTCGTCCTTGAAGAGCTCACGTAGCGGCTCGACAAGCTTCATGTTCATGCGCTCCGGCAAACCGCCCACATTGTGGTGCGACTTGATCGTGACCGATGGTCCGCCGGTGAAGGAGACGCTTTCGATCACGTCGGGATAAAGCGTGCCCTGAACGAGGAAATCCGCGCCGCCAAGTTTTCTGGCTTCTTCCTCGAACACTTCGATGAAAAGACGGCCAATGGTCTTGCGCTTCTTTTCCGGGTCCGCCTCGCCCTCAAGCTGACCGATGAACTTGTCGGAGGCATCAACAAGGATGAGCGGCAGATTGTAGTGCTCGCGGAACATCTGGACGACTTCCGCCGCCTCGTTTTTGCGCATCAGGCCGTGATCGACGAGGATGCAGGTCAACTGGTCGCCAACGGCTTCATGAGTCAGAAGTGCGGCAACGGATGAATCAACGCCACCGGACAGCGCGCAGATGACCTTCCCGTCACCCACCTGATCGCGGATCGCCTGCACCGCCTGATCGCGATAGGCGGCCATGGTCCAGTCGCCCTTGAGACCGGCAATCTTGTGCACGAAATTGGCAAGCAGCTTGCCGCCATCTGGCGTGTGCACGACTTCGGGATGGAACTGCACGGCGTAATATTTGCGGCTCTCGTCGGCAATCGCGGCAAATGGCGCGCCGGACGAGGTTGCCACCACCTTGAAGCCGGGCGGCAGTGCCGTGACACGGTCGCCGTGGCTCATCCATACCTGATGACGTGTGCCCGCCGCCCAGACGCCATCAAACAATGCGCAATCTTCCTGCACATCGAGGAAGGCGCGGCCATATTCGCGATGGTCGCTGCTTTCCACCTTGCCGCCGAGCTGGGCGCACATGGTCTGCTCGCCATAGCAGATGCCGAGCACGGGCAGACCGGAATCGAAGATTGCCTGGGGCGCTCGTGGGCTGCCGATATCCACCGTGGAGGCCGGGCTGCCCGACAGGATGACCGCCTTCGGCTTGAGCCTATGGAAGGCTTCTTCCGCATTTTGGAAGGGAGCGATTTCGGAATAGACCCCGGCTTCACGCACGCGGCGCGCGATCAGCTGCGTGACCTGGCTGCCGAAGTCGATGATGAGAACTGTATCTGGATGGCTGAGCGTCGTCATGGCGAGGCTTTAGAAACTTATGGCCAAAAGCGCAACGGGCTTAGGCTTCAGAATCGCATTCTTCACGAAGTTTGTGGGATTTGAGATGTACTGCAAGTCTATCAACGCAATCTGCAAGCCTGCTATCGATGATGTCGAGGTACTCCGTCCAGTCGCTGACATGCTGCAACTCGGCCGCACCATCGGAGATGCCGCGCAAGGCAATCAGGGGAACATCAAACTGCTGACAGGCCCGCAGAACCGCAAAAGTCTCCATATCCACCATCTGCGCATCCACTGCGTCATATGCAGTTCCGCTCACGATATTTGCGCCCGTTGAGAGCGTTGCCGTGGGAATTCCGGGAAGCTGGACTGGCAGCTTGAGCGTTGCAGGAAGATCAAGAAACGGTGTGATCCCCTTTGTGAAACCAAGCGCTGTCGCGTCCATGTCGCGATAGGAAACCGTGGAGGCCTGATAGACTTCCGTCTGCTCCAGAACGCGACTTCCCGCCGATCCCAGCGATACGACGAGATGCGGAAGGCGCCCAACGCTTCTCAATTGCGCAAGCGCCGCCCCCATTACGATTCCGGCCTCCACCGGGCCGACGCCCGTCATCAGAGGGCTGAAGCGTTCACGCAGCTTCGGGCCATATTCCGCTTCGGCGGCCATGACGAACAGAACATCGTGACCGGCAAGTTGCGTCAGCGGCACATCCATCGCCCTAACCCTCAATCCCCTGGCGTCCCACGATGGTCATCATGGTGCCGGTCATTGTCGCAATCAGTCGGGCATTATCTTCGGCGTCATAGGCATAGGCTTGACCGTCTGCCACGATGATCGTGCGGCCCGGCTTGGTCACGCTACCACGGAAAAGAAAACGTTCCCCGCGCCCCGGCGCGAGAAGATTGACCTTGAACTCGATGGTGAGAACACCTGCATCGGCAGGCATGAGGGAATAGGCCGCATAACCGCAAGCAGAATCCAACGCCATGGAGATGGCACCGGCATGCAGAAAGCCGTGTTGCTGCGTAAAGTCCCCGTTGTGGGGCATCTCGATTTCGACGGTACCAGGCGTGACGCTCGTCAGCTCCGCACCCAGCGTCTTCATCGCTTTTTGACGCTCGAAGCTGGCGCGAACCCGTGCTTCGAAATCTGCATCCGCAATCGGTTGGCCCGACATTTAACCCCTCCGGTTTTGCCGAGTTTTATTGCAGATGCACGACTGGCTGACAATCAGGCGGTCTGGCTCAAGCGAAAGGATTGAGCGCCCAGATCCCCGTGTTCAAAGCCAAGGCGTAGGCCACCCATAGCAGATAGGGTATGAACAGCAGCGCTGCGGGACGTGCAGTGTTCCAGGTCCGCGAGACGAAGGTTGCCACGGCCGCCACAAGAGCGAGGATGACAATCAAGGCAGCGCCCACCATATGCGCGGAGAAGAACAGCGGCGACCAGATGAAGTTGAGAAGCAACTGAAACATCCAGAGCCTGAAAGCATAGGCATCTGGCTCAACGAACCTAACATACCAGCCCGCAGCTCCGATCAGGATGTAGAGAAGGGTCCAAACGGGCGCAAAAAGCCAGTTGGGCGGCGTGAATGGCGGCTTGTCGAGCGAGGCATACCACTCGCCCGGCTGCGTGAGATAGCCAATCGAGAGGCCGGCCACCATCACAGCTAGTATAAACAGTGCGAGTGTGGCCCAACGTCCCTTCATGTGCGCCTACTCCCATTATCCGGTTGTGTTTTCTGCCCGCCACGACCTGCGAACCATTCTGGCCTGACCTGCCTTTCAATCTCGGGCCCTGCGTTATACTCAAATTGACCCAGTCTGCTTCGAACTCGCCCCGGCCACTGCTGTTCCGTCTAATCACGCAGAAATGAGGTAAGGTGGAAACCGTCAGTGCCTGTGCTGGCCGGTGTCAGCACCAGTCCGTCCTGGTGCAGATGGGCAGGCATTTCCGCCTCAAAACACTGCTGCCAGAGCGCGATATGGTCCTGCCGCCTGAACGCAGGATTGCGGTTGATGAAGGCTTCTGCCTGATTCTGGTTTTCCTCTCGAAACACCGAGCAGGTGATGTAAACGAGCCGCCCGCCAGGGCGCACGAATGTGGCTGCATCGTCGAGGATGGCGGCCTGCTCTGCCATACGCGCCTCAAGCTGCTGGCGGGTCAGTCGCCATTTGGCGTCGGGGCGGCGGCGCCAGGTGCCGGAACCCGTACATGGAGCATCAACCAGCACAAGATCCATCTGCCCGCGCTGCTGCTCCAGTCCCTCCAGCCGGGAGACAACCTGCACATTACGGCTGCCTGCTCGTTTCAGGCGGTCGAAGATCGGCGCCAGACGCTGCTTGTCGGCGTCGAAGGCGAAAACCTGTCCCTTGTTTTCCATCCTGGCGGAAAGCGCCAGCGTCTTGCCACCAGCACCTGCACAAAAGTCCAGAACCTGTTGACCGGCAGCCGCACCCGCAAGCTCCGCCACAATCTGCGAACCTTCATCCTGCACCTCGAACCAACCCTTGCGATAAGCAGGCTCGGCTTGAACATTCGGATGACGGCCATTGGCTTCGATGGGGGCGATACGCACGCCATGCGGTGCCAGGGGCGAGGCTGTCGCACCTGTCTGAGACAGCGCC
Organism: Nitratireductor sp. CH_MIT9313-5; assembly: GCF_037029545.1. Lineage (NCBI taxonomy): Bacteria > Pseudomonadati > Pseudomonadota > Alphaproteobacteria > Hyphomicrobiales > Phyllobacteriaceae > Nitratireductor > Nitratireductor sp. CH_MIT9313-5. The sequence continues at coordinate 18,015 of NZ_JAYMER010000022.1, read as the reverse complement.
TTCAACACCTTTTCACGGTGTGCCTTCAGCGTGTTCACCCTCATGTCGAGCGGCGGGCGCGCGGCAAGGGCTGCCCCTTCTCTGACCCAGGCTTCACCGAATGCCAATTTCAGGCTCTCTTCGCACCAGGAAGGCAGATTGGCCTGCTCCGTATCGGGCATGTCTTGCGCCAACCGCTCGCCAACCATCTGGAGCTCGGCATCGCTCATCGGTTCGGGAGCGAAGTGGTCACCTTCCAGATCCGCCGCGAGCGCTTGCGGCGCAGCACCGGTTTCGAGGAAATAGGCGCCAAGCACGAGGGCACGCGGTGTATCGCTGTCGAACAGCCAGGCTGCCGAACGCCTGCGACGCAATGCGTCATAGACGAAATTGCCTATCGCGGCCCTGTCGCCGGATCCTGCGAAGCGATGAGAGAGACCCCAGTCCCGCATCGCATCAGCGGCGGGGCGATGGCGTGTGTCGATATCCTGGATGATTTCCATGGCTGCGGACAGCCTGCCACCAAGGCGCATGATAAGCCCTTACTTCGGTTAACCCGTCTCGGCGCACTGCCTAGACTCCATGGAGGGCCAACGCAAGGGGGCAGCGGGATGTGAACGCGCATGCAAAAAGGGCGCGGATTGCCCCGCGCCCGTTGGTTTCCCGGCAGTTACGCTGCTTCTACTCGGCAGCTTCCTGCGGCGTCTTGCCCGTGACAGGAATGGCATTGGCTTCATAGCCATGCTGTTCCTTCAGAGCCTGACGGACACCTGCGCCATAGTCCTCATGCACCTTGTCGAAATGGGCGAGCTGGCGCTCGATGATTTCGCCCGGAACACCTGCCATCGCGGCTGCGATATTGTTGAACAGGCGGTTCTTCTGGCCGTCGTCGAACAGGTTGAAGAGCGCGCGCGGCTGCGAATAATCGTCATTGCCGACACGGTGATTGTAGCGATCCGCGTCACCCGAGATCTTCAGCGGCGGCTCCTTTGCAGCCGGCTGCTCGACGGCACCGCCAAAGGAATTCGGCTCGTAATAGGCGTCCACATTACCGGTCTTCTGGCCGAAGAAGTTCATCTGGCCGTCCTTGTGGTAGTGGTGATACGGGCAGCGCGGCGCATTGACCGGCAGGGCCTCATAATGCGTACCAAGGCGGTAGCGATGTGCGTCCGCATAGGAGAACACGCGCGCCTGCAGCATCTTGTCGGGCGAAAAGCCGATTCCCGGAACCACATTGGACGGCGAGAAGGCTGCCTGTTCGATCTCGGCGAAGTAGTTTTCGGGATTGCGGTTCAGCTCAAGCTCGCCAATGTCGATCGGCGGGTAATCGCAATGCGGCCAGACCTTGGTGAGATCGAAGGGGTTGTACGGCGTCTTTTCCGCATCCAACTCGGGCATGATCTGGACCTGGACCTTCCACTTCGGGAATTCGCCATTCTCGATCGTGTTGAAGAGCGCTTCCTGGTAGCTTTCGCGGGTCTTGCCCACGACCTGTTCTGCTTCTTCATTGGTCAGGGTCTTGTGGCCCTGCATGGTCTTGAAGTGGAACTTCACCCAGAAGCGCTCGCCCGCATCATTCCAGAAGGAATAGGTGTGCGAACCGTAGCCATTCATGAACATCGGCGCGACCGGCAGACCACGATCCGACATGAGGATCGTCACCTGATGCAGACTTTCCGGCGAAAGCGACCAGAAGTCCCACATTGCGGTGGGCGAGCGGAGATTCGTCTTTGGATGACGCTTCTGCGTGTGGATGAAGTCGGGGAACTTGTAGGGATCACGCACGAAGAAGACCGGCGTGTTGTTGCCGACCAGATCCCAGTTGCCTTCCGGCGTGTAGAACTTGATCGCGAAACCGCGAACGTCGCGCTCGGCGTCTGCTGCACCCTGCTCACCTGCAACGGTGGAAAAGCGCAGGAGAAGCGGGGTTTCGGCGCCCGGCTGCAGTGCCTTGGCCTTGGTGTATTTCGAGATGTCGCCGGTGATCTTCAGCGTGCCATAGGCACCCCAGCCCTTCGCGTGAACCACGCGCTCGGGAATGCGCTCGCGGTTCTGGTGCGCCAGCTTTTCGATGAGCTGATAGTCCTGCAGCAGGACAGGACCGCGCTCACCAGCCGTGATGGAGTTCTGATTGTCGGGGATCGGTGCGCCCGCTGTGGTGGTTAAGGTGGGTCTATCAGCCATGATACCTTCCTCGTGAAAAATGGCTCACGCATGAGGCGCGAGGTGAAACTCGTGTCCTGAAATTCGGAACAACTCCAAAATACGAAACTCAACGATAATTTCTAATTGTCTTTCCTGCTTGTGGCGATAATTTGTTCTTATGTTGAGAATAACCCTTCGCCAGATGCAGTATTTTGCCGCCCTTGCGGAAACACTGCATTTTGGTCGCGCCGCGGAAACCGCAGGCGTGACACAACCCGCACTTTCGGCCCAAATCGCGGAAATGGAACAGCAGCTCGGCGTGCGCCTGTTCGAGCGCGGTTCGGGACGCGTCATCCTGACCGAGGAGGCCAAGCGCATCCGCCCGCGCATTGAACTCATATTGAATGAAGCGCGCGAGCTTGAGCAGAGTGCATTGCGGGGACAGGCCGTTCTGGAAGGTCGGCTCCGGCTGGGATTGATCCCCACCGTGGCACCCTATCTCCTCCCCCTCCTCCTGCCGCGCTTGAAGGACGGGTACCCGCATCTCAATCTGGAAGTGCGCGAGGCGGTAACTCAAACCCTTGTCGAAGAACTGAATGCCGGCAGTCTTGATGCTGTCGTGATTGCCGAACCCCTGGCTTTGGCGTCACTCGTGCAGGCCGATCTCTTTCGAGACACCTTTCTGTTGGCCGTGCCGGAAAGTGAGGCCAAACGCCTGTCCCCTCCGATCATGGAAGAGGAGATGGCGCTGGAGCGCCTGATGCTTCTCGAGGAAGGACATTGCCTGCGCAGCCAGGCTCTCGATATCTGCCGACGAATGAAGACCACCGTGAGCACGGATTTCGGAGCGACGAGCCTCGCCACGCTACTTCAGCTTGTCAGCAACGGCTTGGGCGTGACCCTGATACCGGCGATTGCCCGGCCCGCAGCGGAGGCGATGGCGGGCATCGCGGTTCTGCCCTTCGCCCCGCCTACACCCTACCGCATGCTGAGCCTCGCCTGGCGCAAATCGAGCGGCAGGCAAGGCGACTATGCCGCTCTTGTGGAGCTTATGAAGAATTTCGCGCCCGAGAATTGATCAGGCCGCGATGTGGATTGCGAGGGTGATCCACATGATGGCCAAGACAAGAAAGCCGAGCCCGAAAAGCTTCTGACGATGGCCAATGCGCCCGCCAGTGATATGCACATAGGCGTGCGCATAGCGGGTGGTGATGAATATCCACGCCAAGGTAACGGCGAGAGAACCGGCAGCACCGGTGACAGCCAGCGCCAGGCAGACAGCGTGAAAGAGCACCGGCAATTCGAACTGATTGGCCAGGTTGTTGCGCACAAAGATGCTCTCTGACGGCTCATCCTTGTTTTCGCGAAACTGCGAAACCTTTGCATTGCCTGCCTTCACCGCCGCGGCTCGTCGAACAAGCATCAGAACATAGACAATGTAGACAAGCAGAACATGAGCGATCATGGGCCAGATAATTGCGGTCTGCGACATTTTCGATCTCCGTCAATCACATAAAGAAAAAGGGGCTTCGATAAGCCCCTTCTTGCAATGCCAGTTCAGGAAGCGCCCGGATAGTTCGGACTTTCGCGGGTAATTGTCACATCATGCGGATGGCTTTCGCGCAGGCCAGCGCCGGAGATGCGAACGAAGGTCGCCCGCTTCTGGAATTCCTCCAGCGTCGGAGCGCCGACATAGCCCATCGCAGCCTTCAAGCCGCCGGTGAGCTGATGCAGCACGTTTCCTGTCGGGCCCTTGTAGGGAACCTGCCCCTCGATGCCCTCTGGCACCAGCTTCAGCGTATCGCGCACCTCTGCCTGGAAATAACGATCTGCCGAACCGCGCGCCATTGCGCCGACAGAGCCCATGCCGCGATAGGCTTTGAAAGAGCGGCCCTGGTATAGATAGACCTCGCCCGGGCTTTCATCCGTACCAGCCAGAAGCGAACCGACCATGGCCGCAGCCGCACCTGCAGCAAGTGCCTTGGCGAGATCGCCGGAATATTTGATGCCACCATCGGCAATAATGGAGATGCCTTCCTTCTGCGCGACTTCAGCAGCCGTCATGACTGCGGCAAGCTGCGGCATGCCAACGCCCGCAACCACCCGGGTGGTGCAGATGGAGCCAGGACCAATACCAATCTTTACCGAATCCGCGCCTGCATCGATCAGCGCCTTTGTGCCGTCAGCCGTCGCTACATTGCCGGCCAGGATGCGCACCGAGTTGGACAGTTTCTTCGCGCGGGCCACTGCATCAAGAACGCGCTGGGAGTGGCCGTGGGCGGTATCGATGACGAGAAGGTCAACGCCGGCATCGATCAGACGCTCTGCACGCTCGAAGCCGTCTTCACCAACGCTGGTTGCCGCTGCCACGCGAAGGCGCCCCTTTGCATCCTTGCAGGCATTGGGGTTGAGCTGGGATTTCTCGATGTCTTTTACGGTGATCAGACCGACGCAGTTGTTCTGATCATCGACCACAAGCAATTTTTCGATGCGGTGCTGATGGAGAAGACGCTTGGCTTCCTCCTGGCTCACCCCATCACGCACCGTGATGAGGTTGTCATGCGTCATCAGTTCCTTGACGGGCTGTTTCGGATCAGATGCGAACCGGACATCACGATTGGTCAGAATGCCAATCAGGCGACCAGTAAGATGTCCGCCTTTTCCGCCATTCTCCACGACCGGGATGCCGGAAATCTTGTGCGCGTTCATCAATGCATGGGCATCGGCCAGGGTCGCGTCGGGCCCGATTGTCACCGGATTGACGACCATGCCGGATTCGAATTTCTTGACCTGGCGAACTTCCTCGGCCTGCTCGGCGGGCGAAAGATTGCGGTGAATGACCCCCATGCCGCCGGCCTGCGCCATGGCTATTGCGAGCCGGGCTTCGGTGACGGTGTCCATCGCGGCTGAAAGGATCGGAATGTTCAGCTCGATATCGCCGGCGATGCGTGTGCGCACATCGGTCTGTCCGGGCATGACCTCGGAATGACCGGGCTGCAGCAGAACGTCGTCGAAAGTCAGCGCTTCCGCGCCTGTTGCAGTCTCGATTATTCGTGCCATTGCCGACCCCTTGCAGATGAACGCAGACGCACCTGTTCCACAAACGGAACCGGCTGTCCGGTAGATGATTCCCTTTCAGGATTGGCGCTGGCTGGTACCACGTTGCAGCCGCGTTGAAAAGGCATTGGCTGACATGCTGGCGCAACTCTATGAGCCGAGTGCGCCCTTGCCCACAGATTGCAGGAGGCGTAACTCCTGCACATCCGTAACCGCCGGTAGCGGTCATGGACGCCTTGGAGCCTGAGATTGAACCGCGCATTACCACTCGTTCTAGCCGTCGCGCTCTTTATGGAGCAGATGGATTCGACCGTCATCGCCACATCCTTGCCGGCCATTGCCGCGGATATCGGCACGAGCCCGGTAACGCTCAAACTTGCGCTCACCACATATCTTGTTGCACTCGCAATCTTCATTCCCATCAGCGGCTGGATGGCCGATCGCTTCGGCGCGAAGAAAGTTTTTCGGCTTGCAATCGCAGTGTTCGTGCTCGGCTCCATCGCCTGCGCCTTCGCCAATTCTCTCCTCGCCTTCGTCCTGGCGCGTTTCGTACAGGGTATGGGCGGCGCGATGATGACACCGGTGGGACGCCTGGTGCTCGTGCGTGCAACCCCACGTCACCAGCTCGTCAATGCCATGGCCTGGCTTGCGGTGCCCGCTCTCATCGGCCCGATAGCAGGCCCGCCACTCGGCGGCTTCATCACCACCTATTTTTCCTGGCACTGGATCTTTCTGATCAATGTACCCATCGGTCTTGCGGGCATCGCAATGGCCGGGCGCGTATTGCCGGAAATCGAGGCTGAGCAGATGAAGCGGCTGGACACGCGCGGCTTTGTGCTTTCAGGCATTGCCGCATCAGGGATCGTTTTCGGCCTCTCGGTCATAAGCCTGCCAGCCCTTCCACCAATGGTTGGCATCATCACCGTATTGATCGGCGTGCTTGCCGCCCTCTTCTACCGCCAGCATGCAGCGGGGATGGAAAGCCCGGTACTGGACCTGACGCTCTTCCGCGACCGCGCATTCCGCTCGGCGATTTTCGGCGGCTTCATCTTCCGCGTCGGCGTCGGAGCCACTCCATTTCTGTTGCCGTTGATGTTCCAGCTCGTCTTTGGCCTCAACCCTTTCCAATCGGGTATGCTGACCTTCGCCAGTGCCATTGGCGCATTGGCCATGAAGTTCGGCGCAAGCCGTATTCTGCGGCTGGGCGGGTTCAGACAGGTGCTGATTATCTCCGCTCTACTTGGCAGCGTCTTCATCACGGTCAACGCGGCTTTCACGGCGGAGACGCCTCACGCAGTCATCATCGGTGTCCTCATTGCCGGCGGCTTCCTTCGCTCGCTGTTCTTCACCTCTACAAATGCCCTCGTATTTGCAGAAATCGGCGACCGGGAAGCAGGACAAGCCACCGCCATTGCAGCCGCATCACAGCAAATTTCCATTGCACTTGGTGTTGCAGTCGGTGGAGCCGTGCTGGAGGCAACCGCATGGCTTGGCGACGGCACAATCGGCGCCAACGCCTTTACCAACGCCTTTATCGTGGTCGGCCTCATCACCGCCTTTGCGGCAGTGCCGTTTCTCGCGCTGCCGCCGGAAGCCGGAAGCACGATCTCCGGCCATCGCCGGGGTGTAAGAGGCTCGCAAGAAGCGGCGCAGCCTGCAGAGTAGCAGATACCTCAGCCGAACAATTCTGCCAAGAATGAAGCCGGCTCCACCTGGCCAGTGCACTCGAAATATTTCTGCAAAACCAGAAGCGAGATCAGCGTCTCGCGCCGATGGCCATAGAAGCGGGAGACATATTCCTGAGCGTTGGCGACAATCTCTTTCGCAGCGTCGGGATATATTCACCCCCTGCCCCGCTGAAGGTTCAGCTGCTTTCGTCAGCCTCATCTGCGTTTTCATCTTGCCGCCGGCCCTTGAACCCCTTGGCCAGAAGATAAAGCTCTACCGATTCACTGCGTGAGGCCTGGGGCTTCACGTGGTGCACGCTCTTGAAGTTCCGTTTGAGCTGGTCGAGCAGGCTGTTCTCCGCACCGCCCTGGAAGGTCTTGGCCAGGAAATGTCCGCCTTCGCGCAGCACCGAAATGGCGAAATCGGCGGCCGTTTCGCACAAATGCATGGTGCGGATATGGTCTGTACGCCGATGTCCCGTTGTGGGTGCCGCCATGTCGGAGATCACCAGATCCGGCTCTCCACCCAATGCCTCCATCAGGCGCGCGGGCGCTTCATCATCTAGAAAATCCATCTGAAGGATGACTGCACCTGGTACCGGGTCCATCTCCAGATAATCGATACCCACAACGGACGGCTTTTCCGGATCGGAGCCGACACGCTCTGCCGCCACCTGGCACCAGCCGCCCGGGGCTGCGCCAAGATCGATAACCCGCAGCCCCGGCTTTAGGAGCTTGTGCTTGTCGTCGATCTCGGACAGCTTGTAGGCAGCGCGCGAGCGCATGCCTTCGGCTTGTGCCCGATGCACATAGGGGTCGTTGAGATGACGCTCCAGCCAACGGCGGGAGGAGTTTTTCAGCCCGCGCTTTTTCTTGACCCGCGTCTTGAGCGCGCGCGCTCCCGTTCCGGTTTTCTTGGTGCCGCTCATGCTGCAGACCTGTTTCGTTTCGTCCTGCGCCACACGCCGTCGCGCGCCATCATTTCATTGAGCATGCCTTCGCGTAGGCCACGATCGGCGACACGAAGCCGCTCGCTTGGCCACTGCCGACGGATCGCCTCCAGAATCGCACAGCCTGCGAGAACCAGATCGGCCCGCTCCGCTCCGATGCAGGGGTTTGCCTTGCGCGCGTCGAAATCCCATGACAGCAGGCGCACGATCATGCGGTCCACACTCTCACGGTCCATCCACAAACCGTCCACGCGCCTGCGATCATAGCGCGGCAGATCCAGATGCACGCCCGCAAGCGTGGTTACCGTTCCCGATGTACCCAGCAGGTGAAAGCGGGACGGGTCGCCCAGATGGCTCAACCGGTCGCGGCCTTCAAACTTGTCCAGCATTGCCGCGACATGGGCCACCATCTCTTCGAAGCTTTCAGGTGTCACGACGTGACCACCGAATTTCTCCGCAAGCGAAACCACACCGACAGGCAGTGATGTCCAGGAGACGATGTGTTCTGCCAGGCGCGGGCTACGCCGACGTGACGTGTCGATGAGAGCGATTTCCGAGGAGCCGCCGCCGATATCGAAGAGCACTACGCCCTCGGTCTCACGTGTCACCAGCGAGGAACAGCCAGACACGGCAAGCCGTGCTTCGGTTTCCCGCGAGATGACCTCCAGCTTCAACCCGGTCTCGGACAAGACCCGCTTGATGAAGGTGTCTCCATTGCCCGCGGAGCGACATGCCTCGGTCGCGATTAGCCGGAGGCCTGCAAGCTTCCGGCCCTCAAGCTTCTGGGCACAGACGCCCAGCGCCTCTATCGCACGGTCCATGGCTGCATCGGAAAGCTCTCCGGCCAAGCTTAAGCCCTCCCCCAGCCGCACGATGCGCGAAAATGCATCTACAACGCGGAAGCGGCCCGGTTTCGTCGGTGTGGCAACCAGCAGACGGCAATTGTTGGTGCCGAGATCCAGAGCCGCATAGAGGCGCTGATCGTCGCGGTGACGCGCCTCGCGCACGGCAGGAGCGGAAGCAGGTTGCGCTGGCTCCGCTTGGTTCGAAGCCGGCACCAAAACTTCCGCCTGAGGAGTTGATCTATCGCCACGAACGAAAACGCGGCGCCCATGCTTGCGACGCCGCTTGCGTTTTCGTTTTCCCGGGGTTTTTTGCGCATCAGCGCCGTCTGGCGCGCATGATGCACTCCCCGGAGCGGAAGCTCTGGCCGGCTTCCGCACCTTCTTGTCGGCCACGCCGCCCCCGGCCAAGGCGTGATCGCGAATCGGATTCGCGACCGGTGGCGCATCGCTGTCTGCGCGCTTGTCCACCGATTGTCCTTCCGCGCCGCGCGTGCCACTCTTCAGGCTCCGCTGCTGGCGCAATTTCTCTTTCGTTGGTTGGAAGATTAGCAGCCACAGCCACTTTCACCAAGTGCAGGCACTGCATTTCCCCTGCCCGAAAATGCTTTCTTCATCGAAAGCCCCATGCCGGGGTTGACTCAGCCACGAGGATGAATAAATAGGCGGACATATCCGGCGCCGCCGGCCCTGCTGGGGAATAGGTTAACGGTAGACCCGCGGACTCTGACTCCGTTAGTCCTGGTTCGAATCCAGGTTCCCCAGCCATTTCGCACGTCCGCAGTTTGGATTCATTGAAGAATTCGTTCTGTGCGAATCCTCCAAAGCAGTGTTTTTGCCGATTTTGCCTCTGTGCCCAAAACTGTCGCACAGGACTGCTGCACATGGCTGTGCACGTCCTGCGCCAAGTGCACAAGGATTCGGTCATGGCAGCAAGGCATCGCATCGCCAATCTCACCCGCCGCGGCAATGTTTTTTACTGGCGCGCAAGGATCCCTTCAGCGCTCTCAATCGACCAACGCAGCCACCTCGCATTGTCTCTGCGCCACGGGGATCATACAAAGGCCAAAAGCATGGTCCGACGGCTCAACACGCTGCTGGCGGAACTGGCGGAAGGTGACAGGGCGCGCATGACAAGCCGCGAACAGCTGGAAGAGATTTTTCGCGCCGAGATCGAGCGCATGAATGAGAGCATGGAGGATCTCGCTTTCGCCGCACGCCGCACGGGCTCGGCGGCGGAAGAGAATTTGCGCGCTGATATTCTGGTCGGCTGGGCGTATCGCCTGATCGAGCTGTTCGGCACGGGTCGCCCCATGCGCTTCGACGCAAGCTGCCCGGCCCGCCGGGTTCTCGAACAGACGGGATTCGCGGAAGGACAGACCCGCGAGATTGCCGCGACCTTCGAGCAGGAGCGCAAAGAATGCCGCACGGCCTATTTCGAAGGCTTCCTCAAGTCTGAAATAGACGCACATGGCCTCAAAGACACGCCGTTGAACCGCGAAAGGGCCACCCAGCAGATCATGCGCGCCAAGGCGGACGTTCTGCTGGGCGCGACCGATCGTTATGGACCGCAGAGCACGGGCAGTGATGTGGCGGCGCTGTTTGGCGAACAGACGCAGCCGCAAACACCTGCCCCGGAAGCCGCTCCATCGCCAGCGCCTGCGCCTGCCAGCCCAACCCAGGAAGCACCCGCAAGGACCCTCCCCCCGCTGGAACAGACGCATGCGCCGCAGACGCAGGCAACCTTATCCGCGCCTTCCGCCAACGCGCCTGCCTCACCCACGCCGGACCTCGCCATCCCGCAGCAGCCTGCGCCAGCGCCTGCGCCAGCGCCGGAAGTTATCGCGCCCGCTGTCCAATCTCCGCCCGCTCCTCTCATCGACGACGAGAAAGGCGTAGATCTGCCACTGGCGCAGTTCATCACGGAATGCGACGCGCTGATGAAGAGCAACCAGCATCACTGGGAGGATGCCACGGCCAAAGATGTGAAGGTCGCGGTCACGATGCTGGTGGGCGTGCTGGAGGAACAGGGCATTACCCATTCAAGCCAGATGCGGCAGATTCATCTGGGCAAGCTGAGGGAACACTTCGATCACATCCTGACCAACTACGGCCGCAGTCCGAGGCTGCGTTCACTCGGTACGGCAGCCCTACGCGCCGCCTCAGCAGAAGCCGTCAGATCGCATAAAGAGGCAGGCAAGGAGCCACCAAAACTGGGTTTGGGCCCCTCGACCATTCGCAAGCACCTGGCGAATATCAGTACCTTCCTCACCTACATCAAAGGCCGCGGCTATCACGTGCCGAACCTGACCATGGACGGGTTGCGACCCAGGAAGCCGAAACTGAGCGATGCGCGGCGCATTACGGACAAGCCGGGGCCTGAACAGCTGCGGCCGATGTTCGACATGCCGCTCTTCACGGGCTGCAAGAGTGCCACGGAACAGGAACTTGCGGGGCCGCACATCTTTCACTCGGCGAATTACTTTTTGCCGATGCTGATGGTCTATCTCGGGCCTCGGCGCGCTGAGGTCGCCGGGCTAGCCGTCAGAGACATCGTGAAGACGGGCCAAGGCTGGGCGATCGACATCCGCCCGAACCAGTTTCGCAGCCTCAAGAACGCAAGCTCGGCGCGTATGCTGCCAGTGCCCGATGAAGTTCTGCGGCTGAACTTCATCGACTATGTCGAAGCGATCAAGGCGCTGCGTTACGACGCGCTGTTCCCGGAGCTCTTTGCCAAAAGCCGCAAGACCGATCCCGGCGATCGCTTCTACAAGGACTTTGTCCCCAAGCTGCACCAGCATCTCGGTGATGCCGAACGCTGGAACCGCGTGCTGCACGCTTTGCGGCACGGATTTGCAGACACGCTGAAACAGGCGCTCGTCCACCCAAGCATCATCAGCGACATCGCGGGCCGCCTGGGCAGCGATGAAACCAGCATGCGCTACACGAACCGCGCAGGGCTGAACGTAATCAAGGATGCGCTGGAGAAGTATCCGAGCGTTACCAGCCATCTGGAACCGCAGCCGACCAGGCTGCTGCCATGGGTGGAGGCGCGAGAGGCAGCACCTTGGGAGGGGCGGACGGAGAATGAGAAGCTGAAGATGGCTCGAGACGCACGTAGGAAAAAGGTGAAGAGCCGCGAGCGAAGACCATAAACTCCTATCTCCTCTCCGGTTGGCTGCTGAAATGAACAAGATCGTTGCCACTTCAGTAGCATAGGAGCATCGGTTTGGACGGAATGGCGTCACGATGTGAGTTTCTGTTATTTCGATTCCAAATCACGGAGTAATGGGGGCAATAAGTTCAAAGCAGTGCATCACCATGTGATCCGCTAAAGGCCAGAACTAGCCGCAGCGGCCCATCCGGCGGCGAAGCACCCGCGTGACCTGCTCCCTGTCATAGCCATCGTCGATCAACCGTCGCCTGGCGTACCAGAGGATCCACTGCAGCGTTTTTGAATGAAGGGCGCGATCACGTGCCACAGCACTGGCGAAGGCAGCTACGGCCGCAGCAACAGCGACATCGATCGCCGAGGCTCCGGCCGCCTTGCGGCTGCCAGCCGCTCTCGGTAGCGCTGCTGGCGCTTCCTGTGAGATGCATCATCTGACTTCACTGCTCGGGGCATGCTCTTTCTCCTCTATCCCGTCACTACGAGACCAGGATGCCGGACACCCATGCAAGGAACAAAAGCCGGCGGAAGGAGGACAAGGCGGCGACTGCTGCACCAACAGCGACAGCATCTCCGCCCTTTTGCGAACGCACCCCGTTTGCCGGAGTAACGGTTGCAACCTTCTCGGAATCGACTACCCAGAGATTTGCGGCATTCGGTAGCAAAAACCACCAGTTCTCGCCCTAAGCAAATGCAAGGTTCCCAATCCAGTCAGGAGAGGGAATTTTGAGTTCAGTTGCCGATGAGTTGAAGTTGAAGCGGGAAGCACTGCTTCTTGACGTGAACGATGCTGAAGCCCGCATCAAGGTTTTGGCGGCAGATATCGCGGCGATCGAGAGAGTGATCCGCGTCTATGACCCCTCCTATGTGCCCGATGCGGCGAAGAAAGCCTCCCGGCGCAGGGAGCACGTGCAGATGCCGAAGCGTTTGGCACAGATGAACAAGACGGAGGCTCTCTTGGAGATCCTGCGAGACGCCGGCACGCCCAAGACCACTGCCGAATGCACCATGTTGATCCTGGAGCGAGCGGGGGTCTCGCTCGACGAGGCAGCGTTGTCGGTCTTTACCACTCGCGTATCGGCTTCATTGAACGGCCTCGTCAAGCTGGGCCGTGTCCGCCACGCGGGATCGGCGGGAAGGAACAGGCACGCATAGATGATCGACGCTTGAGGCGAGTCAGGTCTTGGACCAGATGAGATCCGGAGGCTTGTTGCCCTGCCAGTAGCCGCAGAGGTAGCGCGACGTGGGCCGCGCTAGGGCGACCCGCAGCACGTTGAAGGTTTGGCGGCGGTTGCCCCAGTCCCTGCTGTCCTCCCGCCAGGCGAGCTCGGCCACATACCAGTCGAAATACTTCAGCGAGAAGCGGTGGTGAATGCCGACGTAGGCGCGCTGGACGCGCGAGAAGAAGCTCTCGACCTGGTTGGTGTTGGTGCCGTCCTCACTCTGGCAGGCCTTCGAGTGGTTCACCCGCTTCAGCTTATTCAGCCCCGCAAGGTCGTTGTAGCTTCCGTGTTCGTCGGCGATCACCGTCGCGTACCGCGAGACATGGTCGCGGACGGCCGCCCAGGCGGCATCGCCGTCCTCGTCGCGGATGATGCGGGTGAAGGTTCTCCCGCCGCGGCCGAGGCCGCGTTCCCGAATTGCGAGGGCACACAGTCTCTTGTGGTTCTGGTACTTCTTGAGGCGGCGATCAATGCGGTCTTCGGCCTTGTTCTCGGGACGGATGTGACCGCCTGCATACTTGCCGTCAATCTCGACCTCGCCCTTGAGGACCATGTCCTCCCTGCGCCAGGCAATCGCCTCGCGCAGCTTCATTAGCAGCACCCAAGCCGTCTTGTACTGCACCCCGATCTCGCGGGAGAGCTGCAGCGCAGCCTTGCCCTTGACGCTGTTCACCGAAAACCAGATGGCCATAAGCATCTTTTTGAAGCTCAGCTTCCGCGCGTGAAAGACTGTGCCTGAGGTGCATGTAAAAACGGCCTTGCAGGTCTTCTCGGAGCACTTGAAGCGGCTGCGGCTCATTGTGTGGCAGCGCAGCGTCCCGCACTTCGGACAATACGGCTCGCCGTCGGTTTCAGGCCAGCGCAGCTTCCTGAACCAGCCAGAGGCTGTTGTCTCTCGCGTCCTGGCGAGGTCCATGACCGTAAGCGTACGGCACTCTGGCGACAGCAGGAAATGCTGCCCCTTCTGTTCGTGTACGGACTTTGCCAACGCTCAGCCCCTCCTCGGTTCGGACGGCGACTGAGCCGGGTATTTCCGAACCTCCGGACGGGACTGGGACGTGCAGGGCCGCGACAGCGAGGTGCGCGGCAATGAGGGTGATGGCGATGGAAGTGGAAAGCATGTTCAGGCTCCAGGTTCGTTCACAGGCATACATCGGCAATGGCGGACCGAGGGGGCCGCCGAGAAGTCAGCGTTGTATGCATATCGTCCTGAACATGGGACGGGCTCATAGCCGGAGTGCATGCGGGAGTCGATCGGGAAGAGGGGCAACAGATGCTGCTCGGGGGCCTCTGTTGCGTCCCTGCAACAGAGTTGCTTGGTCGGAGCGGATCAATCCCCTTCGGCTTGTGGCTCCGTTATTGGCGTGCCATCGAAAGGTTGCGTTTGGTGCATGCGCCGATGATCCTCCGTGCCGTTTTGCGCCTTGTCAGCATGTGATTGGGTCTTGATTTTAGCGGAATTGAACCTTATAAGGTACAGGAAGTTTCTATGAAGCGGATCATTGCAGCGTTTTACGCTACAGAAGCTGGAAACGAACCCGTACGTGATTGGCTTCAGGAACTGGCCAAAGAAGACAGGAAGATCGTGGGAGAGGACATAGCCACCGTCGAATTCGGTTGGCCGATTGGCATGCCCACCTGCAGAGACTTGCGCGACGGCGTGCGGGAAGTCCGCTCAACGATCAAACGAGGCAAGGTCGAAGCGAGAACATACTTTTCCATTGAAGGGCAGACAATGCTACTTCTCCATGGTCACGAAGGAAAGAAGGGACAGCAGGATGCGATCAAATTAGCCATTGATCGCCTACGTGACCACAAGAGGCGGCAAAGGGAAAGCAACAGGAAGAAGAAGAAAACTGAGTAGAGGATGTCATGACCAGCACAATTCATCCTTCTGTCGGCGGCACTCTCGAGGACTTCCTTGAGGAGCAGGGCGAACGTGAAGAAGTCTATGGTGCAGCCATAAAAAGAGTGCTTGCGTGGGAAATCGAGAATGCCCGCAAGCAACGTGCCGTGAGCAAAAGTGAAATGGCGACCCGAATGAGGACAAGCCGGACTCAGATCAAGAGGGTTCTTGATCCTCGCAACGTTGCCGTGTCTTTGGATACGCTAGACAGGGCTGCTCGTTCAGTAGGGAAGAAATTGAAGATCGAACTGGTCGACGTATAATCACTGATCTAGCGCTTCCTCCAAGTCCAGGTTCTAATCCACCTGGACTTTTCAGCTAATTGCTTGCCAGGCGATTTTACCGGACGCAAATAGCTTGCGTCCAACCATTTTGGACGGCGAAAAGAAGGAAGGAAAACAGTCGCTTGAATAGGATCTGGTGGTCTTTGCTACCTAATGCCGGAGATTTGAATCGCTTGTCCGTGGTTCAGAATCCGAAGATCTCAATTTATTTCCCTATTATCCACGAGAAGAAGTGGGAAACGCTTCAAGTTGGCGTGCGACAGCTCCGTGGACCATGCGATGTTTCGATGAGGTCTGAAGTTGTTGAAGCTGCTTCAGAACGAGGTCGGGAAGCAATCTATGCGAAAGCCGACGATGTCGTTCTTGCCGGCAGTTCTCACCTCCCGTGCTGTACCGATACTAGCGAACGCGCACCGGTAGATGCAGTGAACCGCGCCGGGTTTGCCGGAGGCTTCAACTCCTGAGTAGGATGAAGCCACAATGAGCAAGACAACAAACAAGTATTCTTCTGAGGTTCGCGAGCGTGCGGTGCGCCTGGTGCTGGACAACCAGGGCCAGCACAGTTCCCGCTGGCAGGCGATCATGTCGATCTCCGCGAAGATCGGCTGTTCGGCGCACACTCTGAATGAGTGGGTGAAGAAGGCAGAGGTGGACAGCGGCAAGCGGGCGGGCGTTCCAACCGATGTCGCCGACAAACTGAAGGCGCTGGAGCGGGAGAACCGCGAGTTGCGCCAGGCGAACGAGATCCTCCGCAAGGCATCAGCGTATTTTGCGATGGCGGAGCTCGACCGCCGGTCGAAGTGATGGTGTCTTTCATCGACATGCATCGCGCGGAGTATGGGGTCGAGCCGATCTGCACTGTCCTGCCGATTGCCCCTTCCACGTATTACGACCACCTGGCGAAGCGGGCTGATCCGGCCCGGTGGTCGGACCGTGCCCGGCGTGACGCGGCATTGCGGCCTGAGATCCTGCGTGTTTTCGAAGAGAACTGGCGGGTCTATGGCGTGCGGAAGGTCTGGCGGCAATTGCAAAGGGAAGGTTTCGACGTCGCCCGCTGCACGGTCGCCCGGCTGATGAGGTGCATGGGTATTCAAGGTATCATCCGGGGCAAGCCGCACAGGACGACTGTGCCCGACAAGAAGGCCCCATGCCCGCTGGATAAAGTGAACCGGCAATCCGGGTGCCTGCTCCAAATATGCTCTGGGTGAGCGATTTCACCTTTGTCGCCACCTGGAAAGGGTTTGCCTATGTCGCCTTCGTTATTGATGCCTATGCCCGCAAGATCGTCGGTTGGCGTGTCAGCACCTCGGCTCATGCCGGGTTCGTTCTCGATGCGCTGGAGCAGGCTGTTCACGAGCGGCGGCCGACAAAGGCGATGGGGCTTATTCACCACTCCGACCGCGGCAGCCAATACCTGTCGATCAAGTACACAGAGCGGTTGGGAGAAGCTGGTATCGAGCCTTCTGTCGGCAGCGTTGGGGACAGCTATGACAACGCACTGGCCGAAACGATCAACGGTCTCTTCAAGGCCGAGGTCATTCACCGCCGCGGTCCTTGGCGAAACTTCGAAGCGGTGGAATACGCAACACTCGAATGGGTGGACTGGTTCAACAACCGCCGTCTGCTCGAGCCTATCGGGAATATTCCGCCGACAGAAGCAGAGGCCAATTTCTACGCCGCTCTGGAAACTGAGGCACGAGCCGCGTAACTAACTGAAATCAGCCTCCGGCAAATCCGGCGCGGTTCACACCTTCTGTACATTGAACAATAGCGAACCTTTGGCACATGACCGCCCTCACCTATACCCCGATCACCCGTGCAGCTCTGCTTGCCGTCGATGGCGACACAATGAAGTGCGATGGCCAGAACATGCGCCTGCTCGGGCTAGGAGCGCCGAACGTCGAGGGGATCGACACACCGGAAACCATGCAAAGTGCCCGAAGGAGCTGCTGAGGTAGAATGTCACATCGAATACAGGGGCGTCAGGGATCGCTGAGGCAGATCATCGGTGAAGATCAAGATGCCGAGGGCGAGACTGTCGGAGAGGTATTGCTTCGCGACGGCTACGCGGTAAGGTTGCGCCCGAGATACTACGCAGAGTGGTCTGAGGGATGAGCGATCCATTTGATGAAGAGTCAGCGTGGCAGGTTGCTCTCGGATCTGTTCCCACGCAGGAAGTGGGAATAGCTATCGGTTGATGAGAAGAAGAAGGAAGCGAGTAGCGCCGCCGCATGCTGAGCGAAACGCTTTTTCACAAGCCAGTCTACGACCGCTAGGGTTGCTTCCGCCACACAAAACCTCCATTAAAAATTTTGTTGGATTCGTTGTTGTCATGGAGATGCGCGTTGGATCAGCGAGACGAGAGATATTACCGCCACCTGGCGGCGGTGGTAGAGGGATCCGACGATGCGATCATTTCTAAGAATCTCAATAGTATCATCTCGAGCTGGAATCCCGGTGCCGAGCAGCTTTTTGGCTATAGAGCAGAAGAAGCAATCGGCAAATCAATTTACCTGCTGATACCAGAAGACCGTCATCACGAAGAGCTTCACATTATCTCGCGTATGCGCCGGGGTGAGCGCATCGAGAACTTTGAGACTGTACGCCAGAAGAAGGACGGCACGCTGGTTCCGGTTTCGCTAACGATCTCGCCCGTGAAGAACGAGCAGGGAGAGGTGGTAGGTGCATCCAAAATCGCTCGGGACATCACAGTGCAGCGGCAGCTTGCCGAACAGCAGCAAATGCTTCTTTCGGAAATGCGACATCGCGTAAGCAACTGCTTCGCTGTATCCA
>NZ_JAYMER010000021.1:0-639 GCF_037029545.1 Nitratireductor sp. CH_MIT9313-5 | reverse complement strand
TACGAGGGCGGAATGCGGCTGATCGACCCGCCGCAGGTGCAGGGCTGGACCGTAGTCATCCTCGGCGGTGTGGCGCTCCTCGTGGATACGTTGACGGCTTGGCTCACTTGGTCGATGCAGAAAGGCAGCGTCAATATCCGTGCACTCTTCCTGCACAACCTCTCGGACGCGTTGGCCTCGGTTGCTGTGATTGTCGGAGGCTCGCTCATCTTGCTCTACGACATGCGTTGGGTAGATCCGGCGATTACCATCGGGATTGCGCTGTATATCCTCTACCTCGCCCTTACCGAGATCAGCGGACCAATCCGGACGCTAATGCTCGGCAGTCCCCCCGATATCGACAACGGCAACGTCGTAAATGCAGTGCGCGCTGTCGAGGGAGTGGCCGATATCCATCACGTGCACCTCTGGCAGATGCAGGAGCACGAGGCGGCGCTCGACTGCCACGTTGTCCTAACCGCGGAGGGATGGACTCGTACTGAGTCCATCAAGCGTGACATCAAGCGGCGGTTGAATGACCGCTTTGGCATCTCCCATTCCACTCTCGAGTTTGAAAACGAAGACAACGCACATCAGAACGCCGACCTCTACGGGCACGGGAGCTCCGCGCCAGAGGAGAAATGACGTGTTCACGAAAAT
>NZ_JAYMER010000002.1:0-3183 GCF_037029545.1 Nitratireductor sp. CH_MIT9313-5 | reverse complement strand
GAATCCGAAGATCTCAATTTATTTTAAAGTGAGATGCCTTGCCTGCACGTGGAGATGCATTCTTCAGCTGGCAGAATCGCTTTTGCCTTATCCGGAATCGCTGGTCCGTATTCCAGAATCGGCTTCCACTGATCCTGAATCCAGACATCTCAAATTTTTTCGCGTTGTGGGCACTGCATCATGGGTTGGCTGCATCTCATCACGCATCAGCGCGCATTGCCGTACCTTCTCGAGCACCCGGGCAAGCGGCTCGCCTTCGAGTGTTCCGTGCTCAACAAGTGCCCCCGCAACGAGCGTGATCCCGCTGACATTCTGTCGAACCAAGGAAAGTGCTTCTGCATAGGCTTCATCCAGGCGTTTGCTCAGCCGGATCTATTGCGCCAAGGCCACGCGCGAATCCCACGCGGATCGGCGGCATCGGCTCCGCGACCACCGCTGCAGCCTCTTCGCCCTCGCATTCCGCATCTTCATCGTCAGAGGCGAGGCACTCGTTTGAGGTGGTCGTATCACCGATGACGCGGCGCTGGCAGTAGCGAAGCCAACTGCACTCGCATCATAATCGAAAATGATATGATTTTGAGGCTTCTGGCGACAAGCCGAAGCATCGCGTAGGCGGAGACTATGAGGATTAGGTATGAGGTTCTCCTCTGTCCGCTGCTGTCTGGACAGAAACTTGAACAAGCACAGGCACAGCACTGCGGCACCTGCATTGGCTTTAACTTTTAGAGGAGGCCCGGAACCGCCGGGCGACGGCGGAGGGCTCTAACCTATGCGGCCTATTCGTATGAGCGTCATGTGGAAGCCTCCGTTGGCGCGCTACAGGAAAAGTCCTGAAGCGGTAAGAGCTTAGTAATCCGGGAACACATTGCTGTCACGGAAAAGCGCTCTCAATGGGAGCGCCTCGTGATGTTGCACCTAATTGGCGGTGAAGAAGTTCTGTAAAGCTTTAGCTAGCGAAAATAACGCGATTTCGATACAGCACGCCAAAGCTGCACGTGCTTGAGGGCGAGCCCGAGATCGCGATAGTCCTGCAGCGCTCTATCCGACGTCTTGATGCCTGATTTTTGGTCACGTCCTGCGGCCCGTTCATACTTTCGTTCCCGGATGACCTATTGAGACCCCACACCAAGCAGGATCATGTTCCCTGTAAGCAAAATACAGCATGCTCCCCCTCAGCCTGACAGACGCATAAGTGCGCGAAGCATCAGGTTGGCTCCCTTCTCGATAGCGTCCCAATCCGTCCACTCTTGCGGGGCGTGACTGATGCCGTCCCTGCTTGGAACGAAGATCAGGCCAGAGGGGCAGAGGCTTTGCATGGTCTGGGCATCGTGGCCGGCACCAGAAGGCATCCTCAATGCGGGTAGGGATAACCGCGCGGCTTCCTCTTCCAGAAGGCTGGCTATATCCGCGTCCAGCCGGATGGGCTCCATCAGGCTTTGTTGAACCACCTCCCAGGTAAGGCCGCTCTCTTTCGCCGCATCTTCTACAGCGCGTGTCATACCCTTCGCCAGTGCACGCATGGTCTGCGCATCGGTGTCACGAATATTGATGATGAACTCGGCGCGACCGGGGACGGTATGGATGAAATTGGGATGCAGATCCACCTTTCCAATGGTGATGCGGCTGCTCTTCGAGCCATGGGCTGCGATCACCTCGCCAATCTCCTGCCCCACCCTTGCCAGCCCTGCGAAAGCATCGGCACGCAACTCCATGGGTGTGGTACCCGAATGGTTGGCCCGCCCGGTCAAGGTAACCGCCAGATTGATGACGCCGGCGATGTGCTCCACGATACCGACAGGAATTTGCGCCTGTTCGAGAACAGGTCCTTGTTCCACGTGCAGTTCAAGAAAGGCTCTCACGCTACCGGGGGCGCGTGCTGCCTCTATGGCTCCGAAAGCGTCCAGCCCCTGCTCCCTCATCGCGTCCTGCAAACTGATACCATCGGCATCACGCGCGCTCTCCAGCCAGCGCTCCGTCACTGCGCCGGCAATTGCCTGCGACCCCAGCATGCCGCCGAACCGGCCTTCTTCCTCGGCGGTCGCCACCACTTCTATCGCCGCAGTCGGCACAAAGCCGATATCTCGCATTGTGCGCACGCATTCCAGCGCAACACATGCGCCAAGCGCGCCGTCGAACGCACCGCCCTCCGGCACGGTGTCGAGATGTGAACCGGCCATGATGCAGGGCCCCCTGGCCCGTCCATAGCGCCCAAAGAGATTTGCCACAGCATCGGATCGCACGGCCAAGCCATCGCCACGCATCTGTTCGGCGAACCATCGTCGTGCAGCCATGTCGGCATCGCTGTAACCGGGACGGTTGTGCCCCCCTGTTTGCGGATTGAAGCCGTGAAGATTGACCTCTTGGAGCAGCTTGCGCAGTCGCTGGAGATTTATCGCGGCGGATGGAGCCATGATCTTCTGCCTGTTTTTCAATCGGGTAGCGCTTATCGCCCCTATGATGCGCGAATGCCAGATAATTTATTATAATAATTTGTTGCACAGTCAAAAATAATAGGGATTAATTACAGGCAACGAAGTGAGGGCCCCGATGAGAAAACTAATTGCTACCGCATTCGCTGCCGTGTCACTGCTTGTTGCGTCACCGGCATTTTCGCAAACACCCCCCAATGTTTTGATTGTTGGCCAGATCGCCGAGCCGAAATCACTGGATCCGCACGCAGTAACGGCGGTCAACGACTTCCGGATTCTCATGAATGTCTATGACGGTCTGACCCGCTACAAGGACGGCACGCTTGAAGTGGAGCCCGCACTCGCCGAGAGCTGGGAAATCTCCGACGATGGCCTGACCTACACGTTCAAGCTACGCGAGGGCGTCGAGTTTCATGACGGCACGCCGCTCAATGCAGAGGCGGTGAAGTTCAACTTTGACCGCATGCTCGACGAGGATAACCCCTATCACGAAACAGGCCCCTTCCCGCTGGCATTCTATTTCTCGGCGGTAGATGAAGTGACGGCAGTCGATGATCTGACGGTCGCCTTCAAGCTGAAGGAGCCCTTCGCGCCGTTCCTTTCGAACCTGGCCTATCCAACCGGACTAATCGTCTCGCCGGAAGCGGTAAAGAAGAGCGGCAAGGACTTTGGCCGCAGTCCCGTTGGAACAGGCGCCTTCAAGTTCGAGGAATGGCAGGCCAACTCACGTGTGGTCATTACCCGTAACGAAGAT
>NZ_JAYMER010000020.1:0-798 GCF_037029545.1 Nitratireductor sp. CH_MIT9313-5 | reverse complement strand
GGTCTGAACTGGCAGCGGGCTAACACGGCCCGCAGCGTACTTCAACGTATCCACGACAGCTCGATGAGCAATAAAGAATCACCTTATCGGTGCCAGCAAGGGCATTGATGTTGTGCCTTCCGCGATTACTGAATACGAACGGGCGATGGGTGGACAAATGTTACCCGTTGTCGGAGAAATCCGCGACCATCTTGAGGTCGAGGTCCAGGATCATATGGAAGCCGAGGGTGTCGATCCTTCGCTCAAGCTTACCCGCTAACTGAGACTCTATTACCCGGCGGATCATTCTTGTTCCGTAGCCTTCAGCGCCTTTGCTCATCGAGTCTTTTCGCTGTAGGCGTTCTGACCACGTGATACGGAGCCTCTCGCACGAAGAGGTGCTGCTGATCTCAAGAATGCCGTCGCTTTCAGAGAACGCGCCATATTTGACCGCATTGGCGGCAAGCTCATAAAGAACGAGTGCCAATGGTGTGATGGCCGCGTGGGACAATTGTAGATTGGCCACTGTCAACCGCACGCGTCTTTCGTCCACGAAGGGCTCTATGATCACCCTGATAAGCTCGGTCAATGTCCGGCTGGGATGCGATTGACTTTGCTCAGGATCGTGGAGCGCCACTGCATGCGCTTTGGCCAGCGCCCGGTAGCGGTTGTTCGTCAGCTCGATCAGTTCCTCTATGGAACGTGCCTCGCGGGCGGTCATCGTGAGGAGGCCGCTGGATACAGCGAAGCAGTTGCTTACGCGATGTCGCATTTCCGAAAGAAGCATTTGCTGCTGTTCGGCAAGCTGCCGCTGCACTG
>NZ_JAYMER010000019.1:0-2501 GCF_037029545.1 Nitratireductor sp. CH_MIT9313-5 | reverse complement strand
ATGTTGATTTCCGCTGAGAGCTGACCCGGGATTTTCGTCGAGAAGTGACCCGCCTTCATGTATGGTTTGGGTCTCAGGTTGTGGTCAAGGGCGCGGCTTTCTCCTTCTTTTTGCCTGTGGCCTGGGCGGAGCTGTTTTTGAAGCGGAAGCTGTCGTTTCCGGTCTCCAGGATGTGGCAGTGATGGGTCAGCCGATCGAGCAGCGCGGTTGTCATCTTGGCGTCGCCAAAGACGGTAGCCCACTCGCTGAAGCTGAGATTGGTGGTGATGACGACGCTGGTGCGCTCGTAGAGGGTGCTCAGCAGATGGAACAGCAGCGCCCCGCCTGATGCGCTGAAGGGCAGATATCCGAGTTCGTCGAGGATGACGAGATCGGAATGAGCAAGCCGATTGGCGATCTGACCTGCTCTGCCCTGGGCCTTCTCCTGTTCGAGCACGTTGACGAGTTCGACGGTGGAGAAGAAGCGGACACGCTTGCGATGATGCTCGACCGCCTGCACGCCGAGAGCTGTAGCGATGTGGGTCTTTCCGGTGCCTGGACCTCCGACAAGCACGACGTTGTTGGCATCCTCCATGAACTCACAGCGATGGAGCTGGCGCACGAGTGCTTCGTTGATCTCGCTGCTGGCGAAGTCGAAGCCGGCCAGGTCGCGATAGACGGGGAAGCGGGCTGCCTTGAGCTGATAGGCGGTGGATCTGACCTCCCGTTCTGCCATCTCGGCCTTCAGCAGTTGCGACAGGATCGGGATGGCGGCCTCGAAGGCGGGAGCGGCCTGTTCGGTCAGTTCGGCGACGGCCTCCGCCATGCCATGCATCTTCAGGCTTCGGAGCATGATGACGATGGCGCCGCTGGCGGGATCATGACGCATGGCGCACCTCCCTGGCCGGGCGCAGCGCATCGTAGCGCTCGACATTGGCCTGTGGCTCCTTGGCCAGGCTCAGTGCCTGCGGTGCATCCACGACAGGTGCCGCGATCGGCCTGCCATCGACCAACCTGTGCAGCAGATTGAGGATATGGACCTTGGTGGGAACGCCGGCCTCGAGTGCCATCTCCACTGCCGCCAGCACGGCCTGCTCGTCATGCTGCAGGACAAGGGCCAGGATCTCGACCATCTCCCGGTCACCGCCGGGCTTCCTGAGCAGGTGCTGCTGCAACTGCTTGAAGGCTTCGGGCAGTTCGGTGAAGGGCGCGCCGTTGCGCAAGGCTCCCGGCTTGCGCTGGATGACCGCCAGATAATGCCGCCAATCGTAGACGGTCTGGCCAAGACGGTCGTGCGACCGCTCGATGATGCGGCGGTGCTCGCAGATGAGCTGCCCTTCGGCAGCAACCACGATCCGTTCCGGATAGACCCGGAGGCTGACCGGCCGGTTGGCGAAGGATGCCGGCACGCTGTAGCGGTTGCGCTCCAGATGAACCAGGCAGGTTGGAGAGACCCGCTTGGTGTATTCGACGAAGCCGTCGAAGAGGCGAGGCATCGGCATCAGGAACTGAGCCTCCTCAGCCCGGATGTCCTCGATCGTTCCGGGTCTGAGGCCATGGGGAATCTGTTGCCACAGCTCCCGGCATCGCTGCTCCAGCCAGTCGTTCAGCGCCTCCAGCGATGGAAAGCGCGGCATCGGCTGCCATAACCGGTGGCGGGCGTCCTGGACGTTCTTCTCGACCTGTCCCTTCTCCCACCCCGAGGCCGGATTGCAGAACTCGGCCTCGAACAGATAGTGGCTGGCCATGGCCGAGAAGCGGGCATTGACCTGTCGTTCCTTGCCGCGGCCGATCCTGTCGACCGCCGTGCGCATGTTGTCGTAGATCCCGCGCCGGGGAACGCCGCCCAGAACCCGGAAGGCGTGGTTGTGGGCATCGAACAGCATCTCGTGCGTTTGTAGCGGATAGGCCCGCACGATGAAGGCACGGCTATAGCTCAGCTTGAAGTGCGCAACCTGCAGCTTGGTGCGCTCGCCGCCGAGAACCGCCCAGTCCTCCGACCAGTCGAACTGGAAGGCTTCCCCTGGTTCGAACGCCAGCGGCACGAAGGTGCCGCGCCCGCTCGTTTGCATCTGACGCTGACGCTCTTCTTTCCAGGCACGTGCAAAGGCGGCGACACGGCCGTAAGAGCCCTCATAGCCGAGACTCATCAGGTCGGCGTGCAACTGCTTGATCGTGCGCTTCTGCTTGCGCGGCCTGTTCGCTTCCGTCCTCAGCCAGGCCGATAGCCGCTCGGCATAGGTATCGAGCTTGCTCGGCCGCTCCGGCACGTTGAAACGAGGCTCGACCTCGTCGGATCGCAGGTATTTGCGGATCGTGTTCCGCGACAGTCCCGTGCGCCGCGCAATCTCCCGGATCGAAAGCCCATCCCGCAGATGCCAGCGCCGGATAACGCTCAGTAACGCCATGTCTATCACTCCAATGTCCCCTGCGATCATCAAGCAGGGGTGGGTTCAAACATGGGTCACTTCTCGATGGAAAAATCCCTCAATCCCGGGTCAGTTCTCGGCGGAAATCAACAC
>NZ_JAYMER010000018.1:0-500 GCF_037029545.1 Nitratireductor sp. CH_MIT9313-5 | reverse complement strand
GATATCGCGCCGATCGTGCCGATGAATAGTGCCACTGGCACCGCGACCCACATCAACGCACCTGCGATCATGAGAATGCCCGCCAGCGCCTCTCCAAATGGATAGACATAGCCGTAGCGGACCCATCTTTGTGCGAGCAGGTCGTAGTTCAGGAACATCGTGGAAAAGCCCTCGATATCCTGGAGCTTCTGCACGGCCAGAAGCGTCATGGCGAAGGCTATGAACCATTCGAAGGCGCGAAAGGTGAAGATGTTTCCGAACATGTACCAGCTCACCGCCAGCCCCATGAGCAGAGCCATGGTGAAGATCGCGATCACGGGCACATAGCTGGTCTCATCCTCCGACGGGACCTCCTTGCCGAAATGAGCAAGCAGATCATCATGCCCTCCGATGCGACGGCCATCGATGAAGGTTTGCGGCGTGGTTTCCACCCCGTGCTCCTTCTTGAAGCGGTCCGTCTCTTCGCGCGTCGTCAGATGGTGGTCCTGCACCGTGTAACC
>NZ_JAYMER010000017.1:75072-280304 GCF_037029545.1 Nitratireductor sp. CH_MIT9313-5 | reverse complement strand
CAGGTTCAAATCCTGCCCCCGCAACCAAATCATTCCAAAAGCGCTCAAACGAGCGCTTTTTTTGATTCAAGCGCAGCCATCAAAACGCTCCATTAAGCGAATACGGTCATCGACCGTCTGAAATGCGCCAGCTTCTCGCTTCGCCACAAACTCTTGGTGAAAGCCCTCCTTCAGGCGGCGCTCCTCCTCACGCCAGGCTTCCAGCGTGGCAAGCACGGTCGCAAGATGCCCATGGATGGTGAGGTCAACGCCCTTCTTATCTCTGGGCGCGACGATGATCTTCTGGATGAGACTGCGTGCCAGCTGAATGAAAGCCTGTTTGACCTCATCACTCGTATTGACCGCTTCGGAGCTACACAGAACCTGCAAGCTTGTCTTGAACATGGAAGGTGAGGGGATCAACGGTGACTGAGTTCACTGCTGCAAGCTGTTTGCCAGACGCGGGACACAGAAAACAATACCAGTATGACTGCGCCTATGGCACCGGCTTATCAGCGGTTTGCCGTTCCTATCGTATGGCAGCGATACCTTGAGCGATGACCGGAAGAGAAACAGGCAGGCTTTTGCGGCATTTGCCTATTGGATCAGCACTTTCGACGACCTCTCCTAACTGGAACAGCAGCGGCTCAGAGTGGTGTGGCCCCATGAGCTGCACTCCGAAGGGTAGGCCAGAGGAATGCAGACCAGCGGGAACAGTCAGAGCGGGAATCCCTGTCAGATTTGCTACGGCATTCAGGCGGACATAGGCTTCGACCACTGTTTCACTCGTCTCATCGGGCCAGGTGAATGTCTCCTGATTTCGCCTTGCAGCAATCTGGGGAACGCTTGGCACGATCAGAGCATCGACCTGCGTGAACAAGGCGGACCAGATCTCGCTCAGTCTGGCTTGCGCGCGTTTTGCCGTGAGGTAGTCCTGCGCAGGCAACAGGCAGCCGGTTTCCAAGAGAATGCGCACGTCATCGCCGTAGAGATGCGGTTTTGATCGAATGTTTTCCCGATGTACGAATGCAGCTTCAGCCAGCATGATGCCCCATTGGGCCGGCATGATCGTTTCGGTTTCGGGGATGGAGATTTCGACCAGTTCTGCGCCGGCATCCTTGAGCAACGTGCACAGCTTCTGCAGAGTGGAATTTATTTCCGGGTCCAATCTCTCATAGAAGTAATTTGCAGTCACCCCAAGTTTCACTCCGGCGAGGTCGGGCCTGGCACGATCGTTTCCGGCCGCGCCCGCACGTGCGCCGCTCTCCGATGAAAGCAGATCGAACATCAAGCCGGCATCTCCTACCGTCCGTGTGATGGGGCCGACATGGTCGAGTGATGCCGAGAGCGGATAGACACCTTTGAGCGAGATACTGTCGCGCGTCGGCTTCAAGCCAACCACACCACACAGTGCTGCGGGTACCCGTATCGAGCCGCCTGTGTCCGTCCCGATCGCAGCAACTGCGCCACCATAAGCCACTGCTGCAGCAGAGCCTCCACTTGATCCGCCTGGAGTGTGGTCGAGGTTCCAGGGATTGGCTGTCTGCGGAGTGGTCAGCCCAAATGCAAATTCGTGCGTGTGTGTCTTTCCGATGATAATGGCACCTGCCTTGCGCAGGCTGGCGGTTACTTCGGCATCACTTCGGGCGATATGTCCGTCCTGAACCCGCGAGCTTGCACTTGTGGGCAGCCCCTCAACATCGATGAGGTCCTTCAACGCGATAGGTATGCCGTGTAGCGACGTGATCGGGTCGCCCGCCATCAGCTTCTGTTCGGCACGCTTTGCGTCCTTGCGGGCCTCCTCAAAGAGGCGCAGGGAATAGGCACCCACAGCGTCGTCCATTTCAAGGATGCGGTCGATGACAGCATTCACGAGCTCGACTGGCGACAGCGCTTTCTGCGCTATCAACTCAGCAGCGCCGGTCAGAGACAGTTCATGCGGTTTCATCGGTAGAACCTTTCGCGTTCAGACTGGAATTCGGGGAGGGGGTCTCAAGCTTCATGATGAAGTTGCGGACATGGGTCAGGGTGGCAGCCACCATTTCCAATCGCTCTTGCGGAAGCGGAAGATGCTGCTGGCGCGCCAGGTCGGCTACCAGTTGCGGGTTGTATGGAGGGATCATGCGGATTGCTCCATGAGGTCGGGTTTCATTTCTTCGAGAGGTTCAGCAGGAGAGAAAGTGTTGCGAGTGCGATGATGGCTGCGCCGAATATCGTTGCCGTTTCAAACAGCCCGCCATGCCGGGCCATGAAGCCGGCGATCAGCGCAGGTACGGCATTCGCGACGTAGCTTTCGGTGTAGAAGGCGGCGAGGAGGCCAGCGCGCTTCTCGGGCATTGCAAGGGCCGCAAGGCTTCGCATCGCGCCGAGGAATCCGGCACCGAAGCCAAGGCCCGAGACAACTGCTCCTGCCATCAGGATCATCGTGCTGGTCAGATGCATGCCGGCCAGGATGATCGCGGGGCCAAGGATCATCGCCACGCTGCCTGCCAGAAGCGCTGTTCTGGGGGTGCTGCCGCGAAGTGTCATAACAGCAACTGCACCAGCCAATGTCAGTCCGGCCACTGCTCCGCCGCCAAGCATCTGCACCTGCTCAGTCGCAATCTCGGTGATGATCGAGGGCATCAGGGACAGGAAGAAACCACCAAGTGCCCATACGGCAATGTTGATTGGAGATACGAGCAGGAATGTGCGCCGGGCATTTGCTGGGATGTCCATGCGCAGGCTTGGTCTCCATGGCTCATCAGTCAGAGAAGAGGATGTTTCGGGGCTTCCAGCGGTGCGCAGCGCTTGAACTGCGAAAAGGACTACCAATACGACAAAGACCAGATGAAGCGGTGCGGGCGCCAGTTGCGCGAGCAGACCTGAACCCAATGCGCCAACAGCCATTCCGATCATCGGCGAAATGCTGTTGATCGTTGCTCCCGTTTTCTGATCGACATCGAGGAGTGCTGCTGCCAGTGCGGTCGTGGCAAGGCCTGTGGCAAATCCTTGTACGATACGGGCGACGATCAGCCATGTGCTGTCGCGCGCCGAAAGGAAAAGCGCCATGGCGCCAAGTTGAATGCCCAGCGCCAGCAATATGACGAAGCGTCGGCCGAAGCGATTGGACATGGTTCCAAAGAACAGGAGACCTACAAGAAGTGCGAGTGCGTAAACCGCAAACACCAGCGTGATGGTGAAGGCCGAAAAACCCCATTGCGCCTGGTAAAGCGGGTAGAGCGGTGCGGGCACACTGGACGCGGCCAGGAAAGCGATCAGCGTTACCGCGTGAAGTCCCAGATCACGACTTCTGCAGGTGCGGGCAATCGGTCGATCGGAAAGCAAGGTCATTGAGGTTGCCTCGTGTAAAAGCTAAGAATTTGCGTTATAGTGAAATGAGGGCACTAATGCAAATATTTTGCGTTAAGGAGGTTGGATATTGAATTGGAAACTTCGAAATGGTTGAAAACACGCGAGAAACGGACGGGGGAGGTCGCGCGATGGCGCGCCCCGGCGGACGGTCCGCGCGCATACAGGCTGCGATCTTCAAGGCCGTCGAAGAGTTGCGTGAGGAGCCGGATGGTCCTGATCTGACGGTACCCGCGATTGCCGCGCGTGCAGGTGTGACGCCGTCCACGATCTATCGGCGCTGGGGTACATTGAACGAGCTGCTCGCGCAGGTCGCAGCGCAGAATCTGCGTCCTGACGCACCACCGGAAGCTACCGGTGATTGGCGCAGGGATCTCGAGATCTGGCTGCGTCAGTTCGTGGAGGAAATGTCCTCCGACCCTGGGCGCGCGATGCTGCGCGAGGTTCTGGGCGGCGAGCGCGCGGAAAATGCGGGGCAGTGTTCCGCCTATACCCGCCAACAGCTGGACGCCATCCTTGATCGGGCCCGTGATGCTTCCGATGAACCGCCATCTACGGACGAGCTTTTGGACGGTGTCATCGCACCGGTCATGTATCGCATCCTGTTCACGCGCGCTGCACCCGATGATGACTACGCGATCGCACTGCTGCAACGGACACTGGAGCGTTGAAGACAGGCGGTTTTCAACTTGCCGGGCCGAAAGTCTCGTAGTGAATATGCTCGTCCTGTATGCCGCCCTTTTCCAGCCCGCTTGCAAGCGACGAGATGAAACCCGCCGGCCGCGTCCGGCCCTGCGTTTAGCGAGAGCAGATCCTGTGCCGTCACCCGCCCCCTTTTTCGCATGGAAAGGTAGGGGGAAATCCTCGGGCCTGGGGGCGGAAAAGCATGTGCGCAAGCTGACGCTTGTTTTGCCAGAAGCCAGTTTCGCCACTTCCTTCTGGAAGGGATAGGACGCGCCGTCGCGCACGCCTTGCACGAAGAAGACCGGGCGGGAGGTCTTTGTCTCGATCAGTTCATGAAGCATGGCGACCATGGGTGTGACGCCCACACCGGCACTTGCCAAACAAGAGGTGTGTCGCCCGAGGGGAGAACGAAGTCGCCCGAAGGCTCGCGAGCCTGCACTACATCCCCAACTTCGAGCTGGTCATGCATAAAGGCCGAGGCAAGACCCCGGTCCTCGCGCTTGACGCTGATGCGGTAGGTCTGCGCTGCCGGCGCACCGGATGATGAGTAGCTGCGTTTTGTGGGTGTTGCCTGACCGGGGATGTGAAGTTCGATGGGCAGATGTTGACCCGGCAGGAAAGGGGGAAGGGGAGCGCCGTCTAAAGGCGCCAGATGGAAAGAGGTAATGTCCCGACTCTCACAGCGTTTTTCCACGACGCGCAGTCGCCGGACATTCAATTGGCTGGTGTGCCAGCGCAATGAAAGAGCGCCTTGCCGCTCCACCACCTTATCGATGGTTACGATCACCTCGCGGCGTGCCTGCGGGTCACGGCTGTGCTTGCCGTCCCACACGATTTCGGCGCGACCTGTCACATGCAGCAGTCCACCGTTCTCGAAGTCCACGAAGAGCAGGCCGACACGCGGATCGCATAGCAGATTTCCGATCGTGTTGAAGAAATTGTTCCCAGCGTAATCGGGAAAGCGCAATTTGTTATCACGCATGACCTCAACGAAGCCGGGCGAACCTCCGCGATGCGACGCGTCGAAACCCGAAGCGCTTCCGTCTGCGGCTTCAGCTATGCCGGAGCCAATAAAGAACGTGTCCCATGAGGCAATCCATCGCGCCTGCGCCTCCGTCAGTTGATTGGAAGTCCTGGCCGGAGCGGCGTCGGTGTTGCCGACATGATGCCAATCGCGCTGGTGAATATATTGCGGGCAGTTGCCAAAGCTTTGCGTCACTTCCAGAACACAGCCACTTCCATTCTGCCGCAATCGGCCATTGACGCGGTTGCGCCGTCCGCAGGCGCGCGGGTAACCGCGGTGGATTTGAACACAAACGGTCTGGCCGAGATCGCCGCGCAGGCCGACCGGATCGAAATTCGGACCTGCGACCTGACTGACAGCAGTGCCATTCACTCGATGGTCGATGCCGCCACTGCCGCGCAAGGTCCCGCGACAGTGCTGGTCAACAATGCCCGGGGTCGACCGGCGTATTCCCTTTGAGGAGCAGACCGAAGAGCAATGGCGCTGGATGCTCTCCGTCAACCTTGATCACCATGCGATCCTTTCGCGTCTGATCGCGCCCGGAATGGCCGAGGCCGGTGGCGGAGCGATCGTCAACCTGTCCTCCACCGCCTGGATGAAGCTGGCAGGGAACCTGACCGCCTATCACACGGCAAAGGCAGGGATCGTCGGCCTGACCTGCGGGTTGGCGCGGGATCTCGGGCCAAGAGGCATCCGCGCCAATGCCATTGCTCCTGGACGGGTGGTGACCGAGCGGGTGACGGGCCAAGTGAGCGAGGATTGGATCCGTGAGACCCATGCGCTGCAGTGCATCCCTGATCTGATCCGGCCGTCGGATATTGCTGATTGCGCCATGTGGCTGGCATCGGACGCGGCGCGCATGGTGACGGGGCAGTGCATCGTGGTCGACGGCGGAGTGGTTTGAAGGGCAGGAGCAGCCGACGGCACTGCCCGGCAGCGAGGCCTTTGGTTTTCGGTCAGTGCCGGCTAGTGCCCGGTATTGCGGCCTGGCACAACAAAACGTGCTTGAACCACCTTGTTGTGTGTTGGGGCATCGGGGTGTTGATCGGCCAGAAGCTCCATTGCGCCATTGACGAGCTCTTCAACGGGAATGTCTACCGTTGCGATACCATCACCTATCCAGCGGTAGTAGGACGGATTGCCGTAGCCGATAAGGCTGAAATGTCCGCCCCGATAGCGGGTGCTTTCCATGCAACCCGAAAGCGCGCCGTTCGAAATCTCGAATCCGCCGCAGATCACGGCATCAATCGCTTCATCGGCGAGGAGGGCGCCCACTGCGCGACGGCCGGTCTCGAAGGTCGGGCTGCCTGTGTGCACTGCGTCTGTCCGTTCTTCCAGGCCAGCTTGGATCAGCCCTTTGCGGAAGGCGTGCAGGCGCTCACGTCCGGAGGATAGATCTTCGCTGCCGCCGATATAACCAATATTGCGGTGTCCCCCATGCGCGAGATGGCGCACGGCATCTCCTATTGCCACCGCGTCGTTCAGGCTGACAAACTGCGTGCTGCGTGTTTCTTGTCGATGGCGCAGGAGCTGGATGAGCCGCATGCCCGAGCCGCGGATCTCCTCGCTCCCGCCGGGGCGCGGGGCGGGAACATAAACCACCGCATCGGCCTGAACCTGCTGCAGACGCAGCAGCGCTCGATGTTCAAGCACATGGTCGTCATTCGTCAGGTGAATGATCAGCTGGTGGTCACGCGCATCACAGGCCAATGCCAGCGCATTGGCGTACCGTGCGTAAAATTCGTTGACAATGTTAGGCAGCAACAATCCGATGATGCGTGTGCCTTCGCCGCGCATGGCGGCGGCCGCAGCGCTTCTGACATAGCCAAGCTTCTGCGCATGCTGAAGCACGGCCTCGCGCGTTTCTTCATTGACGTTGGGATGCCCCGATAATGCCCGTGATACCGTCATGTGTGAAATGCCGAGGTCGTGGGCAATGGACTTGATCGTAACGCGTTGTGCCAACAAAAATTCCCCGCGAAAGTGTCGCATAGGCCTTTTAGCAGACTTGACACTTGAGTCGGCAAGTCAATAATTGTTCACGTGAACATTGTTTGATAAGGTCGTAATGGAAACAGCACTGGAAACCCGCTGCCGAGCCCTCCTCATGGAGCTTGGTCTGTGTGAAGCCACGACGCCTATTCGGGTGAAGCCGCTGACTGGGGGCGTGGCGTCGGATATCGCCCGTGTGGATTGCGGCTCGACCAGCTATTGCGTGAAATTCGCGCTGCCGCGCCTGAAGGTTGAGGCCGACTGGCGGGCGCCCGTTCATCGCAATCGTGCCGAATATGCCTGGCTTGAAGTTGCCGCCGCGGTGGCGCCGGAATGCGCGTTGCAGCTTCATGGCCGCTCGCAAAGCGAGCATGGCTTCGTGATGGAATATCTCGCGGGCAACAGTGTCACGCTCTGGAAGAGCGAGTTGCTGGCAGGCGAAGTCAATTCCGGTCGCGCGTCAGCGGTCGGGGATGTTCTGGGATGCATCCATGCGGCGAGCACTTCGAAGAGCTTCAATGCCAGCGCGTTTCAGAACCGCGACGATTTCGAGGCGCTGCGGATCGAGCCCTACCTCTACTTCACCGCAAAGAAGCATCCCGATCTAGCTGACCGGCTGCGCGCCATGGGTGCTGAGCTATATCAGGCGCGCCTGGTGCTTGTGCATGGGGATGTCAGTCCCAAGAATATCCTGTTTCGGGACGACCGCCCGATACTGCTGGATGCGGAATGTGCGACCATGGGTGATCCTGCATTCGATGTCGGCTTTTGCCTCAATCATCTTGTGCTCAAGGCCATGCATTTGCCGCAGCGCGCCGATGCACTGATGAATGAAGCGCGGGCCCTCTGGAAGGCTTACGCGCAGCATGTGAGTTGGGAAAACAAGTATATGCTGGAGATACGGGTCGCGGCACTTCTGCCCGCGCTCATGCTGGCACGTGTCGATGGCAAGTCCCCCGTCGAATATCTCTCCGAACCCACCCAAGATCACGTGCGCCGAGTCGCAACAGCATTCATCGTGAAGCCACGCGAGACGCTTTCCGCGCTTTTCGATCATCTTCAATCACAAGTTAAGGAGGTGCAGGCGTGAGCGCCATCACCGATATCAATTGCAGGCGGGTCTGGGACTCGCGCGGAAATCCGACCGTCGAAGTGGAAGTCTGCCTTGAGAGCGGCGCCCGTGGACGCGCGATTGCGCCAGCTGGCGCATCACGTGGCTCGCGTGAGGCTCTTGACCTGCGTGATGGTGGCGACAAGCTGCGCGGCAAGGATGTGGGGCTGGCTCTTGCAAGCGTTCGCGACCGCATCACGCCAGCCCTGGCAGGTATGGAGGCTGGCGACCAGAGCGGTATCGATGCTGCGATCAATGCGCTTGACGATACTCTGCTCAAGGCGAAAATCGGCGGCAATGCCAGCGTCGCAACCTCGCTTGCAGTTTTGCATGCGGCGGCTGCCGAGGCCGGCAAGCCGCTGTGGCGCCATGTCGCCGATAGATTTGGTTATTCGCCTTCGCTCCCGTTGCCCGAAATCCAGATTTTCGGCGGTGGCGCCCATGCGGGCCGCCGCGTGGACATTCAGGACTTCATGATCATGGTGCCCGGCGCATCCTCCTTCGACGAGGTGATGGAGGTCACGAGCGAGGTCTATTTTGCGGCGGGCGACATCATGAAGCGTCGCTCGGCATTGGCGGGTGTGGCCGATGAGGGCGGTTGGTGGCCAAATTTCGCCAGTAATGAAGAAGCGCTCGAGACACTTGTCGAGGCAATCTCGCTTGCTGGTGAAAAACCCGGTGATCGCGTGGTGATTTCCCTCGACATCGCCGCGTCCGAGTTCGGGAAGAACGGCCGATATCGTCTCGCGCTTGAGGATCGTGAACTCGACAGTGGTGAGATGATTGACCTCCTTGGTAACTGGCTGTCGGCTTATCCGATAGTATCGATCGAGGACCCGCTTGCCGAAGACGACGCAGGCGGCATGATCGAATTCACCCGCCGCTTCGGATCGGATGTGCAGATCATAGGCGACGATTATCTTGTCACCAATGCCGGACTGGTGCGCGAAGCGGATGCGGCTGGAGCTTGCAACGCCGTCTTGGTGAAGGTGAACCAGGCGGGCACGGTCAGCGAGTCCTTTGACACTTATGACGCCGCGCGCGAAGCGGGCTGGGGCGCGATCGTTTCAGCTCGCTCGGGCGAAACGGAGGATATCTCAATCAGCCACCTGGCCACGGGGCTTGGCTGCGGCCAGTTGAAAGTGGGTTCCTTCACGCGCTCTGAACGCATGGCGAAGTGGAATGAGTGTCTGCGCATCGCGGATGAGCTCGGCACTGGCAAGTTTGTAGGAGGTGCGCCGCTCGCAAAGACGTGGTGGCACGGTAAACAAAAGGGTGAGGTGGCAGCATGAAGTTCTTGCGTGTAGGCGAGAAGGGTGCGGAACAGCCCTGCATCCTTGATGCTGAAGGACGGGCCCGCAGCCTTGTGTCACTTGTCTCCGATATCACTCCGGAAACGACTCCAAGCCTCGTTGAGAAGTTGACCGGAGCTGATATCGACACGCTGCCCCTAGTCGATGACAACGCGCGCATTGGTGCGCCGATCAGTCAGCCACGAAACATCTACTGTATCGGCCTCAACTACTCGGACCATGCAGCTGAAGCCGGCATGGATATTCCCGAAGAGCCGATCATCTTCACCAAGTCGTCGGGCAGCTATTGCGGCCCTGATGACGATATTCTCTACTCGCCGAAGATGACCAAGCTCGACTGGGAAGTCGAACTGGGCATCGTGATCGGCAAGCCTGCGCTGAACATTTCACGCGATGAGGCGTCCCAGCACATTCTGGGCTTCACCCTCGTCCACGATGTCTCGGAGCGTGCATGGCAGCTGGAACGGGGCGGGCAGTGGTCGAAAGGCAAAGCATTCCCGAATTTCTGCCCCACCGGCCCCTGGATCGTGACGCCAGACGAGGTGAATGGCGGGCGCGGACTGGACATGTGGCTTGATGTGAATGGCAGGCGGATGCAGTCGGGCAATACGGACACCATGATTTTCGATGCGGAGACGATCGTCAGTTACATGAGCGAATTCACGCGATTGGAACCCGGCGATCTCATCTGCACGGGAACGCCACCCGGCGTGGGTGCGGGCATGAAGCCGCCCGTCTGGCTGAAAATAGGTGATCGGGTCGAGCTCGGTATCAGTGGGTTGGGCCGGCAAAGCCAGCGCGTTGTGGCGCTTTGAGGATCTGGGGGAGGAGAATATGGGGGATGAACTGAATGGTCGGATCGCGGTGGTCACTGCTGCCGGTCAGGGCATCGGCCGAGCGGTCGCCGAAGCACTGCGAGCGGAAGGCGCCGAAGTTCATGCGTCGGACATAAATGCCCGTCTGCTGGAGGATTTTGATGCATCGACCGCGCAGCTTGATGCGACGGATCACGAGGCCGTGCATCGCTATTTCGAGCAGTTCGACAAGATCGACGTGCTGGTTCACGCAGTCGGCTACGTGCATCAGGGCACGATAGAGGAAACCACGCCACAGGATTGGCGCAAGAGCTGCAGCATCACGCTCGACAGCGCCTATAATGTCATCGGTGCCGCCGTCCCGCGGATGAAGAAAGCAGGCGGCAGCATTATCACCATCGCTTCGGTGGCAAGTTCGTTGAAGGGTTTCCCCAGGCGCGCGGCCTATGGTGCGGCCAAGGGTGGCGTGATCGGTCTCACCAAGGCGGTAGCCGCCGATTATCTGAGTGCAGGCATCCGCTGCAACGCTGTCTGTCCGGGAACGGTAGACAGTCCAAGTCTGCGCGAACGCATTAACGAACTGGCAGAGCAGATGGGGAGCCTGGAAAAAGCGACGGACTTTTTCATGAGCCGCCAGCCCTCTGGTCGACTGGGTACTCCTGACGAGATTGCTGCGGTTTGCACCTTCCTTGCCTCCGACCGCGCTTCATTCATCACGGGCCAGACCATCAATGTCGATGGCGGGATCACGATCTGACCGCTCTCAGGCCGTCAGCACGAAAAGAGTTTTTGAAAGGCATTCCAGAACATGAACCAGATTGATCTGGCGGGACGCACCGCCATCATAACAGGTGGCGCGCGTGGCATGGGCTTCGCAATCGCAGAACGCTTTCTCGCCTCCGGTGCCTCTGTCGTTTTGTGGGATATCGATGCCGTTCGCGTCCGCGAGGCTGGTGAAGCGCTTGGCTGTGGTGAGCGCGTTCTGGCTGCGGGTGTTGATGTCACGGACTATGACGCTGTTTCGGCGGGTGTTGCCGAAGCAAAAGCCAGGTTCGGTCGCATCGATATCCTTGTCAATGCGGCTGGAATTGCAGGTTTGAACGCGACTGTCACCGATTATCCGCTGGACACGTGGCGCCAAGTGCAGCGTGTCAATCTTGACGGCTGCTTCCACACCTGCCGGGCGGTGGTTCCGCACATGCTGGAGGGAGACTTCGGGCGCATCGTCAATATTGCCTCTGTGGCAGGCAAGGAAGGCAATCCCAATGCCTCGGCCTATTCGGTTTCCAAGGCAGGGGTAATCGCCCTGACAAAGAGCCTCGGCAAGGAACTGGCGCGCACAAATATCTGTGTGAACGTGGTCACGCCTGCCGTTATCAAGACAGAGATGCTTGACGACGTTAAGCCCGAGCATATCGAATACATGCTGTCCAAGATCCCCATGGGACGCATGGGCAGCGTGGAAGAAATTTCATCAATGGTGGCATGGTTGTCTTCGCCCGAGTGTTCCTACTCGACGGGCGCGGTGTTCGATATGACCGGTGGACGTGCGACCTATTAGGAGGAAAGCCGGTGCCGGACGGCCTCGGTTCAAGAGATCCTGACGGATCCAAAAACAGGGAGTGAAATGATGATTTCCAAGAAACTGGTGGCCGGCATGATCGCCGCCGTGACCCTGGCAGCAACTGCTGCCCAGAGCGCTGAGTATCCCGAGCGTCCCATCCAGATGGTGGTGCCATGGGGTGCGGGCGGTGGCACGGATGCCGTTGCGCGCATTCTCGCCTCCGTTCTCCAGGAAGATCTTGGCCAGCCGGTCAATGTGGTCAATCGGACTGGTGGTTCGGGCGTGGTCGGCCATTCGGCAATAGCCACCGCGCAGCCGGATGGCTACACGATCGGTCTTGCCACCGTCGAGATCACGATGATGCATTGGCAGGGCCTGACGGAGCTTACCTACGAGGATTACGACATCATCGGCATCGTGAACCAGGATGCCGCCGGTGTCATGGTGTCGAGCGACAGCGAGTACCAGGACATCAAGGCGCTGCATGAGGCAATCATGGCAGAGCCGGCCGGCACCTTCTCGGCATCCGGTACTGCGCAGGGCGGTATCTGGCACGTCGCTCAGGCCGGCTGGATGGTTGCAGCGGGCAAGGCTGCCGACCACGTGAAGTGGGTGCCAAGCGAAGGTTCGGCTTCTGCAATCACCGACATGGTGGCAGGTGGCGTTGACATCGTTACGGCATCGCTGCCTGAAGGCCGCTCCATGATCGATGCCGGCCGCATCGTGCCCATCGCCACGATGAGCGACGAACGTCATCCGCTTTACCCCGACGTTCCGACGCTGAAGGAGGCAACCGGCGCTGACTGGACGCTTGCTGCATGGCGCGGTGTCTTCGCTCCCAAGGGCCTGCCGGATGATGTCCGCCAGAAGCTGGAAGCTGCCGTGGAAAAGGCATTCAACAGCAGTGAGTATCAAGAGTTTATGGAAGGCCGTGGTCTTGGTGCCGTCTGGCTTGGCGGCGAGGAAGCGAAGGAATTCGTTGCCAAGTCCGATGCAAGCTTCGGTGAGGTTCTGAAAGCTGCTGGTCTGACGAAGTAGGACATGCAGCGGGCGGGGCATGGAAATGTTCCGCCCCTGCTGTGCGGGGAGGATGTCTGTTGAAAGCGAATGACACGGTTCTGGGCGGGCTGGTCTTGATGGCCGCGCTTTTCCTGCTGGTGACATCCTTCGACTATGCGCCGCTTCCCGGTCAGGCCTATGGGGCGGGAACCATGCCCCGGTTGATCGGTGGTGGCGGTCTGTTGCTCGGCCTTTTTCTGTTAATCGGCGGCTTGCGCAGGAGAACAGGACCCGCCAGCGTCGAAGCGTCGCCAGAGGATAATGCCTGGATGCGCGACCGGCGGATGATTGCGGTTCTCGCAGTCCTTGCCTCGGTCATTTTCTTCATGTTGGCATCGCCCCTGATCGGCTTTATTCCTACCGTGCTGATCATCATGATTGCGCTTATGCTGCTTGGCGGCGCCCATCCGATCAATGCGCTGGGCGTTTCCCTCATCACTGCCCTTGTCGTCTATTACGGCTTCAGCCGCCTGCTTCTCGTCCCCCTGCCGCGCGGACCGATCGAGAGCCTGTTGTGGTAGCCTGCTTCCAGTCTGGAGCCTGAAATGCTCGCTCAAGCCCTACAGATCGTCCTGCAGCCCGACGTTCTTCTGACGGTTTTCCTGGCCGGATGTTTCGGCATGTTCGTCGGAGCCATTCCGGGACTGACGGCCACTATGGCAACCGCGCTTCTGGTGCCAATAACCTTTTTCATGGACCCGATCCCGGCGATTGCCTCCATCGTCGCGGCGACTGGCATGGCAATTTTCGCCGGCGACATCGCGGGTACATTGATGCGCATGCCCGGCACGCCCGCGTCTGCAGCCTATGTGGAAGATGCCCACCGCATGAGCCAGGCGGGCAAGGCCAATGTGGCACTGGGTGCCTGCCTGTTCTTCTCGGCCATCGGCGGCATACTGGGCACGCTCGTGCTGAGCCTTGTTGCGCCACAGCTTGCCGAGCTTGCGCTCAAATTCTCCTCCTTCGAATATTTCTGGCTGGTTCTGCTTGGCCTTTCCTGTGCGGTATTTGTCTCTTCGGGCGCGCCCGCACTTGGCCTGATCTCGCTCTTCATCGGGCTGTCTGCTTCTCTGGTTGGACAGGAAAACCCGACGGGCGCGTCGCGCTATACCTATGGCTCTGTCGAGCTTCTGGCGGGTATCCAGTTCATCCCGGCGATGATCGGACTTTTCGCGGTTTCGGAAATCTTGCGCTCCTACACCAAGCGCTCCACCGAGGCGCGTATCCCGCCGGTCAAGGGACCCATTTTCGCACCACAGTTGACCAATCTCCTGCGCTATCCGAAGCAGGTGCTGCGTGGCTCGAGCGTTGGTACCCTGATTGGCGCATTGCCCGGCGCCGGAGCAGACATTGCCGCCTGGATATCCTTCGCCATCTCCAAGAAATTCTCACGTGAGCAGAAGAAATTCGGTACAGGCCATGTGGAAGGTCTGGTCGAGGCAGGCGCCTCCAACAATGCAGCCGTTTCGGGTGCGTGGATACCTGCACTCGTCTTCGGCATTCCCGGCGACACGATCACGGCCATCGTCATCGGCGTGATGTTCATCAAGGGTCTCAATCCCGGTCCGATGGTATTCATCCAACAGCCGGAGATGATCTATGCGATCTTCATGATCTTCGTGCTCGCCAATCTGTTCATGCTGCCGATCGGATGGGTCGCAATCCATGTGGCAGGCAAGCTGCTCGGCGCGCCGCAGCGCATCCTGATGCCGGTGATCCTTGTGTTCTGCGCAGTAGGCGCCTTTGCCATCAACAATTCCATGGCAGGCGTCATCATCATGCTTGCCTTCGGCGTAATCGGCTTCCTGATGGAGGAAAACGGCATACCCTTGGCGCCGGCCATACTCGGCCTTGTTCTGGGGCCGATGTTGGAGAAGTATTTCATCACCTCTATGATCAAGGCCGACGGTGACTTTCTCGCCTTTTTCAGCCGCCCCATTTCCGCAGGCCTGGGTATCGCCACGATCCTGCTCTGCCTCATACCGCTGGTCGGCTGGTTGAGGCGGAGAGGGCTTGGGCAGCGCAAATCCGCTTAGCTTAAGTACCCTCCGCAGCCGGTCCCTCGCATGCCAGTGCTTGAACTTATCGGTCAAGCGCTGCGCACGAGTGAGGGGCTTTAGGGCAAGGCTCTGGCTGACCAGGGGGGCGGCGATCAAACGAGGACGGATCTTGGAACTGGCAGAAAAGCGGACCCTGTTCCACAATCCGCAACACGAATATACCCGCTCGCTGCTGGACGCGGTACCGATTCCGGATCCGAGGCTGCGCAGGCAAGGGACACGGCAGGCTCCAGGGTGACGATAGTCTCTCCGTGAGTCGTTGCACAGGTAGCGAAGCGGCATCGTAGTTGCCATAAGAACCTTGGGTCGACTGTTGTTGCTCGAGAAGCGCTTGACGTTGAGGTGGCGTCTGAGCAATTCAGAACTGACCGATACTGTTTGGGGTTCGACATGGTGGCTGAAACGACTGCATCGCCTGCACAAAGAGAGCGCAAGCGGGGCTCGGGCGTACAATATGTCTATGATGTGCTGCGTGACGAAATCCTTGATCTGGCGTTGGCGCCGGGGTCTCCGATTGACGAGATCCAGCTTTCCAAGCGGCTTTCCATGTCGCGCACACCCATTCGCGAGGCTCTTGTGCGGCTTGCGGGGGAGGGGCTTGTCACGACACTGCCCAACCGCTCCACCGTGGTTTCGAATATCGA
This sequence comes from Nitratireductor sp. CH_MIT9313-5, assembly GCF_037029545.1. NCBI lineage: Bacteria > Pseudomonadati > Pseudomonadota > Alphaproteobacteria > Hyphomicrobiales > Phyllobacteriaceae > Nitratireductor > Nitratireductor sp. CH_MIT9313-5. The sequence continues at coordinate 264,708 of NZ_JAYMER010000017.1, read as the reverse complement.
TTTTCTGAATCTGCATGCCTTTTTCGATGCGATCACGCTAATGTACCGGGTGACTACACGGCTTGCCGCACAGCATCATCGGGACGGTGATCTGGATATTATCCGCGAGCGTCAGGCCGAATTTGCCCAGGCGGTCGAGGCGCAAGATGCGCTTTCCATGATCGCGACCAACCGCGAATTTCATGCGGCCATCGCAGCGGCAGGGCGCAATCCCTATTATGAAAGCCTGTTCCAGCGCCTGCTTGATGAAGGTCGGCGCCTGCTCAGGCTCTATTACTCGTCCTTCAATGACCGCCTTCCAAACCGCTATGTGGTTGAGCATGAGGACATCATCGCCGCAATCGAGGCGCGGGACGTGGAACTGGCAGACCGGTTGGCGAAAGAACATGCGGACCAGATCGTTGCCCAAATCCGCACCTTGATCGCCCGCGACGATCGGCAGACAATCGACCTCTGACATTTCATTTCCTGGGGAGGCGCAGAGGCTGTTCTTGTTGCCAGAATTTTATGTCGACAAATAAAATACAAGTGGTATTTTGGCTTTGGTTCATACTGCTGGAACCGGCGCGTCTGGTGCCGGGAACATGCGCACGGCAATGAAGGAGACCCGCATGACCAACCACATTTTCTCTGGCTGCATCCCGGCGTTGATGACGCCCTGCACGGCTGATCGTCAGCCGGATTTCGACGCAATGGTGCGCAAGGGCAAGTCGCTGATCGAGGCGGGAATGCGGGCGGTTGTCTATTGCGGTTCCATGGGCGACTGGCCGCTGCTGACTGACGAGCAGCGCATGGAAGGCGTGAAACGTCTTGTCGAAGCCGGCGTGCCGGTTATCGTGGGAACGGGTGCGGTGAACACCAAAAGTGCGGTTGCACATGCGGCACATGCGGCCGAGGTCGGCGCGCAGGGGCTTATGGTTATTCCACGCGTCCTGTCGCGCGGCAGCTCCGCCACGGCCCAGAAGAACCACTTCAAGGCCATCCTTTCGGCAGCACCCGAGCTTCCGGCGGTGATCTACAACAGCCCCTATTACGGCTTTGCCACGCGTGCTGATCTCTTCTTCGCCTTGCGCGCGGAGCACCCGAACCTTGTCGGCTTCAAGGAATTCGGAGGTGCGAAGGATCTGACCTATGCGGCCGAGCACATCACCAGCGGTGACCCGGACATCAAGCTGATGATCGGTGTCGATACGACCGTCTTCCACGGCTACGTGAATTGCGGCGCATCGGGTGCGATCACGGGCATCGGCAATGTGTTCCCGAAGGAGGTTCTGCACCTTGTCGCACTGTCGGAGGCCGCGGCTGCAGGTGACGCGGATGCGCGTGTGCGGGCGCAGGAGCTGGATGCTGCACTCCATGTCCTGTCCACCTTCGATGAGGGGCCAGACCTGGTGCTCTACTTCAAATATCTGCTCGTGCTGAACGGCGAGGAAGAATATGCGCTTCACTTCAATGAAGATGACACCCTTACGGAAAGCCAGCGCGGCTATGCCGAACGTCAATACGAGCTCTTCCGCAGCTGGTATGCGGAATGGAGCAAGCAGCCGGGTGCGGTGACCAAATACGCGGCGTGAGGCTGCAAAATGGACAGGCCCTCCCATCCGGAGGGCCTTTTAGCAGGTCAAACGGCTTCGAGCCCTTCACGGCGCAGCCGTTCCAGCATGGACCATTCCTCGCCGGACAGCTCGATGCCCTCTTCAAGCGACTTCCTGCGGGCTGCAAAACGCCGCTGTGAGGGCAGACGTGCACCCTGACCGGCTATGGCTTCGAAGAGCGTTTCAGCGCGTGCGAACGGATCGCCGGAGCGGCCCTTCGCAAAGCGTTTGGGGTCGAAGGCAAGGAGCAGTTCCCCATGGGCTGGGGCAAGCGTTGTGGTGCCAAGTGCCTCCAACGCTTCAGGGCTGGTCAGGTCTCCGATCATCACGCCTGCCAAGAGCTCGATCATGGTGGAAATGGCCGAACCCTTGTGTTCGCCGAAGGGGAGCATCGCGCCATCGAGGGCGGCAACCGGGTCGGTCGTGGGTTGACCATCGGCGTCGATCGCCCATCCTTCCGGCAGCGGCTTTCCGGCCTGCCGATGCAGTTCGATCTCACCTCGTGCAGCGACACTGGTCGCGAAATCGAAGACATAGGGCGGCTGGTCCTTGCGTGGCCATCCGAAGGCAAAAGGATTCGTGCCGAGCAGAGGGGCGGTGCCGCCGGAAGGTGCAACGCTGGCGTAGCTGGGGCACATGGCCATGGCAGCAACGCCCTGATCCGTCAGCGCCTCGATCTCTGGCCAAAGCGCCGAGAAATGGGTGCAGTTATTGATGACGAGGGCGGCCAGCCCCAGCTCCTTCGCTCGCTCCACGAGACGCGGCGCGCCAAGCTCGAAAGCGGCATTGGCAAACCCGCCATCCGCATTCACGCGTAAAATTGCGCCTTCGTCGGAAGAAAATACAGGATTGGCGTGTGTTCTGACCTTGCCAGCCTTGATGGTGCGCAGGCATCCTTCCAATCTGTAAACCCCATGGGACTTACACGCATCGCGCTCGCCGGCCACGATGACCCGCATGAGCGCCCCTGCATGGAGTGCCGACAAACCCGCCTTCTGGAGGATCTCGTCAACCAGTTCTGCGAGCGCGTCTACGGAAACAGCTTGTCGATGCACCAATCATCCTTTCTGCCCCATCCGGGGCTATCTAGCCTTGCATACTTTTTGTATACGCGAGGTGAGAGCCGCTGACCAGCAGGCACGGCGGACCAGTAATTGAGCCTGAGACAGGCTTTCGATCCCGAGCAAGGAGGAATACATGTCGTTCACACCTCACGGAAAACATCTGATCGCCGGCGAATGGGTTGCCGGAAATGAAACCTTCCAGTCATCACCTGCACATGGTGACGCCCACTCCTTCTCCGTAGGCACGGTTGCACTTGTCGATCAGGCGGTCAAAGCTGCAGAAGAGGCTTTTGAAGTCTATTCGCGCAAGTCCCGCGAAGAGCGTGCGGCCTTTCTTGATGCAATTGCCGAGGAGATGGAAAAGCGCGGCGACGCAATTACCGAGATCGGCACACAGGAAACCGGTCTTCCCAATGCGCGCCTTGAAGGCGAGCGCGGGCGTACGGTCGGGCAGCTTCGTCTCTTTGCCGAGCATATCCGCAAGGGCGAATATCTCGATCGTCGCAAGGATGCGGCATTGCCTGACCGCAAGCCCGCACCCCGCCCCGAGCTGGTCATGGTCCAGCGCCCCATCGGCCCGGTTGCCGTCTTCGGTGCGTCGAACTTCCCGCTCGCATTCTCCACTGCCGGCGGCGACACGGCGTCGGCCCTTGCAGCCGGTTGCCCGGTTGTCGTGAAGGGCCATTCGGCGCATCCCGGTACGGGCGAGATCGTGGCAGAAGCCGTAAAGGCTGCGCAGGAGCGCTGCGGCATGCCGGCAGGCGTGTTCTCTCTCATCCAGGGTGGCAACCGTCAGGTCGGCCAGGCGCTTGTGCAGCATCCGCTCATCAAGGCTGTCGGCTTTACCGGAAGCCTTGCTGGTGGCCGTGCGCTGTTCGACCTTTGTGCAGCACGTCCGGAGCCGATCCCGTTCTTTGGCGAGCTGGGTTCTGTCAATCCGATGTTCCTGCTTTCAAATGCAGCCGAAGCGCGTGGCGAGGAGATCGGTAAGGGTTGGGCAGGATCGCTTACCATGGGCGCGGGTCAGTTCTGCACGAATCCGGGCATCGCTATCGTGCGCGAAGGTGAGGCCGCGGACCGTTTCGTTTCCGCTGCAGCCGAAGCGCTTGGTGCGGTCGAGGCCCAGGTCATGCTGACCGACGGCATTGCCCAGGCATTCTGCTCGGGCCGCGATCAGATCGCACAGAGCAATGCCGCTCGGCCCGTATTTTCCAGCGAGTCGGAGGGGCGCAATGCCTCACCGGTTCTCTTCGAAACGACGGCTGCGGAATTCTCGGAGAACGAGCTTCTGCATCACGAAGTGTTCGGACCGCTCGGACTGGTTGTTCGTGCAAAGACTTCGGAGGAGATCGAGAGCATCGCCCGCAATCTGGAAGGCCAGCTGACGATTACCCTCCACATGGATGATGCGGATCTGGATGAAGCGGTAGCGCTACGTCCGATCCTCGAGCGCAAGGCGGGCCGCTTGCTGGTGAACGGCTTCCCAACCGGTGTCGAGGTCGTCGATTCCATGGTTCACGGTGGACCTTATCCAGCGAGCACCAATTTCGGTGCCACGAGTGTCGGAACGCTTGCCATACGTCGCTTCCTGCGGCCGGTCTGCTACCAGAACATGCCGGAGGCACTTCTTCCTGAGGATGCGCGCGCGTAAATCTCGCTACCAGCGGTAGATCATAGAGCGGGAGCCGCGAGGTTCCCGCTTTTTTTATGAGCCGGGAGAGAAAATTTTTTCCGTCGACCTTTAGTATACAAATTGTATTTTATTTGTGGATGTGCTTTTTGATGTCGTGCGGTCAGCGCGAGCGGCTGTGCAGGGACAACACAAGAATGGGAGACCTCCATCCATGAACGCCAAGATCATCGCCAGTGGTCTAATCGCCGCAGCCGTGTTTGCCGGCCCGGCCAAAGCAGACAAGCTTGATGACATCATCGCTTCCGGCACGCTGCGCTGCGCCGTCGTGCTCGACTTCCCGCCCATGGGTTCACGCGACGAGAACAACGAGCCGATTGGTTTCGACGTCGACTACTGCAACGACCTGGCCAAGGCGCTGGGTGTCGAGGCGGAGATCGTCGAGACGCCATTCCCCGATCGCATCCCCGCACTTGTTTCGGGCCGTGCGGATGTTGGTGTAGCCTCCACTTCCGACACGCTTGAGCGTGCAAAGACCGTGGGCTTCACCATTCCCTACTTCGCCTTCACCAATGTGGTGCTGACCCGGGACGGGACCGAAATCGACAGCTACGAGTCCCTCAAGGGCAAGACGGTCGGTTCGGTTGCCGGTACCTATGAGGCGATCGCTCTTGAAGAGGACATCAAGAAGTGGGGCGAGGGCGGCAGCTTCCGTCCGTACCAGTCGCAGGCCGATGTGTTCCTGGCGCTTTCGCAGGGCCAGATCGAAGCGACCGTCGTTACCTCCACCGTTGCATCCTCCATTGTCGAGAGCGGCAAGTATGAGGGCCTGACCATCGGTGGCGATGCGCCTTATATCCCCGATTATGTATCGCTCATCACGCTGCGTAACGAATATGGCCTTCTGAACTATCTCGATCTGTTCGTGAACCAGCAGGTTCGCAGCGGCCGCTATCAGGAGCTTTACGAGAAGTGGGTTGGTGGCGAAGCACCAGACCTCACCATCAACAAAGTCTACCGCTGATCCCGAAGGGGAGCGCATCTAAGCGCTCCCCTTTCATTTCCGGGTAGCATGCGGAGCGCAGTATGTTTGACTACACGTTTCAATGGCGGCAGGCCTATCGCGCCTTGCCGCAAATGCTGGACGGCGCGCTTGTAACCTTGCAGATCGCCGTCCTGTCGATGGTTATTGGTGTGACCATCGCCGTTATCCTGGCCGTAGCCCGCAACTCGAAATCGCGTTGGCTTTATTGGCCTGCCACCGCCTGGGTTGAAGTTGCCCGCAACACGCCGGCCCTTTTCCAGATCTATATGGCGCATTTCGGTCTGGGCTCCTTCGGGATCTATCTCAGCCCCTTTGTTGCGCTTCTGGCTGGCATCACCTTCAACAATGCCGGTTATCTCTGTGAGACCTTCCGCGGTGCACTCAGAGCCATACCTGATACGCAGGTGCGTGCTGGTCGCTCGCTCGGCATGGGGCCGGCAAAGACATTTCGCCTGATCGTGCTGCCGCAAATGCTGCGCATCGCGTTTCTGCCCACCACGAACCAGATGGTCTGGGCCATTCTCATGACGTCACTAGGCGTGACGGTCGGCATGAGCACGGATCTGACCGGCGTGACGCAGGATCTCAATTCGCGGACCTTCCGCACATTCGAGCTCTTCGCGCTTGCTGCGGTTCTTTATTATGCCATCGCGAAAGCGGTGATGCTTGGCGCGCGTCTCCTCGCCTGGCGCCTGTTCAGGTACTGAGGAGGAACAAGCCATGTTCGATACCGCACTAACCCTCAACGATATGCTGTTCCTCGCAAAGGGAGCGGGGGTAACGCTTGCCATCACATTCTTCGCCGTTATCGGCGGAACCGTGCTTGGGCTGACCTTTGGCGTGATCCGCAGTCATATCCGCCCGTGGATGGCGCTGCCGCTGACTTTCATCCTGGACATCTTCCGCTCGGTGCCGCTGCTCATACAGCTCATTCTCGCGAATGCATTCCAGGCGATTGCCGGTCTCCAGCTATCGCCCTTCGTCACCTCTTGCGTGGTGCTCGCGCTCTACACCTCTGCCTATTGCACCGAGATCGTGCGTGGCGCGATCGATGCCGTGCCGACGGTCACACGCCGTGCTGCACGCTCGCTGGGACTGACCTGGGGGCAGGACATGACGCAGGTCGTCTTCCCCATGGCCCTGCGCGTGGCGCTGCCAAGCTGGATCGGTCTGACCTTGAGTGTCCTGAAAGACAGCGCGCTGGTGCTGTGGCTCGGCATCATCGAGCTGCTGCGCTCTAGCCAGATACTCGTAACGCGACTGCAGGAACCAATGACCATCCTGCTCATCACCGGCGCGATCTATTTCGCGCTCAGCTTCCCGATTGCCCGACTTGGCGGTCGCCTGGAGAAAAGGTGGCAAGAGAATGATTGAAATTGAGAATGTTCACAAATCCTTCGGCTCGCTGAAGGTCCTCAAGGGCATCAACCTGACCGTCGACAAGGGTGAGGTGGTGTCGGTGATCGGTGGTTCCGGCTCCGGCAAGTCGACGCTTCTGACCTGCATCAACGGGCTTGAGAAGATCGACAGCGGCCGCATTCTCGTGGACGGTACCGAGGTTCACGCCAAGTCGACGGACCTCAACCGCCTGCGCCGCAAGATCGGCATCGTCTTCCAGCAGTTCAACGCCTTCCCGCATCTGACCGTTCTAGAGAATGTCACGCTCGCACCACGCAAGGTGAAGGGGCTTGGCAAGGCCGAAGCCGAAGAGATCGCGGTGAAGCATCTGGAGCATGTGGGGCTAGGCGACAAGCTTAAGGTTTATCCGGGCCGTCTGTCCGGTGGTCAGCAGCAGCGCATGGCCATTGCCCGCGCGCTTGCCATGTCACCGGACTACATGCTCTTCGACGAGGTCACATCTGCGCTTGATCCGCAGCTTGTCGGTGAAGTTCTCGATACGCTGAAAATGCTTGCCGAAGACGGCATGACCATGATCTGCGTAACCCATGAGATGAGCTTCGCCCGCGACGTCTCCAACCGCGTCGCCTTCTTTCACAAGGGTGTCATGGAAGAGATCGGACCGCCGGAGCAGATATTCGGCGAGGCCAAGAGTGAAGAGACCCGCAAGTTCCTGTCGAGTGTGCGATAGATGAGCGAGGATGAGGTGGTGGTCGTCGGGGCCGGGGTGATCGGGCTTTCGATCGCTCTAGCGGCTCAGGCCCGGGGCATGAAGGTTCGTGTGATCGAGCGCGAGGCGCCGGCAGCCGGTGCCTCCGCCGGCAATGCCGGTGCGTTCGCCTTTCCCGACATTCTGCCGCTTGCCTCGCCGCGCATCATCCGACAGGCGCCGAAATGGCTGCTTGATCCCTTGGGTCCACTCAGCGTGCCGCCGCGCTACGCTCACCGCATCGCGCCCTGGATGCTGCGGTTCTGGCGGGCAAGCTGGCCGGATCGCCTGCGCTCATCGACGGTGGCGCAGGCCGCAATGATGCAGCTTGCGCAGGAAACGCTCGAGCCCTTTCTCGAGCGCGTCGGGCTTACCCACATGCTGCGCCGGGAAGGGCAGCTTCAGGTCTATGAGGGCGAGCGGGAGTTCAAAGCCTCGCTTGAAGGCTGGAAGGCGCGGGACGAAGCGGGCATCCCCTTCAAGCATCTGAAGGGGGAAGAGATCGCGGAATATCAGCCGGGTCTCGCACCGCGCTTCACCCATGCCACCTTCACGCCAGGCTGGGCGACGATCGACGATCCAAAGGACTATGTTCTGGCACTGGCCGAACGCTTCAAGGCGGATGGCGGCGAGATCGAGATCGCAATTGTCGAAGCGCTGGTCCCCGGAGGCGTGAAGACCTCTGCGGGCATCCGCAAGGGGCGGGTGGTGCTCGCGGCGGGCGCATTCTCGCATCATCTTGCCCGCACGGTGGGCGTGAAAATCCCGCTGGAGACGGAGCGCGGCTACAACACCACGCTGCCGGACGACGCCTTCGATCTGCGCATGCACATCACCTTTGGCGGCCATGGCTTTGTCATTTCACGCCTGCGCTCAGGGCTGCGTGTCGGTGGTGCCGTGGAACTGGGCGGGCTGGACCTGCCACCGAATTATGCCCGCGCGGACGCCATGCTGAACAAGGCCAAGTCGTTCCTGCCTGGGCTGAAAACCTGCGGTGGCAAGCAGTGGATGGGCTTTAGGCCCTCGCTGCCCGACAGTCTTCCAGCCATTGGTCCTCTGCCAAGCTATCCCGAAATACTATGCGCCTTTGGACATGGTCATCTGGGCCTGACACAATCAACCGCGACGGCGGAGATCGTCGCCGACCTTCTGGAAGGGGCGGGGCCGAAGATCGACCTTCAAGCCTTTTCGCCAGCTCGTTTTTCGAGGTTTTGAATGAGTACCTACACATTCCCCTGCATTGATGGTCACACCTGCGGCAATCCGGTGCGTCTTGTCACCGGCGGAGCACCGCTGCTCAAAGGCGCGAACATGCTGGAAAAGCGCGCCCATTTTCTGGCCGAATATGACTGGATCCGCACCGGCCTGATGTTCGAGCCGCGCGGGCACGACCAGATGTCAGGCGCCATTCTCTATCCGCCAACGCGGGAGGATTGCGATATCGCGGTGCTGTTCATCGAGACCTCCGGCTGCCTGCCCATGTGCGGGCATGGCACGATTGGCACGGTGACAATCGCGCTTGAAAACGGCCTCGTGCGTCCGCAGGTGCCGGGCCAGTTGCGGCTTGAAACGCCTGCAGGCCGCGTCGACGTGAGCTACCGCCAGGAAGGCCGGTTCGTCGAAGAGGTTCGGCTGACCAATGTACCCGGCTTCCTGCATTCGGAAGGCCTGACAGCGGAGTTGGAAGGTGTCGGCGAGATCGTCGTTGATGTTGCCTATGGCGGCAATTTCTACGCCATCGTCGAGCCCCAGAAAAATTTCCGCGACATGGAGGATTTCACCGCGTCGGAATTGATCGGTCTCAGCCCGAAACTGCGCCGCGCGCTCAATGAGAAATACGAGTTCGTTCATCCCGAACATCCCGCCATCAATGGCTTGAGCCACATCCTCTGGACGGGCAAACCACGCGATCCCGAAGCTCATGCACGCAATGCCGTGTTCTATGGCGACAAGGCGATTGACCGGTCGCCCTGTGGCACCGGCACCTCCGCGCGCATGGCGCAGCTTGCGGCCAAGGGCAAGCTGAAAGAGGGAGACGATTTCGTGCATGAGAGCATCATCGGTTCCCTCTTCAAGGGACGCGTTGAGAAGATGACGGAAGTGGCCGGCAGGTCTGCGATCATCCCGTCAATTGCCGGTTGGGCGCGGGTGACGGGCATAAACACGATCTTCATCGATGAGCGTGATCCCTTCGCGCACGGATTTGTCGTCACATGAGCGCGCTTGCCAGCGGCAAACTCATCGCACCCGCCAAGGTGCAGGGGCCGGTGCTGGCGCTCTCGGAGGGCCTGAGCTTCTGGGGCGGGGTTGATCCGGACACCGGGCATATCCGCGACGCCTATCACCCGGCATGCGGCGAGAGCATGGCGGGCCGCATCGTCATGATGCCGACCAGTCGCGGCTCGTGCACCGGCAGCGGCGTTCTTCTGGAGCTGGCGCTCAACGGTAAAGCGCCTGCCGCTCTCATCTTCCGCGAGAGCGAAGATATTCTGACCCTGGGCGCGCTGATTGCAGGGCGGATGTTCGACCGGCATCTTGCGGTGCTGCGCCTGCCTGCAGAAAGCTATGAGGCGCTGGCTGCCTGTAGCGAGGCTGCGATCCATGATGATCGCGTCGAGGCAGAGGATCTGAGCATCCCGCTGGAGCGTGTCGATGCCTCCGCGCTTGAACTCACCGCGGCGGATCGTGCCATGCTGGACGGGCAGGAGGGCGAAGCCGTGCAGCTTGCCATGGAGATGATCTGCACCATGGCCGCCTCTCAAGGTGCGACCGCGCTGGTTGATGTAACGCGCGGTCATATCGACGGCTGCATCTATGCCAGTCACGCCAATCTGCGCTTTGCCGAAGCGATGCTGGACCTGGGTGCACGTGTGCGCATCCCGACCACGATGAACGCGATCTCCGTCGATTTCGGCAACTGGCAGGCGCAGGGTGTCGATCCCGCTTTCGGCCAGCCAGCATCGCGCCTGGCTCAGGCCTATGTGGATATGGGCGCACGCGCCAGCTTCACCTGCGCACCCTATCTTCTGGACGATGCTCCGACCAAGGGCGAGGCCATTGCCTGGGCTGAATCCAATGCGGTGATCTATGCCAACAGCGTGCTCGGCGCGCGCACGGTCAAGCATCCGGATTTTCTGGATCTCTGCATTGCGATGACGGGCCGGGCGCCCATGTCGGGCGTCTATTCCGACGACGCACGGCGGGCAAGACTGATCATCAATGTCGAGCTGCCTTCAGGGCATAATGACGCCTTCTGGCCAATGATGGGCTGGGTGGCAGGACGCCTTGCACCCGACTGCATCCCTCTTATCCGGGGGCTGGAGGCGGCTGCGCCCAATGAGGACGATCTCAAGGCGCTTTGCGCGGCCTTTGGCACGACATCGGCCGCGCCCATGCTTCATGTTGCGGGTGTAACACCGGAAGCCGACAATGTAGCACTGCCGGATGCCCGGGAAGTTACGGTCGGACCCGCGGACTTGCTGGAAGCCTGGACCGCCTTCAATCAGGGCGGGGAACAGGTGGAGCTTGTCGCATTCGGCAGTCCTCACTTTTCAATCGCGGAATGCGGCAAGCTGGCGGAGCTTCTCGATGGCCGCCAGTGCAAGACCGGTACGACTGCCATTGTGACACTTGGACGTGATGCGCTTGCCGCCGTGCAAGCCGACGGGACGGTCGAGCGCCTGAAGCGGGCGGGCGTGAAGGTGGTGGCCGATATCTGCTGGTGCTCGATCTCCGAGCCGGTCTTCCCGCCCGAGGCGCGCAATCTCATGACCAATTCGGGCAAATACGCCCATTACGCGCCGGGCCTTTCGGGCCGAACCGTGCGTTTCGGCAGCCTTGCGGAATGTGCCGAGGCGGCGGTCACGGGGCTTGCCCCCAAGACACCGCCGACCTGGCTTGCCTGATTATCCATTCGCCCCGGGGAGAAAGCGCGATGCGCAGTTCGAAGACAATCCATGTGATTTCCGCTCACGCCGAGGGTGAAGTCGGTGATGTAATCGTCGGCGGGGTAACCCCACCGCCCGGCGATACTCTCTGGGAGCAGAGTCGCTTCATTGCCCGCGACGAGACATTGCGCAATTTCGTGTTGAACGAGCCGCGTGGCGGTGTCTTTCGCCACGTGAACCTTCTGGTGCCGCCAAAGGACCCGCGTGCCGATGCTGCCTTCATCATCATGGAGCCGGAAGACACGCCGCCCATGTCCGGCTCGAACTCAATCTGCGTTTCCACCGTGCTTCTGGATGGCGGTATCCTGCCGATGAGCGAGCCGGTGACGGAGCTGACACTGGAAGCACCGGGCGGGTTGGTGAAGGTGCGCGCGGAGTGCAAAAACGGGAAGGCGGAACGCATCTTCGTGCAGAACCTGCCGAGTTTTGCAGCGCGCCTTGATGTCGATCTTGAAGTGGAGGGCATCGGCACGCTGAAGGTGGACACAGCCTATGGCGGTGACAGCTTCGTCTTCGTCGATGCGCAAGCGCTGGGCTTTACCCATTCTCCCGACGAAGCGCATGACATGGCAAAGCTTGGCGTGAAGATCACCGCCGCTGCCAATGAGGCGCTGGGCTTCGATCATCCGGACAATCCGGACTGGAAGCATATCTCTTTCTGCCTCTTTGCCGGGCCTGTCACGCGCGAGGGCAACGAATTGCGCGCCAATGCGGCTGTTGCAATCCGCCCCGGCAAGATCGACCGTTCACCGACAGGCACCGCACTCAGCGCCCGCATGGCCGTACTGCATGCGCGCGGGCAGATGACAACGCAAGACCGGCTGACCGCAGTCTCGCTCATCGGGTCCACCTTCACGGGGCGCATCGTCAGAGAGACCGAGGTTGGCGGGAAGCCGGCCATCGTTCCCGAGCTTTCGGGACGCGGCTGGATCACCGGCATTCACCAGCACATGCTGGACCCGGATGATCCCTGGCCGGAAGGCTATCGCCTCAGCGATACCTGGGGTGCGAGGTAACTTCTTCCTGCCCGTGCCGTCATGCATAGGCAGCGTCTATATCACCCATCGGCTCCCCCTATTTGCCGCCACGGTTCGGTCATGGTCCTTTTGCCGCGACCGGAAACAGGCTCAAGAACAAGGGGAACCGAAATGAGCATTCTGAAGCGCGTTCTTACCACCTGCGCGGCCGCACTTGCCGCCTCCACCATTGCCGCTCACGCAGAGACGACGATCCGTCTTGGCCATGTGCTGCCTGAAACCCATAGCTGGCATGTAGCTGCGACCGGCTTTGCGGAAGAAGTCGCCGAGAAGACGGATGGCCGCGTGACGGTCGAGGTCTTTCCTTCCGGCCAGCTGGGCAATGAGAAGGAAGTGATTGAAGGTCTGCAGTTCGGTGCTGTACAGGCAGGCGTAATTGGCAGCGGCTCGTTCCAGTTCCTGGAACCGAAGATCGGCATCATCGAAATGCCCTATGCCTGGGAAAGCCGCGAGCAGGCTTTTACGGCCCTCGACGGTGATCTGGGTGGTGCGCTGGCCGATCTTCTCGACGACAAGGGTGTCGTGGTTCTCGCCTGGTGGGAGACGGGCTTCCGCAACATCACCAACAATGTGCGGCCCATCGCAAAGCCGGAAGACCTTGACGGTCTGAAGATCCGCGTCACGCCGGACAAGGTCCGTCTGGCAACATTCGAGATGCTTGGCGCAGAGCCTGCACCTCTGGCCTTTGGCGAGCTTTATTCCGCGCTGCAGCAGGGCGTGTTCGACGCACAGGAAAATCCGCTTTCGATCATCTATTCCTCGTCCTTCTTCGAAGTGCAGAAATATGTGTCCATGACCGGTCATATCTGGGGCGCGGCGAGCCTCGTCGTCTCCAAGGCCGTATGGGACAAGATTTCCGAGGAAGACCAGGCGGTCTTGCGCGAGGCCGCACAGAGCTGGGCGGTCAAGCAGCGCGAGATGACGGCCGAGGCGGAAGCCGATCTTCAGGCGAAGCTCGAAGAAAAAGGCATGAGCTTCAACACGGTCGACAAGGCCGCCTTCATAGAGGCTGTTGCACCGATCTGGGAATCGCAGGCGGAGGTCTTCGGGCCTGAGCTGATGAAGACGCTGGAAGCCTATCGCTGATGGCGAAGCCGAAGGGTCTTGAGGTTCTGGAGCTTGCATCGGTCGAACCGGTGCAGCTCTTCGACTTCCAGCAGCAGGTGCTCTTCTCCCCGGCGCAGCGGGGAGAGGGCTTCATCAAGCTGGCGGTGACAACCGGGCGCAAGGGCGCAAAAAGCGTGGCCCACAGCCATCCGCGTGACGAGGTAACCCTGACATTGAAGGGCGAAGCGTTGCTTAGAGCCGGTGGTGAAACCTACCATCTGCGTGAGGGCAGTGCAGTGCGCCTGCCGCCGGGGCTGGATCACACGGTCGAAGTCATCTCCGACGAATGGGTCGTGGTCGCCGCCTATTGCGACGAGTGCAGCCTTTGCCGTGGCCCGGACAGCCCCTTTCCAGCTGATGGTTTGAAGCCATGACACATGTTCAATCTTCCGGGCAGCCCAATCCGGTTCTGAAAGCGGTTGACGCCAGTGCGCGTTGGGCCTGTGCGCTGGGCATCGCGGCCTTCACGGCGATCATCTTTTATGTCGTCTTTGCGCGCTGGGTGCTTTCCTCGACGCCTGGCTGGGCGGAGGAACTGCCGCGCATCCTGCTCGTCTGGACCACATTCCTGGGTGCCGTATCCGGCTTCGCCCGAGGCAGTCATTTCCGCGCCGGGCTCCTTCCGCTCTTCGCGCGTTCGGAGCGAGTGCAGAGCTGGGTTCGCCTGGCAATGGCGCTGTGCTCTGCAATCTTTCTGGCGGTGATTGGCTATACCGGCTGGCAGCTTGCGATGCTGACCTGGAGCAACGGCACGACGGCGCTCGATCTTCCCGTCGGCCTCTTTTATCTCGCGCTCCCCGTCTCCGCGGTTCCCGCGCTGATCGCCCTTGCCGCAGGTGGTGCATTCAAATGAGTTCTTCGCTTCTCGTTCTTCTGGCGGGCTTCGGCGTGCTGGTTCTGCTTGATGCCCCGATCGCGGTCGCACTCGGGCTGGCCTCGATCCTCTATCTGACGATCACGGATCTGGCACCGCTGATTGTGGTGGCCCAGCGCTCGGTCGCGGGCATCGACAGTTTCACGCTGCTTGCCATTCCACTGTTCCTGTTTGCCGGGCTCCTCATGGTCCATGGGGGGCTTGCACCACGGATCGTCGCGCTGTTCTCCGCGCTGGTGGGACAGCGCAAGGGCGGGCTTGCGGTGGTCATGATTGCGGCCTGCATGCTGTTCGGTTCCCTTTCGGGTTCAGGCGTGGCCGATGTGGTCGCCATCGGCACGATGATGATGCCGGCACTGAAGGATAAGGGCTACGCGCCGGGATATTCTGCCGCCGCCCTTGGCTGCGCCGGTTCTCTCGGCACGGTCATCCCGCCCTCCATCGTGCTGATCGTCTATGGCGCGACGACAAACACCTCCATCGGCAAGCTCTTCGTTGCCTCCATCGTGCCGGGCATTCTTCTCGGACTCGGGCTGATGGTTGTGGCCTGGCTGATCGCGCGCCGGAAGGGCTGGGGCGGTGGCGAACCGTTCAGCTTTGCCAATCTTGCCACAGCCTTCCGTGGTGCCGCGCTTGCCCTTCTGGCACCGGTACTGGTTGTTGGCGGCATTCGTAGCGGCTTCTTCACGCCGACCGAGGCTGCAAGTATCGCCGTGGTCTATGCGCTGTTCATCGGCTTCTTCGTCTATCGCGAACTGACGCTGGCAATTGTCTTCAGGCTTCTGCGCGAGACGGCGGAGATGACCGGTGCAATCCTGCTGGTGATTGCGGCTGCATCCGTCTTCGGCTGGATCCTGGCGGCGGAGCAGGTGCCGCAGCTGGCGGTGTCGCTAATCTCCGGCGCTACGGAAAGCGCCACCATAGCACTCTTCGCGTTGATGAGCGTTGTCCTCGTGCTTGGCACCTTCATGGAATCGATTGCCATCATCCTGATCCTTGCCCCGGTCTTCATGCCGGTGCTGGCGACCTATGGCATCGATCCGGTCTATTTCGGCGTGCTCCTGACCATCAATCTGGCAATCGGCGCGAACACCCCGCCGCTCGGCATTGATCTGATGGCCGCCTGCCGGACCGGGGGCATACCCCTTTCCGATTCCTTCGGGTACCTGGTGCCATTTCTTGGGGTCATGGTCGGGGTGCTCGTCCTTCTGGTGCTTGCGCCACAGCTCGTTCTTTTTGCAATCTGAATACGAAGTTCCGGGAGTAGTTCATGGCTTTTGATGCTGACGCACGGGTTGATCTCGGCAGGTTCTGGGAGACCATCCAGACCTCTGCGCAGATCGGCGAGGGGCGGCCGGGTGGTCTTGCCCGGCTTACCCTTACTGATGCGGACCGCCAGATGCGCGACCAGTTCGTCACCTGGTGCAAGCAGGCCGGTATGGATGTGGAGGTCGACGAACTTGGCTCGATCTTCGCCTGTCGCAAGGGCAGTGAGCCTGATCTTCCGCCGGTTCTGGTGGGCAGCCATCTCGACACCCAGATCAATGGCGGGCGTTATGACGGGATCGCGGGCGTTCTTGCGGGGCTGGAGCTTTGTCGCACGCTGGATCAGCTTGGCCACCAGACGAAGCGTTCGATCGTCGTGGTGGACTGGACCAATGAGGAAGGCGCGCGCTTTTCCCCGCCAATGGTGGCTTCCGGTGGATTTGTCGGGCGATACGAGCGCGACTGGATCTATGACCTGACCGATGACGAGGGCAAGAAGTTCGGCGAGGAGCTGGAGCGCATAGGCTATCGCGGCTCACGCAAGGCAACCGGCCACGCGGTGGACGCCTATTTCGAGCTGCATATCGAGCAGGGCCCGCTTTTGGATGCCGAAAACAAGCAGGTCGGCATCGTGACAGGCGGCTATCCAAGCCACGGCATGCGCGTTGGCTTTACGGGGCAGACCGCCCATACGGGCCCCACGCCGATGGATCTGCGCCACAATGCATTGGTTGCAGCAGCGCGCTGGGCAACCGCAGTGGACGATATCGGCTGGGAGTTCGCCATCCACGACGGCAAGGCAACGGCCGCGCGTCTCGTGGCATGGCCGAACAAGGCCGGTATCCTCTCCGATACCTCTGAAGCCGTGTGCGATGTGCGCCATCCCGACCCCATAACCGCTCGCGTAATGGCGGAAAAAATGCGCAGGGCAGCCTTCGAGGCTGCGGCGCGGGCAGGCTGTGAAGCAGTCATCCACGACGAATGGAAGTGGGGCGGCGACATCTTTGACGCGAAGATGGTTGATGGATTGCGCAACCACGCCAAGCGAATGGGCTATGACTGGCGGGACATCCAGTCCCAGGCCGGGCATGACGCATATTTCATGGCGACCCGTTACCCCACGGCAATGGTCTTTACCCCATGCAAGGATGGCATTACCCACAACAACAATGAACATTGTGAGCCGGAAGATTTCGAGCCGGGCTTGAACATTCTTCTGCATGCGGTTGTCGAACGGGCGGACAGGTGAGGCATGAATTTTCTGGATGAGGCAGAGCTGGAAAAGCGGCTCGAATGGCCGGCGCTGATTGATGCGATCGGTGAGACCGTTCGGGCTGGAACGGTGGTCTCGCCGGAGCGGCAGGTCTATCCGATCGAGCTGCCGAGCGGAGAGACTGCCAGCCTGCTTCTGATGCCAGCCTGGATTGCCGGCGAATCCATAGGGGTAAAAGCGGTCACCTTCTTTCCGGGAAATGCGGCCAAGGGCAAGGCAACGATCAATGCAAGCTATCTCCTCTTCGACGGGGAAGACGGCACGCTGAAATCCGTCAGCGAGGGCGACACGCTGACCGCGCGGCGCACGGCGGCAGCGTCGGCATTGGCTGCGCGTTATCTCGTCAGGGACGATGCGCAGCGTCTTCTGGTGGTTGGCACCGGGCAGCTCTCTGCGGCTGTTGTCGAAGCCCATGCCGCGGTGCGCGACTATTCCGAAATCATGATCTGGGGCCGCAATCCGGCCAAAGCCAGCAGCATCGCCTGTGGGCTGGAAGCCAAGGGTCTCCCGGTCAAGGTGGCCGAGGATCTGGAAGCGGCTTGCCGTTCGGCTTCAACGATCTCCTGCGTGACGAGTGTCACGACACCCATCATCAAGGGCGAATGGCTGGGCGAGGGTACGCATATCGACCTCATAGGATCGTTCCGTCCAGACATGCGAGAGACCGATGATGAGGTGGTTCGCCGCGCCAGTATCTTCGTTGACACGGCCAAGGGCGCGACACTTGCCGGCGATCTTTCCCAGCCGCTCGAGGCGGGGATAATCCAGCCGGATGACATCAAGGCAGACCTTGCTGCCCTCACGCGCGGAGAGCACCAGGGGCGAGTGTCACCTTCTGAGATCACCCTGTTCAAGTCTGCGGGCTTTGCGCTTGAAGATCTGGCTGCTGCGCGGTTGGCTGATGAATGGAGCGGGATCGACCAGGCCTGATCTAGTGCTGCGCGGCATCGGCAGTACCGGACAGACGCATCAGCTCTTCCACCGTGTCGATAAAGGTGCGCTCTGCCGGTGAAAGGTCGACATTCGGATTGCTGAGCAAGAAGACGTCCGCGCCGAGTGGCTTGTCGGTGATTTTCAGCGGCCATAGAAGCCCGCGCTCGACCTGGGAACGTACGGCGGTATCAGGCAATATACCGATGCCGAGCCCGCAGATGATCATGCGGCGTACCTCTTCCAGATTGGGGCTTGATGCGATGGTGCGTGAACCAAGGCCGACGCCTTCACGCAGCGCCACCATCGGCTCCAGCCCCAGACCTTCGCTGGCGCAGGTGAAGGAGACAAAAGCCTCCTGCTGCAAGGCGCGAATATCAACTTCGCTGACACCATAGAGCGGATGCTCTGCACCGCAGAACACGCTGAACTCTTCGCGGAAGAGCTTGCGGCAATCGAGATTGATCATGGGCTTTGACAGGAGGCAGATGCCAAGTGCGGCCTGTTCCTGCGCCACGGCCCGCACGATGGACTGGCTGCTCGCCACCTCTATGCGCCAGGTGATGGCGGGATGGCGCTGGTGGAAGAGCCGGATTGCCTCGTCGACGAGTTCGGATTGCAGATGGCTGACGATAAGCAAGCGCACCTGCCCCGACAGGCCCTCGCTCGCATCGCGTGTCAGCTCCGAGATGCGGGTGACACTGCGCAGAATTTCATCGCATTCCCGGTAGATCTTCTCGCCCTGCACAGTCAGCTCGAAGCGGCGGCTGTCGCGGTGGACGAGCTGGCAGCCAAGCTGCTCCTCGAGGCGCTGGAGCGCGAAGCTTACCGATGGCTGGCGCATGTCGAGGCGCTTCGCAGCCTTGGTGATGCTTTTCTCCTGCGCAATCACCCAGAAGGTGCGCAAGAGGTTCCAGTTGAGCTGGCCTGAGCCGGTGAATGCCGATTCCATAGCGCCCCGCAGATGAAGATGAGGCTAGCCTAGTACAGCTTATTGCAGTGGAGCGCCATCAACGCGTAGATGTAGCCAGACAGCTGCAAAGCCTCACGGAGCGGATTTCATGAGCGAGACGATATTGGTCGCGCATCGCCTTTTTGACGGCGAGGCGATGCGGGAGGACGTCGCGCTTGTCATCCGCGATGGCTTCATAGTGGATATTGTGCCGCGTTCGCAGCTTGCGCAGGAGGCGATTGCCGAGGTGCTGCCCGATGGCGTGCTTGCGCCTGGCTTCATCGACGTACAGGTCAATGGCGGCGGCGGGCGCATGCTCAACAACGCACCCACGGTGGAAACCGTGGATGTGATGGCGAAGGCCCATCGCCGGTTCGGCACCACCGCGATGCTACCCACCCTCATCACCGATACGCGGGAGATCTCCGAACGTGCCGTTGATGCAGTCCTCGAAGCGACCCTGAACGTACCAGGTGTCACTGGCCTGCATCTGGAGGGGCCGCATCTGGCGCCCGGTCGCCGCGGCGCGCATCTGGCGGAGCTGATGCGTCCCCTCGAGGAGGCGGACATTGCGATGATGCGTAGGCTGGCCTTCGAACTGCCTGTACTGCACCTGACACTGGCCGCAGAGCAGGTGCAGCCGCTGCAGGTTGAGCTGCTTGCGGCTGCGGGCGTTGTCGTTTCAATCGGACATACCAACTGCACTGCGGAAGAGGCGCGCATCCTGTTCGATGCTGGGGCAAGGGGCGTGACGCATCTCTTCAACGCGATGAGCGGCTTCTCCCATCGTGCTCCCGGCCTTGTTGGCGCTGCTCTCGACGAGGGGCAGGTCTGGTGCGGCGTGATCGCGGATGGCCACCATGTCGATCCCACCGCCTTGCGCGTGGCGCTGCGTGCGAAAAGGGGGCCGGGTCGTCTCTTCCACGTGACAGACGCCATGGCGCTGGTCGGTTCGCAGGAGACGGAATTTTCGCTTAATGGGCGCGCAGTTCGCCGTGAGCCGGGTGAGGTCTGCTCTCGACTGGTTCTCGAGGATGGCACGCTGGCGGGCTCGGATCTGGACATGGCAAGCGCTGTACGTTTCGGCGTTCAGAAGCTGGACCTGTCTCTGGAAGAGTCGCTTGCCATGGCGACTTCCTACCCGGCGCGCTATCTCGGCTTGGAAGAGCATCACGGGCTAATAAAGCCGGGCGCGCGCGCGGATATGGTCTGGCTGGATGACGCACTGCATGCTCGTGCCACCTGGATTAGCGGCAGGAGAGCCTGATCAGCGGCGTCTTCGCGGGAAAAGCTGGCTCCAGAAATCGTAGGCCACGAGCAGAAGCACGAAGCCGACGACAACGAAGAGCGCGGGGCGGGGGACCGAGAAGACGAATATTCCCAGATAGCCCGCCAGGGCAGCAAAGGCGATGAGGGCGGTGATGCGGTCTAGCAGCATGGTTCTTCTCCTCCGTCATCGCCCGTAAACGAGCTGTGGCAGGTAGTAGATGATCGCCGGCACGTTGTAGAGAATGATCATCGCAAGGAAGACCATGCCGACATAGGGCAGGGAGCCTGCAAAGATCTGCGTGAGGCGAACATGGGGCGGAGCAATACCTTTCAGATAGTAGGCAGACATGGCCATCGGCGGCGTCAGGAATGATGTCTGCAGGTTTAGCGCTATCAGGATGCCGAAGAACAGCGGGTCGATGTCGAACATCGGCAGGAGCGGCAGGAAGATCGGCACGAAGATGATGATGATCTCCGACCATTCGAGTGGCCAGCCGAGCAGGAAGATGATGAGCTGGGCCAGAAGCAGGAACTGCAGCGGCGTCAGGTCCAGACCCTGCACGAACTCGCTGACGAGATGTTCGCCGCCGAGATAGGAAAACACCGAGGCAAAGACCCACGAGCCGACGAATAGCCAGCAGACCATGGCCGTTGTCTTCACCGTCAGATAGACGGATTCCTGCAGGCGCTTCCACGTCAGCGCACGATACGCCATAGCGAGCAGCAGGCCGCCCAGCGCGCCGATTGCGGCAGCTTCCGACGGGGTGGCGAAGCCGAAAAGGATTGCGCCCAACACCGCGACGATCAGGAATGCGAGCGGGAAAAAGGACGTCAGAAGCATCCAGATGACCTGGAAGACGGTTACGTCATCGCCAAGCTTTTCCGGCTTTGGCGCCAGTTGCGGCTGCAACATGGCGCGTATGACGACATAGACAAGATACATGCCTGCCAACAGGAAGCCCGGCAGCAAAGCGCCTGCGTACAGCCTGACAATCGAAACGCCGGAGGTCGCGGCATAAACGATCAACATGATCGAGGGTGGGATGAGGATGCCGAGCGTGCCGCCTGCGCAGATTACACCTGCTGCAAGCGAAGTATCGTAACGCGCCTTGAGCATTGCAGGAAAGGCGAGCAGGCCCATGAGCGTGACGACCGCGCCGACGATGCCGGTTGCAGTGGCGAAGAGCGCGCAGGTGATAAGCGCTGCCACGGCCATGGAGCCCGGCAGCCTGCGGGTGGTGACGCTCAGCGTCTGGAACAGGCGATCCACGATATTTGCCCGCTCCACCACATAGCCCATGAACAGGAACAGCGGCACCGCGGTCAGGACATCGTTGGCCATGACCGAATAGGTCTGGTTGACGAAAAGGTCGAAGACCCGATTGTTGAAGAAACCGCCGATATAGTTCTGGATCAGCGTGAATGTGTCAGCGTCCTGCTGGAGCGCACGCGTGTAGGGCATCCACATCCGGTCAGCGTCGAAATAGGCATAGTAGCCAAAGATGATGCCCATCGCCATCAGGGTGAAAGCAATGGGGAAGCCCAGCAAAATGATGAAGATGAAGATGCCGAGCATCGCCACGGCGACTTGTGGGTCAGTCATCGACGTGGCTCCTTGGGCTCGACAATGTCAACAGCTTCGCTGCCGTGGCGCAGTGCTTCGGCACCTTCCTTCTGAAGAATTTCCTCAAGCTCCTGAACATCCTGGGCATGAGGCGGCCATTCACCGGTGCGGATCGTTATGATGCAGCGGAAGACCTGGGCGATGCCCTGCATGACGAGGAGGATGCCAGCCGCGATGATGACGGTCTTGAACTGGTAGATCGGCACGTTGGCCGGGCTCATATTGGAGACTTCCAGATAGCGCCATGAGCGACTGGCATATTTCCAGCCGGCGAATATGAGAGCCAGAACACCGGGGAAGAAGAAGAGGAAGTAGAGCACCAGCTCTACTTTGGCCTGCGTACGCTCCGACCACAGGCGATAGAGAAAATCGCCGCGCACATGGCCGTCGCGCGACAATGTATAGGCACCGGCCATCATGAAGAGCGTGCCATACATGATATAGGTCAGGTCGAAGGCCCAGACGGTGGGTGCGCGGAAGGCGTAGCGGACGACGACCTCGTAGCTGACGGCCAAAGTCATCAGGACCACGCACCAGGCAAAGGCCTTGCCGAACCATGCGGAGACGGTGTCGGCGAAATGGATATAGCGCTGCATCGTGAAAATCTGCTCCCGATCGGCTGCGTTCCCGCTCAGCCGCTTGTGGCAGGCGGGCCGTCAACCAATGTGGTGACGGCCCGTTCCCGCTGGCGCTGCAGCCCCCCAACCACAGCGCCGCCCTCCCGTGTGCCTAGAAGTCGATCTTGCCGGGGAAGTAGTGATTGTAGGCCAGCTTGTAGTCCGGCGCATTCATGAGCGTGTAGTAGACCACGCGCTCGCACCATGCCTTCTGGCTGTCCACGACCTTGGCAAAGAACTCGTCCTGCATCAGGTCCGGCAGGATCTTGTCCCATGCATCAAGCTGTACCTTGAGCACATCGTCCGGCGTGCGCTGTACATTGACACCAGACTCTTCCTGAAGAACCTTCAGGTCGGCAGAATACTGATCCATAGCCAGGGCCGTGTTGGCCAGATGTGTGGCTTCAACGGCGTATTTCAGGATCGCCTGCAGATCCGGATCGAGGCTTTCATAGCGATCGCGGTTGAAGATGAACTCGAAGCTTTCACTGGCCTGATGGTAGGAAGAGAGCATGTAGTTCTTGGCCACGTCCTGTGCGCCAAAGCGTTTGTCCGAGGTCGGGTTGTTGAACTCGAAGGCGTCAATGACCCCACGCTCCATGGCGGGCACGATTTCACCACCCGGCAACTGGGCTACACTTGCGCCCATTGACTGGAACAGGTCGGCAGCGAGACCCACCGTGCGGTATTTCAGGCCCTGCAGCTGGTCAGCGCTCTGGATTGGCTCCTTGAACCAGCCGAAGGGCTGGGCTGGCATGCCGAAGGCGAAGAAGCCGACCACGTTCAAGCCGAGAATGTCCTGGGTGAGTTCACGATAAAGTTCATAACCGCCGCCGTGATACATCCAGGCGATCATCTGCGTGGCGTCCGCGCCGAAAACGGGGCCCGTACCGAAGAGTGAGGCGGCCTTGTGCTTGCCGTACCAGTAGACAGGCACGTCATGTGCTGCATCCAGAATGCCGTCATGACAGGCGTCCTGCACCTGGAAGGCACCCACAACCGCGCCGGCGGGCAGAAGGTCGATCTTCAGACGACCGCCGGACATCGCGTCGACGCGTTCGACATATTGCTTGGCCATGTCCTGAAAGATGTCGGATGCCGGCCATGCGGACTGCATTTTCAGGGTTACCGGGGCCTGGGCCAGCACGGCGGGTGCCGCCAATGATCCAGCAGCTGCAGCACCGGCTGCAGTGGTGGCTGTGCCGAGAAACTTACGGCGTGAATAGGATTTCTCTGTCATGCACTTCTCCTCCCGTTGCCGCTCGTCTTTTTATTGCTTTTCGAGCATGCGGATGATCTCCGCTGAAACAATCATGCAAGAAAAAATTGCAAGAGAGGAAGTGGAAGAGTGTTTTCTAATACTAAAGTATTAGGGATTGTCGCATTTCGGGTGGTATTCCCGCGTCCCAGATGTTGCGTTACAAGCTGGGCTTCAACACCTGCGAGACACTTTCATGAATTTTGTTCCCGATAGCGCGACCATCATCCAGTTCGCCATTGCCACCTTCATCCTGTCGATTACGCCAGGCCCGGACATGACGCTCTTTGTCGGTCGCGCACTCTCTCAAGGGCGCGCGGCAGGATTTGCCTGCATGTTCGGAGCGATGACGGGTATTGTCATTCACACCGCGCTGGTGGCCTTGGGCCTTTCGGCCCTGATCGTCGCTTCGCCGGAAGCATTCTTCGCGCTGAAGATCTTCGGCGCGGGCTATCTGCTTTGGCTGGCCTTTCAAGCCATTCGCCATGGCTCCGCCTTCAAGCCGGAAGCCGAAGGGAAGGCGGAACGCTCGCTCTTCAAGAACTGGGCGACAGGGCTTGGCATAAATTTGCTCAACCCGAAGATCATCCTGTTCTTCATGACCTTCCTGCCGCAGTTCGTCTCGGCCAGTGATCCGCATGCTCCGGGCAAGCTCTTCTTTCTCGGCCTCATGTTCATACCGCTGGCGCTGCCGGTGACAGCACCCATGGTGTTGGCCGCGGACGGATTTTCGAAGCTGTTGCGCAAGAGCCCGCGCGTTGCCCGCATGATCGACTGGCTGTTTGCAGGTGTCTTCTCGGCTTTCGCACTGAAGATCCTCACCGCACAGGCGCGATAAGGATCGGGCGACGAGGCGGGCAAGCCGCCTCCGCCTTATCCTTCACCGGCGACGGCCGCTTCTTCCAGCTTCATGCGCTCGGCCTTCTTCATCCGCTCCGAGGCGGATTTGAGCTGGCCGCAGGCGGCGAGAATGTCGCGGCCGCGCGGGGTGCGGATCGGGGAGGCGTAACCGGCGCGGTTCACATAGTCCGCAAATTTCTCGATCTGCTCCCAGTCCGAGCATTCGTAATCGGTGCCGGGCCAGGGGTTGAACGGGATGAGGTTGATCTTGGCCGGAATGCCCTTGAGCATCTGCACAAGCGCGCGCGCATCTTCCATGCTGTCATTGACGCCCTTGAGCATCACATATTCGAAGGTGATGCGGCGGGCGTTGGAGAGGCCGGGATAATCGCGGCAGGCCTGCATCAGCTTTTCCAGCGGATACTTCTTGTTGATCGGCACCAGCACATTGCGCAGATCATCGCGCACGGCGTGCAGGGAGATCGCCAGCATGACGCCGATCTCCTCGCCGGTGCGGTAGATTTCCGGCACCACGCCGGAGGTGGAGAGCGTGATGCGGCGCTTGGAGAGCGACAGACCTTCGCCATCGGAGGCAATCAGCAGCGCCTGCTTCACGTTCTCGAAATTATAGAGCGGCTCGCCCATGCCCATCATAACGATATTCGTCACCTTGCGGCCTTCGGCGGGCACGATGGCGCCATCGGGCGTATCGGCGTCGGGGAAGTCGCCCAGCCGGTCGCGCGCTATCAGGAGCTGGTCAAGGATTTCGCCAGGTGTAAGGTTGCGCACCAGCTTCTGGGTGCCGGTGTGGCAGAAGGTGCAGGTGAGCGTGCAGCCAACCTGAGAGGAGATGCACAGCGTGCCGCGGCCTTCCTCGGGAATGTAGACCGTCTCGACATCCACCGGACGCCCCGCGCCACGGGCAGGAAAGCGCAGGAGCCATTTGCGGGTGCCATCCTGCGAAATCTGCTCTTCCACGATCTCCGGGCGGGCAACTGTGAAATGCTCGTCGAGCTTTGCGCGCAGTTCCTTGGAGATGTTGAACATCTGCGAAAAATCGGAGACACCGCGGACATAAAGCCAATGCCAAAGCTGGCGCACGCGCATGCGCGTCTGGCGCTCGGGCACGCCGATTTCGGCCAGCGCCTCGGCCATTTCCTCGCGGGAAAGACCGATCAGCGATTTCTTTTCAAGTGCTGCAGTCGGGCGCAGCCGGTCACGCGCTTCCGGCGTGGTGATGTCGAGTGTCAGGGCCATGTGTCACGCTATGCGTCAGCGGGTGGCGGAACAGGTCTTCGCCACCGGTTATAAAACGTTTGGGCGGCACATAGCACGACTTGGCCAGCGCGTCACCTCATGGCAGCCATGTAGTAACGCGTAGGCGCAATGCCTAGAGATAAAGCAGCGAGCGGCCCTTTTCGTTGAAGAGGTGCATCTTGGCGGGATCGGCGGTTACCGAGATAGGCGCGTGGCGATCGATCTTCTGCACGCCCTGCAGCTTCAGCACCATCTGTTCTTCGCTGCCCTCGACGTCGATATACACATTGGTGACTTCACCAAGCGACTCCACGATATTGACTTCGCCGTCGATGAGGCCGTTTCCGTCGCTGGCAATGGTGAGATCTTCAGGGCGTACGCCGAAGCTGATCGCTGCACCCTTCAAGTCCGGTGTGGATGCGATCGGGACGCTCACCGTGCGGCCACCGACGCGCACCAACGTTTCCGGCCCTGTCTCTTCGATCCTTGCCGGCAGGATGTTCATGGCCGGGGAGCCGATGAACTGCGCCACGAACAGGTTCGCCGGACGCTCGTATAGCTCGATCGGCGCGCCGACCTGCTCGATATATCCAGCGGATAGCACCACTATGCGATCAGCCAGCGTCATGGCCTCAACCTGATCGTGGGTCACGTAGATCATGGTCGAGTCCGGCAGCGATTCCTTGAGCTTGGCGATCTCGATGCGGGTGGCAACGCGCAGCGCGGCATCGAGATTGGAAAGCGGCTCGTCGAAGAGGAAGACTTTCGGATCACGAACGATGGCCCGACCAATAGCCACACGCTGGCGCTGGCCGCCCGACAGAGCTTTTGGCAGACGTCCGAGATAGGGCGTGAGCTGTAGTATTTCGGCCGCCGCCTTCACGCGCTTTTCGATCTCCGCCTTTGGCGCCTTGGCAATCTTCATGCCGAAAGCCATGTTGTCGTAGACGGTCATGTGCGGATAGAGCGCATAGGACTGGAAGACCATCGCGATGCCGCGCTGGGAGGGCGGTATGTCGTTGACGCGCTGGTCGTCGATATACATGTCGCCCGAACTGATGGCCTCCAGGCCTGCGATCATGCGCAGAAGCGTGGATTTTCCGCAGCCCGATGGGCCGACGAAAACCACAAACTCGCCCGGCTTGATGTCGAGATCGATGCCGTGGATGACTTCGGTCGAACCATAGCTCTTCTTGATATCCTTCAGAACGACGCCCGTCATTTACGCTCCCCCATTCTGTGAAACCGCGATCCAGTAGCCAAAGGGCTCCAGTCTCAGCCGCCCATCTTCTTCGCTCGTGCCGACCGTGAAGCCTTTCACAGGCGAAAGATTGCCTGCAGGCCGGTCGTAGATGGCGGTTTCTTCCGTCATGTTTATGACAACAGCCATTGTCGCGTCGCCGAAATTGCGTTCGAAGGCAAGAATGCCGTCATTGTCATCGCAAAAGCGCAGACTGCCCTTGCGCAGCACCGCGTGGTCCCGGCGCAGCGCGATCAGCGCGCGGTAGTGGTCGAGCAGGGTGCCTTCGCGGTCAAGTTCCGACACGGCAAGGTGCAGATGTTCTGCGGGAACAGGCAACCAAGGCTTGCCGGTGCTAAACCCGGCATTTGCCTCACTCGCCTCCCAGACCATGGGCGTGCGGCAGCCATCGCGACCCTTGAACTCCGGCCAGAAAGTGATGCCGTAGGGGTCCTGCAGGTCTTCGAAGGAGAGCACGGCTTCGGTCAAGCCGAGCTCCTCGCCCTGATAGATACAGGCCGATCCGCGAATGGTCATCAAGACGGTAGCGACCATGCGCAGATAGGCGTCGCGGTCCTCAACCCTGTCGGCCCAGCGCGTCGCGTGCCGTTCCACATCGTGGTTGGAGAAGCTCCAGCACGACCAGCCGTCTACAGCACAGCCGTCGAAATGGGTGAGCGTGTGGCGAATGCTTCCAGGCGTCAGCGGTTCGGGTGCGAGGAAGTCAAACGAGTAGCACATGTGCACCTTGTCGCCGCCGCTCGTATATTCACAGATCAGCTCCATTCCGCGATGGCTTTCGCCCACTTCGCCAACGGCCATGGCGCCAGGATATTCGTTCAGAAGCTTCCGGAAGCGGCGCAGGAACTCGACATTCTCGGGACGGTTCTTGTCATAGACATGCCGCTGATAGCTGTAGGGATTGACCGTCGGCGCGCTGACGGCGTTACGCTCGTGGGGTGCAAGTGCGGGGTTATCCTCAAGCCCCTGGCTGTGAAAGAAGAAGTTGAGCGTGTCGAGACGGAAGCCGTCCACGCCACGGTCCAGCCAGAAGCGGGCGGTGTCCAGAACCGCTTGCTGCACCTCCTCGTTATGGAAGTTCAGGTCCGGCTGACTGGCGAGGAAGTTGTGCAGGTAATATTGCTGGCGCGTCGTGTCCCATGCCCATGACGAGCCGCCGAAGACGGAAAGCCAGTTGTTGGGCGGCGTGCCATCCGGCTTCGGGTCCGCCCAGACATACCAGTCGGCCTTGGCGTTGTCGCGGCTGGAGCGGCTTTCGGCAAACCAGGGATGCTGGTCGGAAGTGTGGGAGTAGACCTGATCGATGATGATCTTCAGGCCAAGCCGGTGAGCTTCTGCGATCATCGCATCGAAGTCCGCAAGGGTTCCGAACATCGGGTCGATGTCGCGATAGTCTGAAATATCGTAGCCGAAGTCCTTTTGCGGCGACTTGAAGAAGGGTGAGATCCAGACCGCGTCCACTCCGAGCGAGGCAACATAGGGCAGGCGGCGCGTGATGCCGGGCAGATCGCCAATACCGTCGCCATTGGAGTCCTGGAAGGAGCGCGGATAGATCTGATAGATGACGGCACCGCGCCACCAGTCATGGTCAGGGTCAAGCTGATGAGCCTTGGCGCTGTGGGGAATTTTCTGGATCATGTTCATTAAATGTCAGCCGCCTTTGACGGAGCCGGCGAGAAGGCCGCGCACCAGATAGCGTTGGAGTGCGAAGAAGACGATGATCGGCACCACAATGGCCACAAAGGCCGATGCCGTGAGGATTTCCCAGTTGCCGCCGCGAGAACCCAGAAGTTCGCGCAGGCGCCCGGTCAGCACGAGCTGTTCCTCGTTGTTGCCGAGAAAAACGGTGGCGACCAGAAGGTCATTCCAGACCCACAGGAACTGGAAGATTGCGAAGGAGGCAAGAGCCGGGAAGGAGAGCGGCAGGATGATCTTGCCGAAGATTTCGAAGTCGGAAGCGCCATCCACCCGCGCACTCTCTATGATCTCGCGCGGAAGACCGGCGATGTAGTTGCGTAAGAGATAGACCGCGAGCGGAAGGCCGAAGGCCGTATGGGCGAGCCAGATGCCGATGAAGGACTTGCCGACGCCGATGTCGTTGTAAAGCCGCAATAGCGGAATGAGCGAAACCTGCAGCGGCACGACCAACAGGCCGACGATTGTTGCCAGAAGAAGCGCGCGGCCGGGGAACTGCATCCATGACAAGGCATAGGCCGCATAGGCTGCGATCAGGATGGGTATGACGGTCGCGGGAATGGTTACGGTGAGCGTGTTGAGGAAGCTCTTGCCGATACCTTCGGAAAACAACACGCGGTCATAGTTTTCGAGCGTGAATTTCGGCGGCTCGACACTCGCCACGAATATGCGCTGGCCGCGTCGGCCTTCAGGCTGCTCATCATAGACGAGACGGTAGTCGCCATTTTCCTGAACGGTCAGGATGCCGCCATCGCGCAGCTCCGCTTCCGTGCCAGCCTCGAATGCGTTCGGCTCGCGCGAGGAAATGCCAAATGCCGTTGCCTTACCGCTGCCGCTTTCGAAGACATTGCCGGAAAGAACCCATTGGCCGTTCTCTTCAACGGCATCATCGGGCGCATCGGTGCGCGCTACGATGTTGCGTTCGGAACCGGTAAGCGAGGTCCACCAGCCGCTGACGGCAAGCTGATCCTTGTCGCGGAAGGAGGAGACCAGAATACCGAAGGTTGGCAGGGTCCAGAGTGCCACGAGGAAAAGGACGCTGAGATTGACGGCCCAGCTCAGCGCCGGGCGTTTTCCAACCACGCCGCTCATCGCATGTCCTTCCGTGCTTCGCGAATGTTCCAGATCATGATGGGTATGACCATCGCCATGATGACCAGTGCGATAACCGAGGCGCGGCCAAAGTCCAGTCCGCGGAACATCCAGTCAAACATGTAGTTGGCAAGCACCTGCGTGCCCCATTGGCCGTTGGTCATGGCAAGCACGATGTCGAAAACCTTGAGAACGAGGATCGTGATCGTGGTCCAGACCACAGCGATGGTGCCCCATATCTGCGGGACCTTGATCTTGTAGAAGATCTGGAAGGGCGAAGCCCCGTCTATGATTGCGGCCTCGATGGTCTCTTCGGGAATACCGCGCAGGGCGGCGGACAGGATGACCATGGCAAAGCCGGTCTGGATCCAGATCAGCACGATCATCAGGAAGAAGTTGTTCCAGAAAGGTACGGTGATCCAGGCCTGAGGCTCGAAGCCAAGTCCTGTGACAATGGCATTCAGGAGACCGATCTGCTCCGAGCCTTCTGCCCGGTAGTCATAGATGAATTTCCAGATGACGCTGGCGCCGATGAACGATATCGCCATGGGCATGAAGATCAGGCTCTTGGCCACATTGCCCCAGGAGATGCGGTCGGTCAGCGTTGCTGCAATCAGCCCGAAGAAGGTCGAGGCCGCAGGCACCACGAGCAGCCACAGGAAGTTGTTGCGCACGCTTTCGCGAAAGGCCTGATCGCCCATCAGCCAGCTGTAATTGGCTGTGCCCACCCAGTTCTCGCCGCGCGGCCCGTGAAAGCTGAGGATTAGCGAGTTGATCACGGGATAGACGAGATAGATGCCCAGAATGACCACCGCAGGCCCAAGGAAAAGCCATGGGCGGATGGCATTGGCGCGGGTGAGATTAGTCGCGATATTCTCGCCCCGCGCGGGATAGATCATGTCGAGGATCGTATTTGATCCCCAGAAATAGCCGAAGCAGGCGGCCACGCCCAGCACCATGACGAGGATGGCGTTCAGGAGGTTGGAGTCGGGCAGAAGTGCGCTGACCGCAAAGAATACGCCGGCTGCGGCTGCAGCGCTGGTGATGATGCCTGCCAGCATGATCACGATTGCAAGGAGGCCGGTTTTCAGAAGCGCGCCAAGGTCATGGACTGCGTTTCCAGCCGGCGCCGAGCTCGCATCGGTGGATGCCACGATACTCCCTCCGTCCCTACATGCTCCTCCCGGGGAGCATGAGACAGTGTGCCACTATCAGTTGCCGAGAAAAAGAAAATCTCCGGCCCAAAGGGCAGGGGCGACAATGCGCCCCCGCCTTCGGGGAGGACCTTACTTGATGGAGTCCCATTCCTTCTGGATGTCAGAGGCGACATCTTCGGCAGACTTGCCACCGACATAGTCGATCATGCCGGTCCAGAAGGCGCCGGCGCCGATCTTGCCGGGCATCAGGTCGGACGCATCGAAGCGGAAGGTGGTTGCTTCGAGCAGGATCTCGCCCTGCTTCTTCATGGCATCATTGGCGTAGGCATCGGTATTTACGCCAGTATGGGCCGTGAGGAAGCTCGACTGCGCCATCCAGAGTTCATGTGCGATCGGGGTCTTCAGGAACTCGATGAATGCGCGGGCCGCTTCTGATTCCTCGGTTATGGCGAATACGGTGCCTGCACCAAGAACCGGCTTGCCGAGATCCTTCTCGGAGGATTCAGGCATGTAGAAGAAGTCGGCGTCCACGCCCAGTTCCGTGCCGTCGGGGAAGAAGCCCGGAATGAAGCTTGCCTGATGGTGCATGTAGCATTTCGGCGGAACAGCGAAGAGACCTTTCGGGCTGTCGCGGAAGTCGGTGGAGACAACGCCCTCGGTACCGCCATCGACATAGTCGTCATTCTTGGCGAACCAGCCGAACTCGTCGATTACCTTCACGATCCGCTCGTCGTTGAACGGAATTTCGTTCGAAACCCACTGATCGTAGACTTCGGGCGATTCCATGCGCAGCATGAGGTCTTCAACCCAGTCGGTTGCCGGCCAGCCGGTCGCGCCGCCGGAGCCGAGGCCGATGCACCATGGTGTCTCGCCATCTTCCACGATTTTCTGGGTCAGTTCCTTCAGCTCTTCAAGCGTGGTGGGAACTTCATAGCCCGCGTCCTCGAAATTCTCCGGCACGTACCAGACCAGAGATTTCACGTCGGCCTTGTAGGGGAATGCGAAGAAGGCGTCATTGCCGTCCTTGTCGGCATAGGTGCCAAGCTTCACCCAGGATTCACCTGCAGCATAGTTCTCGGCAAGCCAACTCGCAGTCTCTTCACCAAGTGGGACGAGGTGACCCTGTTCCGCCAGATTGGCCGCCAGACCCGGCTGCGGGAACACGGCGATATTGGGCGCACTGCCGGCCTGTGTATCGATCACGATCTGCTGTTCGAAGGAGTCGGAACCGGTGTAATCGACATCAACGCCGGTGGCTTCCTCGAAATAGGCAACGATGGATTCGAACAGTTCCTCGTCGGCGGAAAGCCACGGGCCGAAGATCGTCAGCTTCTGACCGGACAGGTCATGAGCAGACTTGAACTCTTCGAAACTTTCCCAATTGAACTGCTCTCCCTCTCCCACGGGAAATTTCAGTTCCTGGGCAAATGCTGCACTGCTGCATAGCGCCAGTGCCAGCGCAGTTGCCAATGATCCTCGAATTTTCGACATGCTCATGGGTCTCCTCCGCGAGCGGCCGCGTCGTGCAGCCAGACGAAACGTTACGACCGCTATTGCTGCGATCAGGTTTGTGCCAAGGCTTCAAAGCGCTTTGGAACCTTGAGCATGGGTTCTCCTCTTCCGAGAGTCAAGACGGCTTCGCACGCTTTGGCTGAGTGCTTAAGAATTAGCCGGAAAACATGAGATGCCTTCTTCTGTGGCAGTAGTGAATGGTGGGCTTGATTTACTGGCGGGGCTGGTCGATAGTTCCCAAAGCGCTTTGAGGAATGGGTCGTTGAGCAGAGAAAAGGTCAATCTGAAGCAGCTCGCGCAGGAGCTGGGTCTTTCCCAGACAACGGTGTCGCGCGCGCTCAACGGCTTTCCCGAAGTCAGCGAGCGGACGCGCGAGCGGGTGGTGGCAGCGGCAGACCGGTTGAACTACCGCCCCAGCGCCAGTGCTGCCAGTCTGGCCACCGGCAAGGCGCGCACCATCGGGCATGTGGTGCCGTTGGCCGAGCACATGATGATCAATCCGCATTTCTCGGACTTCCTGGCCGGGGCGGGCGAGGTCTATGCGCGGTCGGGCTACGAAATGCTGATCCGCGTCGTCTCGCAGGATGACGAATTGAGCATCTATCGCGATCTTGCCCGCACCGGACGGGTAGACGGGTTCGTGGTGCATGGCCCGATGAACGAGGATCCGCGCATCCCGCTTCTGGCGTCTCTTGGGGTGCCCTTCGTCGTGCATGGGCGCTGTCACCACAGCAGCACCGAATTTTCATGGATGGATGTCAACAATCGCGAGGCCTTTCGCCGCGCAACCGATTTTCTTCTCGACCTGGGTCATCAGCGCATGGCGCTCGTGAACGGGCTTGAAACAATGAATTTTGCCAGCCGCCGCCGCGTCGGCTTTGAGGAAGCACATCGCGCGCGGGGGCTGGAGGCCGATCCGTCGCTCATATTCAGTCGCGATATGGTGGAGCCCTACGGTTACGACGTCGGACGTCAGATTTTCGCGAAGCCGAACCGGCCGACTGCGGTGCTGCTGTCGAGTGTGCTGCCCGCCATCGGCCTTGTGCGCGCCATGGGGGAGCTGGGCCTGAAGGCCGGTGAGGATGTTTCCATAATCGTCTTCGATGACCAGCTTTCCTTCCTGCAGCAATCCGGTGACGGCATGCGGGGTGTGCCCTTTTTCACTGCCATGCGCTCGTCCATACGTGCGGCTGGGCGCCGGGTGGCGGAAATGCTGATGGACCAGATCAACGCGCCGGGGGGCGAGCCGGCTGCCGAGCTTTGGGAGGCCGAGTTTGTTGTCGGTCGTTCCACAGGCCCGGCACCGAACTGATCAAAGCTCCCCCATTCCAAAACAATTTCAGGACCGGACATGACCAGCACATTCAGCAGGGACAGGCTCGACTTCACACGCGCCAGCATGCCTGAGGATTTCCAGTTCGGCGTGGCCGCGTCGAGCTATCAGATCGAGGGATCGAAATTCGGCGGCTGCGGTCGCTCCCATTGGGACGATTTCGCCGCCACACCGGGCAATACTGCTCGCGGCGAGGATGGGTCGCTTGCCTGCGATCATTATCATCGCTGGGCCGAAGATCTCGATCTTGTGCGTGATGCGGGCCTTGACTGCTACCGCTTCTCGATTTCCTGGGCACGCGTTCTGCCTGAAGGGCGCGGGCAGGCCAATCAGGAAGGCATCGACTTTTACGAACGCCTTGTCGACGGGATGCTTGAGCGTGGCGTCAAACCGTTTGCCACACTTTATCACTGGGATCTTCCCTCTCCGCTGGCTGATCTCGGTGGGTGGCGCAATCGTGATATCGCCTCCTGGTTTGCCGATTACACCGAAGTGATCATGCGGCGCATCGGTGACCGTGTGCACGCGACCGCGCCGATAAACGAGCCGTGGTGCGTTGCCTGGCTCAGCCACTTCATGGGCCACCACGCACCGGGTCTACGCGATATCCGCGCCACCGCGCGGGCCATGCATCATGTGCTCCTCGCGCATGGGCGGGCGACGCAGGCCATGCGGGCACTGGGTATGAAGAACCTCGGTCTCGTGACCAATTTCGAGTATGCCGAGCCTGCCGATGAAAGCGCCGAAGCCAAGGCATCAGCACATCTCTATGACGGCATCTATAATCGTTGGTTCCTCGACGGCGTCTTCAAGAAGTCCTATCCGCAGGAGGTTCTGGCCGGGCTTGGTCCGCATTTGCCGGAAAACTACGAGCAGGATTTCGACATCATCGCCGAACCTGTCGACTGGGTGGGCATCAACTACTATACGCGCAAGCTGATCGCGCCCGATGGCACTGATCAGTTTCCTGCATTGAAGGAAGTGGAAGGCCCGCTGCCCAAGACGCTGATGGACTGGGAAATCTATCCCGAAGGCCTCGACTTCTTCATGCGCCGCGTACACGAGGACTACGCGCAGGGTCTGCCAATCTACATAACCGAAAACGGCATGGCCTCACCGGATGTGGTCAAGGATGGCGCTGTTCCTGATCCTGACCGAATCCAGTTCCTCAATGGCCATTTGGCGAAGGTGCACAAAGCTGTTGAAGATGGGCTGCCGATCAAGGGCTACTTCATCTGGTCGCTGCTCGACAATTACGAATGGGCGCTGGGTTACGAGAAGCGCTTCGGTCTTGTCCATGTGGATTTCGACACATTGTCGCGCAGGCCGAAAGCCTCCTGGCATGCGTTGAAAGAAGCGTTGAAGGCGGAGTAGAAGAAGGAGATAGCCAAAAGCAGGGGAAGCTTCGATCATGGTTCTGTTCGCATCAGTCTTTCCCCTTTTGTGCTGGCTTCTCTATGTGATGCTTGCCAGCCTTCTGGAGACGGTGCGGCCCTCGCTCTCCATGATCATGAGCCGCCATCGGCGGCGGTGGGTGGAGAACGCGATCCATCGCGAGACTCCATTGGACGCGATCCTGTCGGGCAATCTGATGAGTTCGGTGTCGTTCTTCGCGTCGACGACGGTACTCATCATTTTGGCGCTGTTTGCGGTGCTGGGGCAGGTCTCCTCCGTGGTGGAGGCGGTCAACATCATCCAGCCGGAAAGCGGGATAGGGAAGGCGGATGTCGAGCGGCACCTGATCCTTGTTCTGATCATGTTCGTGCTGGCCTTTCTGGCATTCACGCTCTCGCTGCGCCAGTTCAACCATTTCTGCATCATGCTTGGGGCCGCCGATCACTCGCAGGCAAGCGATCCGGAAGAGATCTTCGTTATCACGGCCCTCAACACGCTGGGCGCACGCAATTTCAATCAGGGCATACGCGCCTATTATTTCGCGCTCGGCATGGTCGCTTGGTTCATCTCGCCGCTTGCAGCCATTGCCACCACGGCGCTCATTTTCGGCTCGATCCTCTATCGCGAATTTTTCTCTTCTGCGCGCACATTGGTGCAGAACCTGAAGATCAGGAAACTCGATCAGAAGAGTTGAGACGCGCGCGTTAATTCTATCGCAAACCGGATCGTGTAGTTCCGGTTGCAGAAGGTCGCGCGCTTTGGGCGGGGCAGCACCAACAGGCAGAGACAATGACTAATTTCGTACCGGTGATCATTTGTGGTGGCGCAGGCTCGAGGCTGTGGCCGCTCTCGCGGGAAAACCATCCCAAGCCGCTCATCAAGCTGGGGGACGGGCTCTCGCTGGTCCAGCACGCGCTCAAGCGGGCAATGGGGCTGCCGGGCGCGCAGGATCTGATCACAGTGACCAATCGCGACCTCTTCTTCGCGATGGAGGACGAGTACCGGCAGATGGACTGCA
Source organism: Nitratireductor sp. CH_MIT9313-5 (assembly GCF_037029545.1). Classification (NCBI taxonomy): domain Bacteria; kingdom Pseudomonadati; phylum Pseudomonadota; class Alphaproteobacteria; order Hyphomicrobiales; family Phyllobacteriaceae; genus Nitratireductor; species Nitratireductor sp. CH_MIT9313-5. Next base: position 228,553 of record NZ_JAYMER010000017.1, on the reverse strand, counting down.
AGCCGCGTCTTGCGCGCTATCTTCTGGAATCGGAAGGGCGCAACACCGCTGCGGCGATCGCACTTGCGAGCCTTGATGCGGTGCAGGCATTCGGCGACGACGTCATTCTTTGCGTTTTGCCGGCAGACCACGTTGTCGCTGACACAGCGGCCTTCGGCAAGGCCGTTGAGCGAGCGCAGCAGCTCGCCGCTGAGGGCCGGCTTGTCACGTTCGGTATCCGCCCCGACCGCGCCGAGACGGGCTACGGCTATATCGAGGCTGATGGCGAGGATGTGAAACAGTTCGTGGAAAAGCCGGATGCGGAAACGGCGGAGGCTTATCTCAAGTCCGGTCGCTTCCTTTGGAATGCCGGCATGTTCTGCTTCAAGGCGAGCGTGATGATCTCGCTCATGGAGCAGTTCTGCCCCGACATTCTCGACGGAACGCGTGCGGCACTGGCTGCTGGCCGTACGGCCGAGGGTGAGGGGCTGGCGCAGGTGACGGTCGATCCGGAAAAATTCGGAGAAGTCCGCTCGGACTCCATCGACTATGCTGTTCTGGAAAAGGCGCCCAATGTCGCCGTGGTTGCCTGCGATATCGGCTGGAACGATATCGGTTCCTGGTCGGCCCTTGGTGAGCAGTTCGATCGTGATGAGAGCGGCAATCTGATCGATGGCAATGTGAGTGCGGTGAATTCGAGCAACAATGTCGTCAGCGGCAGTGGTCGCCTGGTCGGTCTTGTGGGCGTCGAGGATCTCATCATTGCCGACACGCCGGATGCGCTTCTGGTTGCCAGCCGCGAGAGCGCGCAGGACGTGAAGCTGCTTTACAATCGGCTCAAGGAAGCCGGCGACGAAACGCACCGCATTCACAGCACCGCGCATCGTCCCTGGGGCTCCTATACGGTTCTGGAGGAAGGGCCGCGTTTCAAGATCAAGCGCATCGAGGTGAAGCCGGGCGCCAGTCTGTCGCTCCAGATGCATCACCACCGTGCCGAACACTGGGTCGTGGTGTCTGGCACCGCGAAGGTCGTGAATGGCGAACGTGAGCTGATGCTGACCACCGATCAGTCAACCTACATACCCTGCGGCGCCATGCACCGCTTGGAGAATCCCGGCGTGTTGAAGCTGGTGTTGATCGAGGTTCAGACCGGAGACTATCTCGGCGAGGACGACATTGTTCGCTTCGACGATGTCTATGGCCGAGGCTGAAGTCGACTGCTTCCCGAAAACCAACGGGGGCCGCGACAGCCTTGGCTGATGGCGACCCCCGCCTGGGAGGAAGTATGTTCTGGTACTGAAACAGTATCCCAGATGACTATGTTGCACATCGGTACGCTTGGGGGCGTGTATCGAGTACGATCAGTATTGTTGCGGAGCTTTCGGGTCTGCCGTCCTTCCGTGCCGCCTGAGCGTCACGGTGAGCTTCGTCTTTAAAATGTAATTCGTAATAACAATTCAAATAATAAATAGAATTTACATGAAGCAGCCGATATTAATCTATATATGGTGGCTGCTTCCGTGTTTATGCATCTTTTCCTCTTTGCGCCCGCAAGTATAGGGTAAACGTTGTCGCACCTGCTTATGTCGTCATAGGACGCTCCAAATCTGCTTGTTGCAAATCATTCGCAATTGCAATAGAAAGCATCATGCCGTTCCTCCTGGAACGGTTCGAGGCTGTTTGGCGTCTTCGTGATGGAGCGCTGGCCTCCCGTGGGAGCGTCAAGAGGGTTATCCGTATGTGTGGCAGTTCTGGTTCCATCATTAACCGGCGCAAGCTTTTGCTGATTGGGGCAGGGGCTCTTGGGGTCGCTGCATTGCCGGTATCGGCATTGAGTGCCGAAAAGCTTTCGGTGGTTGCCACTACCAGCATGATCGCCGATGCCGCGCGGCAGGTGGGCGGTGATCTGGTGGAGGTGCGCGGACTGATGGGCCCGGGCGTTGATCCTCATTCCTACAGGCCGACGCGCACTGATATCCTCGCCATGACAAAAGCCGATGTCGTGCTGTGGCACGGGCTCTATCTGGAAGCGCAGATGGAAGAGTTCATGCACAATCTCGGCCGCCGCAAGCCGGTCATTCCTGTTGCGGAATCCCTGCCAAGGGATGTGCTGCTCGGTCACGACGACTATGAGGACAAGTTTGATCCCCATGTCTGGATGGTGCCGACACTTTGGGAAGGCGTGGTGCGAGCCGTTCACGAGGTGCTGATCGAGCGGCATCCGGACGGCAAGGCTGTTTTCGACAGCAATCTTGATGTGCATCTGGAGGAGCTGAAGGCGCTCGAAGCCTATGCTCGCGATGCGCTTGAAACTATTCCGCAAAGCCGCCGGGTGCTCGTCACCGCGCATGATGCCTTCAAATATTTCGGCGAAGCCTATGGCGTGGAAGTGCTCGGGATCCAGGGTATCTCGACCCAGAGCGAAGCGGGCTTGAACCGCATTACGGAGCTTGTGGACATTCTTGTCGAGCGACAGATTTCCGCAGTCTTCGTCGAATCCTCGGTCTCCGACCGCAATATGCGCGCGCTCATCGAGGGTGCTGCTGCAAAGGGGCATAGGGTGAAAATTGGCGGGCAGCTTTTCTCCGATGCGATGGGGCAGGCCGACAGCTATGAAGGCACATATGTTGGCATGATTGATCACAATGTGACCACGATAACGCGCGCGCTGGGTGGATCAGCGCCCGAGCGCGGCATGAATGGTCGGCTAGCGGCAGGTTCATGATTATGGATGCGCTCGTGGAACATGCTGCCGAAAAACGCGAGCGTGTCACTGAGAAGGCTGCGCTTGCAGTGCGCGGACTGACCGTTTCCTATGCCGAAAAGCCGGCGGTTTTCTCCGTCGATGCCACATTCCTTACAGGCCGCATGACCGCGATCGTGGGGCCCAATGGAGCGGGGAAATCCACCTTGCTCAAGGCTTCGTTGGGTATCGTTCCCAGGGTGTCCGGTGAAGTTTCGGCATTTGGCGAGCCGCTTGGAAAGGCAATGGCGAAGATTGCCTATGTTCCGCAGCGGGCCTCCGTCGACTGGGATTTTCCTACGCGCGTCGTTGATGTGGTGCTGATGGGGCTCTATCGGGAGCTTGGTCTACTGTCGCTTGTCAGGAAGGAGCACCGGCAATTTGCGTCCGAATGTCTGGAGCGGGTTGGCATGGTCGATTTCGCCGAGAGGCAGATCGGACAGCTTTCCGGCGGCCAGCAACAGCGCGTGTTTCTCGCACGTGCGTTGGCGCAGAAGGCTGAACTTTACCTGCTTGATGAACCCTTCGCCGGTGTTGATGCGGCGACAGAACGGGCCATCATTCATGTGCTGAAGGATCTACGCGCAGAAGGGCGCACGGTTGTGTGTGTGCATCATGACCTTGCAACCGTGGCCGATTATTTCGACGATGTTCTGCTAGTAAACATCCGCAAGATGGCCGAAGGACCGATCCCGGAAACCTTCACCGCCGAAAATCTCCAGATGACCTATGGCGGAAGGCTGGCTGCAACGCATATTGACCAGCTCAAGCTGCCGACCGGATGAAGCTGCATGTTTGATATCTTCCTGCAGGCCCTGTTGCTGCGCGGTGGCTACAATGCCGCCCTTGTTGCAATAGGTGCGGGTCTGCTCGGTGCTGCGGCCGGGAGCGGGGGAACATTCCTGTTCCTGCGCAAGCGCGCGCTGGTTTCGGATGCCGTTGCACATGCGACACTGCCGGGCATCGGTGTTGCCTTCATGATCATGGTCGCAATGGGTGGCGACGGGCGCAATCTTGTGGGCCTTCTGGCCGGTTCGGCTGTCACTGCGGCGCTGGGACTGCTGTGCGTTCAATGGATGACGCGGCACACCCGTCTGGCTGAAGATGCCGCCATCGGTGCCGTGCTCTCGGTCTTTTTCGGTGTCGGTGTTGTTCTGCTGACGGTGATCCAGACCATGACGCGGGGCAATCAGGCTGGGTTGGAAGGATTTCTCCTTGGCTCTACAGCCGGAATGCTCTTCTCCGACGCTGTCGTAATCGTCGTCGGTGGGGCGCTGATCGTTCTCTCAATCATCTGGTTACGGCGACCCATGACGATGGTTGCCTTCGATGCGGAATTTGCGGCGGCGAGCGGTATCAATGTCAATCGCATGGACCTCGCCATGATGGGCCTCGTAACAGCCGTGACGATCATCGGCCTGAAGCTGGTTGGCCTGATCCTCATCGTCGCCATGCTTATCATTCCACCAGTCACCGCCCGCTTCTGGACCGATCGCACCGACAGGGTGATCTGGGCGGGGGGGCTGCTGGGCGGTATGGCCGGTTATTTTGGGGCCGCACTTTCGACTGTGGCACCCAATCTGCCCACGGGTCCGATCATAGTGCTGGTCAGCTTCGGTCTGTTTGCCGTGTCCCTGCTTCTGGCGCCGGGGCGCGGGGTGCTGGCGTCGCTGTGGCGCCGTCGCCAGTTTCAGCTGCGTGTTCACCGGCGTCAGGGATTGCTGGCACTTGCACGCACCGAGCGCATATTTGACCCGCTGACACTTTCGGTTCTCCTGCGCGAAAAGCTTATTCGGCAGGACCAGGTTGCAACGCCCAAGGGCGCTCGGATGGCACGTGCGGCTCTTGAGGACGAGCGGCGCTGGACGCGCGCCCGCGAAGTCTATCAGGACGAGGCCGTTATCAGCCGTTACGACGGCCTGACACCCATTGGCGAGGTGCTGACGCCCGACGAGATTGCGCATCTGGATCAACTGACAGGCACGGCCGCAAAGGAGAGGAATTCCAATGGCGCTTGAATTCCTCACGCTAAGTTTTGCGCCCATTCTCATTGGCATATTTGCCTCCATTGCCTGCGCGCTTCCGGGAAACTTCCTCATCTTGCGGCGGCAGGCCCTGATCGGCGATGCCATCAGCCACGTCGTCTTGCCGGGCATCGTGGTCGGGTTCCTCGTCTCTGGAAAGGTATCGACCTGGCCGATGCTTCTGGGCGCGGCTGCCGCTGCCATTGTGGCGGTGATCCTGATCGAGATGATCAAGCGCCTGGGTCGCATCGAGCCGGGTGCCGCGACGGGCGTTGCCTTCACCGCAATGTTCGCAGGAGGGGTTCTCCTTCTGGAGCAAACCGACACGAGCGCCGTGCATCTCGATGTGGAGCATGCCCTTTATGGCAGCCTCGAAAGCCTCATCTGGCTGGCGCCAAGCGGGTGGTCGTCACTGTTGGACCCGTTGGCATTGGCAGAACTGCCGCCAGAGCTCTTCCGCATGGCAATCGCGGCAACTCTAATCTTTGTCCTAATGTTGATCTTCTGGCGCCCTCTCAAGATTTCGACCTTTGACGAAGGTTTTGCGGATGCGATCGGCATTCCTACCACTGCAGTTGGGTTGGGGCTGGTGATATCGGCGGCGGTTGCCGCGGTTGCCGCATTCGATGCGGTGGGGTCCATCATCGTCATCGCAATGTTCATCTGCCCGCCGGCGGCAGCGCGCCTGATGACCAATCAACTTGAAAAGCAGGTTGCGTGGAGCGTTCTATTTGCGATCATCTCTGCGGTGCTTGGTTATGTATTGGCTGGTTACGGCCCCTTGTGGCTCGGCTTTGAAAATGCAGTCAGCGCTGCCGGAATGATTGCTGCAGTCTCGGGCATGATCCTCGCACTGGCATGTATTTTCGGCCCGCATCGCCATCGGTCAGGCGCTCCGTCGAACGCCTGACCCTGCGCGCGCTCAGGCAGTTTGCCGCCAGGCAAGAAGCCGCATCGCGTTCAGCGTCACGAATACGGTCGCCCCGGTGTCGGCAAGGATTGCGGGCCAAAGCCCGGTGATGCCGAGAATGGTGGTTGCGAAGAAGAGAACCTTCAGGCCCAGCGCAATAGCGATATTCTGCCAAATATTGCGCATGGTCTTTCTTGAAAGATCGACCAGCGCGGCCACATCGCCAACCCTTCCGTGAAGAATGGCTGCGTCGGCGGTCTCCAGCGCGACATCTGTGCCGCCGCCCATGGCAATGCCGAGATCGGCGGTTGCGAGCGCTGGCGCATCATTGATGCCGTCGCCGACCTTTCCCACACGCCCTTCGCGCTGCAATTCGCTGACGATGCGGCTTTTGTCTTGCGGTAGAAGTTCGGCGCGGAAATCCATCCCCAAAGCCCCGGCGATGGCGGCGGCGGTGGCTGTGTTGTCGCCTGTCAGCATGACCGGGTGAATGCCTGCCGCACGCAGAAGCGCAATCCCCCTGGCCGCATCGCTGCGCGGCTCATCGCGCATTGCGATGGCACCCAGGATCTCATCGTTGCGGCGAAGAAGGGATACGGTCTTGCCTTGTTCGTAGAGATGCTCGACCTTTTGCGCGAGATCATCCGGCAAACTCGTGCCGTCCGAAAGAGCCGCACTTCGTGAGCCGAAAAACACGTCCTGACCATCCACCCGGCCGGCCACACCCTTTCCGGAGACAGCCCGACTGCCATCGACTGCGGGCAGATCGTCGGGAGTGTCAAAACGTTCCATGATCGCAAGGGCGAGCGGGTGAGACGAACCCTGTTCGAGTGCGGCAGCCAAACGCATGATCTCGGCTTCCGGTGCGCCGACGGATAAAACATCCGTGACGACCGGGCGGCCCTGGGTAAGGGTGCCTGTCTTGTCAAAGGCAATCAGGTCGAGCGAGCCTGCCACCTCCAGTGCCGCTCCTCCCTTGAGGAGAAGGCCTCTTCGCGCACCGGCGGAAAGGCTGGCTGCAATGGCAGCTGGTGTCGAGATGACAAGGGCACAGGGGCAGCCGATCAACAGGATTGCCAGCCCCTTGTAGATCCACTCACTCCAGCCTGCGCCCGCGACGAGAGGCGGCAACACGGCCACCAGAAGTGCAAGGAGCAGGATGAAGGGCGTGTAGTAGCGCGAGAAGCGGTCGATGAAGCGCTCGGTCGGGGCTTTGCGCTCCTGGGCTTCTTCCACCAAACGGATAATGCGCGAGATGGTGTTGTCTTCGGCTGTATTGGTGACGCGGACGCGCAGCAATCCTTCGCCATTGACTGTGCCCGCATAGACATGGTCTCCCGCCTTCCTGTTTTTCGGTACGCTCTCACCGGTCACCGGCGCTTCGTTGATGGAGCTGTTGCCGGAGATGATCTCGCCGTCGGCTGCAATACGATCGCCGGGGCGCACCTGGATCGTATCGCCCCGTGCCAGCTCTTCGGCAGCTACGATCCCGGTTCGACCATCGCTTTGCTCGCGCTGGGCCGTGTCGGGGACGAGCTTTGCGAGACCCCGGATGGAAGCGCGGGCGCGGCCGGCCGCAACGCCTTCCAGAAGTTCGCCGACCAGAAACAGGAAAACGACCACAGCCGCTTCCTCGGCGGCACCGATGATGAGCGCGCCGATTGCGGCAATGCTCATTAACATTTCGATAGTGAAGGGAGAGCCCGCAAGTGCGCCGGTCAGTGCACGTTTTGCCACCGGCACAAGGCCGATGGACATGGCCAGTGCATAAATTGCCGTTCCGAACTGCGGCGCCAGTTGGCCTGTCACGAAGGCCAGTGCGAGTGCCAGGCCGCTGGCGATGGTCAGCCGGTTGCGCTTTTGCCGCCACCAGGGCTGCTCTTTGCCCGTGTGGGCCGGTTTATGCGCAGGCGCGTCCTCGGCATGTTCGATGCCGTAGCCAAGCCAGCGGGTTCGCTCCATGACCTGCGCATCGAGATTGCGACCCGAGCTGTAGGATACCGTCATGGTGCCGGCGGTGGATGATACGCTGACATCGGCAATGCCCGGCAGGCGACGAATGGCTGTGTCAATCTTGCGTGCGCAGCCGGCACAATCCATTCCTTCGATACGATACCGTTCGGTTTGTAGCTGTGCCATGATGTGCCGCTCCTTGTTTGGGTTCGGCTCCCTCTCTAATTCCTATAGCGACTATAGGAGCAAGCGGAAAATGAAGGACATGGATTTCACCATTGGCGAGGTCTCGCGAGCGAGTGGAGTGAAGGTGCCGACGATACGGTTCTACGAGAAAAGCGGGCTGATCGACGCTCCGCCGCGCAGCGAGGGAGGGCGGCGTCTTTATGGTGAAAGCGACATCCGTCGCCTGCGGTTTATCCGGCATGCGCGTGAGCTGGGCTTCGAGCTTGAAGACATCCGTGAACTCCTGGCGATGTCTGCACAGCCGCAGGACTCATGCCATCATGTCGACAGCATAGCCAGTCGCCACCTTGCGGGAGTTGAGGAGCGCATCCAGCGTTTGCAGTCACTGCGAGAGGAGCTTCAACGCATGATCCTTGAATGCGGCCATGGTCGCGTTTGTGAATGCCGGGTCCTGCAGGTGCTCGGTGACCATCAAGAGTGCGCCCACGAACAGCATTGAGGTCTGGCGAATCACCTTGTAACAAGGCGCCAAAATTAACTTCAGGTTGTATTGCATAAGGTGCGCGAGAGGGTTGTATTCTTTGCGCCGATTCCGCCTTTTGGTCGCTCTATGTCTGGTCGTGTCAGTTTTGATGCAGCATAAGTTATTGAAAATAAGTAACAAATTTCTATTATCAACAGGCGCTGCACTCTTTATAAGGTGTCGGTTTTCCATTACAGGTTGTGAAAATACAACCTTTGCGTTATCAATCTTCACATCGGTAACGGAATGGCGGAAAGGCAGAGGGGCGGGAGTGACTACAATCACTGATAGGTCTTAGCGCCGCGGGTCGCGTTTTCAGAATTTCAGCAGGCATTCACGCTTCTGCCAAGGGCGGAGGACAGGGAAGTCTTGCCTGAAGCCTGACCCGTCCATGCCGGAAGTCAGTAGCGTACCGTCCCTGTTTCTGGGGATCAGCAACCCAATTTTCACAGAAGGCAATTGCTTTCATTTTACTCGGGAAGAGGTGCGAAACATGTCCACGCAAAGACAAGAAGGTCTGTCATTTGCGACTTTGAGAGCCGCGGAAGCGGTTGTCGAAACCAAGAGCCTGACCGGCGCTGCGCTCAAGCTCGGCATTAGTCAACCTGCCATCAGCATGCATCTCGGTCGACTGGAGCGCGCAATAGGCACGTCACTTATCAAGAAGGTCGGCAACAAGATTATCGTGAAGGAAGAAATTTCCAAGCTGATCCGCCAGATGCTCGAATTGGAGCGCAAGCTCAAGACGGTTGGTTACGAGAAAAATTTCTCGAAGCTCAAGGTCGGGGTGTGCACCTATTGCGCCCCGTTGCTGCTGGAGCGGACCAAGGCAATGGGCAAGATGAAGGATAATCTCACCTGGCGCATCGCGGATTCACGGCGTCTGGAGGAGATGTATGAGCAGGGTGAGCTGGATGCGCTGTTCCGCGCGCTCTACCCGTCCGAAATCGCACCCGACCTTTCGACCGAATTCACCATGCGCTGGGTCGGCGACAAACAGTTGCTCGATTTCATGAAAACGGACGGGCACGGCATTCCTGTGGTGCTTCCCTCCCGCAATTCGCCGCTGGGTGCGGTCGCGCGGGAATGGCTGCGCCAGCATGAGGTGCGCTATGATGTGGTCAGTGTCGTGGACGACATCATGACTGCGCTGAGGCTGGTTTCCAGCAATGTGGCGCTCTCACCCATCCCCTCCTATGTGCTCAACAATCCGACAGTGAACCTCAATGGTTGCCGTCAGATCCTGCCGGGTCAGCTGGAAACACGTTACGGGATGTTCTTCGACGAGCGTCGCTTCCATCTGCGCGCGGCCATGGACATCTTCGAGATCCTGAAAGATGAGCTTGAAACCCTGCCAGTCGGTATGGATATGCCGCGCGCCAATCTCGCCCATCAATAGCGGGAGCCACTAGCGCAAAGCCGGTGGGGTTTATCGCTCCACCGGCTTTGATGTCGACTGGCGCACGTGCAGTTCGGGTTTGATGAGTTCCTGAGAGGGGTCGACCTCCGCGCCATTCAGGCGATCGAGCAGGACACGCGCTGCGCGGCGACCGACTTCTCGCTGGCCGTTCCAGACGGTCGTCAGGGCAGGGGTGGCAATGGCTGCTTCTTCCAGGTCATCATAGCCGGTGACCGAGATGTCTATGCCAGGCTGCAGACCTGCGCGCGCAATACCGTTCATCAGGCCGATTGCGACGAGGTCGTTCCAGCAGACCGCTGCGGTTGGGCGGTCCTTCAGTGACAGGAACGCACCGGTCATCTCGAAGCCGCCCTGTTTGGTGCGCGGGCCGGGAAAGCGCCATTCGGGCTTCACCTCAAGGCCTGCTTTTTCCATGGCGGCGACATAGCCGTGATAGCGATCGCGGCCGGTGGAGGTCTGGTCGGTGCCTCCAATCATCGCGATGCGGGTATGGCCAAGGCTGATCAGGTGGTTGGTCGCAAGGCCGATTCCATAAGAATCATGGCCGCGAAAAACCGGCACTCCGGCACCTTCCACATCACGTGCGATCAGGACGGTCGGTAGGCCGTTGTCCTCGGCCATACGAATGTCTTCGGCAGGTGTGCCGATGGCCGGCGACATGATCACGCCATCCGCGCCAAGCTGCAGCAATGTATCGATGAAGGTTCGCTGCTTTTCCAGCTGGTCATAGTGGTTGGACAGCAGAAAGGTCTGGCGTGAGCGGTCTAGCTCGGTCTCGATCGAGCGCAGGATCTCGGCAAAGAACGGGTTCATGATGTCGTGGACAACGACACCGATAATGCCGGATCGGGACGTGCGCAGGCTCGCAGCGCGGCGATTGTAGATATAGCCGATTGCGCGTGCATGTTCCTTGATGCGCGTGCGCGTCGCATCGGCCACCAGCGGGCTGTCGCGCAATGCAAGCGAAACCGTTGCGGTCGACACGCCCAAAGCATCGGCGATCGTCGACAGTTTGATCTTCTGCGCCAGCGGCCCCTCCCATCCATTCCGGGCGACTGCCCGAACCGTTCAGCGGCGGTTATCCCATTGAAGTCTAGAAGATCAAAGTTTTTTTCCAAGTGCGGCAGATTCCGCATGTGGGATCGACCGACTGGCAAGCCGCAGCCGGTGCTCGCGGTGAACGATATAGAGGCCGCTGGAGACGATGATCGCTGCGCCCAGAAGTGTCCAAACATCTGGAAGATCGTCAAAAAGGAAGTAGCCGAAGCCGATCATCCAGACCATCTGGAGATATGGATAGGGCGCAAGTGCATAGGTGGTCGCCTTCTTGTAGGCGAGGATCAGCATGTAATGGCCGAAAGCGCCGTAGAAGCCCATCGACAGGAGAATGAGCCACTGAAAGCTGTCTGCGGGCATCGAGCCATAGAGCGGCACCGCAGGGAACATCAGGATTACCGGCGTGAGCGCCGAATAGAAGATCAGGCTTTCCGGTGATTCCGTCGCATTGAGCCTGCGCGTCAGGATGACGTAGCAGGAGTAACAGGTCATGGCGCCGAGGGCGAAGACGTGACCGGTGGAGAATGTGCCAAGGCCCGGGCGCGTGATGACCAGAACGCCGATGAAACCCACGCAAACGGCCGCCCAGCGCCGCCACCCGGCCCATTCCCCCAAAAAGGGACCGGCAAGTGCGGTAATCAGCATCGGAGCAAAGAAGAAGATCGATACGCTTTCGGCGAGCTGAAGCGTGCGCAGCGCGAAGAAATTGAACAGCGTCGAGCCGAACAGGAACAGGCCGCGGATCATCTGCCATGGCAGATTGTCCACCTTGAACATGCTGCGATTGCGCCAGGAGCGAAACAGGATGAGCACCAGAACGAGGTGCACGGCAAAGCGCATCCAGGCGACGAATGGGGCAGCCAGCCCCTGCGTGACGAGATATTTTCCGCTGGAATCGAGACAGGAAAAGATGAAGCCGCAGGCGAAAATCAGCCCGATGGATGAGAGTGGCGTCGCCGTGTCATCAGCGGCAGAAGCTTTCGCACGGTCGTCGGTCGTCTCGGTCATGGGCGGGTTCAAGCCTTTTATGAACCGGAGATGAGTGCCCCGGCGTCAAAGATGCTTCATCTCTGTTAGGCCTGTTTCCCACGGGCGTGCAAGGCCACGGATCTTGATTAAGGTTCGCTTTGGGTGACGCAACCTCAGGGCGTTGTTGGTCCAGAAGACTCAAGCATCTTCTTCAACGTCCTCGTCCAGAGCCACTTCGCGGTCCAAAAGATTGGCCTCGATGCGGGCGAGCATCTTCATCAGCTGCTTCTGCTCTTTCTTGTCGAGGCTCTTGAGTGCCTGCTTTTCCGTCTTTCGCACCGATTTCTCGATCGCGCGGATTGCCTGTTCGCCGTTCTCGGTGAGGAAGACATGGGCGCGACGTGCATCTTCCTGAGACGCCCGCTTTTCCAGGAAGCCCTGGGCAGCCAGCCGGTTGATGGTCTTGGTGATGGTTGGCGGGCGCACGCCGAGCTTTTCGGCAAGCTGGCTCGGTGTCTGCCCGTTCTCCTGATAGAGCGCGAGCATGATCTTGTCCTGCCCAGCATACAGCCCCTGATCCAGAAGCTTCTGCGCCAGTGAAGTCCGCGAGAGCCGTGCTGCAGCCTGCAAGCGCCCGATAACCATTCCCTTGGAAGATTTCGCCATAGCCATTTCCCTTCTGCTTCGGCGGAAGCCGAATGCACGCCCCAATGGAAACAATAGCCGTGTTACGACTATTGGCAAACGGCGGCCAGCTTGCGGCGCCAGACCGGCGCGGTTAGCATGGCGGCAGGCCGATTGCTTTCCAGGCTAATGCCAAACCGGCGTATCATTCATATGACAATGAGGAACTTCCATGCCGCAGGCCTCGCGAATTGCCGTGCTGCCGCTTGGCGCAACGGAGCAGCACGGGCCGCATCTGCCGCCGGAGACGGACTGGATCATCGCGGAGGCAATGGCTGAAAGGCTCCAGTCGAAGGTTTCGGCAGGCATCGATTTGCAAGTGCTGCCGGTGGAGAAAGTCGGGTATTCCATCGAACACGGGGATGCGCCGGGCACGAAAACGCTCCGCCATGACGAGGCGGTCAAGCGCTGGATCGCTATCGGCGAGCGACTGGCCGATGAAGGCTGCCGCCGCCTTGTTCTGCTCAATGCCCATGGCGGCAACTCTCCGTTGATGACCGTTGTCACCACGGAGTTGCGCGTGCGCCGCAAGATGCTGGCTGCTGCCACCAGCTGGACGCGGTTCGGCTATCCGGCCGAACATGTCTCACCGGAGGAAAAAGCCATCGGCATCCATGGCGGCTTCATCGAGACGTCGGTCATGCTCGCGCTTCGACCGGACCTCGTGCGGATGGAAGCCGCAGAAGATTTCGCCTCGCGCCAGACAGAGTTTGTTCAAAACTTCCGCCATTTGCGGGCCTATGGGCCCCATGCGTTCGGCTGGATGATGCGCGATCTATCCAAAGCGGGCGTGGCCGGGAACTCCGCTGCAGCAACGCGGGAAGCCGGCGAGGCCATTATTGAGCATTCGCTCAAAGGCCTTGCAGAATTGATCGATGACGTTGCACGTTTCGATCTATCGATCTTTGACGATTGAGCCCCCGTGCATTACGCCAGACGCGCACCTATATGCGGCGCAAAACCTTCCAGCGACAGGCGAGCTGATCCATGTCCGAGACCACCAATGCCCAGATTCCCGTCACCGTGCTCACCGGCTATCTCGGTTCGGGCAAGACCACTTTGCTCAACCGCATCCTGACCGAGGATCACGGCAGGCGCTACGCGGTGATCGTCAACGAATTTGGCGAAATCGGCATCGACAATGACCTCATCGTGGAATCCGACGAAGAGATCTACGAGATGAACAATGGCTGCGTATGCTGCACGGTGCGCGGCGATCTCGTGCGCGTGGTCGAGGGGCTGACACGTCGTCCCGGCCGCTTCGATGCGATCATCGTCGAGACCACGGGACTTGCCGATCCGGCTCCCGTCGCGCAGACCTTCTTCATGGACGACGATGTGCGGTCGAAGACCAGGCTGGACGCCGTCGTCGCCCTTGTGGATGCCAAGCATCTGCCGCTTCGCCTGAAGGATTCCAATGAAGCGGAAGACCAGATCGCCTTCGCCGATGTGGTCATTCTCAACAAGACCGACCTGGTGGATGATGCCGATCTGGCAGCGCTTGAAGCCACAATCCGTGTCATCAACCCTTCAGCGCGCATTCACCGTGCAGAGCGTGCCGGCGTGGCATTGAATGAGGTGCTGGACCGCGGCGCCTTCGACCTGAAGCGCGCGCTCGACAATGATCCGCATTTTCTGGAGCACGGGCATGAGGATCATGTCTGCGGGCCGGATTGCGATCATGACCATGATCACGAGCATCACGGCCATCACCATCATGGCGAGGTCTCACCCATCCATGATGCGGGCGTAAAGTCTTTCTCGTTTCGTGCGGGCGAGATGGACCCGAAGAAGTTCTTCCCCTGGATGGAGCGGACCACGCAGCAGGACGGGCCGAATATCCTGCGCATGAAGGGCATAATCGCCTTTGCCGATGATCCGGAACGTTACGTTTTGCAGGGCGTGCACATGATCGTCGAAGGCGATCATCAGCGCGCCTGGAAAGACGGCGAAAAGCGGGAGAGCCGCCTTGTCTTTATCGGGCGGGAACTTGACGGCGAGCGTCTGAAGCGTGAATTCGAAGCCTGCCAGGCCTGACTGTCGAAGTCGGGACTTCATCTGCCTCCAACCAGGAATTTCCGCTTCATGCCAACCGTTGCTCCGCTTGATCTTGATGCGCATTGCATTGCCGTTGCGTGGCTCGACGACGTGCCCCATTTCGCGCTCGCCGATGGCATGGTTCACCGGCTGGAGAACGGTCATGAAAAGGCGGAGGCCCATGACGGGCTTCTGTCTGCTGCCTATGACGCGGAGAACCAGCGTCTGATCACGGGTGGCGAAGACGGCCGCGTGGTCGCGGTGCGTTCGGGCGGGCGCGTGGAAGAGCTTGCCCGCATGGGACGCAAATGGATTTCCGTGGTGGCGGCCGGTCCGCAAAAGGCGGTCGCGTTCGCGGCGGGTCGCGTTGCCGAAGTCGTCTTTGCCGATGGCAAACATCGCAGTCTCGAGCATCCGCGCACGGTGGAGGGACTTTCCTTCGCGCCGAAAGGCATGCGCCTCGGTGTGGCGCGGTACAATGGCGCGACGCTGCATTTTCCCGCAACCGAGGGTAAGCCGACCGAACTGGAATGGGCAGGTGCGCATACCGGCATCAGCTTTTCGCCCGATGGCAAGTTTCTCGTCACGACCATGCAGGAGAACGCGCTGCATGGGTGGAAACTGGCCGATGGCAAGCATATGCGCATGGCCGGTTATCCCGCCAAGGTGAAAAGCTGGTCGTGGAGTGCGCGCGGCCGCTGGCTCGCGACTTCAGGCGCGCCTGCCGCGGTGGTCTGGCCGTTCCAGGCAAAGGATGGCCCGATGGGCAAGGCACCGTTGGAGCTTGGAACGCGCGGTGATGCCATGGTCACGCAGGTTGCCTGCCATCCGGCAGAGGAGGTGGTGGCGATTGGCTATGCCGACGGCATGGTGCTGGCAGCCCGGTTCGCCGATGCGAAGGAAGTTCTGCTGCGCCGGCCTGGCGACAGCGCAATCTCGGCACTTGCCTGGGACAAGGCCGGGCGCAGGCTCGCCTTTGGCAGCGAAAGCGGCCAGTGCGGAGTGGTGGACATTTCCGGCTGAACGATCCCGATCAGGTGATCAGGATCGCGCGCAAATCGTTCACATTGGTACCGGTTGGGCCGGGAGCGTAGATGTCGCCGACGGCGTCGAACGCGCCCCAGGAATCGTGGCGGGCCAGAAGCACCTTCGGGTCGTGGCCTGCGGCACGCAGACGCGCTACCGTCGTGCCGTCAGCAAACGCACCGGCATTGTCTTCCGAACCGTCAATGCCGTCGGTATCTGCCGCAAAGGCGTTGACGCCGTCATGCCCCTCGATCTCCAGCGAAAGCCCAAGCAGAAATTCGCTGTTTCGACCGCCGCGTCCGCCCTTGCCCGTGATGGTGACGGTGGTCTCACCGCCTGAAAGAATGAGGGCGGGCCGCTGGAACGGGCGGTCATTCGCGGCCACTTCGCGGGCAATGGCGCCGTGAACGCGCGCGACCTCGCGGGCCTCTCCCTCGATGGAATCCGAAAGGATATGCGCCTTCAGCCCCTGTTCAGCGGCAAGCTTTGCCGCAGCTTCCAGCGAGCGGGCGGCAGAGGCGATTACGTGCACCTCGTTGCGCGAGAAACAGCTGTCATCGGGCAGGGGGGCATTCGCCTCATCGCTCTGTAGATGCTGCATCACGCGCTCGGGAAGCTTCATACCATAGGCTTCGATGATCGCCAGCGCATCCTGACGCGTCGCATTGTTGGGAACGGTCGGCCCTGACGACACGAGTGCGGGATCGTCTCCGGGAATGTCCGAAACGACCAGAGAAACCACGCGTGCGGGATGGGCTGCAGCGGCCAAACGACCACCCTTGATGCGCGAGATGTGCTTGCGAACCGTGTTCATCGCAGAAATCGGCGCGCCGGAAGCCAACAATGCTTCGTTGACCGCGATCTCATCTTCCAGTGTTAGACTGCCTGCGGGAGCAGGGAGCAGGGCAGAGCCGCCCCCGCAGACAAGGGCGACGACGAGGTCATCTTCGCTCAGATTTTCCACAAGGCTCATCATGCGGGCGCTTGCTTCGAGGCCCGGCTGGTCGGGCACCGGGTGGGAGGCTTCCAGAACCTCGATCCGCTCGGTCGGTGCGGCATAGCCGTAGCGGGTCACCACTGCGCCTTCGAGCGGGCCATCCCATGCCTTCTCGAAAGCTGCTGCCATCTGCGCCGCGCCCTTGCCCGCTCCGATGACAATGGTGCGGCCCTTCGGCTTTTGGGGAAGGAAAGCGCGAATGGTCCTTTCAGGATCGGCAGCGGCTACTGCGGCTTCGAACAGCGATATGAAAAACTGTTTCGGATCACGCGCCCAAACCTGATTGTCCATTCAACTCCCCCTTGACCGGTTTTCCCGCGACATAGGTTTCCACCACTGCGCGATCGTCACCGAGGGTTTGCAGCACAAAAAGCTCTTCGGCAAGGGTCGAAACCCGCTCCATCCGTACGCTCATGGCCGGAACTGCCGAGGAATCAAGCACGACTAGGTCGGCTGTTGTTCCTTCTTCCAATGTGCCGATCTCGTCGGCAAGCGAGAGTGCCTCCGCATTCCCGCGGGTCATCTGCCAGAAGGAGCCGAGCGGATCGAGTTTCTCGCCATTGAGTGCAATCACCTTGTAGGCTTCGTCCATGGTCCGCAGCATGGAATAGTTGGTGCCACCGCCCACATCGGTGGCGGTCGCCATGCGCAGTGGCTTTTCGCGACGACGATAGCGCTGATAGTCGAAGAGACCAGAACCCAGAAACAGGTTGGATGTGGGACAGAAAACCGCTACCGACCCGGTTTCGGAAATAATGTCTGCCTCGCGCTCGGACAGATGGATGCAGTGGCCAAGCAGCGTCCTGGGCGTCAGCAGCCCATAGTCTTCATAGATACCGGTGTAGTCTTTCGCCTGCGGATAGAGCGACATTGTGAAGTCGATTTCCGCATGGTTTTCGCTCAGATGCGTCTGCACATGCAGGTCCGGGTGCTCACGCACCAGCGCGCCGGCCGCTTCGAGCTGTTCAGGCGTGGAGGTGATCGCAAAGCGGGGGGTGATGGCATACAGGCAGCGGCTTTGGCCATGCCAGCGGCGGATCAGTTCCTTCGTGTCGTCATAGGATGTTTGCGGCGTGTCTGTCAGCGCTTCGGGCGCGTTGCGATCCATCATCACCTTGCCGGCGATGACGCACATGTCCCGCTCGCAGGCTGCGGCGAACAGTGCGTCGGCACTCTCGGGATGCACGGAGCAATAGGCGGCCACGGTGGTCGTGCCTTGGCGCAAAAGTTCGTCCAGGAAGAAGCTTGCGATGCGCGCCGCATGGTCTGAATCGGCAAAGCGCATCTCTTCGGGGAAGGTGTAATTGTTGAGCCAGTCGAGCAGCTCGGCGCCGTAGCTTGCGATCACCTGCATCTGCGGGAAATGCGCATGCGTGTCGATGAAGCCCGGAAGGATCAGGTGGGGGCGGTGATCCACGATCTCGCAGTCGGCTGCGGCCTCCTTCAGATCCTCGAAGCTGGCGGCACGCAGGATGCGGCCCTCGTCGATAAGCAAGGCGCCATCTTCCTCATAGCGGAAGGAAGCATGGTCATCGATGCCATGCGGGCGGGCGAGGAATGTCAGCGTCCTGCCGCGGATCAGTTTCTTGGTCATGCGCCCTGTCTATCCCGATAATGTCGACCGCTCCATGCGAATGGTCGGTAAGCCACGCGACTCTAAAGATCAATTCACAGCGGGAAACGATTCCGCCTCCGGATAACTTTCAAGATTTTCTTGAAAATAGGGCGGGATCATCGTTCTATCCCGAAATGGCTTATCTGGATAATATCTCAGTATTCGTTCGTGTCGTGGAACTCGGTGGCCTTTCGGCCGCGGGTCGGGACATGAGGCTGTCTCCCGCTGTTGCGTCCAACCGCATAAAGGAACTCGAAAAGCATCTCGGCGTGCGGCTTTTCAACCGCACCACGCGGCAGCTTGTTCCCACCGAACAGGGCACGGTGTTCTACGAGGGCGCGAAGAAGATCCTCGCCGCGGTGGATGAGGCGGAGGCCGCCATAGCCGCATTGTCAGGCCAGCCGCGCGGCGTGATCCGCGTCATGGCTCCTCTGGGGTTGGGACGCCGAATGATTGCCAGCGGCATTCCCTCTTTTCACGACCAGTATCCCGAAATCGAGGTCAGGCTTCGCCTGTCCGACCGCGAAGTGGACATGATGAAGGAAGGCATCGATGTGGCCTTCCGGCTGGGTGTTCTGGAAGATTCCAGTCTGCGCATGCGCGGTATCGCCGATTGCGAACGTGTTCTTGCAGCTGCACCCGGCTATATTGAGCGCCGCGGCATGCCGGAAAAGCCGGAAGACCTCGTGGAAGCCCCGCATGACTGCCTGCTTTTGAGGTTTCCTGGTGCACGGGAGTATTTCTGGACGCTCCAGACTCCGGAAGGCCCTCAGAAATATCAGGTCGCCGGGCCTTTTGACACCGATGACGGTGATGTGCTGACCTCTTGGGCGATCGAAGGCCGAGGGATTATCAACAAGCCGCGCTTCGAGATCGAAGGCTTTTTGCGCGATGGCAGGCTAAAGGTCGTGCTGCCGGAAAATCCGCCGGTTCCGGTCAAGCTCGCAGCTCTCTATCCGCACAAAAAATACCAGGACCCCAAGCTGCGCCTGCTCGTCGACTTCATGGCCGAACGCTGCCAACGCATGATCAGCGAGGCACTGGCGGGGCGTTAGGTCGACATCAATGCCCGCATTACCTCTGCGGCTGCGAGCGCGGCGATGACGGCAGGGCGTTTGTCGCTGGTGGTGCCGCCTATGGGGCAGGTGAGGCGGGCGAGGTCACTCTCCTTGCCGTCGTTCTTGCCGTACCAGCTCTTGAAGGTGGCGCGTTTGGTTTTTGATCCGATCATGCCGACATAGAGCGCGTCCTTGCGGGCGAGTGCTTCGGAAGCGATCAGGAAATCGAGCGCGTGGTCGTGGGTCAGGATCACGAAGGCGGAGCCTTCCGGTGCTGAGCGAACCGCGTCTTCGGGAACCGGGGTCAGGCGTTTTTCGACATCAGCCGTGATCTCTTCCAAAGCCTCGGGCCGCGTTTCGACAAGGACCGTGTGGAGGGGCAGGAGGCTCAGCGCCTCACTCAAAGCCTGGCCGACATGGCCGCCGCCGAAGAGATAGACGTGCGGACGGGCGCGATCTCGAATGGCCGCATCTTCAAGAAGTTGGTTTCGGATGGAGGGTGCGGCTAGTTTGATCTCCAGACCGACGCGACCGCCGCAGCACTGGCCGATTTCCGGACCAAGCGGTACGTCCATCGTGCCATTGGCAAGGTTCTGCTCAATCAGCTCGCGCGCCTTTGCGATAGCCAGAAACTCCAGCTGCCCGCCGCCGATAGTATTGAAGATCGCGGCCGGCGAAACCAGCATCCATGCGCCTTCCTCGCGCGGCGTGGAGCCTTTCGCGCTTGTGACGCGGATGACTGCCGCGCGTGGATTGGCGTCCAGCCAAGTGCGAAGTCTGGCGGTGAGCTTGGTCATGGCCTGAGACTAGCCGGAGCGTGAACCACGATCTAGCCGGCAGCCTCTGCGCGCAGGCGTTCCACCGCCATCAGCACGCGCTCAGGCGTGGCCGGAGCATCAAGCCTTGGGCATATGCGGTGGTCGGCAACACTGGCCACAGCGTCCGACAGGGCGTGCAGAACCGAGATGGCAAGCATGAATGGCGGCTCGCCGACAGCCTTGGAGCGATGAACGGTCGCCTCGCGGTTCTCCGCCCAGTCCGCAAGCGTCACGTTGAAGATTTTCGGGCGGTCGGAGGCAAGCGGGATCTTGTAGGTGGAGGGCGCGTGGGTGCGAAGCCGCCCCTTCTCGTCCCAGACAAGCTCTTCCGTAGTCAGCCAACCCATGCCTTGCACGAAGCCGCCTTCGATCTGACCGATATCGATGGCGCGGTTGAGCGAGCGGCCCGTCTCGTGAAGAATGTCGGTACGCTCGATCACATATTCGCCGGTGAGGGTGTCGATGGAGACCTCCGTGCACGCCGCACCATAGGCGAAATAGTAGAAGGGTCGGCCCTGGCCTTTGTCACGGTCCCAATGGATCTTTGGCGTCTTGTAGAAACCAGCGGCCGAGAGCTGCACACGTGCCATATAGGCTTGGCGCACAAGGTCGGCGAAGGGGATCTCCTGATTGCCCACGCGCACGCGACCGGGCAGGAACTCGACCTGCGATTCCGGTACCTCGTAGTTGTCGATGGCGAAATCGATCAGCCGCTGCTTGATCTGCCGCGCGGCATTCTGTGCAGCCATGCCGTTGAGGTCGGTGCCGGATGATGCCGCGGTGGCGGAAGTGTTGGGCACCTTGCCGGTGGTGGTTGCCGTGATCTTTACCTGGTCGATGTCGATCTGGAATTCTTCCGCGACGATCTGCGCGACCTTCACGTAGAGACCCTGGCCCATCTCGGTGCCACCATGGTTCAGGTGAACCGAACCATCCGTATAGACATGCACCAAGGCGCCGGCCTGGTTGAAATGGGTGGCGGTGAAGGAGATGCCGAACTTCACTGGCGTCAGCGCGATGCCGCGCTTGATGACAGGGCTCTTGTCGTTGAAGGCTGCGATCTCGGCTCGTCGGTCAGTATAGTCGCAGGCTTCTTCCAGCTCCGCGATCACGCGGTGAGCGAGATTGTCCTCCACCCTCTGATGATAGGGTGTGAGGTTACGGTCATCATCGCCATAGAGATTGATCTTGCGGATCTCCAGTGGATCCTTGCCGAGGGCAAAGGCGATCTCGTCCATGATGCGTTCGGCGCCCACCATGCCCTGTGGGCCGCCAAACCCACGGAAAGCGGTGTTGGAAACGGTGTTGGTGTAGAGCGGACGCGAGACGGCATGCACCGCCGGATAGAAGTAGGCGTTGTCGCAATGGAACAGCGCGCGATCTGTCACAGGTCCCGACAGGTCTGCGGAGAAACCGCAGCGCGCGGCGTAGGTAAAGGCCACGCCCAGGATCCGGCCTTCATCATCAAAGCCTACCTCGTAGTCGATCAGGAAATCGTGGCGCTTGCCGGTGGCGATCATGTCGTCATCGCGGTCGGGCCTGATCTTGACCGGGCGACGGGTTTTCTTCGCTGCGATGGCGGCTACGGCCGCAAATATGTTCGCTTGGGTTTCCTTGCCGCCAAAGCCGCCGCCCATACGCCGGATCTCCACCGTTACCGCATGTGAGGGAACGCCCAGCGCATGCGCAACCATGTGCTGCACTTCGCTCGGGTGCTGGGTGGAGGAAAACACGGTCACATCATGATCTTCACCGGGAAGGGCGAAAGCGATCTGGCCTTCCAGATAGAAATGATCCTGTCCACCCACGCGCATCTGCCCCTTCGCCTGGCGTGGTGCGGCAGCAATGGCGGCAGCGGCATCCTCGCGTTGCAGGGTCAGGGGTTTGGCAACGAGTTTCGCATCCGGTGCCGCATCAGCGACGTCGATCAGGGCCGGCTTTTCATCGTAAATTATCTCAGCCTTCAGGCAGGCCTTGCGCGCGGCTTCCCGGGTCTCGGCAACGACGGCGAATACCGGTTGCCCCAGGAAATGCACCAATCCATCGGCAAAGATCGGCTCGTCGTGAAGGCCGGTCGGGCTGATGTCGTTGACGCCCGGCACGTCTTCGGAAGTGAGGACGGCCACGACGCCGGGTGCGGCACGTACCGCATCAAGGTTCATCTGCTTGATGGCGCCGTGCGCGACGGTGGAGAGGCCGAGATAGGCATGCAGCGTGCCTGCCGGTTCGGCCATGTCGTCGATATAAACCGCTTCGCCGGTAACGTGCTTGTGCGCGGAATCATGTGGCTGGTTGGTCGCCACACCGCCCTTGATGGCGTTTGCGAAACTCTGTTCCTTGTCGATCTTGTTCATCTTCAGGCCGCCTGATGTCTGCGGGTCATGACCGGCTGGTCTGAGGTTGTGACCGCGAGCTGGAAGCGCTTGATGAGATTTCGAGCCACCATCATCCGGTAGTCAGCACTCGCTCGCATGTCGCTGATCGGGGTGAAGTCCCGGGTACAGACCTCCATGGCCCGTTCGACCGTCGCATCGTCGAGTTTGCGCCCGATCAGGGCTTCTTCCATGGCGCGCGCACGCTTCGGCGTGGCTGCCATGCCGCCATAGGCGATGCGCGCTTGGGTCACGACATTCTCATCATTGAGCGTGACAGCGAAGGCACCGAGCACGGCGGTAATGTCCTCCTCGCGGCGCTTGGAGATCTTCCAGGCGTGGAAACGTGTTTGTGCCGCAGGCAGCGGAACATCGACCCGCTCGACGAACTCGCCCGGTTTGCGGTCCTGCTTGCCGTAGTCGATGAAGTAGTCTTCCAGTGGCATCTCGCGTCGTTCGCTACCCTTGCGAAGGACGAGTGTTGCGCCCAGCGCGATCAGCGACGGTGGCATGTCACCGATGGGCGAGCCATTTGCTATATTGCCGCCGATGGTTCCCATATTGCGCACCTGGTCGCCGCCGATACGGTCCAGAAGTTCCGCGAGCTCGTGGATGTGTTCGGCGAAGATGTGGCGGGCATCGGTATAGCTGACACCGGCACCGATCTTCAGGACCTGACCGTCCAGCAAGGCGTCGCGAAGTTCATCAAGGCGGTTGAGGAATATAGCCGGGTGTATTGCGCGGAACTGCTTTGTCACCCAAAGCCCCACATCCGTGGATCCGGCAACGATGGTTGCATCGGGATTTGCTTCGAGTGCGCTGGCAAAATCATCCACATTCGCGGGCACGATGATGCGGTTTTCGCCTTCGCCCATGTCGACGGTCTGACCGTCGTGCATCGCCTGGAGTGCAGCCATGACCTTTGAGCGTTCACTCAAGAGCGGATCGCCATTGCGATCGGACTGCGAGGCCGCAAGGGCTGCGCGGATGATCGGTGCATAGCCGGTGCAGCGGCAGAGATTGCCCTGCAGCGCCTTCTCAATGTCGGCTTCGGACGGAGAAGAATTGGCCATCCAAAGCGCATAGAGCGACATGACAATGCCCGGCGTGCAGAAGCCGCATTGCGAGCCGTGATGGTCCACCAGTGCCTGCTGCACCGGGTGCAGTTTTCCCTCGCTGCCGCGGACATGCTCCACCGTGACGACATGGCAGCCATCGAGCGATGCCAGAAAGCGGATGCACGCGTTGACGCCTTCATAGACGAGGCCGTCAGCAGTCAAACGCCCCACCAGAACGGTGCAAGCACCGCAATCGCCTTCCGCGCAGCCTTCCTTGGTGCCGGTGAGACGGCGGTTGAGGCGCAGGAAGTCGAGAAGGGTTTCGCCTGGACGCAGGCGGTCCAGTCGGATTTCCTGTTCATTCAGCAGAAAGCGTATTTCGCGGCGCAAGGTCATTCAGCTGCCCCTGTAGGTGGAATAGCCATAGGGCGAGATGAGGAGCGGGACATGGTAATGGCGCTCTTCGGACATGCCGAAGCGAATGGGAATCGTGTCGAGGAAAGCCGGTTCGGGCAGGGTCTGTCCCTGCGCGCGCAGATAGGCACCAGCCTCGAATACCAGTTCGTAGGTGCCTGTGCGAAAATCATCGCCCTGAAGCACCGGCGCGTCACAGCGGCCATCGTCATTGGTGCGGACAGTCTTGATGAGGCGGCGCTCAAGGGCGCCTTCAAGCCGATACAGCGAGATTGTCATTCCCGAGGCGGGTTTGCCTGTTGCCGTATCCAGCACATGGGTGGTCAGCTTTCCGCCTGCATTGCTGCTCATGCAGCCTTCTCCCAAAAATGGGTTTTCATGTTATCTGGCCTGATTGTGCGGCAAATGATGTGGCAGCATAAGGGGGCGCATCGCTAACAGCGCCAAAAACTCTTTCAAATTTTTCGATGAGACGCATGAATATCGGCTCCCCTATGCTGCAGCCGACTGGAGAACGAGGAAACACGTGAACCGATACGCCAGAAACATGCGCGGCTACGGGCCCAATCCACCTTATGCCCACTGGCCGGGTGATGCGGCAATAGCCGTGCAGTTCGTCGTCAATTATGAGGAAGGTGGCGAGAACTGCGTGCTGCACGGGGATGCAGCCTCCGAGGCATTCCTCTCCGAGATCGTTGGTGCCCAGCCGTGGCCGGACAAGCGCCATTGGAACATGGAATCCATCTACGAATATGGCGCGCGGGCCGGTTTCTGGCGGCTTCATCGCATGCTTACCGAGGCGAATGTTCCCGCCACGGTTTTTGGCGTCGCGAGCGCGCTGGCGCGCGGTCCCGAACAGGTCGCCGCCATGAAGGAGGCCGGTTGGGAAATTGCCACTCACGGCCTGCGCTGGATCGACTATCGCGATCATTCGGAGGCGGATGAGCGGCGCGAGCTTGAGACGGCAATTGCGCTTCACGAAGAGGTCGTGGGCGAGAAGCCAAGTGGCCTATATCTCGGCCGCACCTCGGTCAACACGATTAAGCTGGCGCTGAAGGCTGGCTGCTTCGAATGGATTTCCGATACCTATGACGATGACCTGCCCTATTGGATCGACCATGACGGGCAAGGCAATCCTGCCGATCCGCAACTCGTCATTCCCTATACGCTCGATGTAAACGACATGCGCTTCGCGACGCCGCAGGGGTTCAATTCGGGCGATCAGTTTTTCGCCTATCTGCGCGATACGTTCGACACGCTTTATGCCGAGGGGCTGGCCGGACGGCCTGCCATGATGAGCATCGGCCTGCATTGCCGCCTGGTGGGCAGGCCGGGACGGGCTGCAGCGCTGCAGCGCTTCATCGACCATGTGCAATCGCATGAGCGGGTATGGCTTGCCACCCGTGGCGAGATCGCGCGTCACTGGAAGGATCATCACCCCTATGTGGCTCCGAAGCTGCGCCCAAGCCGGATGAAGCTTGGCGAATTTGTCGAGGCGTTTGGTGGAATCTTCGAGCATTCGCCCTGGATAGCGGAACGTGCGCACGGGCTGGAACTGGGGCCAGCTCATGATAGCGCGGCGGGGTTGCACAATGCCTTGTGCCGCAGTTTCCGGACGGCAAGCGAGGAGGAGCGGCTTGGTGTTCTGACTGCCCATCCGGATCTTGCGGGAAAGCTTGCGGCGGCGAGAAGATTGACCGAACATTCAACGCAGGAACAGGCGTCAGCTGGCCTTGATGCGCTGACCGATGAAGAGCGTTCGCGTTTCACCGTGCTCAATCAGGCCTATGTGGAGCGTTTCGGCTTCCCCTTCATCATTGCCGTGCGCGACCATGACAAGGCTTCCATTCTGGATGCGTTCGTGAAGCGGCTGACAAATACCCGTGAGGAAGAGTTTGCGACTGCCTGCCGCCAGGTCGAGCGCATCGCGTATCATCGCCTTAAAGACCTGCTGCCGTGACGGTGCCAAACATGAAGAATGCAAACTATTTCGCGCCCGCGGGCGGTCTGCCGGACCAGAACCAGCTTCTGACCGGCCGGGCGGTTTTCACCGAGGCCTATGCGGTTATCCCCAAGGGCGTGATGACGGATATCGTCACAAGCAAACTGCCTTTCTGGGAGAAAACGCGCGCCTGGATCATCGCACGTCCGCTTTCGGGATTTGCCGAGACCTTCTCGCAATACATCATGGAAGTGGAACCGGGCGGCGGGAGCGAACGGCCGGAGCCGGAAAGCCAGGCTGAAGGTGTGCTCTTCGTGGTTGAAGGGCAGGTCGAGGTTACGGTGGGCGGCGAGGTCCATCAGATGGGCGAGGGCGGCTACGCCTACCTGCCGCCAGCAAGCGGCTGGAATTTGAAAAACAACAGCCAGAAAAAAGCCGTCTTCCACTGGATCCGCAAGGCCTATGAAGCGGTAGATGGACTGGACGCGCCGGAGCCGCTGTTCCTCAACGAGCGCGAAATTGAGCCGACACCGATGGCGCATACAGATGGCAAATGGGCCACAACGCGCTTCGTAGATCCCGATGACCTGCGCCATGACATGCATGTCACCATCGTCACCTTCGAGCCGGGTGCGATCATTCCCTTTGCCGAGACCCATGTCATGGAGCACGGGCTTTATGTTCTGGAGGGCAAGGCGGTTTATCGGCTGAACCAGGATTGGGTGGAGGTGGAAGCGGGCGACTTCATGTGGCTGCGCGCCTTCTGTCCCCAGGCGTGTTATGCGGGCGGGCCAGGCAAGTTCCGCTATCTGCTCTACAAGGATGTTAACCGCCACCCCAAGCTCAAGGGACCATTTCGGTGAGCGAGCGCATCATCAAGGCGCAGCCACTGACGAAGGAGGCCTTCAGGCCTTTCGGGGATGTCATCGAGACCGACGGCGCGGAGAACTTTCTTATCAACTCCGGAAAGACACGGCGCTTCCACGATCTGGCGAAGGTGGATACGCGCGGGGAGAATGCGCGCGTGCTCATCAACATCTTCCGGGGGGAAGCCTATGAGCTGCCGCTCACGCTCAAGATGGTTGAGCGTCATCCGCTGGGAAGCCAGGCATTCTTCCCTTTGGGCGCGCGACGCTTTCTGACCATCGTCTGCCACGATGAAGATGGCATGCCCGGTGCTCCTCATGCCTTCATCGCAGCGGGGTCTCAGGGGGTGAACTACCACGCCAATACCTGGCATGGCGTTCTGACCGCAATCGACGAGGATCAGGATTTCCTGGTGGTCGACCGCGGAGGTGAGGGAAACAATCTCGAAGAGTTTTTCTTCGATGAACCCTGGATCATCGCCGTCTGAAAGCGCCTTTGACGTTCAAACGCGCTCCAGCGCAATGGCTATGCCCTGACCAACGCCGATACACATGGTGGCAAGTGCCAGTTTAGCTTCTCGTTCATGCAATTCGACGGCTGCCGTTCCGGTTATGCGAGCACCCGACATTCCGAGCGGGTGACCGAGCGCGATTGCGCCACCGTTCGGATTTACATGCTCTGCATCATCGGGCAGGCCAAGATCGCGCAAGACGGCCAGTGCCTGCGAGGCGAAGGCTTCATTCAGTTCAATCACATCGAAGTCTGTAATTTTAAGTCCAAGGCGCGCGCAGAGCTTCGTCGTGGCCGGTGCCGGACCAAAACCCATGATATGTGGGCTCAGACCTGCAGTTGCACCGCCGAGAATGCGCGCGATCGGGGTCAGGCCGTGACGCTTTGCGGCCTCTTCGGAGGCAATGATCAAAGCGGCGGCGCCGTCATTCACGCCGGACGCATTGCCGGCCGTCACCGTTCCGCCTTCCCGGAAGGGCGTTGGCAGCTTGGAGAGTTTCTCCGCAGTGGTGCCTGGGCGCGGATGTTCATCCCGTTCAACAACAAGCGCCTCGCCTTTGCGCTGCGGTATGCGGACAGGGGTGATTTCCTTTGCCAGCCGCCCATTCTCCTGGGCGGCGACAGCCTTGTGCTGGCTGCGTGCGGCGAAGGCGTCCTGATCGGCACGACCGATCGCGAATTCCGCCGCGACGTTCTCCCCGGTCTCAGGCATGGAATCGACGCCATATTGCTTCTTCAGCACCGGGTTCACGAAACGCCAGCCGATGGTGGTGTCGTAGATTTCCGCGTTTCGGGAAAAAGCGGTTTCCGCCTTGGGCATGACGAATGGGGCGCGGCTCATGGATTCCACCCCGCCGGCGATCATGATGTCGGCTTCGCCAGATTTGATCGCGCGGGCTGCAATCGTGACCGCATCCATCCCCGATCCGCAAAGCCTGTTGATGGTGGAGCCGGGCACATCAACTGGCAATCCGGCCAACAGGACGGCCATGCGTGCGACATTTCGATTGTCTTCGCCTGCCTGATTTGCGCAGCCCAGATAGACGTCATCAATGGCCGCCCAGTCAACTCCCTGGTTTCGCTCGATAAGCGCTTTCAGCGGTATGGCCGCCAAGTCGTCCGAGCGTACCTGGGACAGGCTACCCCCGAAACGGCCAATCGGGGTGCGGATATAGTCGCAGATAAAGGCCTCGGCCATGATGCGGTTTCCTCCTCCGGCAAGTGCCAGATCGGTAGGCGCCGGAGGAAGTGGTGTCAATCAGCAGAAGGTGTTGGGAAAATCAGCTTTGCACTGATCCCAGTTCGCCCGTGTGCCGGTAAAGCCGTCCGTCCTCAGCACTCATTTTTTGCCGAAGTGCCACGCGTCGGCTCGGACCGGGCCCGCGGCCCGGTGGGCAAGCCATTCCGTCATCACACAGAAACTCGCTGATGCGCCGCCCTGTGGAACGCTGGCGGTGCAGGGGGCCAGTCTCTCGGTTTGCACCGACCGGTATGAGCGCGAAAAGCCTGCGCCTGTTCGGTTGATCGCCGAATGCCATAGGGAAATCCATTCATGAAAAAGTGTTTCTAAAGAAGAAGCTTCAGCCT
Source organism: Nitratireductor sp. CH_MIT9313-5 (assembly GCF_037029545.1). Lineage (NCBI taxonomy): Bacteria > Pseudomonadati > Pseudomonadota > Alphaproteobacteria > Hyphomicrobiales > Phyllobacteriaceae > Nitratireductor > Nitratireductor sp. CH_MIT9313-5. The sequence continues at coordinate 199,805 of NZ_JAYMER010000017.1, read as the reverse complement.
CAGGCCGCCGAGGAGGCAGGCTTGCTCAGGCCTGACGGCTCGATTGCCTCCCGCATCTTGCGGGCCAATCGGGCCTGTAGCCGCGCCTGAACAGCGCGGTCCCACTCGTCCCCGATCGAGGCAGCATCACCTGCAGCCTGGCCGAGCGAGTAGAGGGTTTCGATTATGGATGAGGAATCATCCTTGGTGAGCAGGGCATCGATCTGAGCTTCTACGGTTCTGTGAACAGACATGGTACGCCTCATTCGATTCACTGCGCGGATATTGCGCCTGCAATCCTGACTGGATGAAGGCGGTTGGATGAATATTTGGCGACGGTCTTATGAAAAAATAAGACCGGGCTGCGAACGCAGCCCGGTCCATAAAGTTCCTGATTAAATTGATGTTTTTTCTAGAAAAACATCACAGCGGCGATCAGATCTTGAAGAACTTCTCGCGGGCCTGAATGAAGGCGCCGTCGGTGCCCTCCGAGCGGGTGCGAAGCACGTTGAGGGCTTCGATGAAGCTCTCGGTCGTCTTCTTGACCAGCGCGTCATCGGAATCGCGCAGCTCGCCGAGGATCTCGGCTGCAGCCTTGCCGCCTGCTTCCATGATCTCGTCGGGGAACTGGCGAACCGTCACGCCATGCTCATTGATGAGCGTCTGAAGCGCACGCGGATCGTTTGCGTAGAAGTCGGAAGCAACCTGGTCGTATTCGGCCTGGCAGACATCCTTGATGATGGCCTGCAGGTCTTCCGGCAGTTCCTGATACTTCTTCTTGTCGACCACGAGTTCGGTTGCCAGACCCGGCTCCACGAAGCTCGGGAAGTAGTAGTTCTTGGCAACCTGATAGAAGCCGAGCGCCAGATCGTTGTACGGGCCAACGAATTCTGCAGCATCAAGCGTGCCGGACTGCAGAGCCTGGAAAATCTCGCCAGCTGCCATGTTGGTTACCGTGGCGCCAAGCTTCTCCCAGACGCGGCCGCCAAGGCCGGGTGTACGGAAGCGAAGGCCCTTGACGGAATCAACGCCGGTCAGCTCTTCACGGAACCAGCCACCGGCCTGGGTGCCCGTGTCGCCCGACAGGAAGCCCTGAAGGCCAAACTGGTCGTAGATTTCGTCCCACAGTTCCTGGCCGCCCATGTAGCGAACCCAGGCGGTCAGCTCGCGGGAGGTCATGCCATAGGGAACGCCGGTGAAGAATGCGAGCGCCGGGCTCTTGTTCTGCCAGTAGTAGGCTGCGCCATGGCTCATCTCGGCCGAACCGTCGATGACTGCGTCAAGCGACTGCAGCGGCGGCACGAGTTCGCCTGCGGAATAAACCTGAATGGTCAGGCGACCGCCGGAAGCGGCGGTGATGCGGTCGGCAAGACGCTGCGCACCGACGCCCAGGCCTGGGAAATTCTTCGGCCAGGTCGTGACCATGCGCCAGGTCTGGTTGCCCTGTGCGATGGCCGGAGCGGCGAGCGTGGCAGCGCCAACACCTGCAGCGCCAGCAAGACCGGCTTTCTTGATAAACGAACGGCGATCCATGGATTACCTCCCCAAAAGTGTGGATCGAAAAGAACGAGATCGGGACCGCAAGGCAGGGACGCCCGCGCCGATATCGGCGCGTATAAATACATGCGAGCGCTTCCAAGTCCAGTTTTGTTGCGCCTTTGGCGGGGACGCAGAAACATTCTGTTTTTCAACGGTTAACAGGTGAAGCAATTGTATCGTAGCCCTTGTGGCGGGCACATGTTCGGCTAGATTGCGTGGCAGATGCCAATTGTGTGGATGCCGAGCATGTCCAAGCCGCTGATCGCCGTTTCGACCGATGTGAAATCCTTCGAGAACTATGAGTGGCATGCTGCCCCTGAGCAGTATCTGCGCGCTGCAATCCGCACCGCCGGTGTGACACCGCTGCTCGTTCCCTCTTTCGAGGACGAGCTTGACCTGGAGACTCTGCTCGCGGGAGTGGATGGCGTGATGCTCACCGGCTCGAAATCGAATGTCTGGCCGGAGCTTTATGGCGAGGTGGCTGTCGAGGAAAACGGTCCCTATGACCGCCGTCGCGATGGCACCACAATCCCGCTTATCCGCGCGGCGATCAGAAGGGGGGTGCCGCTTCTGGCCATCTGCCGCGGCATTCAGGAGCTGAATGTCGCGCTTGGCGGCACGTTGGCAACTGAAATCCAGAATCTGCCGGGGCGGATGGATCATCGAGCACCGGAAAATGTCAGCCAGGACGAGCGGTTTGCCATTCGTCAGGATGTGCGGATCAGGCCGGGCTCTTGCCTTGCCGGGATATTCAAGAGTGAATCCGTACGGGTGAATACGATCCATCGCCAGGGAATTGACCGCTTGGGCGAGGGGCTGGACATCGAGGCCGAAGCGCCCGATGGCACGGTAGAGGCGGTTTCGGTTCGTGGCACCAATGCCTACGCTGTCGGCGTGCAGTGGCACCCGGAATACTGGGCCGAGACGGATCCGGCTTCACGACAGATATTCGAAAGTTTCGGCGATGCTGTCCGGACGCATCATGCGGCACGGCACGCCCGTGGCAATGCTGCCTGAGGATTATTGCTCCGCAGTCAGGGCCATCATGGGCGACATCGGCTTGAGCGATTCATAGGCTACACCGTCCGCCGCAAAAAACTTGGCAACCACTTCGCCGCTGTCGGCAGCAAGCACCAGATCGCCGGCGCCGTCCTTGCGCCAGTAACGCACTTTCTTCAGGGCTGGAACCGCGGACGAGCAATTGCCGTTCATGCTCACGGCATGGCTATCCTGTGTAGGGTTCCCGGCAGAGATGGTGCAGGTTTCGTCATGTCCGGCAACGCTCAGCCGATACTGCGTGACCTCGCCCTTTGCGGCTACGATATCAGCAGCACTGTCGTCCTCGGCGGCCGAAAGCACAAGCGGCGCTGCACCAACAAGGCCGGCAAGGAGGATTCCGGTCATCAAGATCTTCATAGTTGGGCCTCGCTTCCAAATCAGTTCCAACTATGGTGCAGGAAAAGTTAACGAAATCTTGGCAGCCGCAACCAATTCTTAATCAAGTTCAGCGGCCTGATGTCACATGTCGTGTCTCGGACACGGGTGTAACCGCCTTTCCTTCGCCAAACCAGCTGATCACATTCTGCGCCACAAGGTCCGCCATCGCGCGGCGGGTGTGCTGCGAAGCCGAGCCAACATGGGGCAGCAGGGAAGCATTCTCGCATTCAAGAAGTGCTTGCGGCACATTTGGTTCGTCAGCGAAAACGTCCAGACCGGCAGCCATGATGGTCCCGCTCTTCAAGGCTTGAGCCAGAGCTTCCTCATCCACCGTGCTTCCGCGCCCGATATTGACGAAAATGCCATCCGGTCCGAGCGCCTTCAGCACATCGGCGTTGACAGCCTTGGCCGTCTGAGGTGTTCCCGGTGCGACTGAAATCAATGTATCCACTGCCCCGGCGAGCTCGAGCAGCGAGCCATGGTATTCATAGGATACGCCATCGACCCTGCTACGGTTGAAATAGCTGACCGGCAGACCGAATGCCTCAATACGGCGGGCAATGGCAAGGCCGATCCGCCCCATGCCGAATATGCCGACCTTGCGCCCTCTCAGGCTGCCGCGCGTGAGCGGATATGCGCCATCGCTCTTCCATTTTCCGGCGCGCAGGTAGTTCTCCGCCTTCGGCAATTCGCGCGTCGCGTTGATGAGCAGGCCGATGGCCGTGTCGGCGACCTCCTCGGTCAGCACATCGGGGGTGTTGGTGACCATGACGCCCTTCTTGCCCGCGTGGCCCGCATCCACTGCATCGTAACCCACGCCGAAATTCGCGATGATTTCCAGATTAGGCAAGGCATCGATGAAGGCCGCGTCAACGGCGCCAGATGCGGCGATGGCCCGGAAATTCTGTGCGTCATCCGGGGGCAGCGCTGAAGCATCGGCCTTGGAAAGGCGAGTGACCTGGAAGTTCTCCTCCAGCCGCTTCACCGCGTGCTCATGGAGATTGCCCACTACCAGAACATGCACATCCTGAATATCGGCCATCTGCCCCTCCCTCATCCGTGATTGCAAAGCTGGCGCTTACGATAGGCGGGCGCACCGAGGATGGAAAGGGCTGCAAGCTGGCGATTGGTACGCTGCCAGATCACGAAATCACGCCTGGCCATTGCGTATACATTCAGCTTGTGCATTATTTGTTTCGAGACTCGAAAAAAATAATCGGGCCTCAACTCGCAATCGTCGCGAGCCTGGGAGGAATATATGTATATCGGGCTGGACCTCGGCACATCCGGGGTAAAGGCGCTGCTGATCGACGACGCGCAGAAGATTGTCGGTTCGGCCAATGCCCCGCTTGAAGTTTCGCGTCCCCATTCCGGCTGGTCGGAGCAGAACCCGCAGGATTGGCTGGATGCGACAGCGGAGGCACTAAGCGAACTGAAGAAGTCTCATCCTGCCGAAATGGGCAAGGTGAGCGGGATCGGCCTTTCCGGTCAGATGCACGGTGCAACTCTGCTTGATGCGTCTGACAAGCCGTTGCGCCCCTGCATTCTTTGGAACGACACGCGTTCTCACGTCGAAGCAGCGGCGCTGGACGCTGACCCCAAGTTCCGCAAGCTCACCGGCAATATCGTGTTTCCCGGCTTCACAGCTCCCAAGCTTGCCTGGGTAAAATCCAATGAGCCAGACATCTTCGCAGCCACGCGAAAGGTGCTTCTGCCGAAGGATTATCTGCGGCTTTGGCTCACGGGCGAACATGTCTCGGAGATGTCCGATGCAGCCGGAACGGCCTGGCTTGATGTTGAGAAGCGTCGGTGGGACGCCTCTCTTCTTGCCGCGACTGCTCTTGACGAAAGCCACATGCCACGCCTGGTCGAAGGGACGGAAGTGTCGGGCAGCCTCCGTCGCGAATTGTGCGAACGCTTCGGTTTTGACAATGCCCCGGTTGTCGCCGGTGGAGCCGGCGATAATGCAGCATCTGCTTGCGGTGCTGGAACGGTGGCGCCGGGCTCGGCCTTCCTTTCGCTTGGAACGTCGGGCGTGCTATTTGCAGCCAATGAAGCCTATCTTCCCAATCCTGAAAGTGCAGTGCATACATTCTGCCATGCACTACCTGGTACCTGGCACCAGATGGGCGTCATCCTCTCGGCGACGGATTCGCTCAACTGGCTCTCGGGCATCACCGGTCGCTCCGCTGGAGAACTGACGGCAGCGCTAGGCGAGAACCTTAAGGCGCCGGGCAGGGCCACATTCGTTCCTTATCTCTCCGGCGAACGCACACCCCACAACGATGCGGCCATCCGCGGCGGCTTCTGCGGCCTTTCCCATCAGGATGATGCCGCTGCACTGACGCAGGCGGTGCTCGAAGGCGTGGCCTTCGCATTCCGAGACAATCTGGAAGCACTCAAAGCGGCAGGCACGACGCTCACGCGGGCTACGGCCATCGGGGGTGGCTCCCGTTCACGCTACTGGCTGAAGGCAATCGCCACCGCTCTGCAGATAGAGCTCGATATCCCGGCCGAAGGAGATTTCGGTGCAGCATTCGGAGCGGCCAGATTGGGCCTGATTGCCGCGAATGGTGGTGATGCTCTTTCGGTCTGCCAGCCGCCCGTCATCACGGAGACCATCGAGCCTGATGAGGCTCTGACCGATGCATTCGAAAATGCCTATCTGCGCTATCGCGCGCTTTATCCAGCCCTTCGAGGAGTAGAACAATGAGCACCGGATTTTTCGGCGATATCGGGCCCATCAAATATGAAGGCCCCGACAGCGACAATGAGCTGGCCTTCCGCCACTACAATCCAGACGAAATCGTCCTGGGAAAGCGCATGGAAGAGCATCTGCGCTTTGCCGTTTGCTACTGGCACAATTTCGTGTGGCCGGGTAACGATCCCTTCGGTGGGCAGACCTTCGAGCGCCCGTGGTTTGGCGAGACGATGGATCTGGCGCGCCTCAAGGCCGATGTGGCCTTCGAGATGTTCGATATTCTGGGTGCGCCCTTCTACACCTTCCACGATCACGACGTGCGTCCGGAAGGCGAGACCTATTCGGAAAGCGTGAAGCGCCTCAACGAGATCGCGGATCATTTCCAAGGCAAGATGGAAGCCGGTGGGCCGAAGCTTCTCTGGGGTACCGCCAACCTCTTCTCCAACCGCCGCTACATGGCGGGTGCCGCCACCAATCCAGACCCGGATGTTTTCGCCTATGCGGCGGCCACGGTGAAGGCCTGCATGGATGTTACCAAGCGGCTGGGCGGCGAGAACTATGTTCTCTGGGGCGGTCGCGAAGGCTACGAGACGCTGCTCAACACCGATATGGGCCGCGAACTCGACCAGCTTGGCCGCTTCCTCTCCATGGTTGTCGACTACAAGCACAAGATCGGCTTTGAAGGCGCGATCCTTGTCGAGCCCAAGCCGCAGGAACCGACCAAGCACCAGTATGACTTCGACGTCGCCACGGTTTATGGCTTCCTCAAGCGCTATGGCCTCGAGAACGAGGTGAAGGTGAATATCGAGCAGGGGCACGCCATTCTTGCCGGGCATTCCTTCGAGCATGAGCTGGCTCTTGCCGGCGCGCTCGGCATTCTCGGCTCCATCGACGTGAACCGAAACGACTATCAATCCGGTTGGGACACCGATCAGTTCCCCAACAATGTGCCCGAAGTTGCGCTCGCCTATTACCAGATCCTTGCCCATGGCGGCTTCACTACGGGCGGCACGAATTTCGACGCCAAGCTGCGCCGCCAGTCACTTGATCCGGTGGACCTCATTGCGGCCCATGTGGGCGGTATGGATGTCTGCGCGCGCGGGTTGAAGGCGGCAGCCAAGATGATCGAGGACGGCGCACTCTCCAACCCGCTCGACGAGCGCTATGCCGGCTGGAACGAGCCAGAAAGCAAGGCCATGCTTAAAGGCGAACGCAGCTTGGAAGAGATCGCGGAGCGCGTCGAACGCGAGAACCTCAACCCGCAGCCCCGCTCCGGACGCCAGGAGCGCCTGGAGAACATCGTCAATCGCTACGTGTGAGTGGTTGAACTTGAAAAAAAAGCCCGGGATGGTGCGGCCATCCCGGGCTTTTCTTTGGTCGTCAGGCGGTTTGCCTAGTTGTAGATCGCCCGCGGTAGCCATGTCGCGATTTCGGGGAAAGCGAACATGATGGCTATGGCCGTAAGCTGCAGGAACACGAAGGGGATGACGCCCTTGTAGATCATCGACGTTGACACCGAGTTCGGCGCCACGCCGCGCAGATAGAAGAGCGCAAATCCGAACGGCGGGGTGAGGAAGCTCGTCTGCAGGTTCACGCCCACCAACACGCCGAGCCACACGGGGTCGACATCGAGTGCGAGCAGGATGGGAGCTGTGATCGGGATCACGATGAAGATGATCTCGAAGGTGTCCAGGATAAAGCCCAGCAGGAACATGATTGCCATGACCACGGCCACTGCCATCAGGGTTCCACCCGGCAGGTTCGACAGGAACTCGTGAACGAGATTGTCGCCACCCATCAGGCGGAAGACGATCGAGAAGACCGACGCGCCAAACAGGATGATGAAGACCATGCAGGTGATGGTGGCGGTCGAGATCACCGCCTCACGCATCATGGTGAAGGAGAGGCGCCAGCGCAGCGCGGCCAGCACCATTGCGCCCACGGCACCGACAGAGGCTGCTTCGGTCGGCGTTGCGATGCCGCCGAGGATCGAGCCGAGAACCGCCATTATCAGAAGCAGCGGAGGCAGGAGAGCGGTGAAGACCTCTCCCAGCAGTGCCTTTTCCTCTTCTGGCGGCACCGGTGTTGCCGGGCAGGATTCGGGATCTGTGAAGGCCTTGAAGATGGTCCAGGCGAGATAGAGGCCGACCAGGAGCACGCCGGGCAACAGGGCTCCGGCGAAGAGATCCCCTACCGAAACGGGTACGGGCGCGAAATTGCCCTTGGCCATCTGCACCTGCGAATTGATGCCCGACAGCATGTCTCCCATGAAGATGAGGACGGTGGAGGGCGGGATGATCTGGCCAAGCGTGCCGGATGCACAGATAACGCCGGATGCTAACCGCGGATCGTAATTGGCGCGCAGCATCGCAGGCAGGGAGATGAGGCCCATGGTCACCACGGTTGCGCCGACAACGCCCGTGGATGCTGCCAAAAGCGCACCCACGATGATGACGGACATGCCGAGGCCACCGCGCAGATTTCCAAACAGCTTGCCCATGGTCAGGAGGAGCTGCTCGGCGATCTTGGAGCGCTCCAGCACCACGCCCATGAAAATGAAGAGCGGTACCGCAACCAGGACTTCATTGGTCATGAAGCCGATATAGCGGTTGGCGAGGCTGCCGAAATTGGACGGGTCGAAGACGCCGAACCACATGCCGACCGCGCCGAACATCAGCGATACGCCAGCAAGCGTGAAGGCCACGGGAAAGCCCAGAAGCAGCATGCCAATAATGCCGAAGAACATGATCCCCGACAGGAATTCACCCAGAATGATCGGATCCATCACGTACCTGCCGTGTGTTCTTCAAAAGTTTCCTGACGCTCATAGCGCAGCTTTTCGGGCAGAAGCTCTTCCTGCCCCGCAAGCACCAGGATGGAGCGCATTGCCATGGCGATGCCCTGCAGGGCGACAAGAACGGCAAAGGCGATGATGAAGCTCTTCAGGATGAACAGCCCTGGCATGCCACCGACATTGGCGGACGCTTCGCTCAAGCGCCAGGAGCGGGAAACGAAGGACCAGCCATAATAGGCAACAATCCAGCAGAATGGCAGGAGAAAGAAGACAACGCCGATCAGGTCGACAATCGCCTTGTTCCGGTTGCTGGCCGGCCGATAGAAGATGTCGACGCGTACATGGTCATTGCGCAGCAGGGCGAAGCCTGCCACCGCCGTGAACATGGCACCGTTCAGCCAGATATAGAGGTCCTGCATCCACACGAAGCTGGTGGAGAAGACATATCGCTGCACGACGACCGTGAAGCAGACGAGCACGATGGCCAGTGCCAGCCATGAGAAAATATTGCCGATCAAGGCATTCAATCCGCTTATCAAGCGGACGAGCAATGCGAGTATTCGCATTTCAACTCCCCCCGTCGCACAGCCGTCTTTTATGCGGCATGTCTGCGATCATCATCATTCTCCCCGATTCCCGGAAAGCAGGTGGTTTTTGCCACATCACCATCCACCTCTGAACGGATAGCGGGCGGGCGTACTTACCAGCTTTGAGAGGATGGCAAAAGTTGTCTGAATCACAAAATCCGGGAGAGTTGGCACAATTGCGTTCCAAAAAGAGTGGGTGACCTGTCGGCTAGGGCTGAAAACCCCGTTCGATCCTGCTGTTACATTCGTTCCGCTTGGCTGGGTTAAAGCTAATAATATTGCCGTAACATAGCCTGTGCGAGGCATGCTCTTGCTGTTTTTTCAAAGCGTTCGAAAAGGTTTGACCTGCAACGAATGCAGGAGAAAACTTTACCCTGCAGCCTTCTAAAGAGGAGCATGGGAGGCTGCAGAGGAGGATAGAATTCATGACGCTGCACGACGTGTCGCTTGATGACAAATATGATCTAACCAAGGAACGCATCTACGTTTCAGGGTCGCAGGCGGTCATCCGAATGTTGCTCATGCAGCGCGAGCGTGATCGCCAGGCAGGGCTGAATACGGCCGGCTTCGTCTCAGGCTATCGCGGTTCTCCTCTCGGCGGCTTCGATCAGCAGCTTTGGAAAGCACGCAAGGAACTTGGCGAGCGTGATGTCGTCTTTCAGCCGGGTCTTAATGAAGAGCTCGCTGCAACGGCGTGTTGGGGCTCACAGCAGACCGAGCTTCTGGGCGAGGGCAAATACGACGGCGTCTTCGCGCTGTGGTACGGCAAGGGTCCGGGCGTAGACCGCACCGGCGACGTCTTCCGCCACGCCAATGCGGCCGGGTCGTCGAAGCATGGCGGCGTTCTCGCATTGATGGGTGACGACCACACGGCGGAGTCGTCCACCGTTGCCAATTCCAGCGAATTCGCCTTTGTCGATGCAATGGTGCCAATCCTCAATCCTGCCGGCGTGCAGGAGCTGATCGATTACGGTCTTTATGGCTATGCGCTGTCGCGCTTTGCCGGCACCTGGACGGCTATCAAATGCGTGAAGGACAATATCGAGTCCACCGCTTCCGTTGATGTCGCCATGGAGCGGTTGAACATCGTACTTCCGGATGTGGATATGCCTGAGGGTGGGCTGAACATCCGTCACGAAGTGAACATGCTTGGCCAGGAGCAGCGGCTTCATGACTACAAGCGTGAGGCGGCCGCAGCCTTCATTACGGCCAATGGCCTCAACCGCATGGTCTACTCAGGCGGGCGCAACGCCAAGATCGGCATCATCACACTTGGAACCAGCTTTCTGGATGTGCGCCAGGCGCTGGATGAGCTGGGCATTGACGAGGAGCGCGCGAACACGATTGGCCTGCGCCTCTTCAAGGTCGCGGCCCCATGGCCCTTCGACTACCAGCACATGGCGCAGTTCATCCAGGGCCTCGATATGGTCATTGTGGTTGAGGAAAAGCGCTCGCTGGTCGAGGTTCAGCTTCGCGAGAACCTGTACGGCACCGCCAATCAGCCAATCATCATCGGCAAGAAGGACGAGCGCGACGAGCGGCTTTTCTCGCCGATGGGCTCGCTCGACATCAACCATATCGCCATCACAATCGGCGAGCGCATTCTCAAGCATATGGGCCATTCCGAAGAGATCGCTGCACGCGTGTCGAAGCTGCGTCAGTTCCAGGCGATGCTGGCCGACACGCAGGACGTGGCTTTGCGTCGTCCGCATTTCTGCTCCGGTTGCCCGCACAACACGTCCACCAATCTGCCGGAAGGCTCCATTGCCGGCGGCGGCATCGGCTGCCACTTCATGGCGCTGTGGATGGAGCGGGGCACAATCGGCTTTACGGCCATGGGTGGCGAAGGCGCGCAGTTCATCGGGCAGGCGCCTTTCACCAAGCGCGAGCATTTCTTCCAGAACCTCGGTGACGGCACCTACAACCATTCCGGCTCGCTGGCGCTGCGTGCGGCGGTCGCGGCTGGGCTGAACGTCACCTACAAGATCCTCTATAATGATGCAGTCGCCATGACCGGCGGACAGCCCCATGAAGGCGGCCTGACCGTGGACATGATCGCCGCCCAGGTGCGTGCGGAAGGCGTCAAGCGTATCGCCGTCGTTTCCGATGAACCGGAAAAGTATGAGGGCAAGATCAGTTTCCCTGCCGGCTCCACCATCCACCACCGGGATGATCTGGACCAGGTGCAGCGAGAGCTGCGCGAGGAAAAGGGCGTCACGGTCCTGCTCTATGATCAGACCTGCGCGGCTGAAAAGCGCCGTCGTCGCAAGCGGGGCACGTTTCCAGATCCGGACAAGCGCGTCATCATCAACGAACTCGTCTGCGAAGGCTGCGGCGACTGCGGCGTCAAATCCAATTGCGTCTCGGTGCAGCCGGTGGAAACCGAATTCGGCCGCAAGCGCACGATCGATCAATCGAGCTGCAACAAGGATTTCTCGTGCGTCAATGGCTTCTGTCCGTCCTTTGTCACCGTGCATGGCGGCAAGCTGAAGAAGGTGAAGGGTGCCACCAATGGCAGCGATCCGCTTGATGGTGTGCCGCCTGCGAAAATCATGCCACTGGGTGTGGGCGGTTGGGCCGGTGTCGTCGATGGTATTGGCGGCACGGGTGTCGTTACCATCGGTGCCATTCTCGGCATGGCCGCGCACATGGAAGGCAAGGGTGCCGGCATCATCGACATGGCTGGCCTTGCCCAGAAGGGTGGCGCGGTATTCTCGCATCTGAAAATCGCAAAGACGCCTGCCGATGTACACTCCATCCGCGTTCCCGCAGGCAAGGCTGATCTCGTGCTTGGCTGCGATCTCGTCGTTTCGGGCGCGCGCAAGGTATTGGCTGCGGTGCGGCACGATCACACGCTTTTCGTAGCCAATACGGCCGAAGTCATGCCCGGCGACTTTGCACGTTCCGCCGACTTCTCGCTGCCTGTTGAGCGGCTGAAAAAGGCCGTGCGCGAGGCGGCCGGTGAAGGACATGCGCATTTCTTTGATGCAACGCGCACGGCGACCGTACTTCTTGGCAATTCCATTGGTGCCAACATGTTCATGCTCGGCATGGCATACCAGCTTGGCGGCATTCCGGTTTCGGACGAAGCCATCGAGAAAGCCATTCACCTCAACGGACAGGCAGTGTCCATGAATATCGCTGCGTTCCGCTGGGGGCGTCGCGCGGCGCACGACCCGGAGCATGTGCGCAAACTGGTGGCAGATGCCGCACCGGCCGCCGGTCGCGAGATTGCCACGAGCCTTGAGGATATCATTGCGCGTCGCGTTGAATTCCTCACCGACTATCAGGACGCTGCCTATGCTGAGCGGTACCGTCAGCGCATCGAGCAGTTGCGACAGGCGGAGGATCGCGCTGTTCCTGGCTCCACGCGTGTTACCGAGCATGCTGCGCGCAATCTGTTCAAGCTCATGGCCATCAAGGATGAATATGAGGTCGCGCGCCTCTACACCGACGGCAGCTTCAAGAAGCAGCTCGAGGGTGCATTCGAGAGCTATGAGAGCCTCGAGTTCCATCTCGCGCCGCCGCTTCTGGCCAAGCGAGACCATGAGGGGCATCTGAAAAAGGCCCGCTACGGACAATGGATGATGAGGGCTTTCGGCGTGCTCGCGCGCTTCCGCAAGCTGCGCGGTACGGCACTTGATCCGTTCGGTCACACGGCCGAGCGCAAGATGGAGCGTCGCCTGCTTGCCGAATATGAAGCCGATCTGGACCTCATCGAGCGAGAGCTCTCAGCCTCCAGGCTTGATGCAGCTGCGGCGCTCGCGGCAGTTCCGGAGCTTATCCGCGGCTATGGGCATGTGAAGGAAGCGCATGTGGAGCGGGCGCAGGCGGAACGTGCACGTCTTGTGGAAAGACTGAAGCAAAATGATCCCGATCCGGTTCTCCACGCCGCCGAATAAGACTGTTAGAAAGGTTTTAACGGCGATTCGGGCACTAAACCTTTCTTAATTCGGTTGTGTAATGCTCTGCTCGTCAATGGGGACGGGCAGTGAAGAAGCAGAAAAGCTATATACCTGAAGACGTCTATGTCGGTTATATCCGCTCGCTCTTTCAGGATGTGGGCGTGCTGCCGCTTGGCGCAGCCTGTTTTGCTGCGATTGCCGTACTACTTTACGTAAAGACGGGTATGACCGCTCATCTTGTGATGGGCGCGCTGATGCTTTTCGCCGGTTTTGCTCGCTATTTCCTGATCACGCGCGTCGATCACGCGCTCATCTCCGACTATCCGTCCGCGCTTCACTGGGAGCAGCGCTACATCATCTGGGGTGCGGTTCACGGCCTGGTAGTGGGGAGCTTTGGCTTCTTTGCCGTTTACTGGAGTCAGGACCCCTTTTCCGAGCTTGCTGCCGTATCGGCCGTGCTTTGCGGCACGATTACCATTGCCGGTCGCAATTACGGCTCGCCGCGCATGGTGTCGATCCTGACATTGACCGTCGTGGCGCCCATTTCAATCGCTCTCGTGCTCAAGGGCGACATTTATCATTTCATCCTGGGCATGTTCATTGCACCTTTCATGATGGTCGTCATGAAGATGGCACGCCTCGTGCGCGAGGTGCTCTTCACGGCCATCAGTGAGCAGGTGCGCTCCTCGCGCCTCGCCCACCGCTTCAACCGTGCCCTCAACACCATGTCGCACGGGCTCATCATGTTCGACGCCAATGGACGCGTGGTTGTTGCCAATGCTCAGGCCGTGGAAACGCTCGGGTTTCAGTCCACCGACCAGGCTGTAGGGCGCAGCCTCCAGGCGCTTCTAGCGCGCGGTGTGGCTGCCGGGCTTCTTGATCGGAAGGAATGCCGTAACGCACAGGTGCAATTGGCATCGGCACTCAGAGAAGGGCGCAATCGAAAGGTTCTGCTGCGTTTGCTGGATGGGCGCCATCTGGAATTTTCTGCGCGTGAGGGACGTGATGAACTGGGAGTTGTGACCTTCGAAGAGGTCACCAGTCGCATTCAGGCGGAAGAGAAAATCCGGTTCATGGCCCGCTATGACAATCTCACCGGTCTGCCCAACCGGGCATATTTCCATGAGCTCGTCAGCGATCTGATGCAGTCGGGCGATCAGAAGCGTTACTGCGCACTGGCGGTTTTCGATCTTGATGATTTCAAGTCCATCAATGACACGCTGGGCCATCCGGTCGGTGACGGCCTGATCTATGCCGTCGGCGAGCGCCTTTCCGAAATCGCTGGCGATGACGTCCGCGTCAGCCGTTTTGGCGGTGACGAGTTCATGATCTATTTCGATCGTCTGGATGGTCGTGAAGATCTCTCCATGCGGATGGAGGCCATTCTCGAGCATCTCAACGGCGAAGTTGATGTGACCGGTCATATGCTTCGCGTGCAGGCCAGCTGCGGCGCGGCCATTTCGCGGGCCAGTGACGCGACTGTTGATGAGCTGACCGTAAAGGCCGATCTCGCACTCTACCAGGCGAAGGATCTTGGAAAGAACGGCTGGCGCCTGTTCGAGCAGGAGATGGATGCGGCTTTCCGCAACCGCCAGACGCTGAAGGCAGATTTGCGCAATGCGATTGAGACGCGGGCTCTGCGCGTCGTTTTTCAGCCCATCGTGGATATGCACACCATGCAGATCGCGGGCAGTGAGGCGCTTTGCCGTTGGCACCATCCCGAGCTTGGGCCAATCTCGCCAGCCATCTTCATTCCGCTTGCCGAAGAAATGGGCATTGTCTCCGACATCACCGCAATGGTGCTCGACACATCCTGCCGCGAATGCGCCACCTGGCCCGACCATCTGCGTGTTTCGGTCAATCTGTCCGCCAAGGATTTTCACGATCCCACCGTGGTCGACAAGGTACGCCAAGTCCTGGAGGCGACAGGCCTTGATCCTGCTCGACTGGAGATTGAAGTCACCGAAACGGCATTGCTGGATGATCAGCAGGCCACGCGTGAATATCTGCAGGCATTGAAGGGGTTGGGCGTCAGCATTGCGCTGGACGATTTCGGCACCGGCTATTCAAGCCTGAGCTATCTGCACACGCTGCCGCTTGACAAGGTCAAGATCGATGGCAGCTTTGTTGCTGACATCACTACTGACGAGCGTTCGCTCAAGCTGATCACCGGTGTTGTGGAGCTGTCGCGCAATCTTGGCCTGGCGATCACTGTCGAGGGTGTCGAAACCTTCGGCCAGTTGAAGACGCTTTCCGTTGCTGTACAGCCTGATCTGGTACAGGGCTTCCTCTTCGGCTCGGCACTGAGCGCTTCGGGTATCAAGACCATGTCCCAGTCGAGCTGGGCGCTTGGCAGCGAACTGCAAAAGGCGCTTCTGCCAGCGCGCGCCTGACCGATTTTCATCTCAACCACCGCTTCATTGACCGCACTGCGTGCCGTCTCTATCCAAAGCCTCGTGAACGAAATATTAACCTTAACGCAAGGTAAACTCGTTTAACGCGAAAATGGCTTGCCTCTTTCGCTCTTTGGCATAGGATTCAGATAGCGACGGGGGTCGGGGTATGGGAATTCACATTTCCACGACAAGAGATTCAATCGGCAATAGCGGCGGTCGGCCAAGCCCGGGCAACTCGGCTCTGGTTGGCAATGTGCTCAAGCTTCTTGAGCGCACCGAGTACAGGCGCTGCGAGACCGGGGAAGATCTCGAGGCTATCTATCGCCTGCGCTACAAGGCTTATCGGCCGCATGGATTCGTAACCGATTCAAATGCGCGCATGGTCAAGGATAGCCTGGACGAACTGCCCAACAGCCACTGCTTCGGCATCTTCATCGACAACCGGCTCGTGGCGACCGTTCGTCTGCACCAGATTGATCGCGATAACCCACATGGACCGGTCACCAAGGGATTTGGTGATGTGATGATGCCGCTGATCGAGCAGGGGGCAAGCTGCATCAACCCCTCCATGTTCGCGGCCGATCCCGAGCTGAACAAGGACTTCCGAGTATTGCCCTATGTGGCGCTGCGGCTTGTGATTGTCGGCTATTCCTGGTTCCGCTCCACCTATTGCGCCTGTCTTATCCGGCAGGAGCATACGGCCTTTTATCGCCGGATCTTCGGGGCGCGGGAAATGGCGCCGCCACGCAGCTATCCGCCGATCAGCATTCCCCTGATGCTGTATGGAGGGGTCTGCGCCAAGGAATTCGGGCCGATCGTGACACGCTTCCCGTTCTTCCTCTCAACGCGCGCGGAGCAGAAAATGTTGTTCGCGCCACGTGAGCCGGGTACCTCCACGCCGCTTACCGTATTGCCGACCGCGAAGTACCAGCTGAACGCTGCCTGATCCGATATCGTGTGCTTGCAAGCGGTCGTCGGTTGCGCACAGGGGTTGTGCACATGGTCAACTCGCGGCAAGATCATGCTGGTGCCACCTTGTAAGCTGCCAGCGGGAGGGGCGCATGCGACTGTTTCTGGCTGCACTCTTGGGGCTCGCTGTTACCGGCTCGGCATCGGCCCAGTCCTTCAGCTGTTCGGCACGGCTGACGCCAACAGAGGCCACAATTTGCAACAACCCCGGCCTTGCGCGCCTTGATGAGCAGGTTTCCTCCATGTATTTCCGCACCCGCTCACTAACGGACCGGGTGGGGCGGGCCAGGCTCCAGCGCATGCAGCGGGAGTTTTTGCTACGGCGTGACCGTTGCGGCAGCAGTTTCGAGTGCATCATTGATGCTTACGATTTCCAGCGCATGCGCCTCAACACCTTTCAGCGGGCAAGTTAGGCATTTCATTCGCTTGGCGTGAAACTGCTTCACCCTCCCTTAGATGATCAGAATCGCATAAGCTGATCCTGGCCTGCAGTGCGCAGGAGCGGGAGAGGCATGAGCATTTCGGTAGACACGGCGAGATCGACCATTTGGGCTGGTGAACTCACGGCTGAAGAGCTGGAGCGTGCCGCCCGCGGCACGGTCGAGCGCGTCTATCAGAAGGGCGTCTATATCTGCCACCGCGATGACAAGCTCGACTACTGGACCGGTGTGGCTGACGGCCTCATCAAGATCAGTGCGATTTCCGCTCAGGGCAAGGCAATGACATTTGCTGGTGCCGCAACGGGCAGCTGGTTCGGCGAAGGCTCGGTGCTTAAGGACGAGCCGCGCAAATATGATCTGGTCGCCATCCGCGACACACGCATGTGGATGATGCAGCGGGCCACATTCATGTGGCTTTATGAAAATTCAAAGGGCTTCAACCGCTTCCTGGTGCGTCAGCTCAATGAGCGCATGGGTCAGTTCATCGCGACCATCGAATATGATCGTATCCTGCACCCCAAGGCGCGCGTGGCACGCAATCTCTCGTGGTTTTTCAATCCCGTGCTTTATCCGGCGACCCGCAACGAGATCGAAATAAGCCAGGAAGAGCTTGGCCTGCTTGCAGGCGTGTCGCGCCCGGTCGTCAACAAGGCGCTCAAGGAACTGGAAGAAGAAGGGCTGCTAACGGCAGCGCATGGCAAAATCACGGTGCTGGAGCCCGATGCGTTGGCTCAGTATGATGTGTGAATCATTCTCTAGCTGCGGTTAACCAAGCGATCATAGTCCGCGTGATTGCCGATCCAGACCCAAATCATTGAGTCCGGCTTCCTGACCCCGAGAGCACGATAGTCGCGGGTTACACGAACCGACCAAAACTTCCCAACCCGCTTGAAGTGCAGTGAAGGGTGACGTTCATCCTGTTTAAGGAGCTCGAAGGCCTGATCGGCTTGCCCTCTGAGCTTCTCAGGCAGTTGGGCATAACACTTCCAGAAACGGGCAGACCCGACATGCTTCAAAGCGATCTTGCCGAGCTTTGCAGATCAACCTCGTCCGCTTCCTGCAAGAGGTCATCGAGCTTGCCTGCCTCCGAGTCTCTTTTGATCGCGGAGTCCCAGCGCTTCCACCGAAGTTCATCGAACCATTCGGCGAATTGATTGAGCTCGTCGTCGGCAAGTTCCGCCACACTCTGCTCGATCTTTTCCAGTCGGGACATGCGGTACCTCGATCAATTGCGGGTAACTTTATCCGTCTTTTCGCACGAACCTCCGCTGGATAATAACTGCAAATCCGGTGTTTGTCTGTCAAGCCCCGTGTTGCCACCCATTTCAAATCGTGAAAACCTCCGTGAAACATCAGGCTTCGGGTGGAGGACCCGGTGCCGACGCCGGTGCGAAGCGCGGGAGACGTTTGCGCCGGTGGGAACAAGGGAGAAGCAGCGCTTTTAAGCGTTGCAGGGCGGTTCGCCGCCAATATGGGAGGATACGGCTTGGCGCACAAACCCGCGTCACCCGACACGCTTGCGAAGTATCTGCTGTTGAATGCCGAGCGCTTCAAGGGCAGGCCTTCGATGCGGCACAAGGATTACGGCATCTGGCAGAGCTGGACCTGGGATCAGCAGTGCGAGGAGGTTCGCGCTTTCTCACTGGGTCTGCAGGCAATCGGCTTCAAGCGCGGTGATCGGATTGCCGTCATTGGCACCAACCGTCCACGGCTCTACTGGACCTTCATCGCCGCTCAGGCGCTTGGAGGTGTACCGGTCCCCGTCTATGCGGATTCCGTCGCCGAAGAGATGGCCTATGTGCTTGACCATGCCGAGGTCAAATATGCCGTCGTCGAAGATCAGGAACAGGTGGACAAGCTTTTGTCTGTTGCAGGCGATGTGCCGCGACTGACCGAGATCATCTATGACGAGCCGCGCGGTCTGAGGGACTACGACCACACACATCTGCACAATTATGCGCAGGTGCGGGCCATGGGGCTGGAAATCCTTGAGCGCGAGCCAAATGCGGCGGCACGTTTCGAGGCCGAGGTGGCGCAGGGATCGGGATCCGATCTCGGCGTGATGCTCTACACTTCGGGAACAACCGGTCGCCCGAAAGGCGTGATGCTTTCAAATGAAAGCCTTGTTCGTTCAGCCTTGAATGGCAACCGCTTCGATAATCTCAGCGAGAATGAAAGTGTCATCGCTTATCTGCCGCTGGCATGGGTCGGCGACCACGTCTTCTCGGTGGCGCAGGCGCATACGGCAGGCTTCTGCGTGAGCTGTCCGGAAAGCCAGGAGACGGTGAATGAGGACCGCCGCGAGATCGCGCCGACCTATTTCTTCGCACCACCGCGCGTTTTCGAGACGCTTCTCACCCAGATCATGGTGCGCATGGAAGATGCGGGCCGTATCAAGAAGAAGATGTTCGACTATTTCCTTGCCCATGCACGCAAGGTTGGCGAGCCCATTCTTGATGGCAAAACGGTTGGTTTGAAGGATCGGCTGCTCTACTCGCTGGGCGAATTTTTTGTCTACGGGCCGCTGAAAAACCGCCTCGGCTTCTCTCGCCTGCGCGTTGGGTACACGGCAGGTGAGGCGATCGGGCCGGAGCTTTTCCGCTTCTATCGGTCCATCGGACTCAATCTGAAGCAGCTTTACGGTCAGACCGAGGCTTGCGTCTACATTACCGCGCAGCCGGATGGCGGCATCAAGCCTGAAACGGTTGGCCTGCCATCGCCCGAAGTGGAAATCCGCATCGCGGAGAATGGCGAGGTCATGTATCGCTCGCCGGGCGTCTTCATGGGCTACTACAAGAATGACGAGGCCACGCGTGAGACCAAGACGCCGGATGGCTGGGTGCATACCGGCGATGCGGGCTTCCTCGACAGCGACGGCCAGCTTCGCATCATCGATCGTGCCAAGGATGTCGGCAAACTCGCGGACGGCTCGCTCTTTGCGCCGAAATATATCGAGAACGCGCTGAAATTCTTCCCCGAGATCAAGGAAGTGGTGGCGTTCGGGCATGAGCGGGAATTCTGCGCAGCCTTCATCAATATCGATCTGACCGCGGTCGGCAACTGGGCGGAGCGCAACAATATCGCCTATGCCTCCTACCAGGAACTTGCAGGTCATCCGCGGGTCTATGAGACCATTGCGCAGCATGTGGCCGAAGCCAATCGCAAGCTTGCTGCCGAGCCCTTGATGGCTGGTTCGCAGGTTCGCCGCTTCCTTGTGCTGCACAAGGAACTGGATGCCGATGACGGCGAGCTGACCCGCACCCAGAAGGTGCGCCGCTCCTTCATCGCGGACCGCTATGGAGAGCTGATCGAGGCGCTTTATGACGGCTCCAGCGAGAAATATGTGGAGACGCAGGTCACCTATGAGGACGGCCGCAAGGGCATCATCCGCGCCACCGTGCGCATCGAGGATGCGGAAGTCTTTCCCTATGACAGTCCGGTGATGGAGGCGGCGGAATGAATATGAGAGCCGATCCCGAAACCATGCAGGTGCGCGAGGACAACGATATTCTTCTTGATGTGCGCAATGTCTCACTCTCCTTCGGCGGCGTGAAGGCGATCACCGACATTTCCCTCAATGTGAAGCAGGGTGAGATACGCGCGATCATCGGCCCGAATGGTGCCGGCAAGACCTCGATGCTCAATGTCATCAACGGCTTCTACACCCCGCAGGAAGGCACGATCATCTTCCGCGGCAAGGAGCGGCGTTCCATGAAACCGCATGAGGCGGTGGGGCAGGGTATTGCCCGTACCTTCCAGAACGTTGCGTTGTTCAAGGGCATGTCGACGCTGGACAACATCATGGCCGGGCGCTCGGTAATGATGAAGCGCAACATGCTCTGGCAGATGCTGTGGCAGGGGCCAGCACTCAATGAAGAGATCGAGCATCGCGAAAAGGTCGAGGAGATCATAGATTTTCTCGAGATCCAGCACATCCGCCGCACCCCCGTGGGCAAGCTGCCTTACGGCCTCCAGAAGCGTGTCGAGCTGGGTCGCGCATTGGCGATGGAGCCCAGCCTTCTCCTCCTTGATGAGCCCATGGCGGGCATGAATCTCGAGGAAAAGGAAGACATGAGCCGCTTCATCATCGACGTGAACCAGCAGCGCGGCACCACCATCGCTCTGATCGAGCACGACATGGGCGTGGTGATGGATCTTTCCGACCGTGTGGTGGTGCTGGATTACGGCAAAAAGATCGCCGACGGCACGCCCGACGAAGTCAAGAACAACCAGGATGTGATCGACGCCTATCTGGGCGTTCCGCACTGAAGGAGGCGGCGATGGATTTCACACTCACTCCGCTCGTCTCGCTCATCGCGGGCGTGCTCATCCTCATCTTTCCGAGGCTGCTCAACTACATCGTGGCCTTCTATCTCATCATTGTCGGCCTTCTCGGCCTCTTTCCAGGTCTGGCAGGCTAAGGAGCGATCATGGACACTCTCAAAGGCATTTTCGTCGATCCCTTCGCGGACATGATCGCTGCACCCGACTTTCTCCTTCAGGTGCTATGGGAAGGTCTGGTGGGCGGCGTTCTCTATGCGCTCATCGCGCTGGGCTTCGTTCTGATCTTCAAATCCTCGCGCATCTTCAACTTCGCGCAGGGCATCATGGTGGTCTTCGCGGCCCTTACGCTTGTTGGCTTGCATGAGAAAGGCGTGCCCGCACTTCTGGCACTGCCTCTGACGCTTGGCGTCATGTTCATGCTGGCAGTCGCCATCGAGCGCGCGGTGCTGCGGCCTCTGGTCAACCAGCCAGACATCATCCTGTTCATGGCAACCATCGGCATCACGCTGTTCCTTATCGGCCTGGGCGAGATCATCTTTGGCGGCGAGAACAAGGTGATGATCACCGAGCAGCTGGGTATCCCCACCGGCAGTTTCACGCTGGAACCCTTTGGCGGTTTCGTCTCCATCGAGCAGAAGGACCTGACGGCTGTCATCGGTGCTGTGCTCTTGGTGGGCGTGCTCCTTCTTTTCCTGAACAAGTCGAAGATCGGCCGCGCCATTCGTGCGCTGGGTGACGATCACCAGGCGGCACTCTCGGTGGGCATTTCGCTCTCCACGATCTGGGTGATCGTGTGGTTCATCGCAGGTGTCATCGCGCTGGCCACGGGTATTGTCTGGGGCGCCAGGGCTGGTGTGTCCTTCGCGCTGGAGGTGATTGCCTACAAGGCACTTCCTGTTCTCATGCTCGGCGGGCTGGAAAGCGTGATGGGTGCCATCATTGGCGGGCTTGCCATCGGCATTCTGGAAAAGCTCTTCGAGATCTATTGGGGCCAGCCGCTGCTGGGCGGCAACACGGAGATGTGGTTCGCCTATGTTCTGGCGCTGATCGTGCTCCTGTTCCGTCCGCAAGGCCTCTTTGGCGAACGCATCATCGAGCGGGTGTAAGACATGTTCTATCGTACAGCCGGCCAGTTCAAGACCAGCTATGAGGCCGATCACGCACTCTTTCCGGTGCGTCAGGATGCTTATCTGCTGGCTTTCATCCTGCTGCTCGCCTTCGTGGTGTTTCCGCTGACTGCAAGCGAGTTCGCCTTTCGGGCGCTGCTGATACCGGTGCTGATCTATTCTCTGGCAGCATTGGGTCTCAACATCCTGACGGGTTACGCCGGGCAGCTTTCGCTGGGTACCGGCGCCTTCATGGGTGTGGGCGCCTATGCCTGCTACAAGCTGCTCACGGTCTTTCCGGAGATGAACATCGTCATCGCCATCGCGATGTCCGGTTTCTTCTCGGCAGCGGTTGGTGTGCTGTTTGGCCTGCCATCGCTCAGGATCAAGGGCTTCTACCTGGCGATCGCCACGCTGGCTGCGCAGTTCTTCCTCGTGTGGCTGTTCCAGAAATGGGCGTGGCTTTACAACTACAACGCTTCGGGCGCTATCCAGGTGCCGAATATCGAGATGTTCGGCATAACCGTCGCGGGCCCGCGTGCCGAAGCAATCACGCAGTACTATTTCGTGCTTTGCTTCGTCTGCGCGATGACCTTCTTCGCCATCAACATCACGCGCGGTCGCATCGGGCGCATGTGGAAGGCGGTGCGTGACATGGACATCGCCGCAGAACTCGTCGGCATCAATCTGATGCGCGCGAAGCTGACGGCATTCTTCGTGTCGTCCTATATCGTCGGCGTGTCAGGTGCGCTGTTCGTGTTCCTGTGGCGCGGTGCGGCAGAGGCGAACCTGTTTGATATCCCGCTGTCGTTCCGCGTGCTGTTCATCGCCATCATTGGCGGGCTCGGCTCGATCCTGGGCAACTATCTCGGTGCGATCCTCATCGTTGCCCTGCCCGTGATCATCGGCAGCGTCCCGGAGGCCTTCGGCATTCCGATCGGCTCGGCCACTGTCGAACATCTGAACGTCATGCTCGTGGGCGCGCTCATCATCACGTTCCTGATCGTAGAGCCGCACGGGCTGGCCCGCTTCTGGGCCATGATCCGCGAGAAACTGATATTGTGGCCATTCCCGCACTGACGGATTGGCTGCCAACCGGGTGGCCTGCCCCTTCCAGAACGGAGAATGCAGGCAAGTGGAGGAGATGAGAATGAAACACTGGATCAGAAAAGCTGCCGTCTCAACGGCACTGGTTGCGACGGTGATGCTCACCGGTCCGGCCAGCGCGCAGGGTGACGGCATCTATGTGCCGAACCTTTCCTACCGCACGGGCCCATTTGCCTCGACCGGCACGCCCTTGATGAACGGCCAGCGTGACTACATCACCATGCTCAACGAGCGTGATGGCGGCCTCAACGGCACCAAGCTTGTCTATGACGAGTGCGAGACCGGCTACAACACCGAGAAGGGTGTCGAGTGCTACGAGAAGACCAAGGCCAACGCGGTTGTCACGCAGCCCTGGTCGACGGGCATCACGCTGCAGGTTCTGCCCAAGTCCAATGTCGACAACATCCCGATCCTGGCTCCAGGTTACGGCTTCTCGGCCATGGCGGACGGCAAGGTCTTCCAGTGGGCCTACAACCCGCCATCCTCCTATTGGGATGGTGCCTACATGATCCTGCAGGACATTTCCGGCGGCGATCTCTCGACCCTCAACGGTAAGAAGATCGCCTTCCTGCATCTTGATCATCCGTTCGGCAAGGAGCCCCTGCCGCTTCTGGAGAAGCTTTCGGCGGAACATGGCTTTGAGTTGGTGCCGATCCCGGTCGGCCTGACCGAGATGCAGAACCAGTCTGCCCAGTGGCTGCAGATCCGGCGCGAGCGTCCGGACAATGTCATCATGTGGGGCTGGGGTGCCATGAATGCCGGTGCCATGACGGAAGCCGCCAAGACAAAGTATCCCATGGATCAGTTCTACGGCGTGTGGTGGTCCGGCCATGATGGCGACCTGAAGCTGATCGGCGATCAGGGCAAGGGCTATCGCTCCATCTCCTGGAGCGTGCCGAATTCCGACTCCGCCCTGATGCAGGATATCAAGAAGCACGTGATTGATGCCGGCAAGTCGCAGATCAACCAGGGTGAGGGCGAGTTCGACAGCGTCTTCTACCAGCGCGGCGTGATGATCTCGCTGATCCTCGTTGAAGGCATCCGCGCTGCACAGGAAGAGTTCGATACCCAGAATCCCAATGCAGAGCAGGTCCGCTGGGGGCTTGAAAACATCAAGCTCGACGAGGCGCGTCTGGCCGAACTGGGTGCCGAAGGCATGCTCGTACCCTTCTCGACCTCTTGTGCCGACCATACCGGCCACGGCGGTGGCTGGATCCTTGAATGGGACGGCTCGAAGTTCGTGAAGGCCTCGGATCTTCTGAAGGCCGATCGCGATGTCATTCGCCCGCTGGAGGAAGAAAAGGCGAAGGAATATGCCGAGGCGAATTCGCCATGGCCCGTCAATGAAGAGTGCAGCATGTAAGGCGCAAGCCTGAAAGCTGATGCATCAAGGCCTTCCCCGTCAGCGCAAGATGCTGACGGGGGCGGCGAACACGAAGAAGCGCATTCCGGGCGCGAAGTCGAAGGCTCAAGGCTCAAACCAATGTCAAACCCGTCACCCGCCATACAGCCAGCTGAACCTATCCTCGAGGTCAACAATATCGAGGTCATCTACGACCACGTGATCCTCGTGCTCAAGGGCGTCTCGCTCACCGTGCCGCGTGGCGGCATCACGGCTCTTCTGGGAGCGAATGGTGCAGGGAAGACGACGACATTGAAGGCGATCTCGAACCTGCTGCATGCCGAGCGCGGTGAGGTCACGAAGGGCAATATCGTCTTTGACGGCAATCAGGTGCAGAACCTGTCACCCAACGACCTGGTGCGTTCGGGCTGCATCCAGGTCATGGAAGGGCGCCACTGCTTCGGGCATCTGTCTGTAGAGGACAACCTCCTGACCGGTGCCTTTACGCGCAGCGACGGGCAGTCGGCCATCAAGCAAGACCTCGAAATGGTCTATGAATATTTCCCGCGTCTGAAGGTGCGTCGCAACAGTCAGGCCGGGTATACCTCCGGTGGCGAACAGCAGATGACCGCTATCGGGCGTGCCTTGATGTCGCGGCCCAAGATGATCCTGCTCGACGAACCCTCCATGGGCCTTGCGCCGCAGCTCGTGGAAGAGATCTTCGAGATCGTGCGCAAGCTGAACGAGGAGCAGGGCGTTTCCTTCCTGCTTGCCGAGCAGAATACCAATGTCGCGCTGCGCTACGCCAAATATGGCTATATCCTTGAATCCGGGCGCATCGTTCTGGATGGTGAGGCGAGCGCGCTGCGCGAGAACGAGGACGTCAAGGAGTTCTATCTGGGCGTCGGCGGAGAGGGGCGGCGCTCCTTCCGCAATGTGAAACATTACAAGCGCCGCAAGCGCTGGCTTTCGTGACGAAAGCGATCTTCGGATCAATTTAAGTTTTTAAACAGGGGCTTGCGGCTGTTCATACGTACTATTTGGTACGCGGGCGGCATTGCCCTTCGCCAAATCTTTCGCTATGCCCCTTCCAATTCTATTCCCAAGGGGTTGAAGCGATGGCTGAACATATGCCTACCGGACCGGCCGAAACTGGCGCCGAAATGGACTACGCCGAGCACGAGCGTACCTACAACCTGTTCCTGGCCATTACGAAATATTCGAGCCTGGTCGTTATCGCGCTTCTGATCGCGATGGCCTTTGGCTTCTTCACATCTGCAGGCTTTTTCTCCAGCACCATTCTCTTTGTTCTCATCTGCGCCCTAGGGGGGTGGCTGATGCGCTGAATGCGCACACGGCCCGGCACCTGACGGGTCAGAAAATTGAGGCGGGGGATGGTCCAACCGAAAGGAACTGACGGTGGGACAGAGACTATTTGTGCCCAAAGAGCTCGACGCCAGCGAGCCTCGGGTTGCCGCGTCACCTGATACGGTGAAGCGGCTCTCGGGTCTTGGCTTCGAGGTGTTTATAGAAAAGGGCGCCGGCACGCTGTCGCGCATTCTTGACAGCGATTTCGAGAAAGCAGGCGCGACCATCGCGAGCGCGAAGGATGCGGCAAAAGCCGATATCATCCTTAAGCTGCGCCGCCCGACCTCTTCGGAACTTTCCACTTACAAAAAGGGTGCGGTGGTCATTGCCACCATGGACCCCTACGGCAACGAAGCCGAAGTGGCTGCGATGGCGAAAGCTGGTGTGACCGGTTTTGCGATGGAGTTCATGCCGCGCATCACCCGCGCACAGAGCATGGACGTACTGTCTTCGCAGGCCAATCTTGCTGGCTATCGCGCAGTGATCGACGCTGCTGCCGAGTACGACCGCGCACTGCCGATGATGATGACGGCTGCAGGCACGGTTCCTGCTGCCAAGGTGTTTGTCATGGGCGCCGGTGTTGCTGGCCTTCAGGCCATTGCAACCGCACGCCGTCTCGGCGCGGTCGTGACCGCAACCGATGTGCGTGCTGCTGCCGGTGAGCAGGTGCAGTCGCTGGGTGCCAAGTTCATCATGACCGAAGCGCTCAAGGATGCTTCCGGTGAGGGTGGCTATGCCCGCGAACTGACGGATGACGAAAAGAAGGCGCAGGCCGAGCTCGTTGCGGATCATATCGCCAAGCAGGACATCGTCATCACCACGGCATTGATCCCCGGTCGTCCGGCTCCGCGCCTTGTGACCAAGGACATGGTTGCCTCGATGAAGGCCGGTTCGGTCATTGTCGATCTTGCGGTCGAGCGTGGCGGCAATGTCGAGGGTGCTGTTGCCGGCCAAGTGGTTACGACCGCAAATGACGTGAAGATCATCGGTCACATCAATGTGCCGGGACGTGTCGCGGCTTCCGCTTCGCTGCTATACGCCAAGAACCTCTACGCGTTCCTTGAGACCATGGTCGACAAGGAGAAGAAGGAACTGGCGATCGACATGGAAGACGAGCTCGTCAAGGCGACGATGCTGACCCATGACGGTGCGGTGGTTCATCCGAACTTCAAGGACGCAGCCGCGGCCGCATCCGCCGCGCCTGCCAAGGCTGATCCGCAGGTCGCCAAGGCTGCCGGAGGCACGGAGCCTGGCCTGGAGGTTGCTCCGAAAAAGGCACCGGCGCGCAAATCTGCGGCCAAGGGAACGGGCACAGCCAAGACGACGCGCCGCAAGGCCGCCCCGAAGGCTGATGAACCCAAGAGCGGGGGAGACCTCTGATGGAAGGTAACGCATTGGAACAGGCGCTCGATCAGCTCGAGCGTGCCGCCGCCAGCGTGCGCGCTGCGGTGGAAGGCATGGAGGCCTCTGAGGTCGCCGATGCCGTGGGCGCTGCAGCCCATGGTGCTTCAGGTGGAGCGATCGACCCGTTTGTCTTTCGCCTCGCCATCTTCGTGCTGGCGATCTTCGTTGGCTACTACGTGGTCTGGTCGGTGACACCGGCGCTTCACACGCCGCTGATGTCGGTCACCAACGCGATTTCCTCGGTGATCGTGGTCGGCGCGCTTCTGGCGGTTGGCATTTCGGCTTCGGGACTTGCGACGGGCTTCGGCTTCGTGGCGCTGATCCTGGCCTCGGTGAACATCTTTGGTGGCTTCCTCGTCACCAGCCGCATGCTTGCCATGTACAAGAAGAAGGACAAGTGACGTGAACGCCAATCTTGCATCCTTCCTGTACCTCGTTTCCGGTGTCCTGTTCATCCTGGCACTGCGCGGGCTGTCTCATCCCACCACCAGCCGCCAGGGCAATGTCTACGGCATGGTCGGTATGGGCATCGCCATCGGCACGACGCTGCTCTTCGCAACGCCATCCTTTGGCGGTTTCGCGCTGATCGTTCTCGGCCTTGCCATTGGTGGTGCTGTCGGTGCGGTTATCGCCAAGCGTATCGCCATGACCGCGATGCCCCAGCTCGTCGCTGCCTTCCACTCTCTGGTCGGTCTGGCGGCCGTCATGGTGGCTGCCGCAGCACTTTATTCTCCGGAAAGCTTCGGCATCGGCACGCTGGGTGAAATTCATGCCCAGGCGCTGGTCGAGATGTCGCTTGGTGTGGCAATCGGTGCCGTCACCTTCACCGGCTCCATCATCGCCTTCCTGAAGCTTGATGGCCGCATGTCCGGCAAGCCGATCATGCTGCCGATGCGCCATGTGGTGAATGCCGGTCTCGCGATTGCGCTGGTCGTCCTGATCGTGATGCTGGTGGCAACGCAGTCCACCACGATCTTCTGGCTGATCGTGCTTCTGTCGCTTGTGCTGGGCGTGCTCATCATCATCCCGATCGGCGGCGCGGACATGCCGGTGGTCGTCTCCATGCTCAACTCCTACTCGGGTTGGGCGGCAGCCGGCATCGGTTTCACGCTCGGCAATCTGGCGCTGATCATCACCGGTGCGCTGGTTGGCTCTTCCGGTGCGATCCTGTCCTACATCATGTGCAAGGGCATGAACCGCTCCTTCATCTCCGTCATTCTCGGCGGCTTCGGTGGCGAGACCGCTGCAGCAGCGGATGATGGCATCGAGCGCACCGTCAAGCAGGGTTCTGCAGATGATGCGGCCTATCTGATGGCGAACGCACAGAAGGTCATTATCGTGCCGGGTTACGGCATGGCGGTTGCACAGGCGCAGCACGCCCTGCGTGAGCTGGCCGACACGCTGAAGGCCAATGGCGTTGAAGTGAAGTACGCCATCCATCCGGTCGCCGGTCGTATGCCTGGCCACATGAACGTGCTTCTGGCCGAAGCGCAGGTTCCTTACGACGAGGTCTTCGAGCTTGAAGACATCAATTCGGAATTCGCGCAGGCCGACGTTGCCTATGTGATCGGTGCCAATGACGTCACCAATCCGTCAGCGCGTGATGACAAGTCCTCGCCGATCTACGGCATGCCGATCCTTGACGTTGACAAGGCGCGCACCTGCCTCTTCGTGAAGCGCTCGCTTGGCTCCGGCTATGCAGGCATCGACAACACGCTGTTCTACAAGGATGGCACGATGATGCTGCTCGGTGACGCCAAGAAGATGACCGAAGAGATCGTCAAGGCGATGGATCACTAAGATCCAAAACCGCGAAAGTGAAAAAGCCCGGTGCAGCGATGCACCGGGCTTTTTCGTACGGGGCAGGGAACGCCTCGTTGGAGCTTTTACTGTGCGGTAGAGCGAAGCTGGAATTCGCTGACACCGACGGCCAAGTTCAGACCCGTCTGCGCCTGAACGGAAAGCGGCTGCAGGACGAGGTTCTTGTTGCTTTCTGAGACCAGAAGATTTGCGCCGCCGCCAATACCGGCGGTAATTTCCGCACTGGCGCCGACATAATCGTCAGCCAGTGCACCGGGCGCATAAGCATCAGCCGTCGGGGCCAGAACAGCCCAGCGCATCACCTTTTCGCTGGTAGCACCGATTTCAAGGCCAATCTTGTTGACCACACCGAAATAGGCTTCTGGCGGGCGATCATCACCGGCTGGATCGAAAGTGCAGGAAAGATCCTTGGAGGTCACGACTGCAATGTCGGCGCCACCCTCGATAATGCAGTCGAGAATGCCGATCTCCGTGCGGTCCTGGCTGAACGCGGGTGTTGCGGCACCAAGCGTTGTTGCTGCAAGTGCTGCGGCCAGGATTGCGTGCTTTCTCATTCATCCGTCTCCTGTAATCTGGAGAGGGATGAACTTCACTCACGCAATCTGGTTCCTTAGAAAGTCGAGCGGCTCAGACTTTCGTGCGGGCAAGACCTTCGCGCGCGGGCTCGTAATTGGCGTCAAGCTGAAGCGCGCGGCTGTAGGACTGTGCAGCCTTGGCCTTGTCGCCCTGCTGCTCGTAGACCAGCGCCTGGTTGGCCCAGCTTTCAGCCAGATCCTCGTCCAACCGGATTGCGGTGTTGAAGTCGGTAAAGGCATTTTCGGTATCACCCAGCGCCAGATAGGAGACGCCGCGGCCGTTATAGCCATAAGGCTGATCGGGGGAGAGTGATATCGCTGTCGCGAAATCCTCGATCGCATATTGATGCTGGTTGCTCGCCTGATAGAGCAGCCCGCGGCGCAGATAGGCGCGTGGATCGGTGGTATCGAGCTGGATGGCGCGTTCGAAGTCCTGAAAGGCTTCCTGCGTGCGGCCGTTAAGGCGGTAGATCTCGCCGCGCCCAATATAGGCGGTGTCGTAGTTGGGATTGATGCTGATGGCCTGGGTATAGTCGGCGACGGCCTTTGCATTGTCACCCATGCGCCGATAGATCAGCGCTCGATTGGCATAGGCGCGTGCAGAGCGCGGATCCAGCTGTATGGCCTTGTTGAAATCTTCCAGTGCCTCGCGGTAGCGCCCCGCCCGGCCGAGGGCTGCGCCACGAATATTGTAGGCCTCGGGATCATTGGGCGTGCGCTGGATGACCGCGGTCAGTGAGGCGATGTTCTCCTGCGAGCCTTGCGCGGTATCGATGCGAGCAAGATCATCCACGGTATCGGCCGGGCTGCAGGCGGCAAGGGGAACGATCAGGAATGCGGCCATCCCCAGCTTGCGCAGCATTGTTCCACCAGAAGTCATCCCAAGCTCAGCCATCAATCTCATACCCACCCATTTCTAGATCTTTACTCGCCGCGCATCCTGCGCCTCTGTTTTCGTTGTCGCAAACGAAAAAGGTGGCGCTGACCTCGCGATCACGCCACCCATGCCGTAAGGCAGGAAATCGTCAAGAAAACGGCAATCAGCGTGCTGCCGGCCGTCCCAGGACGCCTTCACGCTGCGCGCGCTTGCGGGCCAGCTTGCGCGCACGGCGCACAGCTTCTGCCTTTTCACGGGCGCGCTTTTCGGAAGGCTTTTCATAATGCCCGCGCATCTTCATCTCGCGGAAAATGCCTTCGCGCTGCATCTTTTTCTTAAGCGCGCGAAGCGCCTGATCAACATTGTTGTCGCGGACGAGTACCTGCACCGGGGTTTCCTGTCATTGCGTTGATGGTACACCTGTTCACACAGGCTTGAACCGCAGTGGAAGATTCCACCGCGAAATGGGGCGGCTCATAGCAGATGTTCTTGAAGCTGTCGAGTATTTTTCGCTCGAGCTGCATCTTTACCTTCCTCAAACCTCTCTCCGATAGAAGTCCATAAAGTTGTGTCGGCTAAGGGGGCGGGGGAATGGACGAACTGGCAGACCGTGAGGTTCGGTTTCGCATTTCAGACATTGCATTGATGCTTGTTGCTGTTCTTCCTGCCCTTGGCGTGGGAGGTTACGGGCATTTCCTGCTGGGCGTCGAAATCCTGGACAAGGGAGCGCCCGATTTCTCCCTTTTCGGTCTTGCAAAAACGCTGGCGGCCATCTTGGCGGCTATGGGCATAGTGCTTGTTGGCACGCGGCTGAGAGGGCGCGACGCAATCGGCATTCCGCCCTTTGCCTTGCCGTCGATATCGGGCAGCATGCTTTTTCTTCTCGCCACGGCGCTGGCGGTGATCCTGGTTCCGCGCAGCCTCAACCACTTCGTGCGCGAATTGCAGCCGCTGAGCGTTCTTACGGAGGTGGTGCTTGTGGGGGCGCTTGTATTCCTGGTGCTGAGCGTGTCCGCCGCCTGGCGTACCGGGCGTGGAATGCTTCTGGGGATCAATGGAGGCGTAATCCACGCGCTTCTGTCAGGTGCCGTGTTTCTGATCCTGATGGAAGAGACATCATGGGGACAGCACTGGATCGGCTTCGGAACGCCGGAGGCGTTCAAGGGCAATCTCCAGAACGAGACCAACCTCCACAATTTCTATACCTACCGGTTCGAGCTGGTCTATTACAGCGCCGCCGTTCTGGCTTTTGTCTTGCTGCCGGCTTTCTGGCCCAAGCGATTGCCACAGATGCTGTCCCAATTCGGCTATTATGTTCCTCCGACATGGTTCGCTTTGTTCGCCCTGCCGGTCTGCGGGTTGATGTATGAATCGTGGAACATCATTCCCTACCAGATCTGGTTCTTTTGCGGCCTTCTGACAGCTGTCGTGATCGGGAGAAACGACGTCAAGCTGCGCATGGCTGCATTGATCCAGGCTGCGCTTCTCATGCTTTCGCAACTGGTCTTCCTGACACTCGGTCACAATATGGAAGATGGCTATGAGCTTTCAGAAGTCCGCGAATTTTTCATCAGCGTGCTGATCGCGGGCTATGCGTTGATTACGTGGCGTCGCGCAACGGGCGAGGGGGCTTCAGCTTCATCAACATAATCATCGTCGCCAAGGAACCGCCTGCCATCACCTTGCGTTGAGGGGTAAAACAGGATGGTTCTTATGCACGCTGATCCAAACAATCCGAAATCCAATACCGATCACGATGATCGCGTTTCGGAAAAGCACAAACGCGAAGAGCTTGATGACGAGCTGGAAGAAGGGCTGGAAGAAACATTCCCTGCCAGCGATCCGGTATCCGTGACACGCGCGACCCGAACGGGTGCTCCGGGCGAATTCGCCAAGGACAACGAGCAACCCGAGCGCGCGGATGAAGAGGAATTGGAAGAAGGGCTGGAAGAGACGTTTCCGGCATCCGATCCTCCCGCAGTCACCTCCATTACGCGTACCGGTGATCCGGCGCGCGACCGCGACGAGAACAAGAAATGACGGCAAGTTCAGGCGGAGCGTTCAGGCGCTCTGCCTATTCGCTTCCCACCTTGGTAAATTGCCTGGTGACCAGCCGTGGTGTCAGCGGCGAAAAAGAATTGTTCCTGCTCCACCTTCATGTTTATCATTCCGTTGAGCGGCACGTATGTGCCGGTCGCGAGGGGTGACTTCAATGTATGCGGTGGCGCCTGAACGTTGCGACTTTCTTGAATCTTCCGACCATCTGCTGGACGGCCTCCGTCTGGCGGGTGTGGGCGTTTGGCGTTGGAAGATCGATACGGATCTGCTGCTGTGGACCGACAATCTTGAAGCTGTGCATGGAGCGCCTCCAGGCGGCTATGACGCTTCGCTGGAAAGCTTCAAGCGCGATGTTCATCCCGATGACATGGACGAGGTCTGGCGCGCGATCAGATCGGCCATCGACAGCGGCGAGCCCTATTCCTTCATCTACCGCACCAATCCCAAGCTGACGACTACCATCCGGTGGATAGAAACGCGCGGCGGCGTAGTCACGGATGAGAAGGGGGAGCGGTGGCTGACCGGTGCCTGCATGGACGTCACCGCCCGCGTAAAGGCTGAGATGCAACTGACCCGGCGTTTGCGCCAGCAAAAGGCGCTGGAAGAGCTTGGCAGTTTCGCGCTTGGTGAAGATTCTCTGCAGGCTGTAGCCGATCGAGCAGTTCGCGTGGCTGCGGATGTTCTGGAAGTGCCGCTGGCCAAGATCCTTCAACTGTCCAATAGCGGTGAGGAGTTTGTTCTGCTTGCAGGTATCGGTTGGCGCAATGGTGCGGCGGGACACGAGCGAGTCAGCAACGACCCTTCGACGATGGCAGGCTTTACCTTGAAAGAGGGGCATCCGGTCATTGTGAGCAACCTGAAGCTGGAAACCCGGTTCACGGGGCCGCAGCTTCTTCATGATCATTGTGTCATCAGTGGCATGAGCACGGTCGTGGCCGGTGCCGACGAGCGGCCATTCGGTGTCTTCAGCGTCTATGCAACAGCACCGCGCGCCTTCGATACGGCAGATGCGGAATTCCTCAACGCATTGGCGCATATCGTGGCCAACAGCGCCCGACAGATTGCCGCAACCGAACACAGAATGTTGCTCGTGCGCGAGATGGCCCATCGTGCAGGCAACATGCTTCAGCTCGTCAACACGCTGGCACATCGCACCTTCACGCCAGATCAGGATCTGGCACTGGCTCATCGCGCATTTGCGGAGCGGCTGGGATCGCTGTCGCGCTCAAATTTCCTGATCGCGAAGGGGGGCTGGACGATGACCCAGTTCGCGGCCCTGGCGCGCGAGGTTCTGGAGCCTTTCCGGGATCGAGTGAATATGAGGGGGCGTGACGTGCTACTTCCGCCTGAGCTCTGCTTCGATCTGGGGCTTATTCTGCACGAGCTTTCGACCAATGCTGTCAAATATGGCACGCTTAGAAATGCGGAAGGGGCCGTTGATCTTTCCTGGCGCATCGAACGAGACGCTGACGGCAAGGAGCAGTTCCACTTCGAATGGAGCGATGCACAATCGAAGGGCATGGAACGCTGCCGCCAGACACGCGGGACAGGGTTTGGTTCGAAACTCATCGGGCTGCTGGTTGAGCAGAAATGGGGCGGAGTGATCCAGACGGATACCGACAACGGTTACCGGTTCGTCTGCCGCGTACCATTGCACAATTCCGAGGCCGCTCGCACTTTGTCTGGCTAATCAAAGGGCGGAGATGCCACCGTCTATACCGATGGCCTGTCCGGTCATGAAGCTGTTGGCGGGGTCGGCTGCAAAGAGCACCGCCGTGACCACCTCATCCACTTCTGCCAGCCGCTTCATCGGCACCCCGCGCGTCAATTCGGCTTCTGCCTTCTCCTGATCGGCCGGTGACATGGAGAGCATCTCCGTCACCATGTCCGTACGTGCGAAGGAAGGGCAGACGGCGTTTACCCGAATTCCCTTGGAGGCATATTCCGCGGCTGCGGTGCGCGTGAGGCCCACCACGCCATGTTTGGCAGCGGAGTAGATCGCCAGACGCGGCGCGCCCCCGAGCCCGGCGACGGAGGAGATATTGACGATCGCGCCCTTGCGCTTCGTCCTCCGATGCTGGCGCTCCATGGCCGGAAGCTGGTGCTTCATGGCGAAGAAGACGCCCAGCAGATCCACTTCCAGCACGCGGCGGGCCTCGTCCGACGGGATCAGGTGAAAGCGCACGAAAGATTGCGCAATCCCGGCATTGTTGATCGCGATATCGAGGGCGGAGAAACGGTCCAGCGCAAGATCAACGAGAGCCTCGGAAGTCTTCTCGTCCGCGATATCACCGGCATGAGACACGATCTCACGGGGATGGGCTGCCTGCAGCTCTGCGGTCAGCTGCTCAAGCGGCCCCGGCTCATAGTCCGACAATATGAGATTCGCGCCTTCGGCTGCGAGGGCGAAGGCGATCGACCGGCCAAATCCACCGCATGCGCCTGTCAGCAGCACGGTGCGTCCGTCAAAGCGCTTCATCTGCCCCATATCCCCGTTCTTCTGTCCCGCGCTTCAAGCGCTTTGAACCAAGTCCATTGCCAGATCGGCCATGGTTTCAACCTGCTGACCGTAGGCTTCGGCCTTTTGCGGGTTGGAGGCGTTGCCGTCAAGCGCGCGCTTGTAGACACCCTGGCATATGGCTGCGAGGCGGAAGAAGGCGAATGCGAGATAGAAGTTCCAGTGGGGGATATCCGAAAGGCCGCGGCGTTCGGCGTAGCGCTCCACATAGGTCTCTTCGGAGGGCAGGCCCAGCCTAGTGCGATCGATGCCACCGAGGCCCTTGAAGGCTGATGCGTGCGGCAGGCGCCACTGCATGCACTGATAGGACAGGTCGGCCAGCGGGTGGCCCAGCGTTGAAAGTTCCCAATCGATCAGGGCAAGCACGGCAGGCCGCTTGGGAGCGAAGATCATGTTGTCGTGGCGGAAGTCGCCATGAACGAGACAGCTTTGGCCGTCATCAGGCGGCATGTTTTCGCCAAGCCAGGCGATCAGCCGGTCCATATTCGCGATTTCACGGGTTTCGGTTGCGCGGTACTGTTCCGACCAACGCGCATATTGGCGGGCGAAATAGTCGCCTGGCCTGCCGTAGTCTTCCAACCCTGCCGCCTTCACATTCACATTGTGCAAGGCGGCAAGCGTCGCATTCATGGCATCGAAGATGGCGGCACGCTCATCATTGTCGTGAGCTTCGGGAAGTGCGGGGTCCCAGAAGATGCGGCCTTCCACATGGCCCATGAGATAGAACATGCGACCAAGCGGATTGTCCTCATCAGCCAGAAAGAGGACCGGTGGGACAGGTACCTCCGTTTCGGCCAGAGCCTGCATGACGCGGAACTCGCGATCAACGCGATGTGCCGATTTCAGAAGTTTGCCGGGCGGCTGGGTGCGCAGCACGAATTTGCCCGTGCTCGTCTCCAGCATATAGGTCGGGTTTGACTGACCCGACCCGAACTTCTTGATATGCGCAATGCTTCCAAGCTGCGCGACGCGATCCTCCAGAAAGGGCCGAAGCGCTTCGATTTCGGATGCGTTGGCTTTGCTCATGCATCTTCCCCCGTACGATCGGGCATTGCGAGTGTCAGCCAGCGTGCCGTGATGGCCGGTTTCATGGAGTTTTCGATCTCCATGGAGAGGTCGTAATGCACCTCGACAATGCCTGACGGGCGTACGCGCAGTTCGGCAAGATGAAAGCGCGTGCGTATGCGCGCGCCACATTTCACCGGATTTAGGAAGCGAATCTTGTCGAAGCCGAAATTGACGCCCATGCCGGTGCCTTCAAGCCGTGGCACAGCCTCGAACACCATGGTGGATAGAAGCGAAAGCGTGAGGAAGCCGTGCGCAATGGTGCCGCCATAGGGTGTCTCCTTCGCAGCGCGTTCCGGGTCGGTATGAATGAACTGGTGATCGTCCGTCGCATCGGCGAATTTGTCTATCATGTCCTGCGTGACCATGCGCCACTCGGACACGCCCACTTCCTGGCCGACAAGTTCACGGGCGTCATCAATTGAGATCATCTTCATGAAGGCGCATCAAGCTCCGTTGGTCATCTTGTTCTTCTAGTCGCGGAACAGCCTGATGCCGTGCTGCACGGATTGGCCCCCGTCAATCGGCAGGATTGCTCCAGTCACATAAGCGCCCGCGCGCGAGCACAGATACAGGGTGGCACCTGCGATGTCATCCGGCTGGCCGATGCGACCCAACGGAACGCGCGAGCCCACCTTAGCGGCTTTCTCGTCCGAGCCGGTCGCAAAAGCCGTCATGCGGCTCTGGAAGGGGCCGGGCGCGAAGGCGTTCACCGTGATGCGCTTCTCGGCGAACTCATCCGCCAGTGTCTTCGTGAGGTGATGTACGGCGGCCTTGGATGCCGTGTAGGAGTAAGCCCCTTCTGCTACGGGCTGGGTGCCCATGACGGAGCCAAGATTGATGATGCGCGCAGGGTCAGCATCGCTGGCTGCGGCCTGTAACTTTGGCAGAAGTTCGCGGGTGAGATGAAAGAGGCCGGTGACGTTCACATTCATCACCCGCGCCCAGGCGCTGTAGGGGAAGCTTTCCAACCGCTCGCCCCAGCTGACACCGGCATTGTTGAACAGGATGTGGAGCTTGTCGGTGCGCTCGCTGACTGCCTTTGCCAGTGCGTTGATGCCTTCTTCGGTTCCCACGTCACCGGCAAAACCTTCAGCTGAACCGTCTGCCTCAAGCGCATTCAGCTCTTCTGCCGTTGCTTCGCATTCCTCTCCCCGACGCGAAGCGATCATCACATGGGCGCCTGCCTGCACAAGTGCCGTGGCAGCCATCTGGCCGATGCCCGAGGCGCCACCGGTCACCAATGCGCGCTTGCCCTTCAGTGAGAAAAGTTCCTCCAGATAGCTCATCAAGTCTCCTCATCCTTGAGCCGCCTGCCACGCCCATGGCGATTGACAGGTGGTGGCAGTCTGTTCACCTTTCACGCTTTCGTAAAGGGCCGGTTTTCACCGGCACGTCCAGCAGGCCAAATGGCGGGAGGAGATGTGGATGGACGAGATGAATCTCGGCATGAGTGAGCGGCTGAAGCCGATACATGAAAAAGTCGCGGCCATGGTGCGCGAGGAGATCATGCCGCTTGACGAGGAGTTTCTTGCCGAGGTGGGCCGTGAGGGCAATCGCTGGGCGTATACCAAGCGCCAGAGCGAGATTCTTGAAGGGCTGAAAGCCAAGGCCAAGGAGCGCGGCCTGTGGAACTTCTGGCTGACGGATTCCGAGCGCGGCTACGGACTCAACACGGTTGAGTATGCCTATCTGGCGGAGGAGATGGGCAAGGCGCATCTGGGGGCGGAAGTCTTCAACTGTTCGGCCCCGGATACCGGAAACATGGAGGTTCTGGAGCGTTTCGGGCGGCCTGAGCACAAGGAGCGCTGGCTGAAGCCGTTGCTCGAAGGAGAGATCAGGTCGGCCTATCTGATGACCGAGCCGGATGTCGCATCATCCGATGCCACGAACATTTCTATGCGCTGCGAGCGCGATGGCGACGAGTATGTGCTCAATGGCGAAAAGTGGTGGTCATCAGGGGCGGGCGATCCGCGCTGCTCGATCTATATCGTGATGGTGCACACGCCGGATCCGGACCGCTCGCGCCATGAGCAGCACTCGATGATCCTTGTGCCGGCAGACACGCCCGGCGTGACCGTGTTGAGGCCCATGCTCGTTTATGGCGAGGATGATGCTCCGCACGGGCACATGCACATCCGCTTTGAGAATGTGCGCGTGCCGGCAGACCATCTGCTGGTGGGTGAGGGCAAGGGCTTTGCCATTGCACAGGGGCGGCTTGGGCCGGGGCGCATCCACCACTGCATGCGCGCAATTGGGCAGGCCGAGCGAGCCCTGGAGCTTATGTGCAAGCGCGCGCTGGAGCGTCAGGCATTCGGCAAGCGCCTGGCGGAACTGGGTGCCAATTTCGACATCATCGCGGATTGCCGCATGGAGATCGAGATGGCGCGGCTCTTGTGCCTCAAGGCGGCGTGGATGATGGATCAGGGCGACCCGAAGGCGGCGGCACCCTGGATCAGCCAGATCAAGGTGGCAGCACCGCGCATGGCGCTGAAGGTGGCCGATGAGGCGGTGCAGCTGTTCGGAGCGCAGGGGATCAGCCAGGACACGCCGCTGGCGCGTGCCTGGACGCATCTGCGCACGCTTCGCATCGTGGACGGTCCTGATGCGGTTCACCGCCGCCAGATCGCGCGTACGGAACTGAAGAAATACACTCAGGAAAAGATCTGAGTTCGATTGTCAGGCGGTTCTCAAGGAGCCGCCTGACATTGTTCATTCGAGCTTAGCTTGGAAGGGACGTTGCCTGATCAAGTTCGCGGGTCAGACGCGCTTCTTCTTCCACCTTCGGCGTGATGAAGCGCCCAAGCAGCAGATAGGCTACCGGGGTGAGGTAAAGGGTCGACACGGCCGAGAGGCCGAGGCCGCCGACGATAACCCAACCCAGCGCAACGCGTGCTTCCGCACCGGCTCCCGTTGCAAGGATCAGCGGGATACCGCCAACCACGGTACAGATCATGGTCATTGCGACCGGACGCAGGCGAATGATTGAAGCGCGTTCCACCGCTTCACGCACATTCAGCCCCTGATCGCGCAGCTGATTGGCGAATTCCACAATCAGAATGCCGTTCTTCGCCATGATGCCAACCAGCAGGACAAGGCCGATCTGGCTGTAGACATTCAGGCTCTGGCCCGTCAGCAGAAGCGCGAAGATGGCGCAGGCCAGGCCAAGCGGCACCGTTGCCATGATGATGAGTGCGCTGACAAAGCTTTCGAACTGGGCGGCAAGGACCAGAAGGATGATCACGATGGCAAAGCCGAAGATCGTGAACATGCTGCTGGTGGTTTCGCCAAGCGAAGCGGCTTCGGCCAGAGGGACGATGCGTGCGCCCGGTGGCAGGTGGTCTTCGGCGATTCTTTGCACTTCCTCAAGCGCCTCCCCCAGTGCGAAACCGTCAGAGAGGGAAGAGGTGATGTTGATCACCCGCAACTGGTTCTCGCGTCCGAGCGAGGGTGGCACGGCCTGTTCGGAAAGCGTGGTTATGGTGGAGAGCGGCACGAAGCGGCCGTCACCTGTCTTGATGAAGATGTTTTCCAGATCTGTCGGATCGTTGATCGGGTTCAGGGTCGAAAGCATCTTCACGTCGATGCTCTTGTCATCAAGGAAGACCGAGCCGACCGAACGGCCATCGAGCAGAGCCTGTATGGCCTGGCTCATGCCCGTATAGTTGATGCCGAGATCGGCAGCGCGTTCACGGTCGATGACCACCTTCAGCTGCGGCTGGGTCGCGTCGCGGGAGAGGCGCGGGCGGTCGAAGCGTTCATCCTGCTCCATTTCCGCAAGGATGGCATTCGCTGCGGCGGTGAGCCGGTCATAGCTGCTGCCGGCCACTGCGAATTGCAGACCGCTGCCCGACCCGCGGATGCCGAGGCTATTGGGCTGGAAGGCAAAGGCACGAACGCCTGGAACCCGTGCGGCCAGCGCATTGATCTCGTCGAGGATCTCCTGCTGGCTACGCTCACGCTCGTCCCATGGCGCAAGGCCAAGGATCAGGAAGCCGCTGTTGGAGCCGCCGCGACCCGAGACGGAGAACGTGCTGCGTACATCACCGCTTTCAATCAGAGGCGAGACCAATGCCTCGATACGGCGAAGCTGACCGGCAAGGTAATCCGCGCTCACACCCTGTGGGGCGGAGACCCGCATGAAGGCCATCGCGCGGTCTTCGTTTGGGGTCAGTTCGTTCTTGATGGAGCCGTAGAGGCTGAAAGCGGCTGCTGCGAATAGAATGGATGCGATGATGATCAGCGAAGGTGCGTTGAGGCAGAAACGCAGCGTGGCGGCATAGAGGCGGGAGAAGATTGCGCCGATGCGATCTCCAAGCCCGTTACTGCGCTCGGCTTCACCTTCCAAGCGAACACCTGCGGCAAGCAGTCGTGAGGCGAGCATCGGGCAGAGCGAAAGTGCGACGATGGAGGACAGAAAGACCGAAATCGCCAGCACGAAGCCGAATTCGCGGAATAGTCCGCCGGCCTGACCGGGCAAGAAGGAGAGCGGCACAAAGACCGCGACCAGCGTTGCCGTTGTGGCGATGACGGCGAAGAAGACCTCCTGTGTGCCCAGCACGGCTGCAGCACGTGGGCCCATGCCCTCGTTGCGGCGGCGCACGATGTTTTCCAGCACAACAATAGCGTCATCGACGACGAGGCCGGTGGCGAGCACGAGCGCGAGAAGCGTCAGGATGTTGATCGAGAAGCCTGCGAGATAGATCGCAGCGACCGTGCCGATCAGTGCGACAGGGATGGCCACACCTGGAATGATGGTCGCGCGGATGTCGCGCAGGAACATGAAGATCACGAAGAGCACAACCGTCACCGAGATGCCGAGCGCGATCTGAACTTCGTGGATCGCTCCCTCAATGAAGGTCGCGTCATCGCTGGTAATCTCCAGCGTGGTGCCTTCCGGCAGGTTGGGGCGGATCGCCTCGACAGCCTCACGCACGCCATTGGAGATTTCCAGCGTGTTCGATTGCGCCTGGCGCACAATGCCGAGGCCTATGCCGGTCTTGCCGTTTGCGCGCAGGATGGTGCCGCCTTCGTCCGGACCAAGCGTCACCGTGGCGACGTCACCGAGACGCACATTCTGCGCCAGTTCGACCGCTTCGAAATCCTCCGGGGTTTCGATGGATGATGTCGCGCGGACGATCAGATCCTGTGTGCTGTTGGTGATCGAGCCTGCCGGTGTGTCGAAAGCGATGGTGTTGAGGGCACTGCTGATATCGGCTACCGAAAGCCCGAGGCTGGCGAGGCGCGTCTGATCAATGTCGATGCGGAAGATCTTGTCGCGGTCGCCAAAGACCTGCACGTCGGCAACGCCTGGAACAGCGGCAAGCCGGTCGGCGACTTCTTCTTCCACCAGCACCGTCATGTCTTCCACTGACATGGTCTCGGAGGTCAGAGCCAGGCGAAGCACGGCTTCGGCATCGTCATCGGCCTTAACGACCGTTGGTGAATCCGCTTCGTCGGGAAGCTGGTTCTCGATGCGGCCCACGGCATCGCGAGCGTCGGATGCGGCGGTGTCGAGATTGACACTTTCGGAGAACTCGACCGTTACGCGGCTGCGACCGAAAGAGGATTGCGACGAGATCGCCGTCACACCTGAAATGCGCGCGACCGCGCCTTCCACGAAATCGGTAATCTCGCGGTCGATTGTCTCCGCGGCTGCGCCGTCAAAGCTGGTTGTGATGGAGATGACCGGCCGGTCAACATCGGGCAATTCTCGCACTTCCACGCCGTAGAGCGCTGCGAGACCGGCGACCGCGATCAACGTGTTCACAACAAAGGCGAAGACTGGTCGACGGACGAACAGGGCTGTCAGGCCGAGAGTGCCGCTGGTGTTGCTTTCGCTGGCCATGCCGGCGCTCTCCTTCACGAACCGCGCTGATCGCGTTGTGGCGTATCACCGGCAATGCGCGGCTCAGAGCCCTCACGCACGGC
Organism: Nitratireductor sp. CH_MIT9313-5; assembly: GCF_037029545.1. Taxonomy (NCBI): domain Bacteria; kingdom Pseudomonadati; phylum Pseudomonadota; class Alphaproteobacteria; order Hyphomicrobiales; family Phyllobacteriaceae; genus Nitratireductor; species Nitratireductor sp. CH_MIT9313-5. The sequence goes on along the minus strand of NZ_JAYMER010000017.1, from coordinate 157,602 downwards.
ATGCACGCCTTCCGTTACCACTCGGGTGCCTTCGGCGAAGTCCGCCTCCACAAGCACACTGTCGGTGTTGCGCTGGATGATCTTGACCGGCTTCTGGTTGGCCACACCATCCACGACAGCCCAGACATAGGCACCGTCATTGCCCCACTGGATCGCCAGCGGCGGCACCGCAGGATATTCGTCGCCCGTAAAGCGCAGCGTCACCTTGAAGGCCATGCCGGAGCGCAGACGGTCCTGCGGATTGGCGATCTTGCCTTGCACGCGCAATGTGCGGCTTTCGCTATCGATCTGGTTGTCGATGGCCGATATGACGCCGTCATAGACCTCTGCGGGGCGGGCGACGGATTGGGCGGTCAGCGTCATGCCTGTTGCAATCTGCTGCGCATAGCGCTCAGGTACCCAAAAATCCACAAGCACGCTTGAACGGTCCTCGATCTGCGCGATGGTATCGGAAGACGTGACATAGGCACCCTGATTTATCGGCAGAATGCCGACCACACCGGCGATTGGCGCGGCGATGATACGACGTGAGAGGTTCAGTTCCGCGTCGCGCAGCGCAAGCTCGGCATTTCTGACGGCAAGCTCAGCCTCGGTCTGCTGAACGGCTGTGACCGTGTTGGATGAACGCAGGGCGGAGATGCGCTTGAGGGTGGATTGCGCGTCTTCCAGCGCGATTTTCGCGCGATCCAGCGCAATGGTCTCCGCATCACTATCGAGGCGCGCAATGACGTCGCCGGCTTCCACGCGAGCTCCGGCTTCGATCGTCAAATCGGTAATGCGACCGGATGCGAAGGGGCGCACTTCGACGGAGCTTTGGGCGCGGCCCGTGCCGATGGCGGTAAGGCGGTCATTGATGATGGCTGTGGTTACGGGTTCGGCCACGACCGCGGTGTTCATGCCTGGTCCGCCGCGTCCACCACGTCCGCCAGGTCGACCGCCGCCTCGCTGCTGGCCGGAAGCATTCTGATCAGGAGCAGTTGCAGCGGCAGCAGGGCCGCTTTCGAGGCCCCAGCGCGCAGCGATATCCCTGGCACCAGGAAAGAACAGGTACCAGCCGGCACCGGCAGCAATCAGGAGCATGAGGCTCAAGAGAGCCTGCTTCCACCACTTCATCGGAAATTCTCCCAAGGGGAATCAATAAATCACTGGCGCAAAACCCGCTCGCAGAAGAACATGCTGCAGGGTGCATGTTCTTCTTACGCCACACGCGGCGCGGGTTTCACGCGTTAAATTATTAAATTGTCGTAAGGCTTAGCATCTGCCTGTGCCGCCAATAAGGCGGCTTGCAGGGCGCGGCGCGTTATTCAAAAGCGCTGGATCGGCGCAGGATCTTGCCGAAAATTCAATCTGCTTGGGGGAAGGATGGTGGGCGTGACTGGGATTGAACCAGTGACCCCTTCGATGTCAACGAAGTGCTCTCCCGCTGAGCTACACGCCCATCCGACGCGGCGCATAGACCACAAGTTCCAAGCGCCCGTCAATAGCCTCTCGAACAAAAATCAAACTTTGCCGTCGAGGTTTTTCACGCGGCCCGTTCAGGCCGCCTGAAGCAGTTTTTCGACCTCGTTCACGAGATCGCGCAAATGGAAGGGTTTCGACAGGACTTTCGCGTCGCGGGGTGCCTCGGAATCGGGGTTCAGCGCGACCGCAGCAAAACCGGTGATGAACATGACCTTCAGGTCAGGATCAATCTCGGTCGCACGGCGGGCAAGCTCAATTCCGTCCATTTCGGGCATGACGATGTCGGTGAGCAGCAGCGAGAACGGCTCCTCACGCAGGCGGGAATAAGCGCCCGCACCATTGTCAAAATCCACCACGTCATGGCCGGCGCGCTCAAGCGCCTTGACCAGGAAGCGGCGCATGTCTTCATCATCTTCCGCAAGCAGAATTCGTGCCATATCAACTTCCGCGTCTCAACGGGCAGCCGGAACCCGGCGCCTTCAACCTCATTGCTATATGATTCGGGCACGGTAAATATCAAGTGAATGTTGCCGTGGCAGGCATGGACACAAGCCCGCAGCGGTGGCACGCTTCCATCCAAGGGGCGCGCGAAGTGCAGCAGGACGAAGCGCGGCGAACGGGAAAATGTGAATGGGCGCAGTAGAAGATTTCGGCAAAGTTCCTGCCTTCAAGGTCGTGGAACCCGCACAGACAGCGCCTTTCGTCTTCAATTCCCCCCATAGCGGCAGCCACTATCCGGAACGCTTTCTATCGATGAGCCGACTCGACGCCACCGCGATCAGGCGTTCGGAAGATTGTTATGTGGATGAGTTGTTTGCGCCCGCCCCTTCGCTGGGCGCGCCGTTGCTGAGCGCCAATTTTCCCCGTGCCTATCTGGATGTGAACCGCGAGCCTTGGGAACTCGACCCGCGCATGTTCCGCGAGCCATTGCCCCCTTATGCCAATATCAGATCCCCGCGCGTTGCCGGAGGGCTCGGGACCGTGCCGCGGCTGGTGGGCGAGGGCATGGAGATCTACAAGAGCCGCATCGCGCTGGACGAGGCCATGTCGCGCATCGACGGCATCTATCGACCCTATCACGCTTGCCTTGCCGATCTTCTCGGGCGGACGCGCGGCCGCTTCGGCTATGCAATCCTGGTGGATTGCCATTCCATGCCCGCCAATATTCGAACCGGGGAGATGGGCCTGCGTCCGGATTTCATCATTGGAGACAGGTTTGGCGCATCAGCCAGCCCGGCATTGGTCGAGCGCGCCATCCGGATCCTGGCTTCAAAGGGCTACACCGTCGCGCACAACAAGCCCTATGCAGGGGGCTTCATCACCGAACATTACGGTCGTCCCGCCGAGCAGCTTCATGCCATGCAGATCGAGATCAATCGCGGGCTGTACATGAACGAGAAAGATCTGACGCGCACGGAAGGATTTGCCCGCCTGGCTGATGATCTGCGTTCATTCATGGTTGAGCTGATGGACATCCCCGCGCAGCACTTCATCGTGCCACCGCTTGCTGCCGAATAGCCGCTTCTGCTACTGCCCAAAAAAGACCGCATCGCCTTGGCGACACGGCCACAAGTCCAGGGAGGAAACGCCCTTGCTGCAGGGCAGGGTAGCATGTCATCTACCCTGAGAATCACTTTATGTGCAGACATGGCCGTGTCAATTGATGCGCCCGCTGCCGCGCTGTCATGCACAATTTATTAGCCAAATAGGGACCTTTTCGCGGTCCGGGGAGCCGAAATTGATCGTCGAACGGGAATTCATGCGCCGAATCGCCAAGGCCGCGGCAGAACAGACACTGCCCCGTTTTCGCTCTCACGGAGACGTTTCGAACAAGGTTGCGAGCGGTTTCGATCCGGTGACGGAGGCTGATCGCATGGCGGAGCGCGCCATCCGCACATTGATCGAAGAGCAATTTCCGGATGATGCCATTCTTGGCGAAGAGTTTGGCATCAAGGATGGGACCAGCGGTCGTGAATGGGTCATTGACCCGATCGACGGTACGCGCGCCTTCATCTCGGGAATACCGCTCTGGGGCACGCTTGTGGGGCTGAAGGTTAATGGCCGTGCGGTTGCCGGCATGATGGCGCAGCCTTTTACAGGCGAGCTTTTCATGGCGGACGGAAGTGCCGGTTACTATGAAGGGCCCGGCGGAGACCGGAAGCTTGCCACGCGCAAGACGTGCACACTTGGCGAGGCTACCATCTGCACCACGACGCCTGCTCTATTTCTGGACGGCAAGCGTGCGCTTTACGATGCGGTGGAAGCGGCTTCGCAGCTGGCGCGCTACGGGACGGATTGTTACGCCTATGCGATGCTGGCGAGCGGCAATGTCGATCTTGTCATCGAGTCGGGACTGCAAACCTATGACATCGTGGCTCTTATCCCCGTAATCGAGGCGGCAGGCGGAGTCATCACGAGCTGGGACGGCGGACGGGCTGATGAGGGCGGTGATGTGATTGCTGCTGCCACGCCGGAGCTTCATGCCGAAGCGTTGGCCCTGCTTTGCGGCTGAAGTCAGGCAATCTCGCCGGTTTTTGCAAAGGCTGCAAAGGCGGCAATGACCTGTTCGCGATAGAGATCAGTTTCCTGCAGCATTTCGTGACGGGCGCCATCGACGGTGATCGATGAGCCTGAACGCAGATGGCGGGCATAGCGCTCGACGGCCGGCGTGGAGACCACCTGATCCGCTCCTGCAGCAATGAAAAGTGTCGGGATGCGGACGGATGCCATGAAATCGGGCTCGCGCACCTGTTCTGTCGCCAGGCATGCGGCATAGATCCATGCCGCTGTCGGGCCGCCGAGACCGAGCTGAGGGTGCGCGCGCACGATGTTCTGATTGCGGGTGAAGCGCTCGACATCCGTGGTCAGCCGATTACCCTTGAAGGGCGGCAGGACGCCGCGGCGCTTCGTGCCGGGCAGATAGCGGCTGCCAAGGCCAAGTGCGAAATAGAAGCCTGCCAGCCTTTTCAGCCACTTCATCGACATGGGTGCGGAAAAGGTGAGTGGAGGGGCGAGCAGAACCATGCGCCTGACACGGTTCACGAGCTTGTCGGCGGCACTGAGCGCGATCAATGCTCCCATGGAATGGGCAAGCACGTTATAGGGCGGGCGGCAGTCCGGCAGCACGACCTCTTCGAAGAACTGATCGAGGTCCTGCGCATAGGCATCGAACCGCTCCACATGGCCGCGACGAGGGTCGCGCAGCAGCCGATCCGAGCCGCCCTGGCCGCGCCAGTCGAAAATTGCGGTGGTGAAGCCACGCGCGGCGAGGTCTCGCATCGTCTCGAAATATTTCTCGATGCTCTCGTTGCGCCCGGTCAGAAGCACGGCGGTGCCGCGTGAGCCCGGCGCCTTCAATATCGCATAGCGCAAGTGCACGCCGTCCCGCGCGGACAGATAGGCAGCGGTGATGCCTTCAGGCAGCGGGTTGTCAGGCGTCTGGAGAAGGATTTCAGCCATGGGTTCCGCCGCCTTGGGTGCTGGGCTCGTTTGACAGCGTGATAGCGTTACGCGGCAGAAATTCAAAGGGCGAGGCTGGAAAATATGGAGAATGCCGGGGGCAGGTGACCCGCCCCCGGCATCGCCACAGACTGTCGAAGGGACGTTAGACAGCCTGCGAACTCGGAGTATGGAGCAAACCTATCCGATTGCAGATGAACGCAGACAGAAGGCGTTGTTCAGGCTGTATTCATCGCTCCATAGGGGGGGAGGGGCATTGCGGATGTGGGATTTACAGCCTCTTGAACCGGTGAAAAAGCGTACCCAAATATCTCCTGCGGTTGCCAAAACGGGGCCGCTGGCCAACACCGGAACGCCCAATGTGGGTTCCTCTGAAAGGCCATACGCAAACTTGTTGCTCAACAGGAGGACAGACCATGCGTCATGTCGATTTTTCACCGCTCTACCGTTCAACCGTCGGCTTTGACCGGCTCTTCACGATGCTCGATTCCATCGGCCAGCCCGATACGCCGAGCTACCCGCCCTACAATATCGAGCGCACGGGTGAGGATGCCTATCGCATTTCGATGGCCGTCGCCGGTTTTTCCGAGGACGACATCTCGCTTGAAGCACATCGTAACGTGCTGACCATCAAGGGCGAGAAGCAGGAAGAAGACCGCGAGGAGAATGTCGAGCTGCTCTATCGCGGTATCGCATCGCGCAGCTTTGAGCGCCGCTTCCAGCTTGCCGATTTTGTCGAGGTTGCCGGCGCTACTTTGAAGGACGGCCTGCTTCATATCGAACTGAAGCGTAACATTCCCGATGAAATGAAGCCGCGCCGCATTCCGATCGCACGCGCGACCGGGAATGCAAACAAGCAGATCGAGGCGAAGACTGCTGCCTGATCAGGCGCGGAAGACCTCATATTCATGAAGATGGCGGTGCCGATGGGCGCCGCCATTTTTCATTCAGGTCACCGTTGCGGCATGGGGCGGTGTTTCAGGTGAAGAATGCCACCAGCGCCACAGTGCCCAGTCGAGAGACACAGCGCCCGCGCCCTTGAGTACGAGATAGCCGAGCAGGAAGGCCCAAAGGGTGCGCTGATCCCAGATGAGGCCGTCGGAAAAGCGGTCGAACCATGCGCCGGCGGTTTCGCCACCCACCTGGTGTACGGTGATGTCCACGAAAGACTGCACGATGATGAAGCCGATCATACCGAGTGCGGCTAGCCGCGTGAAAAGCCCGAGCACGATCAGGAGCGGCAGCAGGAATTCGGCATAGGTGCCGGCCCAGACAATAGGTGTCCAGGGGAAGAAGGAGACCTGCGAGACATCGAAACCGGCCGCTTCCACCGCGGGGAGCGCAATCTGGAAATAGGCTGCGTCCGAGATGTTGAAGAAGCCGAAGAAACCTTCGCCAACCTTGGTGCGTGCGGAGTTCAGGAAGTAGAGGTAGAGCACGGCGAGGAAGGCGAAGCGGGCGGCCAGGCCCGGAAGCCAGTTGTCAGCAAAGTGCTCCAGCGCACGGAAGCTCCTGTGATGGATGGAGACGAGCCGTTGAGCGATACTGTGCATGATGCTTCTCCTTTCACTGCGCTGGTGGCAGCATGGCGCCGCTTTCGATCATCAGCGCGATGGCTGAAGCCAGATCGAAGCCGGGGTCGCGCGCCTGTGCCGCGCCGATTGCTTCGGCGAAGGGCTTCCCTGCGGAAAGCTGTTCCATAAATGCCGCCTGGCCGGATGAGATTCCCGCCAGCTGAACGGTGAGCTGCGGTCGCGTGACAAGCACGGTTTGCGCATTGGCGGCATTGATGCGCCGTCGTTCAGCAATCTGCCCGCGATTGGCGTTGAAGATGTCGAGAATGGCATAGGGCGAGGCGACGATGTGCATGGTGGGGTGGGCCTTGAGCGTCAGCCCCGGCAGATCTTCCGGTTTGCACGACGCAAGCGTTTCACCATCAAGCGGATCGGCATCGGCTGCGTGATAGGCATCAAGCCAGGCTCTTTCGAGTCGTGCCAGATCGGACAGATAGGGCAGGTGGGACAGCGGCTCGAACCGGGCTAGGAAGGCACCCATCTCCCGTCCATACTCGAACAGAAGAGGTGATCGGGGCGGGTGGCGCTCCAGATACAACGCAGCGAGACGACGAAAATTGTCCTCCGCGATCACACGGGCGGTTGCGGGATAGATGTCGAGCAGGGCAGAGGCGATGCTGTAGGCAACATTGTTGCGGTAGACGTCAAAACGTTTCTCGGCTGCCTTGCCCCGCGGGCCGATGATGCGCCCGGGCTTCGGGGCGCCGCGGCCGCTCAAGGCTTGCGCCAGATCGCGGTCGTAACTGCGGGATTCAGACGAGATGGCCATTGGCTCTTTCCGCGCCGTTGCGCTTGCTCGCGGTCCTGCGCGCAGCGTGTGCCAGGATTTCTCCGGCAGCCATGGCTTCAGCCTTGAGGATAGGCCAATCGGGAATTTCGGCGTCCCACTCAACCAGCGTCGGCACCGGTCCGCATCGGCCTATGACATGGCCGTAGAGCGTCCAGACCGGATCGGCAACGGGGCGGTCATGGCTGTCAATGAGGAGGGGGGCGCCTTCATCGTCGGCCTGTTCGTCATGGCCTGCCAGATGTATCTCGCCAACTTGGTTCAGCGGGAATGCGTCGAGATAGTCCAGCGCGCTGTAGCCGTGATTGGTGGCCGAGACGAAGACATTGTTGATGTCGAGAAGAAGGCCGCAGCCGGTGCGGCGCACGACCTCTTTCAGAAAGTCCGTCTCCGACCAGCTCGACTCTTCAAAGAGGACATAGGTGGACGGGTTTTCCAGCAGGATCGGGCGGGCGATCGTGTTCTGCACCTCATCAATGTGGTCACAGACTCGTGCCAGGGTTTCGTCCGTATAGGGCAGAGGCAGAAGGTCGTTGAAGAAGACATCGTCATGGGTCGACCATGCCAAATGCTCCGACACCATTGCCGGCTCGTAGCGTTCCACGAGTGCCGCAAAACGCTTCAGATGATCCTTGTCCAGAGGCTGCAGGCCTCCGATCGACATGCACACACCATGGAGCGAGATCGGGATGATTTCGCGCAGCCGTGCAAGAAGGGCGTGGGGTGGTCCGCCTGCGCCCATGTAGTTTTCCGCGTGCACTTCGAGAAAGCCAATGGCAGAGTGGTCAGCGAGTATGGCATCGAAATGCTGCGGCTTGAAACTCGCGCCCGCATCGGCGCCGAGGGAAAAAGCCGGAAAGCGGCCGTTCCCGGTTGCCCTGTTTGGGTGGGTTCCGGTCATGATCGCGCTCCCCGGGGAAAAAATCAGGATGGGATGTCGCGGTCGAGCGGTTCCAGAGAACCCATGCGACCGTCGGGCAGTTCGATGTCGGCGCAGGTGCCGGCATCAACCATCTTCCAGGCATTGCCCTGATAATCGACCTTGGAAGTGCCGGCACAGGTGGTGCCGGGACCGGCTGCGCAGTCATTCTGGCCAGCCATGGATACGCCATAGCACTTTTCCTTGGACTGAGCCTGTGCGGTGGTGGCCGTGGCAAGCGTCGCGGCAGAAAGTGCTGCAGCAACCGAGCCGGCAATATAGGCAGCGCTGAGGGCGGTTTTTCCGGACATTGATATTCCTCCGTGAAGATCAGCCGGACCATTCCGGCCCCCAAAGACTGGCAGTCGGGGGCTTCACGGGGAAATCAATCGCATGCGAGTGCGGGTTCACCATCGCGTGATGATGAAGCGCCTTGTCGCTACTTCAGAAGGTCTGCCAGTGCGTCCACATCTTCTTCGCGGGTGGCGAAGGAAGTCACGAAGCGGTAGAGGCCCTCATTTTCGCCGCAAGACACATCGCGCGGCACAGGCCACGGATAGAAGCGCGCTCCTGCCTCCAACGCAGCATCAGCTTTCTGCTTCTCGATGATCAGGAAGATTTCGTTTGCCTGGGGTTGCCAGGCAAGGCGTGCAGTACCGGCGGATGTAAGGCTTTCGGCAAGGCGTCTGCCCATGGCGTTGGCATGGCGGGCCGTCTTCAGCCAAAGATCCTCTGCAAAATAGCCTGCGAACTGCGCGGCCACGAAACGGCTTTTGGAGAAGAGCTGTGCCGAGCGCTTGCGGATAAAGGGCATCTCTCGCGCCTTGTCCGGGTTCATCACTACGATAGCTTCGGCGCACCAGCATCCATTCTTCGTGCCGCCAAAGGAGAGAATGTCGACGCCGCGCTTCCAGGTCATTTCGGCCGGCGTGGCGTCCAGCGAAACAAGCGCATTGGCGAAGCGGGCGCCGTCCATGTGCAAGGGCAGGCCGTGCTTCTTGGCAATGCTGCTTATCGCGTCGATCTGCTTGAGGTCATAGACGGTTCCGATCTCGCTCGCCTGGGTGATGGAGACGGAGGCAGGTTGCCCCGCATGCACGAACTCGGCCGGATAATCGGCGATGACCGCCTCGAGTGCTGCCGGATCGATGCGGCCAAGTTCTCCGCTTACACCGCGCAGCCGACCGCCGCCCGATAGAAATTCCGGAGCGCCACCTTCATCAGCAATTACATGCGCTGCCTCATGGGCGAAGCACACACCGCCGGGCTTCATTGTCAAAGCCATTGAAAGCGAATTTGCCGCGGTGCCGGTCGAGACGAAGAAGACGGCGACCTGTCGCTCGAAAATATTGCAGAACTGGTCTTCGATTTCGCGATCGAGATCACTGGTGCCGTAGGCGCTGGCAAAGCCCTGCGAATGACGTGCGAGAGCCTCATTGATGGAGGGATGTGCGCCTGCCCAGTTGTCGGATGCAAAATTCATGAATCATGTCCTTTGATATGCGGGCAGAGACTGCTGTCTCGGCCTGTTTCTAGGCAAGCCCGTGCGGTGCTGCACTGTGGAAAATTGCGCTCGAAAGCCAAAACTTGCGGGATTATGGCTGTTTGAGAAATTTTGTTTCAGGGAAGGCGCGGATTTTTTGCTGTTTCGTCTTGTGCGGCTCTCGCTTTTCTGGCAATTGAATAAATAGGACAGCACTCCTGTCTTATTTAGTCGCGTCATCGTCGGTCAAACTGCGCTATAATCGAGCGCGCTGACGGCGGCGAAACGACAAAGCGGAACGCCCCGGAAACAGGTCAGCGTGACGCCACTAGAAGAAGCGGATCCCTGGGAGAGGGAGAACGCTCTTCCGGCTTTTCGAAAGATATGCCGAACCTTTCATAACGGGACGCGCCGCTTAGACGAGTGCCCCGCCTGCAACTGACCGGCACCTTCGCCTCTCCCAAGGTGCATATTGGAGGATGTATCGATGACGCAACTGACGCCATCTGCGACGAGCGGACACCTGTCTGACGTGCAGGCCAGGACGCGCGCCGAAAAACGTGCCTCCACAATTCTTTCCGGCCTGCCTGCTCGCCAGGGGCTTTATGATCCGCTGAACGAGCACGACGCCTGCGGTGTCGGCTTTGTGGCGCATATGAAGGGCCAGAAGTCCCATTCCATCATCAGCGATGGCCTGGCCATGCTCGAGAACCTCACCCATCGCGGTGCGGTTGGCGCCGACCCGCTGGTGGGTGACGGCGCAGGCATGCTTGTCCAGATCCCCGATCGTCTCTTCCGTGAAGAGATGGCGGCCAAGGGTGTGGAACTGCCCGAAGCCGGCCAGTATGGCGTCGGCTATCTCTTCATGCCCCAAGATGAAGAGCTGCAGAAGCATATCGAGAACGTCATTGCGGACGTCGTGCGTGCGGAAGGTCAGGAGCTTCTTGGCTTCCGTGACGTGCCGGTCGACAATTCGGGTCTGTCAAAGGCACCGGACATTGTTGCATCCGAGCCGGTCCACCGCCAGGTCTTCATCGGTCGCGGCACGAGTGTTGGCGATGCCGAGGACTTCGAGCGCCGCCTCTATATCGTGCGCAAGGTCATCTCCGGCCGCATCCATGAAGAGACCGGCGGTCGTGACAATGGCTTCTATATCGTCTCCATGTCGGCGCGCACCATCGTCTACAAGGGCATGTTCCTCGCCTATCAGCTTGGAGCCTATTACAGCGACCTGAAGGACGAGCGTTTCGAATCCGCGCTGGCGCTGGTGCATCAGCGCTTCTCCACCAATACCTTCCCCTCCTGGAAGCTGTCGCATCCTTACCGCATGGTCGCCCATAACGGCGAGATCAACACGGTGCGCGGCAACGTCAACTGGATGGCAGCACGTCAGGCATCGGTCGATTCAGAGCTCTTCGGCAACGACATCTCCAAGCTTTGGCCGATTTCCTATGAAGGCCAGTCCGACACGGCCTGCTTCGACAATGCTCTCGAATTCCTCTACCAGGGCGGCTATTCGATGGTTCACGCCATGATGATGCTGATCCCGGAAGCATGGGCCGGCAACAAGCTGATGGGCGATGAACGCAAGGCGTTCTACGAATATCACGCAGCTCTCATGGAGCCGTGGGATGGTCCTGCCGCCGTCGCATTTACCGATGGCCGCCAGATTGGCGCAACGCTCGATCGAAACGGCCTTCGCCCCGCACGCTACCTTGTTACCGATGATGATCGCGTGATCCTGGCCTCCGAAGCCGGTGCGCTCGTGGTACCGGAGGAAAAGGTCGTGAAGAAGTGGCGCCTGCAGCCGGGCCGCATGCTTCTCATCGATCTCGAGGAAGGTCGCATCGTACCCGATGAGGAGGTGAAGGCGCAGGTCGCTGCCAAGCACCCGTTCAAGGAATGGCTGAAGAACGCCCAGCTTATTCTGGAAGAGCTGAAGCCGGTGGAGCCGCGTGCGCTGCGCAAGGACGTGTCGATGCTCGACCGTCAGCAGGCTTTCGGCTACAGCCAGGAAGACACGCGCATGCTCATGCCGCCCATGGCCACGACCGGCCAGGAAGGCATCGGCTCCATGGGTACCGACACGCCGATCTCGGCCATGTCGGACAAGCCCAAGCTGCTCTACACCTATTTCAAGCAGAACTTCGCGCAGGTGACGAACCCGCCGATTGATCCGATCCGCGAAGAGCTGGTGATGAGCCTTGTCTCCTTCATCGGTCCGCGTCCGAACATCTTTGATCTGGTGGGCAATTCGCGTCGCAAGCGGCTTGAAGTGCGCCAGCCGATCCTGACCAATGGCGATCTGGAGAAGATCCGCTCCATCGGCCACACCGAAGACCGCTTCGACACCAAGACGCTTGACGTGACCTATTCCGTGCTTGAAGGCGCGGAAGGCATGAAGGGAGCGCTTGATCGCCTGTGCGACCGTGCCGAGGCCGCCGTTGCCGGTGGTTACAACATCATCATCCTTTCGGACCGTCAGCTTGGTCCCGATCGCATCGCCATCCCGATGCTGCTGGCTACCGCTGCCGTGCATCATCACCTGATCCGCAAGGGGCTGCGCACGGCTGTCGGCCTGGTGGTCGAATCCGGCGAGCCGCGCGAAGTGCACCACTTCGCCTGCCTTGCAGGTTATGGTGCCGAGGCGATCAACCCGTATCTTGCCTTTGACACGCTGCTTGACCTCCATACCAAGGGCGAATTCCCTCCGGAGGTAGATGCCAACGAGGTTGTGCATCGCTATATCAAGTCAATCGGCAAGGGCATCCTGAAGGTCATGTCCAAGATGGGCATCTCGACCTACCAGTCCTATTGTGGGGCGCAGATCTTCGATGCGGTCGGGCTCAAGACCGACTTCGTGGCGCAGTATTTCACCGGTACGGCTACCACCATCGAGGGCATCGGCCTTGAGGAAGTTGCCCGCGAGACTGTGGAGCGTCACAGCCGCGCATTCAGCCATGATCCGGTCCTGCGCAATGCGCTGGAAGTGGGCGGTGAATATGCCTATCGCATGCGTGGCGAAGACCACGCCTGGTCGCCGGATGCGGTTGCAACGCTGCAGCATGCGGTGCGCAAGAAGTCCTGGACGAACTACCGGGAGTTCGCCGACCTGATCAACGGCGAAAGCGCCCGCGCACAGACCATTCGCGGCCTGTTCGGCATCAAGAAGGCGGAGGACATCGGGCGCAAGCCGGTGCCGCTGGAAGAGGTGGAGCCTGCGGAAGAGCTGGTGAAGCGTTTCTCCACCGGCGCAATGTCCTTCGGTTCGATCAGCCGCGAAGCGCATACGACGCTTGCACGCGCCATGAACCAGATTGGCGGCAAATCCAATACGGGTGAGGGTGGCGAGGAGCCGGACCGGTTCTACCCGCTGCCGGATGGTTCGAAGAATCCGGAGCGTTCGGCGATCAAGCAGGTCGCCTCGGGTCGCTTCGGTGTCACCACCGAGTATCTTGTGAATTCCGATATGATGCAGATCAAGGTCGCGCAGGGCGCCAAGCCGGGCGAGGGCGGTCAGCTTCCCGGGCACAAGGTGGATGCGACCATTGCAAAAGTCCGTCACTCCACGCCGGGCGTTGGCCTCATCTCCCCGCCGCCGCACCATGACATCTACTCGATCGAGGATCTGGCGCAGCTGATCTACGATCTGAAGAACGTCAATCCGGCCGCCGATGTATCGGTCAAGCTCGTTTCCGAGGTTGGCGTTGGCACGGTTGCGGCAGGTGTCGCGAAGGCGCGCGCCGACCACATCACCATCGCTGGCTATGATGGTGGTACGGGTGCGTCGCCGCTCACTTCCATCAAGCATGCGGGCAGCCCGTGGGAGATGGGTCTTGCAGAGACGCATCAGACGCTGGTTCTCAACGGCCTGCGCTCACGCGTTGCGCTGCAGGTTGACGGCGGTCTGAAGACCGGTCGCGACGTGATTGTCGGTGCGCTTCTGGGTGCCGACGAATTCGGCTTCTCGACCGCGCCACTGATCGCGGCCGGCTGCATCATGATGCGCAAGTGTCACCTGAACACCTGCCCGGTTGGTATTGCCACGCAGGATCCCGTTCTGCGCAAGCGCTTCAAGGGTACGCCCGAGCATGTGATCAACTACTTCTTCTATGTTGCCGAGGAAGTGCGCGAGATCATGGCCGCCATGGGCGTGCGCAAGCTTGACGAGCTGATCGGCCAGTCGCAGCTTCTCGAAAAGCGCGCGGTGGTGGATCACTGGAAGGCCAAGGGGCTTGATTTCTCCCGCGTCTTCTTCAAGCCGGAAGCTCCAGAAGACGAGATCCGCTGGACGAAGCGCCAGAAGCATCCGATCGACGATGTGCTTGATCGCAAGCTGATCGCTGCTGCAATGCCTGCTCTTGAGAACAAGGAGCCGGTGCAGCTCGACTTCCCGATCTGCAACATCGACCGCTCGGCCGGCGCAATGCTGTCGGGCGAAGTTGCCAAGCGCTTCGGGCACAGAGGTCTGAAAGACGACACTATCAGCGTTCGCCTCACCGGTACCGCGGGTCAGTCATTTGGTGCCTTCCTGGCGCGTGGCGTTTCCTTCGAGCTGATTGGCGACGGCAATGACTATGTCGGCAAGGGTCTGTCCGGTGGCCGTATCGTCATCCGTCCGGATGAGCGTGCACAGATCGTGCCGGAGAACTCGATCATCGTCGGCAACACCGTCCTCTACGGAGCCGTGGAAGGCGAATGCTACTTCCGCGGCGTGGCGGGCGAGCGTTTTGCGGTTCGCAATTCCGGTGCCGTTGCGGTTGTTGAAGGCGTCGGCGACCATGGTTGCGAATACATGACCGGTGGTGTCGTTGTCGTTCTCGGCCAAACGGGTCGCAACTTCGCTGCAGGCATGTCCGGTGGCGTGGCCTATGTGCTGGACGAGGAAGGCGACTTCTCAGAGCGCTGCAACATGGCCATGGTTGAGCTGGAACCGGTTCCGGAAGAGGACGACATCCTCGAGAAACTTCATCATCACGGTGGCGACATCGCACACAAGGGCCGCGTCGACGTTTCCGGTGACATGACCCGCCACGATGAAGAGCGCCTCGCCAAACTGATCGCCAACCATCTCCACTATACCGGCTCCACGCGCGCCAAGCAGATCCTGGACAATTGGGCAGACTACCGCCCGAAATTCCGCAAGGTGATGCCGGTCGAGTACCGCCGGGCTCTGGAAGAAATGGAACGCATGCGCATGGGAATGGCGGCCGAATAGCCGCCAACTCCCTCTTCAACCACCAAGGGCCGGCGCGATGTGACGCGACGCCCTCTCAAGGAGCGCGAGCTCCCGGCAGAAGGACAAACTGATGGGCAAGGTTACAGGTTTTCTCGAGATCGATCGGCAGGTGCACAAGTATCAGCCGGCTTCCGACCGCATTCGGCATTTCAAGGAGTTCACGCTCCCAATGTCGGACAAGGAGGTCGAAAAGCAGGCTGCGCGCTGCATGGACTGCGGCATTCCCTATTGCCACGGCCCCACTGGCTGCCCGGTGCACAACCAGATCCCCGATTGGAACGATCTGGTCTATCAGGGGGACTGGGAAACGGCGATCCGCAACCTGCACTCGACCAACAACTTCCCCGAATGGACGGGGCGCGTCTGCCCCGCACCCTGCGAGGAAGCATGCACGCTCAATCTTGAAGACGTGCCGGTCTCCATCAAGACCATCGAGCAGGCCATAGCGGACAAGGCCTATGAGCTTGGCTTCATCCGGCCTCAGCCGGCAGAACAGAAGACCGGCAAGAAGGTCGCGATCATCGGTTCCGGTCCCTCGGGCATGGCTGCAGCCCAGCAGCTTGGCCGTGCTGGTCATGACGTTCATGTCTATGAGCGCGAGAGCAAGCCGGGTGGCCTGATGCGCTACGGCATTCCCGATTTCAAGATGGAGAAGCACTTCATCGACCGCCGTATCGAGCAGATGCAGGGTGAAGGGGTTACCTTCCATTGCGGCGTCAATATCGGCGTCGACAAGAAGGTGGACGAACTTCTGGCAGAATACGACGCCGTTCTGTACTGCGGTGGTTCGGAAAAGCCACGGCCTGCGGGCATTCCAGGCGTCGAACTTCACGGCGTGCATGATGCGATGCCCTATCTCGTGCAGCAGAACAAGCGCGTGGGCGGCGAAGACATCCAGTCTGTCGCCTGGGCCGAGGAGCCCATCCTGGCTGGCGGAAAGCATGTTGTGGTCGTCGGCGGTGGTGACACGGCTTCCGACTGCGTGGGCACCGCATTCCGTCAGGGGGCGGTCCGCGTAACCCAGCTCGACATCCGCCCGAAGCCGCCCGAGAAGGAAGACAAGCTGACGGTCTGGCCCTATTGGGCAACCAAGATGCGTACCTCCTCCAGCCAGGCGGAAGGTGCAGATCGTGCATTCCAGGTAGCAACGCTCGAATTTGTCGGCGACGAGGACGGCAATCTGACCGGCGTGAAGTGCTGCGAGGTTGACGAGAAGCGCAAGCCCATCGCGGGTACCGAGTTCATTATCAAGGCCGACCTCGCCTTCATCGCCATCGGCTTTGCAGGACCGCGCGAAGACAGCGTCTTGAAGGATCTCGGCGAGCGGCTCGATACCACTACAGATCGCCGCAACTCCACCAATGTCGTCGCAAATGACCGCGACTATCGCACCAATGTCGACAAGCTGTTCGTGGCTGGCGACGTGCGCCGCGGCCAGTCGCTGGTTGTCTGGGCCATTCGAGAAGGCCGACAGGCGGCACGCGCCATTGACGAGGCACTGATGGGAGAGACGGTGCTTCCGCGCTGATCAATCTCACAAGAGATAATCCAATCAGCGGCCGGCGCGGTGATCATTCACCGTTGCCGGCCGTTTTGCTTCCGCGCGTGGTCCAGTCGCTGGCCTGAGAGAGGCTTGCTTCCTCGCCGTCCGTCTCTGCGTCCTTCCCGCTCTCATCATCACGCGGTGTGGAGAGGAACTGGTCCGCACGTCCAGGTGTGGCAGGGCGATTAAGAGCGGGACGTTTCACCTCAGCTTCATCCGCAGATGGCGTCTCGGCACCGAGCATCATCGGGCTGTAGCGAATGCCCGTCTGGTCGGCTCCGTCCACGCGATCGGTGGGGCCGTAGAGTTCTGGCGAGGCGAGGCTCATGGGTGCGGTACGGTTGGTTTCTTCCGGCTCGGCCTGAGGCGTGCTCAAGGCTGCCGCTGCTGGCAGATCCGTTATGTCCTCGGCCTCAATATCCGGATCCACTGCATTGCCCAGAACCTTGTCCAGCGGCTTTTCGACATAGAAGGCGACTTTCCTGCGTCCAGCACGGGTCAGGTTGATGCCGTCGCTGCCGCGCAGACGTACCGGTTGGCCGTTGATGTCGGGGCCTGTGAAGATGAAGGAGCCATTCTCGTCGACAAAGCCTTCCCAAATATCGACAAACACGCCGCCGACACCTTCGACGGCTTCTTTCTGGATGTCGTTGAAGGCGAGCATGTCGGAGGACATGGAGGAGGATTTGTAGGGTGGCAGCCCGGTCCAGATGAGCGGAATGTTCTCCTCTGCGATGGCTGCAGCGAAATCCTTCACGCGCTGGCGGTATTCCTGCGTCCAGGGTTCGCTGCGCGGTGATGCCGCGCGACCATCGACATTGATGTCTTGGCGGTCATTGGAGCCGATCATGGCCACGACCACGGAAGGTTTGACTTCTTCGAGGATCGCCTCGATCTCGCCGTTCCAGTCATAGTAATCGTCGCGAACGAAGCCGGAGGACCCATTGCTTCTGTCAACGATGCGCACGCCTGGCGCGTCGGCATAAGCTGCTTCCAGCCCGTCTGCCAGACCACCTGCCATGAAATCGCCCACCACGAGAACGACGCGAGCATTCTCCAACTTGTCGGTCTGTTTCGTGGCTGCTGCGGCAGGTGCCTGACGCGGTGCGGATTGCTGGCGTGAGCGTGTCTGTCGGCGCGGTTGCTGGCGCTTGGCGCGCGGGGCCGCGCGCTGTCGTTTCGGCTTGGCGCGTTGGATCGTGCGTTTGGGTGGAGCAGCTTCGCGTGGTTTCGGGCCGCCGAAGAGGCGGTCGAACAGATTTTGCCTGCGAATAAGTTCCTGCGACTGCGCGGCCTCGACGGTGACGCCGAGGCCGGTGATTGCCAGAAGGAGGCAGAGCGCCGCTGCAGTCAGGCGTTGGAGAACGCTGTCAAACCAGTTTCTCTTGGCCAAGCGGCGCTCCCTTCAGTTCATCGGCCTCGCAGCCGCTGGAGCACTTCCTTGCTGGGGTGCCCGTCTTGCGTCAAGCCCATGCGGGCCTGGAACTGCCGGATGGCTTCACGCGAGCCACCGCCGATCTTACCATCAATTTCTCCGTCATAATAACCTAGTGCGCCCAGACGCTGTTGCAATTCCTGGGTCTCGGAGAAGGACAGGCGCTGGAACGGGCGGTTCCAGTCATTGACCAGGCCGCCGACACCCTGGATGGCGTCGGCAAGAAGACCGACGGCAAGGGCATATTTGTCCGAGTTGTTGTAGCGCTTGATCACGAAGAAGTTCTTGGTCATCAGGAAGGATGGGCCCTCGCGGCCATCAGGCACCTTCAGCTCTGCATTGCGCGAGGCGTCCGGATAGGCCTTCCCATTGGCGCGCACGACACCGATCTCGCCCCAGCGTTTGAGCGACATGGAACCTGCGGGGAACTTCCGGCCACGTGGCAGTAGCACTTCGTATCCCCAGGTCTCGCCGGTGCGCCAGCCATTCTTGCGCAGGAGATTTGCAGCGGTCGCCAATGCATCGGGAACCGAATTCCAGATATCGCGACGACCGTCGCCATCCATGTCCACGCCATAAGCCTGGTAGCTGGTGGGGATGAACTGGGTATGGCCCATAGCGCCAGCCCATGAACTGGTAAGCTGGTCGGGGCGAACATCGCCGTTTTGAAGGATTTTTAGTGCTGCCAGCAACTGCGTGCGGGCGAATTTCGCGCGCCGCTTGTCGGCATAGGCAAGCGTTGCCAGAGCCTGAGGCAAGTTCTTCATCACATTGTCGCGCTTCAGTGCGGCACCGTAATTGGATTCGATCGACCAGATTGCGAGCAGGATGTAGCGGCTCACGCCGAATTGCTGCTCAATGCGGTCAAGCCAGGGTTTGAGCTCACGCGCCTTCTGGCGGCCTTCCGCAATGGCAGCTTCCTGCACGCGATTGTCGAAATATTCCCATGCCTCAGCGCGGAACTCCGGTTGATAGCGTGCTTTTTCGAGCACTGTCGGATCGGGCGCAGTGACACCACGAAACGCCTGGTCATAGACCGCGCCGGATATGCCTTGGGACGTCGCGACGGATCGGAAATCACGTATCCATCGCTGAAAACCGGCATCTGCAAAGGCCGGCGCTGAAAAAGATGTCGCTAAAATCAATACAAAAAACAGCTTCACAGCGACAAAGCCACGGGCGGCTCTGCTTGCAGTCATTGGAACCTCCATCGGAAACCTCGTTGCAGTATGGCCGATTGCGGTTAGTAAAGAGTTTACCCTATGATTAAGGCGAAACGTATATCAGCTTCATCTTCTACTTCTGATTAGGGAACCCCTGTAGAAGATGCGCGTTTTCGGGCTTTGCCCGCTCATTTCTCGTTAGAGGGACTTCCTATGAAGAAAATCCGTACCGCCGTATTTCCTGTTGCCGGTCTTGGCACCCGCTTCCTACCTGCGACCAAGGCCCTGCCAAAAGAAATGCTGACGGTCGTGGATCGCCCGGTCATCCAGTATGTCGTGGATGAGGCCCGCGAAGCGGGTATCGAACACTTTATCTTCGTGACGGGCCGCAACAAATCGGCAATCGAAGATCACTTCGACCATCAGTTCGAGCTGTATGAGACGCTCGAGCGCCGTGGCAAAACGGAATTGCTCGAGAAGCTAAAGGCCATGCAGCCTGAGCCAGGCCAGGTCAGCTATACGCGCCAGCAGGTGCCGATGGGGCTGGGGCATGCGGTGTGGTGCGCGCGCGAACTTGTCGGTAACGAACCCTTCGCGCTTCTTCTGCCTGACATGATCATGCAGTCGGAAAAAGGCTGCCTGAAGCAGATGGTCGAACTCTACGAGAAGACAGGCGGCAATGTGCTTGCGGTGGAAGAGTGCGATCCGTCGGAGACGCACAAATACGGCATTGTCGGCCGCGGTGAGGATGCCCATACCGGTTTCGAGATCACCTCGATGGTCGAAAAGCCGAAGCCGGAAGATGCACCTTCGCCCTTCTACATCACTGGCCGCTACATCCTGCAGCCGGAGATCTTCCACTTCCTGGAAAATCAGGAGACGGGTGCTGGCGGCGAAATCCAGATTACGGACGCCATGCGTGCACTTCTCAAGCAGCAGCGCTTCCACGGGCACATCTATAAGGGGCGCACCTTCGACTGTGGTCAGCCTGAAGGCTTCGTGGAAGCCAATCTGGCCTTTGCCTTGCAGCGTGAGGATCTGGCGCCGTTTGTTGCCGAATTCGCGCGCAACATCATTCGCGAGGAAGCCGACCTTTCAAGCAAGGTTGCCTGACTTGCCGATTAAAGCCTGCAGCGCGATCAGCGCTGCAGCTTCAGGCCCATGAAGACGCTTGTGGCGTCATATTCTCGTGTCTCGTCTGAACTGGTGCGTTTTTCATGGCGAATGCGGCCGGTGAGGCCCGCATAGCGATTGAGCCACCAGGTGGACGCTGCCTGTGCGCTCAGCGTCAGGTCATGTGCGCCATTGGCATAATCTTCATATGCCACACCGAAGGCGAGATCGCCTGAGAGATTGGCACGTAACTGGCGCGAAAGGCGCAGCGCTCCGTCGTAGAGCAGCGAGCCGCTGTCACCTGCGGCCCCAGCACTGTTAACAGTGGTATTTGCATCAAGACCAATGGTCGTTCCACGCATGGGCGACCATTCCAACGATGACGCCAAGGTCAAGCCCGATATGTCGCCGAGCCGATCGTCATCCAGTCGCTCTGTTAGCCAGCCGGCGGAAACTTCACCCTGCAGTTTTTCGGCAATGTCGAGGGAAATGCCTGCGCGCGCTCCATAGCGGTCTGCCGAGCGTGAATATCCTTCCTGGTCCAACTCATTGTCGAAGAAGCGGCGCCCGGCTTCGAGCTCAATGAAGGGCTGAAGGGTCGGCGAAAGGTGGTAGCCGGTGCGAAGTCGCATCAAGGCGAGGGTCGCATTACGATCCTCCTGGGAGAGACGGGAGCCATCAGAAAGATCGGCGTCGGAATATTGATCGCGGAGCAATTCACCCGTAGCACTCAGCGCAATGCGTCCCACATCACGCGTGATGCCTAGCGATGCGCTGATCTGGTGGCGCAACGGGTCATCTGCAGTTGCGGTCTCCGGTACGTATTCCGCGGATTCCTCCTCCACCTGATAGCCAAGCGTGGCGCGTGCCTGCCAGAGGTCGGACAGGTCGAGTTGAAGTGCTGCATCGCCGCCGGCACGGATTTCCTCGATCTCGGCGCCTGACAGGGACTGACGCATCGTCCCGAAGGCCGACAGGGTGGCTTGATGGCGGCTCCAGTCCGAGGTGGCGTCGAGGCGCAGCGTCGTTTCCGAAAGAAGCGCTTCCTCCGCATCAGCGGCATTGTCGGCATTGGTTGTGTAGGTCAGGCCCTGTTCCAGCGTGGGAATGGCATTGAATGTGCCCAGACGCAGGCCGATCGGGGCATAGGGGTTGGGATCATTGCGCCGAACCGGCACTTGCGCCGGGACAGCTGCCTGTGCAGCAGAGGCGCGCGACGGATCCGCACGGCGCTCATCCGTACGGGCCGGTGTAGTGCTCGTGGCAAGGTCATCAATCCCCGCTTCTCCGATATTTTCCTCTTCATTATTTCTGCCACGCGGTGCGGGACGTTCGGGAATGCTGATGTCGCTGAACGGACCGTGGTCGATCGCGTAATTGGGTTCGCTGGAGCCAGGAGATTGGGTGAAGGGTTCATATTCGGTCGAGGGGATGCCGGTACCGCTTATGTTGGAGAACAGTTGGCGATTGACCTGCGTATCGCTCAGACCTCCACGGAGTTCTGCCTGCTGGGCAAGGGCGTGCGTGAGCGGTGCCATGGCCGTGCCTGCAGTAAGCACCAGCCATAGACATGCATTACTGCCCTTCAACGCGTTGCGCGACATGTGCCCCCGGAAACTCTGTGACTGCAGCGCGTGGTGCGCCTTGGTAACGAAAGGGTAAAGCGGGTTGGTTAACACATGGTTGAAGTTGCCTTTGCAGCCTCACCATATAAACGCGAAGCATCATTGATTGGACATGGACGCGCGAAAGCGCTAATCGGCGATCCCATGTTGAACAGACAGACCAAACAGGGTGCGCAAGGCGCTGAGGCACTCAGCTCCGCACGCCGCACGATCGAGACCGAGCAGCAGGGTCTGGCCGCGCTTCACGCTGCGCTGGACAACGGGCTCGCGGAGCCTTTCGCGCGTGCTGTCGAGATCATCTCAGGCATTGAAGGTCGTGTGATCGTAACCGGCGTGGGCAAGAGCGGACATATTGCTTCCAAGATCGCAGCGACGCTCGCTTCGACGGGGACGCCGGCCTATTTCGTGCATCCTGTTGAGGCCACCCATGGCGATCTCGGCATGATCACGCGTCATGATGCCATCGTGGCTCTGTCATGGTCAGGTGAGACAGCGGAGCTGAAGGGCATCGTTGCCTATGCTAAGCGGTTCGCCATTCCGTTGATCGCGGTGACGTCCGGTGAGAAGTCTGCACTGGGGCGTCAGGCCGATGTGCTGGTCTGTCTGCCGAAGGTGACCGAAGCCTGTCCGCATGGACTTGCGCCCACCACCTCCACCTTGCTGCAGCTTTCCATCGGTGATGCGCTTGCCGTTGCGCTACTGGAGGCGCGAGGGTTTACCGCTGATCACTTCCGCACATTCCATCCTGGCGGTCAGCTCGGTGCGAGCCTGACCCATGTGGGCGACATCATGCATCGCGATGAGCGCATTCCGCTTGTGCCTACTGGCACAAATATGCGCGAAGCCATTCTCGAAATTTCCCGCAAGGGTTTCGGCTGTGTCGGCATTACGGACGGGCAGGGCTGCCTGGCGGGCATCGTGACCGATGGCGATCTGCGGCGGCACATGGACAGTGACATTCTGGATATGAGTGTCGATGACGTGATGACCAGAAACCCCAAGACGATCACCGGTGAGACACTGGTGGCGACTGCGCTTCAGATGGTCAATTCGTCCGCGATCACGACACTGATGGTGGTTGAGGACAGGAAGCCGGTGGGCATTGTCCATCTCCACGATCTTCTGAGGATCGGTGCCGCCTGAGGCGGCACATGGTCACTTCTCCTCCGATTCCACGACAAGCTGCGCATCGTGTGCAGCTTTCACGCGGACGCGGCTGCCTACAGGCAGGTCGGGTCCTTCCACGCGCCAGGTCGTGTCGCCAAGGCGTATCCGGCCAAAGCCATTGGTGATCGGCTCTTCAAGAACGGCGGTGCGTCCAACCAGCTGCTCGGCGCGGCGGTTCAGCAATGGCTGGTCGGTTTCTTCATCGGCCGTCCTGTCCATCAGGCGCTTGCCAACAAGTACGGCAGCAAGTGACAGCAGCAGGAATACCAGAACCTGAAGCTGCCAGCTCCAGATCTCCAGCGACCAGAGCTGAAGTGACAGGGCGCCCGTGAGTAGTGCGGCAATGCCGATCCACAGGAGAAAAACGCCGGGCACGAGGATCTCGGCTGCCAGCAGCACGAAGCCCAGCACCATCCAGTTCCACGGGCCCAATTCCGATACGATGCTGGCAATCATGAACACCGCCTATCAGTCTTGGTTCGTGGAGCGCGTGGATGGCGGGCGGGCACTGGATGCGCGGCGCACGGTTTTGGCTTCTTCACCGAACACTTCCCTGGCAATCGATCCGATCCCGCCAAGCGTGCCGATCAGGGAAGATGCCTCGAAGGGCATCAGCACGATCTTGTTGTTGGAGGACGAGCCGATGGTGGAGAGGGCCTCGGTATATTTCTGCGCGATGAAGTAGTTCACTGCCTGAACGTCCCCCATTGCGATGGCCTCCGACACGACCTGCGTCGCCTTTGCCTCTGCTTCGGCTGCACGCTCGCGCGCCTCGGCATCGCGGAACGCAGCTTCCTTGCGGCCCTCCGCCTCGAGAATTTCTGCCTGTTTCAGACCTTCCGCTTCGAGGATCTGCGCACGCTTGTTGCGCTCGGCCATCATTTGCCGGGCCATGGATTCCACGAGATTGGCTGGCGGGTTGATGTCCTTGATCTCGACGCGGGTGATCTTGATGCCCCAGGGATTGGCGGCTTCATCCACGATGCGCAGGAGACGCTCGTTGATGGCGTCGCGGTTGGACAGGAGCTCATCCAGATCCATGGAACCCATGACGGAGCGAATATTCGTCATGGTGAGGTTGAGGATCGCGTTCTCCAGGCCGGATACCTGATACGCGGCCTGCGGTGCATTCAGCACCTGGTAGAACGCCACGCCGTCCACAGCAACGGTGGCATTGTCGCGGGTGATGATGTCCTGGGTGGGAATGTCGAGCACCTGCTCCATCATGTTCATCTTCGCGCCAACCTGATCGATGAAGGGCACGATGATGTTCAGGCCGGGGGAGAGGGTGCGCGTATAGCGACCGAAGCGCTCTACCGTATAATTGAACCCCTGCGGCACCGTCTTGATGCCGGAGAAGATGAGAAGCAGTACGAGAACGACAAGAACGAGAAGAACAATATCAAAGCCGGAAAACATGCTTTCCTCCGCGAGGCTCGTGAAAATCAATGCGTGAACCTTATGATGCGGATTATGGCAGGAGCATTGCGCTCTTGTCATCAGGGATACGATCAACAGAAGGTTGCGGTGCGCTGCTGATCACAACAAAAATGCGCCCGCCTGTTCGAGCGGGCGCAATTGTTCCTGATTTTCACTTGAAGTGATCATACCCAGCCGGAGAGTTCCCGGCGGACCACTTCCTCGATCACGGCCATGCCGAGATCACTGTCGTTGAGGCAGGGGATGTGCGTGAAGTTCTCGCCGCCATTCTCATGGAATATCTCACCGGCTTCGCCCGCAATTTCCTCCAGCGTCTCAAGGCAGTCCGAGACGAAACCCGGATTGAACACGGCGATGTTCTTCACGCCATCCTTCGCCAGCTTCTCAACCGTCTTGTCTGTATAGGGCTGCAGCCATTCTTCCGGCCCGAAACGGGACTGGAAGGTGGTGATGAGCTTGTCCTTCTCCCAACCGAGCCGCTCGCGCAGGAGGCGCGTCGTTTTCTGGCAATGGCAGTGGTAGGGGTCGCCGCGTTTGAAATAGCTTTGCGGAATGCCGTGATAGGAGGCGAGAACGACATCCGGCGCGAAGTCCAGCGTTGCGAAATGGCGCTCGATGGATTGGGCCAGTGCCTCGATATAGACCGGCTCATCCTGATATGAGGGGACCGTGCGAATGGCCGGTTGGAAGCGCATCTTCTGCAGTGCCTCAAAGAACTTGTCATTCACCGTCGCAGTGGTCGTCGCTGAATATTGCGGGTAGAGCGGGAACATGACGATACGGTCGCAGCCGCGCTCAATCATGCTCCTGGTCACATCCTCGATGGAAGGATTGCCGTAGCGCATGGCCCAGTCGACAAGCACATTCTGGTGGTCCTGCAAGCTTTCCTGAAGCTTCTCGGCCTGGGAACGCGTGAAGGTGCGCAGGGGCGACTCGTTGCGCTCGTAGTTCCATATCTCGGCATAGGCCGCACCGGATTTCTGCGGGCGCTTGCTCAACACGATGCCGTGCAGGATCGGATACCAGACGGCACGCGGCCACTCGATCACGCGACGGTCCGAAAGGAACTCGCGCAGATAGCGGCGCATCGGCCAGTAGTCCGTGCCGTCGGGCGTGCCAAGATTTACGAGAAGAACGCCTACCTTGCCGATCTTAACCGGTGGGTGGGTGTCAGGAAGAGGGCCTATGCTGCGTGCTCTGGCCCTGTCGATCGATGTGGAAATGTTCATGTTTTGCCCTTTGTCCGCGCTTGAAAGCTAGCGGAGTTACAAGGGAAAACAATGGTACTTCTGGCCGCAGGCCGGTGAAAACTCGTTTCACCGGCCTTGAGCAGAAACGACTATTCCGCTGCGGGAATGACCAGCTCCTGACCAATGGTCAGTGTTGAGCGACCGTCCAGATCGTTTGCCTCGGCAATCAGCTTCCACTTCTCGCCGGAGCCGTAATATTCCTTGGAGATGTTCCAGAGGGAATCGCCACGCTCAACCGTGTGCTTGCGCTCTTCCGTCGTTGCCTCAGCCATTGCATCGGTTTCGCCGGAAGCTGCCGGTTCGGCTTCTTCGGTCGCCATTTCAGGTGCAGCAGCCTCTTCCAGCTCTTCTTCTACTGCTTCCATCACGGTGTCGGCAGCCTCGTTGGCTTCCTGAGCAAGTTCGGTTGCCGTCTCAGTGGCCGTTTCGGCGGCATCACCGACGGCTTCGGCAGCGTCGGAGGCTGCATCTTCTGCCGCAGCCCCGGCCTCAGCAGCCTCGCTTTCCGCACCTGCCATGGCATCCTCAGCCGCCTCGTTGGCGTCCTTGGCCATCTCGGTCATCGTGGATGTTGCATCAGAGGCAGCTTCACCAGCAGCATCTGCTGCATTGTCGGCCATCGCTTCCGCTTCGCCTGCAGCCGCTTCGGCACCTTCGCTGGCCTCGGCAGCTTCTTCATTGGCGTCCTTTGCCATTTCGGTCATGGCCGCAGTCGCGTCCTTGGCGGCCTCGGCTGCAATATCCGCCGCATCTTCGGCTACAGCTTCGGCTTCATCGGTCGCGGCCCCTGCAGCATTGGCTGCATCATCAAGGGCTTCTTCCGCCGCCTCTTCTGAGCCGGTCAGCGCCTTCATGGTCTGGGAGGCAGCACCCGTCATGGATTCCACCACGCCCTTGGCCGTCTCGCCGGCCTTCTCGGCCAGTGACTTGGCCTCTTCTCCGGCCTCATCCGTGGCTTCTTCAGCCGAAGCTTCTTCCTCGCCATTCTCGGCAAGATTGGTGATACGGCCATCGGTCTTCGGCTTGTAAGGCGTGTTGTCGGCCAGATAATCGGCCACGACCTGCTCCAGGCCCGGACCATAGTCATAGGCGTCCTCGGCATTTTCCGAGAACAGGGCGTATCCGTCACCACCGCCGCGCATGAAGTTGTTGGAAGCGATCATGTAGGTTTCGTCCGGCTTGATTGGCTCAAAGCCATTCTCGGTAGCAACCTGAACATCGCTGATGCGCTCGCCGGCAGGCTTGGTCGGGTCGAAGCTGTATTTCAGGCCGGAGACCTGGGGGAAGCGACCTGCACCATCCTCGATCTGGCTGACGCCGCTTTCAAGCGATTCAACGACGTCGCTGCCCTTAAGGCGGAAGGTCGCGAGCGTGTTCTGGAAGGGCAGAACCTCCAGAACCTCGCCCATGGTCACTTCGCCTGCGTCGATGGAAGCACGCAAGCCGCCGCCGTTTGTGATCGCGAACTGTACGCCCTGATCCTTCGTGCGGTCGAGCATGGCGTCGGTGACAAGGTTGCCCATCTCGCATTCGCCGGCACGGCAGTTTTCGCGGCTGCCGTCGATGGGCGCGCTTGTTTCGGCAACGACCTTGCCTTTCAGCTCCTCGATCGGACCGGCCAGCTCCTTGACGCGCTCGGAAACCTTCTCGTCGGGTGTGACGCTGGCATCAATCAGCTTCACATCGCCCTCAGCGGCAACAACAACACCTTCATCGTCAAAGGTGACTTTCAGCGCGCCGAGATATTTCGAGTAGGAGGCTGCCTGTACAACAGGCACCTGATAGCCTTCAGGGTTGTCCACCATGGTCGGGTAGGGGCCTTCGGCACCTTCCACCGTGTTTGACAGAAGCGTGTTGGAATGGCCGCCGACAACAACGTCAACGCCCGGGATCTTGGCAATGGCTTCCAGGTCTCGCGGATAGCCGACATGGGTGAGGGCTATGATCTTGTTGGCACCTTCCGCCTTCGCCTTTTCGACGGCAGCGGTGATACCCTCTACGTCCTCGATGATATCGACATGCTCGCCAGGGGAAGAAAGTTCGGCAGTGTCGTTTGCCACGGCACCCACGATGGCGATCTTCTCGCCGCCCTGTTCGAGGATCACATATTCCTTGACCTGGTCACCGAGCGCGGAAGCCTCCTGCGCCTTAATGTTGGAGCCCAGAACGGGGAACTCAACTTTGCCGAGGAAGGTCGCGAGTCCATCTTCGCCGTCATCGAATTCATGATTGCCCACCACCATGGCGTCGGTGCCCATCAGATTGAGGAATTCAGCCTCAACCGCGCCCTTGTAGGTGGTGTAGAAAAGCGAGCCCTGGAAGTTGTCGCCGGCATTCAGGAAGAGGACGTTCTGACCATCAAGCTCCTCGCGGGTCTCACGCACTGCCGTCACGAGACGTGCTGCGCCACCGAAACACTTGCCCTCTGTTTCGTCCTCGGCTGAGCATGTGGAGTCGTATTTGTTGATGGATTCAACGCGGCTGTGCCAGTCATTGATATGAAGGATGTTCAGCGTGTAGTCGGCGAAGGACGATGTCGCTGAAAGAGCCAGAACGGAACTCGTCGCGGCGAGCAGGGCCAGTTTCTTCATATAAGTTCTCCCTTGGGCAAATCTGTTTTCGACAAGTGGACAGGAGGAATTTCAGCTGTTCACGAGCGTTGATCCTGTCGTCCTGTCGGCGCGCGTTTTTTGCGTTTTTAGTCGGGCACCATGTCAGTTGAGTTACAGACTGAAATCATGTTCACACTGCCAGCTTGGTGATGCAAGAAAAACCTCGCACCCGTTGAAGATGCGAGGCAAAACGCCAGTTGCGGCAAAGGGTTGCGAAAATCAGCCGGCGTAATTGCGCTCGTCGGCGATGACCTTTCCGTCATTGGGCAAGCCGTCAGGTCCGGCCTTCTCAACACGCGCGCTGAGGCCTGTGATATCCTTCATGCTGGCCGCGATCGCATTGATATCGGGTGAAGTATTGCTACGCGCTTCCACAAGCAGTGACAGGGCGTCGGTCTCATTTTCCCGGGTGACGATCAGCCGGGCGCGAGCGACTTCATCGTGCCTGCGCAGAAGTTCGGCCACCTGCTTGGGGTCCACGAACATGCCCTTGACCTTGGTTCGCTGGTCGGCGCGACCCATCCATCCGCGGATGCGCCGGTTGGTTCGCCCACAGGGACTTGGCTCTTCCATGAAGGCGGAAAGGTCTCCCGTTCCCAGGCGGATCATCGGATAGAGCGGGTTGAAGGTGGTTACCACCACTTCGCCAACTTCCCCATCGGGCACCGGCTCGTCGGTTCCGGGACGCACGATCTCGACGATGATGTCTTCATTTACCAGCATCCCGGGCAGAGGGTTCCCGTCGGCATCGGCGCTTTCATAGGCAATGACGCCGCATTCAGCGCTGGCATAGCACTGCATCACCTTGACGCCGCGCGAGGCATATTCTTCGCGGAGGGAGGGGAAAAGTGCGCCGCCTGAAACAAGGCCGTGTTTGAAGCTCGTCAGGTCGTGGCCAGTTTCGGTCGCCTTGTCGAGCATGATCTTGAGAAAATCGGGCGTGCCGCAATAGACGCTGGGCTTCAGGCTGGCAGCAGCTTCAACCTGCATCAGTGTATTGCCGATGCCGGCGGGGAAGACGGTGCAGCCAAAGGCGCGCGCACCTTCATCCAGAATGAAGCCTCCCGGCGTCATGTGATAGGCAAAGGCGTTGTGGACCAGTGCGCCCGGACGGATACCGGCTGCGAAGAAGGCACGTGCCGCATTATACGGGTCGTTTCCAGGCGGCTGGATCTCGAATATGGGCCCCGGGGACATGAAGACGCGGCCGCCGGTGTCAGGCCGATTTGCGGCGAAGCCGCCAAAGGGCGGATTGTTCTTTTGATGTTCGAGAAGTTCGGATTTGCGGAGAACCGGAATGCGGGCAAGGTCGGCGCGGGTGCGCAAGGCGTCTGCATCCACCCCGTTCAGGCGCTCGGCCCAGGCTGGAGAAGCAGCTGTGGCTGTATTGAGGAAACCTCTCAGCCGTTCAAGAAGTGCCGCTTCGCGTGCGGTCCGGTCGCGGGTTTCGTTCTGATCGAAAAAAGCTGCCATTCGGTTCTCCCCTCCCTGAGGCGGGAGGGAGTATCGCAACGCTTCAAGCGCCTGCGCAAGACGAATGATGCGCAGACCGGTTCTGCAACATGGCTCGAGGCAGCCTTGCTCCGCGCTCGACTAGCTGCGGCGGGTCAGGACGAAGTTCTGGCCGCTGGCATTGGTGCAGTTGAGCTGCTGGTTCGAAACCATCGAGCAATTGACCGAGGTCTGCGTCTGGCGGATCAGGGACGTCATGTTGATAGAGACTTCATTGGAGCCGCGCATCTGGTAGCTGCCTTCGGAAAGCTTGGCTCCCGTGTCGGTAGCAACCGAAGTAAAGCGGCCATTGGAGAAGGTGGAGATGGCCACGCCCTGCTGATCCATCCACTGGCCATCGATGGCCGGGCCAGAGCGTACCGCGATCTCGCGCGGCGCCGGTGCGACACAGGCTGAAAGTGCGGCGATGAGCGGTACAACTGCTGCAATCGAGGCAGTCTTGCGAATATTGACCATGCTGGCCTCCTCACTGAACAGATATTTTGGATTGCCCCATTTCGGCACAAAAGCAAGCAAAACTTGCTGCTTATGGGACTATCGCACCAGGATGTTGCGGAATTGCCATGCGTCACTTTCGTCCAGATCTTCGGCAAAGAGACCCGGTCGCCCTTCGAGCGGTGTCCAATCCGTATAGTAGCCATTGACCGGTCCGAGATAGGGCATTTGAACCTCCAGGCAACGCTGGAAATCCATTTCGTCAGCTTCAACTATGCCCATCTGCGGATTTTCGAGCGCCCATACCATTCCCGCCAGTACGGCTGAGGAAACCTGAAGGCCGGTTGCATTCTGATAGGGTGCCAGCTTACGCGCTTCTTCCAGCGTCAGTTGCGAGCCATACCAATAGGCATTGCGGTCATGGCCATAAAGAAGAACGCCGAGCTCGTCCGCGCCATCCACCAGTTCGTCTTCCTCAAGCACATGCTGTTCAGGCTGCGCCTTGCCGCCTGCGCCGAACATTTCGTGCAGGGAAAGAACCGCATCATTGCAGGGGTGATAGGCGTAGTGACAGGTGGGGCGATAGGTGGGTGTGCCACTGTCATCAAGAACGGTGAAATAGTCCGAAATCGAGATCGCCTCGTTATGCGTCACGAGGAACCCGTATTGCGGCCCGGGCGTGGGGCACCAGCTGCGCACGCGCGTATTGGCACCGGGCTGCTCTAGGAAAATGCCAGCCTTCGACCCTGCTGCGTGCGAGCGCGCATTCTCAGGCATCCATTTTTCATGGGTTCCCCAGCCAAGCTCGGCCGGTTGCAGGCCTTCGGCGATGAAGCCCTCCACGGACCATGTGTTCCAGAACACATCCATGGGCTTGGGGTTCCTGGCGCGCTGAGTGTCGCGTTCGGCTATGTGAATGCCTTTTACACCCGTTTTGTGCATGAAGCTTGCCCAGGCTTCACGATCGCCCGCAGCCGGGGTTGCAATGTCGAGCTTCAAGTCGGCTGCAAGGTTTACAAGCGCCTGTTTGACGAACCACGAGACCATTCCCGGATTGGCGCCGCAGGTGGAAACAGCTGTGGTGCCACCGGGTGCCGCACGCTTTTCCTTCAATAGCGTCTCGCGCAGCGCGTAATTGGTGCGAGACGCGTTATCGGCAGACGTGTCGTAGTAGAAGCCGGCCCACGGCTCGATAACCGTATCTATATAGAGCACACCGAGCTCCCGGCAGAGTTTCATCAGCTCGACCGAAGATGTGTCTACGGACAGGTTCACGCAAAATCCCTGCCCCTCACCGGCGCTCAGGAGTGGCGTCAACAGATCCCTGTAGTTGTGTTGGGTGACGGCTGACTTGAGAAAGCGAATGCCGCGCTCGTCGGCAAATCGACGGTTGGTCTCTGCAGGATCAATAATGACCATACGTGACCGATCAAAGCGAAAATGGCGTTCAAGAAGCGGCAGCGTGCCGCGTCCGATCGAACCGAACCCGATCATGACGATCGGCCCTGAAATCTCGCCGTAGACCGGCCATTCCTGCTCTGCCATTCACCGTGCTCCTTCAGCCACAGCTGTTCAACAGGGTGACGCCTTACACGGTTCCTCCGGACTATAAAGCGGTTTCTCCTGCCGGAGCATCCGAACGAGGTTTCAGCTTACATCAATTATACCGATATGGTATAAAAATGGCACCTAAACAGGACTGTCTGATGCAGTTTGAGTGTGAGCCGCAAAAGAGTGCAGCGAACAAGTCGAAGCATGGGATCGACTTTGACGAAGCTCAGGCCCTGTGGGAGGACGATCGCGTGGTCGTGGTGCCCGCCCGTGGCACCGATGAGCCGCGCTTCCTGGTGGTCGGGATGATTGGCGTGCAGCATTGGGCGGCCATGTGCACCACCCGCGACGAACTAATCCGGATCATATCCGTTCGGCGTGCACGCAGTGAGGAGATAGAGTTTTATGAAGGCGAGTGAACTGGACCGTCGTTTTGACGAGGGCGAAGACATCAGCGACATGATGGACTGGTCGAAGGCGCGTCGCCCAAATATCGAGACCCGACGCGTGAATGTCGATTTCCCCGCTTGGGTTGTTGCGGGACTGGATCGGCAGGCGAAGCGCTTGGGCATCACCCGACAGGCTTTGATAAAGATGTGGGTGGCCGAGCGGCTGGAATAGGTTACTCCACCAGCGCTTCCAGACCCTCTGCGGCGCGCGTTGGCTGGAACTCCGTCACCTCGTATTTTGCGACGCCATAGGCGGAGAAGGGGTCTTCGGCGATGCATGCCTCGATCGATGCGCGGTCGCCGCGCGCGAGAATGACGCCGCCTGTCCGGGGTACCTTCCGGCCGGATGCCAGGAAGACGCGTTGGTCGTAATAGCGGTTCACCCATTCCATATGGGCCTGCATATGCGGTTCCACCTCTTCCAGCGGTACCTCGTAAGTCAGCGAGATGATGAACATGCATTACCCTTCTCTTGTTTCACCCCAGTGATGCGAAGCGGGCTTTCAGAAGCGCTTCGTCATATTCGCTCTCTGCCTTGGAATCGAAAACGATGCCCCCACCCGCGTTCAACACAGCCTCCCCATCGTCAAAGAGCGACAGCGTGCGGATCGCGACATTGAACTGCGCGGTGCCGTCCGGCGCGGCCCAGCCGATGGCGCCGCAATAGGCGCCCCGCGGGCCAGTTTCCAGCTTGCGCAATATCTTCATTGCGCTGATCTTCGGCGCTCCGGTCACGGAGCCGCAGGGGAAAAGTGCCTGCATGATTTCGGCAAGGCCGGTCTGCGGCAGCAGTCTTGCGCGAACCGTGCTGACCATCTGGTGCACGGTCGGATAGGTTTCGATGCGAAAGAGGTCGGGAACGTCGAGCGTTTCGGGTTCGGTGATGCGCGATATGTCGTTGCGCAAAAGGTCCACGATCATCCGGTTCTCGGCCTGGCTCTTCACGTCGGACTTCAGGAAGTCTACATTGGCTCTGTCTTCCGCCGCGTTCTTCCCGCGCGGCATCGTTCCCTTCATCGGGTGGGTCTCGATCCAGCCGTCCGCGTCGGACTTGAAGAAGAGTTCGGGCGAGCGCGAGAGGATGGTGGGACCGCCCAGTTCCACCAGTGCGGCGTAGCGCACGGGCTGGCGAGCGCGCATGGTTGCGAAGAGCGACAGCGGGCTGCCGGACCAATCCTGCTGAAACGGGAAAGTCAGGTTCGCCTGGTAACAGTCGCCTCGCGCGATATGGTCGTGCAGGATCGCGAACCGTTCACGGTATTCGTCCAGCAACCAGCGTGGCTCGGCTGCGCCGAGCGTGGCTTGCCCTGAAGCTGCGGGCAGCGGCGAGGATGGTTTTTCGAATGCTGCCAGATGCAGGAGCGGTAGAAGACGATTGTCTGGCATGAAGGGCTGAAGTGCGGGATCGAGCGCGTAGCCCGCCTCATAGGAGAGATAGCCTGCGATCCATGCGCCGCGCTCGCGCAAAGCCTGCGCGCGTTGCAGCATGGGCAGAACATCGTCCGCATCATGCGCTACCAGATGTTCAAGCGGATCCGTGAAGGCGAGAACCTCGCCTTCAAGATCGTTTTCGAACAGGACGTAGGCCTGTCCGTCTGATGAATGCGGGCTTTGTGGCCGCGCAGCCTCAGGCATCGCGGTCCAGCGCTTCAAGCTCGTCGATCAGGCCTTCGATGACCGACAGACCCTTCGACCAGAATGCAGGATCGGAAGCATCGAGACCGAATGGTGCGAGGAGCTCGCTGTGATGCTTGGTGCCGCCGGCCTTCAGCATCTCGAAATATTTCTGCTGAAAGCCGCTCTCGGCCTGCTGGTAAACCGCGAAAAGCGAGTTCACGAGGCAGTCGCCGAAGGCGTAGGCGTAGACATAGAAGGGGGAGTGGATGAAGTGGGGGATATAGGCCCAGAAGGTCTCGTAGCCTTCGCGCAGCTTCACTGATGGCCCCAGGCTCTCCTTCTGGATTTCCACCCAGATTTCGCCCAGGCGTTCCGCCGTGATTTCGCCATCGCGACGTTCCACATGCACCTTGCGCTCGAATTCGTAAAAGGCGATCTGGCGCACGACCGTGTTGATCATGTCCTCGACCTTCTGGGCGAGCATGGCCTTGCGTTCGCGCTTGTCCCGGGTGCGGTCGAGAAGGGAACGGAATGTGAGCATTTCGCCAAAGACCGAGGCGGTCTCGGCCAGCGTCAATGGCGTGGACGCCATCAGCGCACCCTGTTCAGCGGCCAGAACCTGGTGCACACCGTGTCCCAGTTCATGCGCAAGCGTCATCACGTCACGCGGTTTGCCGAGATAGTTGAGCATCACGTAGGGATGTGCGGAAGGCACGGTCGGGTGCGCAAAAGCGCCGGGCGACTTGCCCGGACGGACCGGAGCGTCGATCCAGTTCTTCTCGAAGAAGCGATTGGCGATCTCGGCCATTTCCGGCGCAAAGGAGCTGTAGGCGGAAAGCACGGTTTCGCGCGCCTCATCCCAGCCAATCACGGCCTGCGGTGTCTCGGGAAGGGGCGCATTGCGATCCCAGTGGTTGAGCGCATCCATGCCAAGCCACTTCGCCTTCATGGCGTAGTAGCGATGGGAAATGCGTGGATATGCCTCGCGCACGGAAGTGGCCAGCGCATCGACAACCTCCCGCTCGACACGGTTGGCAAGATGGCGGGAGTCGGCGACATCCTCGAATTTGCGCCAGCGATCGCTGATCTCCTTGTCCTTGGCCAACGTGTTGGTCACCAGGGTGAAGATGCGCATATTGTCTTTCAGCGTCGCCGCCAACGCCTCTGCCGCTGCCTTGCGCTTTGCGCCATCGGCGTGCTGCAGAAGGTTCAGCGTCGGCTCGAGCGTCAGTTCCTCGCCATCGACATTGAAGCGGAGGCTCGTCATCGTTTCATCGAAGAGGCGGTTCCACGCCGAGCGGCCGGTGACGTGGCTTTCATGCAGAAGCTGCTCAAGCTGGTCATCGAGCTGGTGAGGGCGTTCCTTGCGCAAATCCATCACCCATGGGCGATAGCGAGCAAATGCCGGGTCGGCTTCCAGTGCCTTCTCCAGAAGAGCATCCTCGATCTTGTTCATCTCGAGCGGGAGAAAGAGCAGATTGGTGCTGGCATCCGTCAGCTTCTGCTGCACGTCACCATAAAACTTTGCGCGGGTCGGATTGGAGGTATCGTCAGCGTAGAGCAAACCCGCATAGGAACCGATGCGGCCATAAATCTCATCAAGCGCTTCATATTCCTTGAGCACTTCCCCCAGCTTGCCATCCGCGCCCTTGGCCGCTTCTTCCGCAAGGCGGCCTTTCCAGCGCTGCTCGAACGTCTTGGAGTCGGCGGCTGCGCGTTCAAGGTCACGTTTCAGCTCGGCACTATCCATACCGGGGTAAAGATCGTTCAGGTTCCACAAGGGAAGATTGCCAAGCGCTTCGGAATTCTTTGCGCTCTGCGAACCGGCATCGACGGCGTTTGCCGCTGGATAGGCGGAGAGTTGTGCCATAGATAGCTCCCTGAAGCTCATAACCGGCTGGATAAGGTTTCATTCACCGGGTTTGTTGAAAGCCTGTTTAGAGGGCTGTGGCATAGGTTTCCACCCTGCGTTTGAATTCGCGCACCATTTCGGGGAGGGCTGTTGCTTTAATGTCGGACAAGGTGCTGATAGTCGATGACGATCCTGCACAGCGTCGCCTGCTCGAGGCGGCCGTGCAGCGCATGGGCTTTTCGGTACTCGTCGCCTCCGACGGAAAGCATGCGCTCGACGTGGCGGGGCAGGTTCACCCCCAATCGCTCAAGGCGGTCATTCTCGATCTCATGATGCCCGGCATGGATGGGCTGGAGGTAATGGAGAAGCTGCGTGCGCGCGGCATTCAGGCGCCGGTTATTGTGCAGACGGCCAAGGGCGGCATCGAGACGGTCGTTTCGGCCATGCGCGCTGGTGCCTTCGATTTCGTAGTCAAGCCGGTCTCGCCGGAGCGTCTGGGACGCGCCCTGCGCAATGCGCTGAAGGTCGAGCAGCTTGGTGCTTCCAAGAAGGGTGCGCAACCGAAGGGTGCTGCCGGTTTCACCGTGAAGGACATCATCACCGAGAGCCCTGCGATGGAGCGCGTGCTGCGGCTGTGCCGGAAGGCTGCAACCTCTAATATCCCGGTCCTGATCGAAGGTGAGTCAGGCGTTGGCAAGGAGCTGATCGCGCGCGCGATACGCGGCGAAAGCAACAGGCGTTCGAAGCCTTTCGTGACCGTCAATTGCGGAGCCATTCCCGACAATCTCGTTGAAAGCATCCTGTTCGGGCATGAGAAGGGGGCCTTCACGGGCGCCCGCGACAAGCACCGCGGCAAATTTGTCGAGGCTCACGAAGGCACGCTCTTTCTGGACGAGATTGGCGAACTTCCACCTGAAGTGCAGGTCAAGCTTCTACGCGCCGTGCAGGAGGGTGAGGTGGACCCCGTCGGTGCCAACGGTCCACAGAGGGTGGATATTCGGCTGATCTCGGCAACCAACCGCGATCTGCTTGCGCAGGTGCGCGAGGGAGCCTTCCGCGAGGATCTGTATTACCGGTTGAATGTTTTCCCGATCATGGTGCCGCCACTGCGTGATCGGAAGGAAGACATTCCTGTGCTGGTTCAGCACTTCATTTCCCGCTTCAGCGATGCGGTGACCGGTCCGGGGGTCAAGGGTATCTCGCAACGCGCGCTGTCGCTGCTTTGCGCCTATGACTGGCCGGGCAATATCCGCCAGCTCGAAAATGCCGTCTTCCGCGCCATGGTGCTGTGCGAGGGGCATGTGCTTACCGCCGAAGACTTCCCCCAGATCCTCGCCCAGGTCGAGGGCATAGACGCCCTTGCCGAAGACGGGGAGGAGGAACGGGCCTCGCGTGCGCTGCAGACAGGTGCCGGAAGTGTGGTGCACATTGATGGCCATGAAGGCGGTGAGGCCACGCAGCCCCTTCATCCCGGCCTCATGAGAGCTATCGGCAATGATGGGCATGTGCGAAAGCTGGAGGAGCTGGAGGCAGAGATGATCCGCTTCGCCATCGCGCATTATGGAGGGCAGATGAGCGAAGTTGCCCGACGGCTGGGCATCGGTCGCTCCACGCTCTACCGCAAGCTCAAGGAACTGGGCATTGAGGGCGGACGCGGCTGACGGGGCACCTGCTACAGTCCCAGTGCATCATCGAGCCGAAATAAAACCTTGGGCTGCCGTCGCGGAGTTTTGCCACAACTTCGGCGCATTTAGTATTCATTTACCCTGACATTAGCGCCAACTGCGCCCGACATGTTGTTGCCATCCTCATACTGCATTTGTTACCCAATAAGGGTCGATTAACCATTATCGTCGAGACTTCGGTGGACCAGGGACACCAGTCTCCCAGGGGACAACTCAAGCCGACAGGCCATGTCTTGATTAGCATCGACGTACGACATCGTGAGGGGCGCGTTCAGGCTTCCCGTTTCACCCGGCTCCTCGCTGGCTTCATGCTGGCCATAGCCTCAATGGTTGCTTTCGCCCCAGCGGCGCAGGCGGAAACGCGGACGCTCAAGCTCTATTTCATTCACACGAAGGAACGCGCGGAGATCACCTACAAGCGCAATGGCCGCTATCTCTCCAGCGGTCTGAAGGAGATCAACCGTTTCCTGCGTGACTGGCGGCAGAACGAGCCGACCAACATGGACCCGCAGCTTCTCGACCTTCTCTGGGAAGTTTATCGCGCTTCCGGTGCGCGAGATTATATCCATGTTGTCTCGGCCTATCGTTCGCCCAAGACCAACGCCATGCTGCGCAAGCGCTCGTCCGGCGTTGCCAAGAAGAGCCAGCATATGCTCGGCAAGGCGATCGACTTCTACATTCCGGGCGTGAAACTCTCCACCGTCCGCAATCTCGGCCTCAAATATTCTGTCGGCGGTGTAGGCTATTATCCCCGCTCGGGCTCGCCATTCGTGCATCTTGATGTCGGCAATGTGCGCCACTGGCCGCGCATGAGCCGCAAGGAACTGGCTTCCGTCTTCCCCGATGGCAAGACCGTCCACGTTCCAAGCGACGGCAAGCCCTTGCCCGGTTACAAGCAGGCATTGGCGGATCTTGAACGTCGCAAGCGCTCTGGCGGCTCGATCCAGATCGCGCGTGACGGCGGCAATCGCGGCAAGGGACTCCTGGCTGCTCTGTTCGGCGGTGGTGCCGACGAGGAAGAGGATAATGCTGAAACCAACGCGCCACGGGCTGTAGCACGTGCCACGCCGCAGCGTGCGGTTCCGCAGCAGGCTGCACCTCAGCCGGCAGCACCACAACAGGCTGCGCCTCAACCCGATCCGACACCTGCCACCATTCTGGCCGCACTTCCTGCGCGCTCGCTTCCTGTTCCGCAGGCTGCTCCGCGTGCCAATCTCTCCGCCGGTACCCAGCTTGCTCTGGAGCAGGCCGCGCCGCCTGCGCCCGAGGCTGCACCGGAAGCCGCGACCCCGGTTGCTGCCGTACAGCCTGACGTACCCGACAATATCCCGTTCCAGACAAAGCCAATCGAGGAAGGCGCGTCTGTTGACGCGGAAACGATCCTGACGGCTGCAAACATTCCTGTTCCCACACGCCGCCCCGACTACCAGGCACCGGACAGCGGTGTGCAGCTTGCTTCGGCTGAGGCAGAGCAGGGTGCATTGCCGACAACGGCATTCGCGACACCTTCCCGTCGCCCAGCCGGGCCGGATGCCATCAACGAGCTTCTTGCACAGACGTCGGATAACGGCGATGCGCAGCTTGTTGCTGCCGCGGTCCCGGCGCCATCGCCCGCAGCGTCAGGGGTGAATGCTGCGCAACAGCTTGTGGCTCAGAAAGCTCAGGAGAAGGCAGAAGTCACGCTTGCTGCTGCTGCGGACACGGGAGTTGCCGTCGCGCAGGAGGCGGTCAAGCCCGCGGCACTGGCTGCGGCCAAGACCTCGGGCACGTCCAAACCTGAAAACAGCGTCATCGCTTCACCGCGCCTTGCCATGCTGAACAGCGGCGGCAGTGCTGCAGCACAGCGTGCGCTTGCTTCAAGCGCCCGCACAACAGCCAAGGCAGCCAAGCCGCGCCCGAGCGATGTGCCGCCGCAACCGCGAGCCATTGCAAAGCCGGTACAGACGGTCAGCGCGCGCCACGTGTTGAGCCCGGAGCCGGTGGCCCGCAAGGTTGAGCGTACTCAGGCACCATCCTTCACGCCGCAGATCGCACAGGCTCCGAGCGCGGTCTACACGACCGGCTTCCAGAAGGCGCTGGACAGCGAGAACCCCAACCGGTTGACCGGCAAGGCGATCACCTTCCTGTCGGTGGCGAAGTTCGCCACAAACTGATCTGCTCCAACAGGCAGAAACAAAAAAAAACGCCCGGTCATCGACCGGGCGTTTGTCATTGACGAATGCAGTTCCGTCAGGAGCCAGCGCCAAGCTTGGCTGCTTCTTTAGCCAAGGCTTCGATCGCATCCCAGTCACCCTTCGCGATGAGATCGTCGGGGGCAACCCAGCTGCCGCCGATGCACACGACATTGGGCAGCGACAGATAGTCGTTCGCGTTTTTCGGCGAGATGCCACCGGTGGGGCAGAAGCGCATATCCGCGATCGGGGAAGACAGCGACTTCAGATAGCTTGCGCCACCGGCCTGCTCGGCGGGAAAGAATTTCAGGACCCGATAGCCTTCATCGCGCATGGCCATGACTTCACTGGCAGTTACCGCGCCGGGAAGCAGCGGCACGCTGGACTGGCTGGCTGCGTCCAATAGTTCCTGGGTTGTGCCCGGCGAAACGATGAATTTCGAACCGGCGGATACGGCACGGGTGAAGTCCTTGCCGTTGAGGATCGTGCCTGCGCCGACAATGGCCTCGGGCACTTCATCGGCCACAAGGCGGATCGCGTCGAGCGCGGCTTCCGTGCGAAGGGTGATCTCGATCGCAGGCAGACCGCCTTTTGCCAATGCGCATGCCAGCGGTACGGCATCGGCCACACGCTCAACCTTGAGAACGGGGATCACCGGCTGACCCGTCAGGATCTCCAGCAGCGTTTCGGTTTTCTTGTTCAATACCGCCTCCTGCGCGCGAATTTCGTGAAAGGCTATAAGCTGAAACCCTGTATGATTACAATTGCCGGTGGGCCTATTGTGCGCGCAAAGCACGCTGATGCCGCGTCACGCGCCTGAGAACCCGCCCCATATTATGGATCAGTCTTGCCAGCGGAAATATGCTGGCTGGCAGCGCTTCGGGCCTGCGCGTCAAAGCTGCGCGCGTCGCCTCATCCAGACGGCCGCTTGCCGACAAACCTGCGTCAGACTGAAAGGCAATGAGGGCACGTCGTGCTGCCGGGCCGAAGAGACCATCAGGTTGCAGATGCGCTCCGGCTTCGTTCAGCCTTCGTTGCAGGCGCAAGACCTCTGCGCGGGACAGCCCAACGCTGCCCTCATTCGCTTCCTGTATGCGTCGCTGCCGCCTGTAGGCGAGGGCAAGTTTCAGGTGGTAGCCATTGCGTGCATAGGCCGGGCCGTTATAGCCGCGGGCAAAGCGCTGCCAATCTCGATTCCTCAAGGGCTCAAGCAGATCGTGGGTCTCAAGGAATGCAAGAACCAGGCGAAGTTGGCCGCGTAGGCCGCTTCGGGCTTCCGAGACGAAATCAAACACGTTCTCAAAGCCAAGCGCACGCCAATTTGCACCCATGACTTGCCCCACGCCCCAGGAGGAGGATTCATAAGCTGCCTCCGTGTCGAGTTTGGCGGCGCGCTCTAGCAGCGCCCATCTTGCCGCTTGGCTTCGCGGATTGCGCACGCCGCCTGCATTGGGACTGGCCAGTCCGGCCTTGAGGGCTTCAACCCTCTTGTCGTGTGTGAGCCGCCTGTAGAAATAGTGCCCCTCAAAGCGGATCAGGGGTTCGCGCCGGCCATCTACCTCGGCAAAAATGCGACCGGCACTCTCGACCTCAATCAGTGCAGCAAGAAGTGCTGGTTCGAGTTCTGCCGATCCCGCGATATCTGAAATCGCTCGTCTCGTTTTCTGGTCGAACATTGCGCTGGCTCCTGTGTTGTCAGCGCTTATTCTTGCTGAAGTCGGGCAGGCGGGGATAAAACACGGCGTATTGCAGGTGCTTTATCGCCCTCAACCCTTGTCTTTGCCACGTTTGCTGCATACGAGCCTTGACATGACTGCTGCATCACAATCCCCGCGCTATACGGTTCTGGCGCTCTATCGTTTCGCTCACCTGGAAAACCATGAGGCGCTGCGCGAGCCGCTTCTTGAGCTGTGCCAGCGCGAGGGCATTCGAGGCACGCTTCTTCTGGCACATGAAGGCATTAATGGCACGGTGGCGGGAAGCGCCGAAGCGATCGAGGCGCTTGTTGCTCATCTGGCAATGATCCCGGGACTTGGTCAGCCGGATTACAAGTACAGCCACGCCAGCGAAATGCCCTTCCGCCGTATGAAGGTGCGGTTGAAGAAGGAAATCGTGACTATGGGGGTCGAAGGTATCGACCCGCGCGTCCATGCCGGCACCTATGTCGAGCCGAGAGACTGGAATGCGCTCATCTCCGATCCGGATACCGTCATCATCGACACGCGCAATCGCTACGAGACGGCCATTGGCACCTTCAAGGGCGCGATCGATCCGGAGACAGACACCTTCCGGTCCTTCCCCGAATGGACGCAGGAGCGACTGGACGAATTGCGGGGGCGCAAGGTGGCGATGTTTTGCACCGGCGGAATCCGCTGCGAGAAGGCGACCGCCTATCTGCGCCAGCAGGGCATTGAAGATGTTTTCCACCTCAAGGGTGGCATCCTGAAATATCTGGAAGAAGTTCCGCGCGAGGAAAGCCGCTTTGAGGGCGAATGCTTCGTTTTTGACGAGCGCGTGTCGGTGGGGCATGGTCTTGAGGAGGGGGAGGCCGAGCTTTGCCGCGCCTGCCGTCATCCGCTTCTTGCCGAAGATCGTGTATCGAACCTCTTCGAGGAGGGCGTGTCTTGCCCGCATTGTTATCACGATCGCACGGATGCCGATCGTGAGCGTTATCGACAGCGCCAGCGGCAGGTCGAGCAGGCGCTGAAGGAAGGCAGGCCGATTCCCATCGGCGATCCTCTGGATGCAGACGCCTAGGCGGGTTGCAATTTATCGTTGTGTCGCTTACCCATCCCGCGGCACGAAATGGGCGGTGTAACAACGAGGAGAACACGATGATCGACCCCAAGAAGCTTCTGGACGGTCTGTTGGGTACGCAGATGCCGGGCGGCGAGGGAACTGTCGGCGACAAGGCCGGCCAGCTTGGCCAACTTGCCAAGGACAATCCGATTGCAACTGGTGCGATTGCCGCTGTTCTTCTGGGCACCGGGACCGGGCGCAAGCTTACGGGCAGTGCGATCAAGCTTGGTGGCCTGGCGGCTGTTGCCGGTCTCGCCTACAAGGCCTACCAGAATTACCAGAGCGGCAAGGCTCCGGAAGCTGCCCGTGAGGATGGCGATCTTCTGCCGCCACCCTCCGACACCACCTTTCATCCAGCACAGGCACCGCAGGGCGAGGACGAATTCGCGCTGGATCTGGTGCGCGCCATGATTGCTGCCGCACGTGCCGATGGTCATATCGATGCGGCCGAGCGCGAGCGGATTGCGGGCCGCCTCAATCAGGCCGGCATGGATGCCGAGGCCGAGGCCTGGCTCGTTGCGGAACTGGAAAAGCCGGTTGATCTTGATGCGATCATCGACTCTGCCAAGACCGATGCGCAGAAGATCGAGCTCTACACTGCATCGCGCCTGGCCATCGAGCCGAACAGCCGGGCAGAGCGCGGCTATCTGGACATGCTTGCCGGTCGCCTTCGCCTTCCTGATCCACTCGTGGATCATATCGAGGCAACGGTTGCCGAGGCTTCTGCCTAGACACGGTTCCTCACCCGCGCTCGAGATTTCATCTTGCGCGGGCCTTCCCACCGATTACTCTGCATATGGACCGATGTGGCGCGGGTTAGACTTTGGTCGTACTTGCGAGCAATCCAAGCCGCCCGCTACACAGGTCAGCCCTGTGCGCTGCATGAGAATGCTTGTGCCTTCCGTGGATGACGCGGCAAAAACATATGTGGAGGAGTCCAACATGAAATATCTTATCGGTTCGGTGTCTGCCCTGGCGCTCAGCCTTTTCGCATCCAGCGCCTATGCGCAGTGCGATGATGGCGAGATGGTCATCAAGTTCTCTCACGTCGTTGCGGCAAGCGGCCATCCGAAAGGCGATGCGGCAACCATGCTCGCCGAGCGCATCAATGATGAGATGAACGGTACCGCCTGCATGGAGGTCTATCCAAACACCACGCTTTATGACGATGACAAGGTGATGGAAGCGCTTCTTCTCGGTGACGTGCAGCTTGCAGCGCCTTCGCTGTCGAAGTTCGAGGCCTACACGAAGAAGTACCGCCTTTTCGATCTTCCGTTCCTGTTCTCCAGCCTTGATGCGGTAAACAGCTTCATCAATTCCGAAGATGGCAAGGGCATGCTCACCATCATGGAAGATGAGGGTTACACCGGCATGGGCTACTGGATGTCCGGCCTGAAGCAGTTCTCAGCCAACAAGCCGCTTGAGGTGCCTTCGGATGCGTCGGGTCTAAAGTTCCGCGTGCAGACGTCCGATGTGGCCGTGGCCATGATCGAGGCCATGGGCGCATCGGCCCAGAAGCTGGCCTTCTCCGAAGTTTATAGCGCATTGCAGACGGGTGTCGTGGACGGTCAGGAAAACTCCTGGTGCAACATCTACACCCAAAAGTTCTTCGAGGTGCAGGATGGCATCACGAATACCAATCACCAGCTCCTTTCCTATCTGCTGGTGACGTCCACCGAATGGCTGGAAGGCCTTGATGAAGAGGTTCGCAACCAGTTCGTTTCCATCGTCGAGGATGTGACGAAGCAGGCCAATGACGATGTCGCTCAGAAGGAAGAAACCTGCCGCCAGAACATTCTGGATGCAGGTGGTGAAATCCGTGAGCTTACCGAAGAGCAGCGTTCACAGTGGCTTGAGACCATGAAGCCGGTCTGGGAGCAGTTTGAGGACGATATCGGTGCGGATCTGATCAAGGCTGCGGAAGGCAGTAATTCCTGATCCTGATCTGAAAATCGGGCGCACCCGCTTCTTCGCGGGTGCGCCAGCCTCTTCCGCCCGTCAAGAAAATCAGTATATCCGGCGCGGAAATTGACCCATTGGAGAGGGGTTCATGGCCTTGCTCTGGCCTTCGCTGGCACTTGTTGTGCTGGTATTGCTTCTGTTTCTGGCAGAACGGCGTTATCCGGCCGCCGTGGCGCGGATGGAAGAAAATTTCATCGCCAGCCTGCTTGCCATCATCACGCTTGTTTCCTTCGTGCAGGTGATTGCCCGCTACGGCTTCAACAGCGGTTGGGGCGGCGCGCTCGAGTTCACCCGCATCGTCTTTGCCTGGATGATCCTGTTCGGCATGAGCTATGGCGTGAAGAATGGTGTGCATCTGGGTGTCGATGCCTTCGTAAAGCTTCTTCCCTCGCGTCTTTTCAGGTTGGCGGCACTTTTCGGGGCCTTCGCCACCTTCGCCTATGCCTTTCTGCTTCTTTACGCAGGCTGGCTCGCATGGGTGGGTGTCGACATCTCCTCCAACTGGCGCCAGTCCGGGGCGATTGGCTATTGGACCTTCATGTTCGACCGCGGCACCGGTCTGGATGACCTGCGCTACCCGGTCTGGATGCAGGACACATTCGGCCTTCAGGAGCGCGTGCAGCGTTGGGTCGCCTATCTGATGCTGCCGATTGGCCTTGCACTTCTGGCCTTCC
This sequence comes from Nitratireductor sp. CH_MIT9313-5, assembly GCF_037029545.1. Taxonomy (NCBI): domain Bacteria; kingdom Pseudomonadati; phylum Pseudomonadota; class Alphaproteobacteria; order Hyphomicrobiales; family Phyllobacteriaceae; genus Nitratireductor; species Nitratireductor sp. CH_MIT9313-5. The sequence goes on along the minus strand of NZ_JAYMER010000017.1, from coordinate 112,625 downwards.
GGTCCGCCCAGGGTTTCATGCAAATCTGGCGCGGCGAGCGCGAGCTTCTGATCGCGGGCCACGAAGCGGAAGATCTCGTGGCTGAAAATCGTGACGCGCTGAAGGAATAGACCATGATCTCGGCCATTCTCTTCCTGCTCGTACTCACCTTTCTCTTTCTCGGCGTGCCGGTGGCCGTGTCCCTCGGCCTGTCATCGCTGATCATCATCATCTTCTTCTCAAGCGACTCCGTCTCGTCGGTCGCCCTGCAACTGTTCAAGGCATCACAGAACTACACATTGCTGGCAATCCCGTTCTTCGTGTTGGCTTCCGCCTTCATGTCAACGGGCGGCGTGGCGCGGCGCATCATCCGCTTTGCGATTGCCTCGGTGGGGCATTTCAAGGGCGGGCTGGCCATGGCTTCCGTGCTTGCCTGCATGATGTTTGCAGCTCTTTCCGGTTCCTCGCCTGCAACCGTGGTCGCCATCGGCACCATCGCCATCGCGGGCATGCGGCAGGTCGGCTATACGCGCGACTTTTCTGCCGGCATCATCGCGAATGCGGGCACGCTCGGCATTCTCATTCCGCCATCCATCGTCATGGTCGTCTATGCGGCTGCAACGGACGTGTCCGTTGGCCGCATGTTCCTGGCAGGCGTGGTGCCGGGCATCGTTGCCGGGCTCATGCTCATGATCGCCATCTATGTGATGGCTCGGGTGAAGAACCTGCCTGCTGAAGAGTGGAAAGGCTTCGGCGAGATCGTGGCTGGCGGCAAGGAAGCCGGGTGGGGCCTGTTCCTCATCATCATCATTCTGGGTGGCATCTATGGCGGCGTCTTCACACCGACCGAAGCTGCTGCCGTTGCCGCAGTCTATGCCTTTGCGGTCGCTCTCTTCGTCTATCGCGACATGGGACCGATGAAAGGGCAGCCCTGGATCGCCGAGGATGCAAGCCCCAGCGCACGCATCGGCTTTTCCGGGACGGTCTATGCCGTCGCCTTTTTCTTTGTTTTCATGATCCTGTCCTTCTTCGCCACAGCGGATATGGATGGCGTGACGCTGCAGGGGCGCACACTCGTGGGGCTCGTGCTCTCGCTCGGCGTGATGTTCGCCTACATCATCTGGCGCGGGCGTCCCCATGGCGACGTGTCGATCCTGGGCGCGCTGCGCGACAGCTTGCCCGTCTGGGGTCGCAATCTGGGCCTAACCGCGCGAAATTTCTTCCCTGCATTCTTTGCGGAAGACACGCGCAAGGTGATGGTGGAAGCGTCGCGCACGACGATCATGCTGATGTTCATCATCGTCAATGCGTTGCTTTTCGCCCATGTGCTCACCTCGGAGCGCATTCCGCAGACCATCACCGACGCGATGATCGGTGCAGGCTTCACCTGGTTCACCTTCCTGATCGCGGTCAATCTGCTGCTGCTTCTGGGCGGACAGTTCATGGAGCCGTCTGGCCTGCTGCTGATCGTGGCACCGGTGGTATTCCCCATCGCGATGGAGCTTGGCGTCGACCCGGTTCATCTGGGCATCATCATGGTGGTGAATATGGAGATCGGTATGATCACACCGCCGATCGGGCTCAACCTGTTCGTCACATCCGGCATCACGGGCATGAGCCTGTTGCAGGTGGTGAAGGCGGCACTTCCTTTTGTGGCCGTGCTCTTCGCCTTCCTGATCCTGGTAACTTATGTGCCGATGCTCTCGACCTGGTTGCCATACAGCCTGATGGGACCGGAAATCGTGACACGGTAGAATTTTCGGGGAGATTTTAATGGTTCGCTAACTTGTTCTTAACAATTGCGAATCATAATTGGGGAACAGTCGGATCGGCTTTCCTCCTCCCAAGCACGGTTCGAATGGGCGGCAGCTTTCTTCAAGCGCCGCCCTTTTTTCAGGCGCTCACATCCCGCCTGAATTTCGCCTTGATCTCATTGGAGCGATCGCGATGAGTGCGGCGGAACCTTCTTCATGAAAAGTGGTTTCACCGCCTCCGGGCGTCCGCTCGGCACCTCAGGATCGCAGGTCCCATGCTGGAAATTTTGTCGGGTTACGAAGCCTATGTCGCGCTGGCGCTGCTGGGGCTGGTTTTTGCGTTCTTCATCTCGGAACTCTATCCGCCGGAAGTGACTGCTGCTGGCGGTGCGGCCGGTTTTGTCCTTTTGGGGTTTGTGCAGCCCAGCGAGGCGATGGGTGTGTTCTCCAATCCCGCGCCGCTGACAATCGCGGCGATGTTCATCCTGTCGGGCGCACTCATTCGAACGGGCGTGCTGGAGGCTTTGGCTGATGCCGTGATCAGTCGGGCAGAAAGCCGGCCTGCAATGGCCGTAATCGTGTTTGTCGTGGTGACGGTGCTTGCGTCTGCCTTCATGAACAACACGCCCGTCGTGCTCATTCTCATTCCCATCGTCATCAAGCTCGCAGCCGCGCTCGAGATCGCACCGACCCGCTTTCTGATCCCGCTCTCCTACGCCTCGATACTTGGTGGCACCTGCACATTGGTCGGTACCTCGACCAACCTCTTGGTTGATGGTGTTGCTCGCCAGGCCGGTCTCGAAGCCTTCTCCGTGTTCGAGATCACTCCGGTGGGCATCGTGGTAGCGGTGGTGGGGCTTGGGATGCTGGCGCTTCTCGGGCGGCCACTCCTGCCAGATCGCGGTGTGGCCGGTCGTGGCACAGGCGAAGAGGAGATCCAGTTCCTCTCTGAAGTCACCGTTCGCAACGAAGGGGACTTTACCAGTGCCCCAATCGGGGAGATCGCCGAGTTGAAACGGCCCGGTCTGCGCCTCATCGGACTGCGCAGCGGGGGTACCACCCATCGCGGCGAGCTCGCCGAGCGCACGCTCAAGAAGGGCGATACACTTATCGTGATGGCGACCACTTCCGAGCTTCTTACCCTCAACGATGAAGCGGATCTGCGCGTCGGCTTGCGGCGCGGTGCCGACCAGGGGGCGGACTCGGTCGTCGTTGAAGCCATCGTGGCGCCGCGCAAAGCCAGCAGCGGGCAGCGGATTGCAGATCTTATTCTTGGTCGCCGTTTCGGCGTACGCGTGCTGGGCGCGCATCGTCACCGGCATATTCCGGGACCTGACCTTGAGAATGTCCGGCTGCGCCCCGCTGACAAGCTTCTTCTGGAAGGCCCTCCAAGCGGGTTTGATGCGCTGGCGGAAGAAGCCGACCTTGTGTCGGTGTCACGTCCGGCAGGCCGGGCATTCCGCCGCCGCAAGGCACCGATTGCCATTCTGGGCCTTGCCGGTGTCGTCATCCTCGCCGCATGGGGGCTTGCCGATATCGGTATACTCGCGATGATCGCGGTCGCAGCCATTCTGCTTCTGCGCTGCATCGATGCGGATGAGGCATGGGATTCGATCGAAGGTTCGATCCTGGTTCTCATCTTCGCCATGCTGATCGTCGGCAAGGGCCTTGAAAATGCCGGCAGTGTGAAACTGATCGTAGATACCGTCGCCCCGGTGTTAAAAGAAATGTCGCCGCTGGTCGCGCTGCTGGCCGTCTATTTCCTCGCTTCCCTTCTGACGGAGCTCGTCACCAACAATGCCATCGCGGTCCTGCTGACCCCCATCGTGATCGGCCTTGCGCAACAAATGGGCCTGGACCCACGTCCCTTCGTGGTCGCAGTTATGTTCGGTGCCAGCGCCAGCTTTGCCACTCCCATCGGCTACCAGACGAACACGCTTGTCTATGGCGCGGGCGACTACCGTTTCACCGATTTCCTGAAGATCGGCATCCCGATGAATGTGGTCGTCGGCATCGCAAGTGTCCTGGCCATCGCCTGGTTCTTTCCGATGGAGTGAAGGCGTCAACCTGTAGCGGGTTTGCGCCGTTCGTTGAAATCGGCCGCCGCGGCAATCAGCTGCTGAAATGCGTCCGCATCAACCGTGGCACCTTGCTTCAGGTCGATGGCGCGGCGGGTGCCTGCGGTCAGGCTCGCATTGAACAGACCATGCGGGTCCGGCAGGGAGGCGCCATGGGCAAAGGTCAGCTTGACCTTGTCCTTGTAGGCCTCGCCTGTGCAGATGATGCCTGCATGCTCCCATACGGCCACGCCGGACGGATTTGAAGGTTTGCGCCACTTGATGGCCTCGCTGATGCGCGGGTCGGCCAAGATCAGCTGGCGCAAATGCTTCAGCATTTCGCCGCGCCAGCCGCCAAGTGCTTCAAACTTGCGCGTGATCTCCGCTTCCACGTCGCCCGCGCTCATTTTGCCCTCTCAAGATGTGCTGACATTTGCTACGAAGCGAGCCACACCTGACCGCGGCAAACAAGAAGCTCAACCCTTGGCGAGGAAATCTCCCATGCGCTCGATGGCGCGGCGGATATTTTCTTCGGAATTGGCGTAGGAGAGGCGGATATAGCCTTCACCGCACACGCCGAAATCCGGGCCGCCGATCAAGGCAACACCAGCCTCTTCCAGAAGTGCGGATGCCAGCTTCTTGGCCTTCCAACCGGTCTGGCTGACATTGGGGAAGGCATAGAACGCGCCCTTCGGCGTGCGGCAGGTGATGTTGGGCAGGCTGTTCAGTCCTTCAACCACCACCTTGCGGCGCCTGTCGAAGGCCTGCATCATTTTCTCCACATCGTCCTGGGGGCCGTCGATTGCTGCAATGCCGGCATATTGTGCCGGTGCGTTGACACAGGACCAGCAGTTCACTGCAAGCTTGCGCACATTTTCATAAAGCCGGTCCGGCCAGATCGACCAGCCGAGACGCCAGCCAGTCATGGCCCAGGTCTTCGACCAGCCATTGAGCACGATCAGGCGGTCACGGATTTCAGGGAATGTCAGCAGCGAAGTGGATTTTTCGCCGTCATAGGTCATCACGTCATAGATCTCGTCCGACATGATCGCGACCTGCGGATGCGCCTCAAGCCCCTTCACCAGCTTCTCGATCTCCTCACGCGGGGTCACGCCGCCGGTCGGGTTGGCGGGCGAATTCAGGATGAGCAGGCGTGTCTTGGGCGTGATGAGGGAGAGCGTCTCTTCTGCCGAGAAGGCGAAACCGTTTTCTTCGCGGATTGGTACGGGTACGGGCTTTGCGCCAGTAAATTCGATCATGGACCGGTAGATGGGGAAACCCGGATCAGGATAGAGAATTTCTGCACCCGGCTCGCCGAACATGGTGATTGCGGCAAACATTGTCGGCTTGCCGCCGGGCAGGATCATGACATTGTCGGGCGAAACCTCCACGCCGGTCGTGGTCAGCGTGCGGCGGACGACAGCTTCGCGCGCGGGCAGGATGCCGGTAGCCGGCGTGTAGCCGTGATGGCCGTCGCGCAATGCCTTGATGGCCGCCTCGACAATGTGATCAGGCGTTTGAAAATCCGGCTGGCCGATGCCCAGATTGATGATGTCCCGGCCTTGCTGCGCCAGTTCCGTTGCACGTGCCAGAACCGCAAACGCGTTTTCCTCCCCGATACGGTCGAAGGCTTCTACGGTCTGGAGCATGTCGATTTCCCCCCTGGTGCTGTTGTCGTCGCGGCGCTTTTGTGAGGGTTGCGACTGATTTCGTCAATTGCAGGACATTGCGATGAGTGACCTGGATCAATGGAAAACACGACCCGTTCCACAGCGCAGAGCGCTCCCAGGCCGCTTCGTCACATTGGAGCCGCTTGATCCTGTCCGTCACGGAGATGATCTTTACGAGGCAGCCAATATTATTGACGCCGATGAGCGGTTTCGCTGGCTGTTCGAGCACCCGCCTGCGAATAGGGAAGAGTTCCAGCGCTGGCTGGACAAGGCTTCGGCGACCAGCGATCCGCTGTTCTTTGCTGTCTGCGATGCTAAGACGGGGAAAGCGCTTGGCCGACAGGCCCTGATGCGCATGGATGCGGCGAATGGGGCAGCCGAAATCGGCAGCATCTATTGGGGGCCAGAGCTTGCGCGCAGGGCAGGAGCCACCGAAGCGGTCTACCTGTTTGCGCGCCATTTATTCGATGATCTTGGCTATCGCCGCTTCGAGTGGAAGTGCAACAACGCCAACGAGCCCTCCAAGGCGGCGGCAAGGCGTTTCGGCTTCACTTTCGAAGGCATTTTCCGTCAGCATATGGTTGCCAAGGGCGCCAATCGCGATACGGCGTGGTTCTCGATCATCGACGGTGAGTGGCCTACCTTGCGCAAGGCGTTCGAGGCCTGGCTTGCACCAGGGAACATTGATGATCAGGGACAGCAGTTGAAAAGGCTGGTTGAAATGCGCGAAGGTCGCGCCATCTGATTCTCGAGGTACGGGTTTCACCGTACAGTCACTCAGCGGAGAAGGCCATGAAGGACAATCGCGACGCCATCATCGCCGCCGCCTTCATCATTATCGGTTTCGGCATCATCGCCTATTTCATGCCGCGTCTGGTTCTGGCGGTGGGCGAGTTCTCCACGCTGGCGGCCGGAGCGATCGCGCTGGCTTTCGTCCTCGGTTTCTTTATGATCTTCTGGCTGCGTGGCCGCTATCAGCGACGCAAGGACCGCTAATTCAAGCGGTCAGTGATGCGGCCAGAAGCACTAGGCCGAGTATCAGCACCAAAGCTGCTCCGCCGATCTCGATTGTGTGCTGGACGAAGCCGCCAACGCTTCCATCACCGGCGATGCGAAGTGCGACGTTTTTCGCGGTAACCGCGAGCGTGGCCAGCACGGATACGGTGATGGCCGTGCCCAGAGCCATTGCGAAGACCGAAACTATTCCTCCAAGCCACAAGGCGTTGAGGAAGGAAAAGGTCAGCACGATCAGAGCGCCCGAGCACGGGCGCAAGCCTACCGCCGCAATGGCCGAGCCGGCGGTCTTCCAATCCAGCTTGTCGCCGGAAAGCGTAGCGGGTGAAGGGGCGTGCGAATGTCCACAGGAGGGGCAAACGCCATCGTCATGAACATGGTCATGCTCATGGTGGTGGTGATGGTCGTCATGAGTGTGGCTGCAGGAGCTGCCATGATGGTGATGATCATGGGCGTGCACTTCCGCGGCTGACAGGCTGTGGGCCCTGCGTACTGGCAGCAAGGCGGAAACCTTCCGATACAGGAGCCACGCTCCAAAGGCCGCGATCAGTCCGAAACTTGCCGTCTCCAGCCATCCCGTTGCATCGGTCATCGAGACCGATGTTCCGCGCAGAAACAGAAAAACGAGGCCCATGACAGCGATTGCAACGATGGCCTGGAGCATCGCAGACGCAAAGGACAGGATCACGCCGCGTCGCAGGGCCACTTCATTTGCGACCATATAGGAGGAGATGACTGCCTTGCCGTGGCCAGGGCCTGCTGCATGAAATACGCCATAGGCAAAGGAAAGACCGATCAGGAACCAGAGCTTCGAGCCATCTTCGCGCATGGCTTTGAGCGCGCCGGTCAGGGAACGGTAGAAATCCTGCTGCTGGGTGTTCACCCATTGCAGAAGACCGGCAAAAGGACCGGACGGGCTGATCGAAGGCTCAGCGGTGCCAATGCCAAGTGAGCTTTGAGCAAGGCCGGGGGAAACAAGGAGAACAAGTGCGAGCGCGCTCAGCGCGCCCGCAGCGATACTGCTCTTCTTCATGTCAGCCATTGGCTCCGCATTCAATCTGCAGCTTGGTCGCGAAAATCTTGCTCAGGTCATTTCCACCGGGCTCGTCGAAGAAGGCGTCGGTCAGGGACTGCTGGTTCTCTGCAATCGCTTCTTCGGCGTCGGGGCGGATCACCTGCTTGGTGCAATTGTCAGGCATGTTCTCGACCGAAAGATACTCGTCCTCGGTGAAGTCGATGGCGGTATAGAAGGTCGGGTCGTAAACGCCGAAGGTTACCGTATTGTCCAGCGGAATGGCCGATGCGGGACGCGATTCGAACATGATGATCAGCTGACTGTCCTTGAAATCCGCGATCATCGTATCGGGCTTGATCATGTCGACATCCTTGCCGTTGGACGTCACGATCTGGAAGTGGTTGAACTCGGCAATCGACGCATTCACCACACTGGCAACCTCCTCGAGCTCTTCCCGGTCCAAGGTGAGATCCTGATTGGCGTCGAATTCCACGAGAACGGTGGAAGAGAAGAGATCGTCAAAGCGCCACAGATGGCGCAGTCCCTGCACCTTTCCGCCTTCAACAACGACATCAAGCCGGGCTTCTGCGAATACGTGGGGGTGAGCGATTGAGGAGGAGGAGCCGCCAAGTGCAATGATCGCAGCAGCGGCAATCGTCTTGGGGCGGTTCAAGGCGTGCATGCGCGTCGATCCGTTCAGCTGTGAATGGTTGTTACCAGATAACATGAACCGGGCGAAAATTGGACATTACCTGTCACCGCCGCAATTGTTCTTGAGCCAGTGGGCCAGGTAGTCAACAAGGGTGCGAACCTTGGCAGGCAGATAGCGCCGGTGCGGATAAACCGCATAGATGCCCGCACCGTCGGTCAGGCGGTCATCGAAGAGCCTCATCAAGTGTCCCGCTTCCACTTCCGCTGTCGCCACAAATTCGGGCAACAGCGCAAAACCCAGCCCTGCCTTGGCTGCAGCGCAGACGGCAAGCGGGCTGTTGACCTCAAGCCGTCCATTCACCGCAACGGTGGTCGTGCCACCTTCGCCATCCAGGAAGCGCCAATTGTTGCGATAGCGGCTGTTGGTGTCGATGATGCAGGGCAGATTCTGCAGGTCTTCCGGCCTTTCAGGCATGCCGACCCGTTCGATCAGTTCGGGCGATGCCACAAGCGGTACCGAGAAGGGTGCCAGCTTGCGGGCGATCAGAGATGAATCGTCCAGACGGGTAATGCGGATGGCCAGGTCAAAGCCGTCCTCCACCATGTCGACAAAGCGGTCGTCGAGGTGAATGTCGAGTTCAATATCGGGGTGCTCAATGGCGAAGTCGATGAGGGACCGGCCCGGTGCTGCATCGGCGAAAGAGCGCGGCGCGGACAGTTTGATGCGCCCGCGAATATCGCCGGTCGCATCCCTGATGCTTTCGGAAAGGCTGTCAATCTCGCGCAGGATCTCGATCACCTTGCGATAATATTCGTGGCCGGTCTGCGTCAGAGAAAACTGGCGTGTGGTGCGGTTGAGCAGAAGGACGCCCAGCTCGTCCTCGAGCTCTCGCACATATTTCGACAGAAGCGCCTTGGAGCGGCCTATCTTTCGAGCCGCGGCGGAATAGCCTTCCGCCTCAACCACATCAACAAATGCGCGCATGCGCGTCAGCGTGTCCACGAGCCGATTTTCCTTCCCTGCAGAATATCTTTCGCCATCGCGATGAGCTGGCGGTCGGAGCCTTTCGGCCCAAGCAGCGATATGCCGAAGGGTGCGCCATGCACTTCGCCCAGCGGTATCGTGATCTGCGGCCAGCCCAGAAGTCCGGCGATGGAGGTCAGCGTCAGCGCCTCTGCACGGTATCGCTCCAGTTCCTCATGGGTCGAGTCCTTCAAGGGCGCTGCCGATGGTTGCGAGGGCATCACAACAACCATGTCCGGGTTCATCAGGGCGCCGAAATCGCCCCGGAAAGCAGCCATGCGTTCACGGGCGCGGGCATCCTGCTCCGGCGTGATCGCGCGTGCATAGTCGAAGCGTTCCTTCACGCCCGGACCCAGATTTCGGTCCTTGGCTTTCAGGAAGGATCCATGCACCTGCCATGCCTCATAGGCCTGCATTTCCTTGAAACGCTCGAAGAGCTCGGCGGTATCACCCGGCAGGGCGAGGAAGCCCGGTTTCCTGTCAAAGCAGTCGGTAACGAGTGACAACATGCGCGCATATTCCGCCCGCTCAGCCTCACCGAACAGCAAGGCCTCGAATTCCGCCACACGCATGGGACGCAGTAGTGTTTCCCGGTGGTCATCCTCTCCAAGAAGCACAGCGCCGACACGCTCGTAGATGTCCGCGTCCTTTGCAAACCAGCCGAAAGTGTCGAAGCTGGGCGAGAGCGCCATGGTGTGGTCGAGCGGTATGCGGCCATGGGTGGTGCGCAGGCCGATCAAGCCGCAGAAACTGGCGGGAGCGCGAATGGAGCCATTGGTGTCGGAGCCGGCGGCGATGTCGCACAGTCCGCCGGCCACTACCGCCGCCGAACCGGAGGAGGAGCCGCCGGTTACCCGTTCCGGCGCCCTTGGATTGACCGGGGCAGGGAAGTGGGCGTTGAGGCCGATCATGGAATAGGTCAGTTCCTCGGTCTGCGTCTTGCCGAGAAACTGCGCACCGGCCTCTAGAAGCCTAGCGATCGGTGTCGCGGTCGCTTCAGCGGAGGGATATTCGCGCTCGCGTTCCGGATTGCCGCCGCCAGTGGGAAGGCCTTCAACGTCGAAAATGTCCTTCACGCCGAGTGTCAGCCCGGCCAGGGGGCCGCTGTCGCTGCTGCGGATGTCAACATCGGTCGGGTAGTCAAGAAATGCGTTCAGCGCGTCACGTGTACCGGTCATGCAATCTCCCTTCCGCACCCTTATCTCAAAGGGAGAGTTTTGCTTCAAATGACAGTTTCTTCATCATCAGGCAGCGCTGGGCAAAGTGAGCACGATGGGGCCGTTATCTGTCGCGACAACCGTGTGCTCATATTGCACGGTGGGTGCATCAGGCGTGCTGTAGAGTGTCCAGCCGTCGTCGCCTTCCATGGCAATTCGTGCGCCACGTGACAGGAAAGGTTCAACAGTCAGAACGAGACCCTTGCTGATGCGCCGCTTGTCGCCGCTGCCGGACCAGGTCGCGATCTCCTCGGGATATTCGTGCAATGCCCGTCCAACGCCATGGCTGGCGAGGTTCTCAACCAGCGTGTAGCGGTTCTTCCTGGCAAATTGACCAATGGCATCGCCGATTGCGGAAATCGGTTTTCCGCTTCTCACCTGAGACACGCCGATCCGCATGGCGCGCTTGCCGTCGCGGCAGAGCCGCTCCAGAGCTGGTGTGATTGGCGGCACCAGAAAAGAAGCACCGGTGTCGGCGTAGAAACCATCTTTGGAGGCAGAGACGTCGATATTTATCAGGTCGCCTTTCTGCAGGACGCGGTCGCCCGGAACGCCATGGGCAATCTCGTCATTGATGCTGATGCAGGTGGCGCCTGGAAAGCCATAAAGAGCTTCGGGTGCAGGCACTGCACCTTCTCGTTCCAGAAGGTTGCGGCCGATTGTGTCGAGTTCGCGCGTGGTCATGCCTGGTTCCATGCGCTTTGCCATGGCCTGCATCGTATCGGCAACGATCCTGCCGATGTGCCTCAGGCCTGCAAGTTCGTCCTCATTGGTGATCGTCATCAGCCGTCCAGCCCCGCTTTCGTGCTGCGAACCCTATAGCTTTCTTACGCGAATGTCGCCCTTGGTGGGTCGAACCCGCGCCCCCGGAAATTATTTTGCGGAAGGGCAATTTTATCGTTGATTGTGACAGTGCACGCGCCTATATGCGCGCTTGCCCAAAGTCGCACGTGCCTGTGGGTGTCCGCCGAACCTCGGAAATGGCGAGGAAATCGGTACGGTACCTGGACCTAACCGCTCCAGTCGATTCTACGGCCACCCGCTGAATCGAGGACATCTTGAAGCAACGACGGTGCGGGCCTTTCTGGTGTCTGCCGGTTGTCCATAAACCGGGGTTACTGAAGAGGCACACCTTCATTGCCGGCAGTGCGGACGGTTTTCCCATCCAAAGCTGAGGCAGACAGAGCGGATTTTCGCTTCTCGCAAGCGGTGATCCAACGCGGTGCGTCATGGCACCATGGCCGGTGCATTCCACCCTCCGGCTCGTGGAGTTCACGCGTGTTGCGCCTTTGTCCATCGCATGGCGGGCGGCTGTCCCTCATGCACGATTGCAAGCTTCAGTTCGGCTGCCCGTTGCGCGGAGAATCCGCCCGGGTGCCAAAGGGGAAAACATATGGCAACGCAGCGCATCCTCGACTTCCTCGCCACCCGACGTCCCGAAGGTCCCTGCCTCGTGGTCGATCTCGACGTTGTTCGCGAAAACTATCAGGCCTTCGAAAAGGCGCTGCCCGACAGCAGCATCTACTATGCGGTGAAAGCCAATCCCGCGCCGGAAATCCTCAAGTTGCTTGCCACGCTCGGCTCCAGCTTCGACACTGCTTCCGTTGCCGAAATCGAGATGGCGCTGAATGCCGGTGCCACGCCGGACCGCATCTCCTATGGCAACACCATCAAGAAGGAGCGCGACATTGCGCGTGCCTTCGAACTCGGCATTCGCCTGTTTGCGGTTGATTGCGTCGAAGAGGTCGAGAAGGTCGCCCGCGTTGCACCGGGCAGCCGCGTATTCTGCCGTGTGCTGACCGATGGTGCAGGTGCCGAATGGCCGCTGTCGCGCAAGTTCGGCTGCGTACCGGCTATGGCGGTTGATGTGCTGCGCCACGCAAAGACACTCGGCCTCGACCCCTATGGCGTGTCCTTCCATGTGGGTTCGCAGCAGACGGATCTCGATGCATGGGATCGTGCTCTTGCCGATGCGCAGGCCGTGTTCGCGCGTCTTGCCGAAGAAGGCATTGTCCTGAAGATGGTCAATATGGGCGGTGGCTTCCCGACCCGCTATCTCCGCGACGTGCCTGCTGCACAGGCCTATGGCCAGGCGATCTTCTCCGCGCTGCGCAAGCATTTCGGCAACCGTATTCCAGAAACCATCATCGAGCCGGGCCGGGGCATGGTCGGCAATGCGGGCGTCATCAAGTCGGAAGTCGTTCTGATCTCCAAGAAGGCCGACAATGATAATGTGCGTTGGGTCTATCTCGACATCGGCAAGTTCGGCGGTCTGGCCGAGACGATGGACGAGGCAATCCGCTACCCCATCTCCACGCCGCGCGACGGTGCGGAGACCGAGCCTTGCGTTCTGGCCGGTCCGACCTGCGATTCCGCCGACGTGCTCTACGAGAAGACGCCTTATCCGCTGCCGGTCTCTCTGACCATCGGCGACGAGGTTCTGATCGAGGGCACGGGCGCCTATACGACGACTTATGCGTCTGTGGCGTTCAACGGTTTCGAGCCACTGCGCGCCTACGTCATCTGACGCGAGACGAAACGAAGGCCGGGTGAGAAGCCCGGCCCATTCTCCATCATCTGTTGTTTGAGGATTGGGCCATGGTCCATTCTGCTCTCCTGCCTGTCCCGGCGGGCGCTATCTCCATTCATGCCGAATCGCCTGCGGATATCGCTGCACGTGAAGCTTTGCTCGACCGCGTGATGGGTCCGAACCGTCGTCGCAAATCATCGGAGAAGCTGCGTCGCGGCCGCATGCCTGCTGAAGGCCTGGCGCTTGTCGCGCGCAGCGAGAGTGGTGCGCTTGTGGGTACCGTGCGTCTTTGGGACGTGACAACCGGTGACGGCCGCGCCGCGTTGCTTCTGGGGCCGCTGGCTGTCGACCTCGCCTGCAAGAGCGGCGGCATCGGTTCGGCTCTCATGCGCCATGCCATCGCGGAAGCTGGCCGCCTCGGCCATGCCGCCATTCTGTTGGTCGGTGATGCAGCCTATTACGATCGCTTCGGTTTCAGCGCCGCATTGACGACGGGTCTTTCCATGCCTGGTCCATATGAGCGCGAACGCTTTCTTGCGCTGGAACTCGTGCCGGGCGCACTGGCGGGTGCAAAAGGCACCCTCAAACCCTCGGGGCGTAGATCAAACAAGACGCGGGGGCGCGTTGATCTGCGAAAGGCGGGGTGAGGCACGGCCCGGAGCGAATATGCTCCGGGCCGTATTGTTTCAGGCAGCATCCGCGGCGACGGAGGCGGCCAGTTTTATAGCCAGCGCGTGTGCTTTCTGGTGTGAGTCTTCGACGGAACGGCGGTGGCGGTCATCCTTGAATTCCTGGTACTCGATGGCGATCGTATGGATATCTTTCGCCGCCACGCCCCAATAATGGGCGCAGGCTGCAATGGCGGGGTCGAGTGCGTTGAGGTGAGCGCGTATTCCGCCGGGCGCGAAGCCGAACTCGCCGCGGGCTGACAGAACGACGAGGGTCTTCCCGCTCAGAATGGGTTCGATGGGGAAGTCTCCCCGCGCGAGGTCGAAGGAGAAGGTGCGGCCGATGCGGGCGACATGGTCCACCCAGGCCTTGAGTGCTGCCGGCATGCCGTAATTGTACATCGGTGCACCCAGCACGATGATGTCCGAAGCCACGACCTCATCGACGAGTTCATCCGACAGCGCCAGTCGCTCTCGCATCCAGTTCTCGCGCTGATCTGCTGGGGTGAAGGCAGCGTGAATGAAATCACTGGTGATGGCGGGCGGTGGTGTCTGGCCGACATCACGACGGATGACGCGGGCGCTTGCATGGGTGCCGAGATAGGCATCCATGAAGGTCTTGGTCAGTTGGCGGGTCAGGGATCGGTCTTCAAGCTGTGCGCTTGAATCGATGTGCAGCAATGTCGTCATGCGCAGGTCCTTTCGCGGCTTTGAGGATCTGGGCTTGTGCTACGCATCGGCAGGACACTTGGCCAAAGCGAATATCTCAGCCATAAGATGAATGAGATTCATCATGAGATCAGAACCATGCGTCGATTGCCGCCTTTGCATGCACTGCGCGCGTTCGAAGCTGCAGCGCGTCACTTGCATTTCTCCAAGGCTGCCGAGGAATTGGCTCTTACACCTACCGCTATCAGCCATCAGGTCAGGCAATTGGAGGCGCTGCTGGGTGTTCAGCTCTTTCACCGTTATCCGCGGCCGGTCCGGCTCACTGCTGATGGTGCAGCACTCTATCCGGTGCTGCGTGATGCGCTCGACGAGATCGCAGCCAAGATTGCCGAGTTGTCGAAAAGCGGTGATGCAGATCCGCTGGTGGTTTCCGTCACACTGGCATTTGCCAGTCGCTGGCTGATGCCGCGCCTGCAGCGGCTACAAAATGAGACGGGGCTTCGTATCACCGTCGAGGCTGATGATCGCATTGCCAATCTTCATGGCGATACGGTCGATCTGGCGATCCGCTATTGCGCCAGTCCATCAAGCGGAGGGCGCTGGCAGAGGCTGTTTCAGGATCACTTCATCCCGGTTGCCGCACCAATGCTGTGTCCCGCCGGTGTAGAAGAGCTGGCTGTGCATGACATCGCGAAACTGCCCCTGATCCACTACAGGTGGAAGAACCAGACGCTGGACGCACCCGACTGGCAGAAATGGTTCTCCTTCGCGATCAAGGCACGCACCCAGATTGCGGTGGCGCAGGAGTTTTCTGAAGAGGTGTTGGCAATCGATGCTGCCGTTGCGGGGCAGGGGGCCGTGCTGGCTTCCCAAGTGCTGGTCAGCGACCTTCTCGCAAGCGGTCAGCTGGTGCAGCTTGCCGCAATAGAATTGCCCGGTCCCTCTTGTTGGGCGGTGCATCTTTCCAGCCATCCACGCCAGGCCGAGATCAACCGGCTTATCGA
Organism: Nitratireductor sp. CH_MIT9313-5; assembly: GCF_037029545.1. Classification (NCBI taxonomy): domain Bacteria; kingdom Pseudomonadati; phylum Pseudomonadota; class Alphaproteobacteria; order Hyphomicrobiales; family Phyllobacteriaceae; genus Nitratireductor; species Nitratireductor sp. CH_MIT9313-5. The sequence continues at coordinate 97,373 of NZ_JAYMER010000017.1, read as the reverse complement.
GTGGATGCGGCAGTCGCATATCGTAGATTGATAGAAAAAGCCCCCGCATTGGGTGATACGAGGGCTTCTTGAACTTGGTGTCTGCCTTGCGACCTAGAGAACCTGGCTCAGCTGCATTGCCACGCTCATGTCGCCATCGACCTTGAGCTTGCCCTGCATGAAGGCGGCGGTCGGGTCGAGGTCGCCGGAGACGAGGCTTTCCAGATCATCCTTGGCGAGGCTGATCGTGCAGTCTGCCGGCTGGTCTTCCTGGCTGACCTTGCTGCCGTCGATGACGATGACGCCTTCACTGCCGCAATCGAACTTGACCGACTTGTCGAAGCTCGAGCCTTCCACGCGCTGACCGATCTTGCCGGCGATTTCATCCATTCCCATCGGGCCACTCCCAAATCCGATTTGCGTTCCTGACGGGCGGGCTCGCCCGTGCCCAAGCAGCCAGCCTATGCCAGCATCGAGCGTTTCGGAACTAACAGGACTTTTACGTACACGTCAATGGGAATTGCGATTGGCACCAGAGGCTTGGTCCACTCCATGCGCGGCGCTATTGCCAACAAGTAGACGGTCGAGCAGCATGACGAGCTGGTCGCGGTTTTCCTCACCGCCGAGCCTTTCCACCATGCGCTCCTCGTGCTCGTTCCACAGCTTGCACATGTGGGAGACGAATTCCTCACCGGCTTCCGTCAGATAGAGCGAATGCGAACGGCGATCATTCTCGCCCTTCCGGCGTTCGGCGAAGCCACGGGTCTCGAGACTGTCCATCAGGGCAACGAAATTCGCACGCTTGATGCCCAGTTCCTCGGCGATGGTGGTCTGCTTCTGGCCCGGATGGTTGGCGATCATTGCAAGGACGGAAAACTCTGCCGGTCGCAAGCGGCTGGTGGAGAAGGTCTCGATAAAGTCCTGGAAGACGAGAAGCTGGGCGCGGCGCAGCTTGTGGTCGAGGATCGAGGTCATGCAGGGCAGGCCGGACTGACCTGTCTGGCCCTGATTGGCGATGGTGCTTGCGCCAGTGTTACAGCAAGCACTCTTTTCCCGTGCGGAAGGTTCAATCATGGAAGCTCCAAAATCATGCGTCATAAAAAGGCACCGGATAACCCGGCATTGGGCAAAAAATCGGTGGCAGGCCACCAGGCTCGTTAGCGCTCAAAACAATCCGCTGACCGAGTCATAATCATTATGTGCGATTGGGCGCGCGCCGCAATAATCTGCAGCGCGACATATGGTCCTTGGCAATGATGCTGCTTTGAGGGAGGCAGAAACGTGAAGGGCCCGGCAGAAGGCCGGGCCGAAACCGCTACTCGTCGGGGCCGATGCGGCGGCGCATCGCGTTGTCGCGGATCTCGTTCTTGCCCAGATAGTCGATCTGCTCCACCAGCACATCATGCACCAGCTTGTCGCCAACGCGTTTATTGATGCTGTCGCGGATGCCTGCGCGCATGGCATCCAGATCGAGTTCCTTATGCTGGGAATAATCGATCTGTGGGTTGGAGTAGAGGTGGGCGTGTAGCTGGTCGACGAACAGCACCTCCGGCGGGACCGAGAGCTTCTTCAGCTTTTCCGGTTCAACCGTGTAGACGAGGCGCGCCAGGAAATAGCCCGATACCTGCCCTTCCTTGATGACCGGCACCGAAATCACACCCGTATTGACGTAGTCCAGACCGCCGAAAAATGCGGGCGGGGGCTCGGCCACCTTTTCAGCCTGCGCCGTCTTGAAGCCGTAGAAGACGGCTCCCAGCGAAGCGGCACAGATCCACAATGCGGCAAAAGCAAACTTGATCATGCGCCTGCCGGTGCCGCGCTGGCGAATTCACGCGCTGAGTAAGTGCCGTCTGCCTGCGCCCGCTCGATAGCATCCTGAACCAGTTCGGCGATCTCGCCGACAGCACCCAGATGCATCTCGATGGCGCGGGCGTTGATGGTCAGGCGCTCCCGCATATGCGTCACCGCATCCACAACCGCCTGAGACGGCTCGCTGCTGCCGAGCGCGCGGAAGGCTTTTCCAAGCTCGTAGAGATAGCGGCTCTTGCGGGTGTTCGACGTCTTTAGGTCATATTGCGGATTGCCCTTGATGGCCGCCGTCTCTTCATCAATGAAGCTTTCAATGCGGGCGACGAGATTGAGCAAACCGGCTTCCGGTCCGGTAGAGGTGTCGACCGGTGCGGATGCGTTGCCAGCGTTCATTGGAAATCTGTCCTGATTCATTGCGGGTTCCAATTCTCAAAGTCTCAGGGCTTGGCGCTGTTGGCCTTCGCCGCCATGTCCATATCCAGCGCTTTCGCAGCCTGGCGTTCAATCTCTTCAACCAGTGCTTCGGAAAGATCTTCCTGCAGGCGAGCATCTTCCGACTTGCCGGATATTCCAGCCACGGCCACTTTTTTCTCTCCATCCATGTAATGGGCGGAGAGAACGCGCTCGGCGATGCCGATGCCGCCACGGGTCGCTATGGATTCGGCCACCTGTTGGGCAAGCAGTCCCTGCCACATCTCTCCGGCCAGTCCTTCGCCATAAACGCTCTGCGTATCCTCTGGCATCATGGCCTTCAGGAAGTTCTGCAGGACCATTGCCTCGAATTTGACGAAATGCTCCGGCGGCCGTGTTGCAACCTTGTCTGTTGAAGTGTCCGGCTTGGCGGACATCGAATTGGCGCGGAAATCGGCGGCAAAGCTCAAGGCGGAAGCGCTTGCCTGGCTGCTGCGTGCCGTGCGCTGCGACGACTGCGCCTGCAGCTTTTCGCGCGCGGCTTGAAGCTTGGCCGGATCGGCAGCCTTTGCCACTTCCATCAGAATGTCGCCGGGTGGTTTAATGGCCACGGATATTCAATCCTGTTGTTGCTGATAAACACTATGGCAGGGAAAGCTTGTGGCAGGCTTGCGAAGCATCTCTAGCCGGCTTTCCCGGTTTCGAGCGTCTGAAGCAGTTCGAGCAGCGCTTTTTCTTCATCATCACGATCCAGTTGGGCTGCGATAACGCGCCGGTTCTTCTCGGCCGTCTGTGCGCGCGTCTTTGCCGTCACCACATGGCCAGCTTCCACCTGTGCCGCTGCCTTGGCCTTGCCGGCCCTGTCAAGCGCCGCGCCAATCCGGCGGTGGTAGAGCTCGGGGAAGAGGTTGGACAGTCCATCCTCAGCTTCGAAATGTTTCGCGATTTCAGCAGCCTCGCTGGTCGCCGCATCGGCAGCGCGCAAATGCGCGGCCTGTCGGGTTTCGTGCAGGCGCTTCAGCTTTCCCTGCAGATCGACCAGTCGCGCCAGGCGCTTTTCGCGTCGCTTGTCCATCAGCGTCCCAATGTGGTTGGCAGAAAGCCGTCGGCCATGAGTGAGAGGAAGGTCGTAATGCCGAAATAGGTGAGGATCAGCCCGCCGGTGATCACGAAGGGGAGGGAGATGAAGTAGATCGGGATCTGCGGCGTCAGCTTGTTCAGGAGGCCGATAGCCAGATTCACCAAGATCGCATAGGCGAGATAGGGGCTGCCAAGCCGCAGCATGATGAAGAAGGATTCGGCCAGCGTATCCGTCAGATCGATCAGTGCTGTCTGCGCGTTGAAGAGCGCGTCCACGGGCGCGACGCGATAGGAGGCCGCGAGCGCCTGGACCACTGCGTGATGAAAGTCCAGCACGAAGAGCAGAAGCAGAGCGGAGAAGGAAATCAGGGCGGAGAGTGCGGGTTGCGGTTCGTTCTCCTCGATCGCCACGCCGCCGGCCGCCATGCCGAAGCCTGACATCATGGCAATTGCCGCGGCGATGAACTGCACCGACAAGAGGTAGAAGCGGGCAACGAGGCCAATCAGCGCGCCGATCAACAGTTCCGAACCGATGAGGAAGAGAAGGCGCGTGGGGCTCGATCCCACATGGGGCGCGATTGCATCCCAAAGCGGGAGCGTGAGCGCCAGGCTCGCGCCCACGGCAACGAACAGGCGCACCTGCATCGGCACACGCGCGGAGCCAAGGCCGGGCAGGAACAGGAAGCAGGCCCCGATGCGACAGAATGCAAGGAAGGCGGTCAGGATCGCGGTGTTGAGAACGACGGCGCTTAGCATGGGATGATTGCGGTGGGCCACTGCATGCGCGTGCCTACCCCCCTCTGTCCTGCCGGACATCTCCCCCACAAGGAGGGAGATTGGCCCTCATAGATGCTTCCGCTTGCCCAGAAAATCTGCGCACCGCTATTGTCGCGCGTGATCTCCCCCCTCGTGGGGGAGATGCCCGGAAGGGCAGAGGGGGGCGCGAAGGAACGCTTCCATCTGCGACGACGATGGGTGGCACGAACACTCACCCCATCACTCTCAAGAGATCGCGCCGAGCACGCGGAGCTCCACGCCCTTGGCGATTTCCACGTGAGAGAGCACAGGCAGGGTCGGGTAGAGCCGCTCGACGATCATGCGAACATAGGGGCGAGCCTCAGGCGCGGTGACGAGGACGAAGCGCTCGCCAGCATCAAGCTGTGCCTGGATGGCCTTGCCTGCTTCCTTGCCGAATTCTTCCAGCTGGCGCGGGTCGATATCGAATTCGCGCACCTCGCCCTTGGCATCGCGTTTGAGGCTCTGGTGGAAAGCGAGGTCCCAGCGGTTGCCAAGACGCAGCACCTTCAAGACACCGCCTTCGCTCAAATCGCCGCAAATCTGCTGCGCCATGCGAATGCGCACATGTTCCACGATCTGCTCCGTACGACGGATGTGGGGTGCGATTTCTGCGATGGCCTCAATGATCAGATGCAGGTTGCGGATCGAGATGCGCTCCGCCAGAAGCAGCTTCAGAACGGCCTGCAGACCCGGATAAGTAATGTGCGACGTGCAGATCTCTTCCGTCAGCTTGCGGTATTCCGGGTCAAGCCGCTCGATCAGCGCCTTCATGTCCTTGTATGAAAGAAGCTGCGGCAGGTTGTTGCGGATGACTTCAGACAGATGCGTGAGAAGCACGGACATGTTGTCGGCGTGCGGCAGTTGCAGGCGCTTCAGGTCTTCGGCAAACATTTCCGGCACCGAAAAGGCGCGCATGCCGAAGGCGGGTTCCTTCACCTCGTCGCCGGGCAGGTCCGGCATCGGCTTGGCGCCCAGAAGCACCATGAGTTCTCCGACGCGCAACTGATGCTCGGCCACGACGGTGCCGTGGATCTTGATCTGGTAGTTTTTCGGCTGGATCGAAAAGTCGTCCGCAAGCCGCACTTCCGGCACGACGAAACCATATTGAGATGCGAATTTCTTGCGCATCTTGTTCATGCGGAAGGCCAGTTCCTGATGCGAAGACAACAGGCGCGTGGAAAGCTGCTTGCCGATAAGGAGTTCGATCTCTGCCGTGCGCAGCGATGCCTTCACCGAATCCTGTTCTTCCTCCACCTTCGACTGCTGCTTGGCCTTTTCCTCAGCTTCCAATTCAGCCTGCTCACGTGCTGCGCGGCGTGGAAGTGCATAGCCAAGGCTTGCCATGACGATAGCCAGAGCCATGAAGGGCAGGGCTGGCAGACCCGGCGTCAGCGCAAGCACCATCAGCAGCATGGCTGCCACGAAAAGGGCGCGCGGATAAGCACCCAGCTGACCGAAGACGGCCTGATCTGCCGAACCGCGCGTGCCGCCCTTGGAGACAAGAAGGCCAGCTGCCAGCGAGACGATCAGGGCCGGGATTTGCGAGACGAGACCGTCACCCACCGACAGCTTGGTGAAAACGTCAGCAGCTTCGCCGATGCTCATGCCGTGGCGGGTTGCACCGATGGCAATGCCACCGACGATGTTGATCGCGGTGATGATGAGACCGGCGATGGCGTCGCCACGAACGAATTTCGAGGCACCATCCATGGAGCCGAAGAAGGAGCTTTCCTCTTCCAGCTCGCGGCGGCGACGCTGGGCTTCCTTGTCGTCGATGGTACCCGCGGACAGATCGGCATCAATCGACATCTGCTTGCCGGGAATGGCATCCAGCGTAAAGCGTGCGCCGACTTCCGCGATACGGGTCGAGCCTTTGGTGATAACGACGAAATTCACCACGACAAGGATCATGAAGACGATGAGCCCGATGACGAAATCGCCGCTCATCACCATCTTGGCAAAGCCGCCGATCACATAGCCCGCGGCATTCGTGCCTTCGTGACCCTCGGAGAGAATGACGCGCGTGGTCGCGATATTCAGCGAAAGCCGCATCATGGTCGCGACCAGCAGAATCGTCGGGAATGACGAGAAGTCGAGCGGCCTCTGGATCCACAGCGCCACCATCAGGATCAGAACCGAAAAGGCGATAGAGAAGGCCAGGCCGATATCAATCAGGAATGCCGGGATCGGCAGGAACAGAATCGCAAGAATCGCCACGATACCCAGGGCAAAGCCGATGTCGCGGCCATGCTTGCGTGGGACCAATCCAACCGGTGTCGTTTCACTCAGCGCCATTCATGCCTCCGTATCGGTGCGGAGAATAGGGCGTGAAACTTGTGCGAAGGTGGGGAGGGGGGAGAGGCGCGGCGCGCGGAGGGGGCTGCGTCAGATATTTGGCGAAGGCCGCCCTAGAACCCGTCCTGCACGCGCTGGAAGATCACGGTGGTGAAGGATGAAATCTGCGAGCCGACGAATGGACCGGAAAGCGCGACCGTCAGCAGGATGGCGACGATCTTGGGCACGAAAGTGAGCGTGATTTCCTGCACCTGCGTCAGGGCCTGCACCAATGCGATGCCCACGCCCACGACCATCGCCACGAAGACGGCAGGGCCGGAGGCGATGAGGACGGTCCAGATGGCGAACTGAACGAGATCAAGGGCGTCGGCTTCATTCATGGGTATAGTTTAGCGTACCGAGACGCCTGGCCCCACGACAATTTCCTTGCCCGACCCGAGAACTGCAACGATACCGTCTGAGAACAGCTTCACTTCTTTCACAGTGCCGGTAACGGTTCCGTCGGCGGAGGTCAGCTCACGACCGACCAGAGAACCGGCCTGTGCGAGAGAGGAAGCAGCGAGAAGCTGGTCTAGCTTCGCATTCATCTGCACCGACTGCTCGACCTGCGAAAAGGTGGCGAGCTGGGCGACATAGTCGGTGGATTCCATCGGGCTTGTCGGGTCCTGGTTCTTCATTTCCGCGACCAGCAGCTTCAGGAATGACTGGTAGTCCACCGCCGTGCCCGAGGAGGCTGCGGTCGGATTGGTCGTGGCGGCTGTGGCGCTATTCACGATCATGATATCAGGCTCCCACGGCCTTCTTGAATTCGGTGACGGGTGAGGTGGACGGCTTGCCCACGATCTCTTCCTCGAGCGGATAGAGCTGGCGGATGGCCTTCAGCGCATCATAGACCTGCGCTTCGACAACCATTTCATCCACATGCTTCAGGCCTGCCAGAATCTGCTCGTTGCGGAAGGCGCTGAGCAGGTTGTTCATGGTGGTGCGATAAAGGCCCATGGTCTGCTCCCGGGATTCCGGGTTCATCAGCATGACCTGCACCACGAAATAAAGCTGGCGCAGCGGGGTGACCGCCTCTTCAGGCTGCAGCACATGGTTCTGAAGAAGGAACTGTACGTCGTTCAGGAATTCCAGCTGGCATTTGCGGTCGACCTTTATGACAGCGCCGTTCACATAGATCTTCTCGCCGGCCTTGAGCGAGATTTTCAGCGTGTTCTTCATCTCAAGCCGTCCCTGATGATCTGCGATACCTCGATGAGGCCGTCAAAATTGCTGGAGCGGCCCTGACGGATTTCCTCTGCCTCGCGCAGAAGCCAAAGCCCGATGGAGATGAGATTGGCGCGCAGCTCCTGGGAAAGCTCGTTTTCCGGGTCTCCGAGATCTTCGATCAGCGCGGTCCAGACGCGGTTCATAAAAAGAACCGCCTCAATGGCCTCTCGCGACTGCGGACCGGCATCGCGCGCCTCGATCAGAAGATCGATGGATCGGGACAGAAGCTGCTGCTCGCGATCCTTGGCGTCGGCGATGGAGTCCGTTTGAACCTCGCTGTAGGAAAACTGATACATGGGCCGGCTGTCTTCTCGTTTAATCAGAGGTGGCGAAGCAGGCTGAGCTGCTGAATTCGGGCGGTCAGAGCGTAAGACGTCTCTATCTGTGTCAGAAGCTCATTGAGCTTGGTTGAAGCTTCGTATGGGTCCACGCCTTCCATTTCATTGACGAACAACTTCGAGAGGTCGATCTGCGCTTCCACGCGATCGGTGGCGTCCTTCACGCGGATTTCCGAAACGCCGACTTCCGACTGGATGCGCGCCACATCGGCGACGGCCTCACCCACGAGAGAGGTGGCCTTGGTGTAGAGCGCTTTCTGCGTTTCTTCCGAGAGCGGTATTTTCAGGAGATCCGAGGTCATGGCCGTGGCAAGCGCCACCTTGCGCATGCCGATGCTGTTGGCGGTCGTGGAGGTCTGAGCCGTCTCATTCAGCGTGATACGGCTGGTGATCGTCTCATCGGATGCATTCGACCAGGCTGCCTGCCAATCCGTGCCCATGAAGCCTGGGATCAAGGTGTTGTCGATGAAGTCATTCATCTGGGCAGCCGTGATGTTGGCAGCCGCGGGATCGGTTTGCGTGAAGCCGAAATGGGTTTGGAAGTAATTGTCGAACTGCGCCTGGTTGGGCGAGCCCGGTGCGGTGAATTCGTTCACCGGCTTCACGTCGGTGTTTATTCCGGCGAACAGATATTCGCCGTTCATATTGGTGTTGAGGATACTCGTCACGGATTCGAGCGAGCGCGTAGCGGCCGCCCGAACGATGCTGGTATCACTGACACCCGAGACCGCGGCGGTCAGCGTGGAAAGCAGGTCCTGCGACACATTCGAGAACTGCTCGAGCGCGTTCTGTGTCGCGCTGAGGCGGTTGGCCGCAAGACCGTTGGAATCCAGTAGGTTTTCCAGCCGCTCGATATCCCGCGCCATGGAAAAGGAAAAACCGGCGCGCGCGCCAAGCGTCTTGCCGGGATCGGCCAGGCGCTGCGTTGTAACTTCCTGCTGGCGCTGCACCAGTTCCACCTGCATGCGCATCATGTGGTTGCGCATGGTCTGGGCTATGGCGTTGGATGAAATGAAGGAGGTCTTCATCTTTATCTCGCAATCGACATCAGGGTGGCCAGCATCTCGTCTACGACGCTCATCAGGCGTGCGGACGCTTCATAGGAATGCTCTAGTTCGAGCAGCAGCGCCATTTCCTCGTCCATGTTGACGCCGATCTCGTTGGAAAGTGCTGTAGCGGTACGAACCGAAAGCGCTTCCTTGGCTTCCGCACCGCGCGCAGCATCCTGGCGCAATGCTTCCAGCCAGCCGATAGAATCGGCCGTGTAACCCGTCAGGCTGCGTGGAGAAGCGATGCCTGCTGCAGGGTCGAAGGCGATCGGTTCGTCGAGCTTTTGGGTATAGGCGATGAGCGTCGAAGAGTAGGACGCTGCCCCCGAGGTGTTCTTCACATAGGCCGCGCCATTGATGCCGCCATCGCGGAGAAGCTTGGGATCGCCACCTTTCTCCGAATCGACCGCCGCGTTGACGGTGATGCGTCCTGCAAGACCTTCCACGAGAGTGCCGGATGTCGGCAGCGCCGGGCCGCCGGGCCACGTGAACAGGCCAGCCAGAGGATTGGCGCCAGAAGAGTCGGTTTCGGCAAAGGCTTCGATAAGTCCGCGCGCTGTCTCGTCAAGCTGACGCTGCATCTGGGGAGCCACAACGTCACGCATCTGCAGCTTCGCTGCCAGGCTGCCCATGGCTGTCGTATTGCCGCCGGTGCCTGCTGCAAGCGGAACACCGTCCACATAGATGGCATTGCCGGTCATTGCGGCGGTATAGGTCGTGTTGGCGGTGAAAGTGACCGGACGCGCAATGGTTTCAAACAAGGTTGCGCCGTCAGCAGTCAGCACCATCATGTCATTGTCCGGACGGTTGACCGTCGAGACAGGAACATATTGGGAAATCTTCTTTAGAAGACTGTCGCGCGCATCCATCGCATCAGAAATGTCGGAGCCTGCGCGCGTGCCCTTGACCACTTCCTTGTTGACGGTCTCGAACTCCGCCAGCAGGCGGTTGAGATCATCGACCGAGACCTTGATCTCTGCGTCCAGTTCGGCGCGATAGCTCTGGATGGCCTGGGTGCCATTGTTGAGAGAGCGAACGAGACCGCGTGCCGCCTCCACGGCATTTTCGCCGAGCGTCACGTTGGATGGTGTTGCAGCGAAGGTCTGAAGTGCCTCTTGCAGGACACCCAGCTTCGCCGCAGGTGAGGTGGCATTGTCTGGCCCGTTGACACGCAATTGCAGCGTATCCAACCCACCCGACATTGAAGCCTGCGCCTGCCATCCGGAGAGGGCGGTCAGATTTTGGCGGAAAAGGGCTTCATTGGTGGCACGCCTGATCTCGCTGATGCGCGCGCCACCATTGGTGCTTGAATAGATTGACGTCCGTCGTGCGTAATCGGGGTTGGATGCGTCGGAGATGTTTCGCGAAACAACACTCGTCTGGCGCGATGTGTTGAACAGCGCAGACTGAGCGATACTGAGTGCAGATGTAAGCGACATTACTCCTCTTTCCGGCCCCCCACGAGCCGATCAATGAACGGTCACTATCTCTTCAGATTGACCAGAAGCTCCATCAGGTCGGAGCCGGTCTGGAACACTTTCGAATTGGCGGTGTAGCTGCGCTGGGACTCGATCATCTCGGTCAGCTCCTGCGCGATATCGACATTGGAATTCTCGACGGCACCGGAAACGATGTCGCCCATGCCGCCATTGCCGGCAAAGCCGATACGCACCGGGCCGGAATTGGGGCTTTCAGTGAAGACGTTGCCCGCCAGAACCTGTAGCTGGTCCGGACTTGTCACGCTTGCCACCGGGATGCGGTAGAGCGGCTTGAATGAGCCGTCTGCGTACTGAGCGTAGATAACACCGTCGGTGCCGATCTCGACACTTTCGATCGTACTTGGCGGTGCACCGTCCATTGCGGCATCCGCAATGTCGAAGGGAGCGCCGAGCTGTGTCATGTCATTCAAGTCAAGCTCGATCGTCTGTCCGGACGCAAGAGCAAGGCTCGCCGTTGCGGGAGCCGTTAGCGCGCCGGTATTGTCGAAGGTCATTGTCGCCGTACCGCCAGGAACGAGGGTTCCCGTGGCGCGGTCATAGACCTCAACCTGCCATTCATCGACGCCCGTGCCGGTCGAGGAATCATACGCGCTTGTCTTGGACATATAGACGTCGAAGAGCATTTCTTCGCCCATCGTCCCATAGGCGACAAGGGAGGTCTTTTGCGTGTAGTTCGTGGCGCTCGGGGCGCCGGTCAACACTGGAGCATCCGCGGGCAGATTGCCCTTCAGGAACCCGTTGGCTGTCGGTGTTGCGATCAGCTCCGCCTGGGTGATCTTTACCGGTTCAAGGCCCGCATAGCCGTTGGCAGTCGCTGCGGGGTCGCCGTTTGCGTAACTGTAGCCGAGTAGCCGAAAGCCACCGGCGTTCACCATCTCGCCCTCGGAATTGAGGACAAAGGAGCCGGCGCGGGTGAGAAGTGGCTGTCCCGATGGGTTCTGGACGACGAAGAAGCCATCGCCCTTGATTGCCAGATCCGTGACCGAAGTCGTGTATTGCAGTACGCCCTGGGTGGAGATGGAGGTGCGCACCGTCGTCTGCACGCCACCGGAATTGTAGGATCCTTGGGTGCTGGGGATGACCAGCGTGGAGAACTCCGTCTTCGCCCGCTTGTATCCATTGGTGCTGGAATTGGCGATGTTATCGGCGACGGTGGAGAGCCGGTTGGCCTGGGCATTCATGCCCGACACGCCGGTTCTCATCATTCCATAAAGGCTCATGCGGATTTCTCCTCGTTACGCTGATGGGAGGATAACCGTCGTGACTTGCGCGAAGCTGGTCACGAGCCTGTCGCCTGCCGTCGCGCGCTACTCCACCAGCCGGTAGCCGAGATAGCGCTTTGAATCGATTGGATCGAAACCCAGCTTCGCGCGCAGCTTCTTGCGCAGCTTGGAAATATGGCTCTCCACGACGTTCTCTTCGACGTCTTCATCGAAGATGCCGTAGATCGCGTTGAAGATTTGCGACTTTGTCACCCGGCGGGATGCGTTGCTCGCCAGATATTCAAGAATGCGGCGCTCGCGGCGCGGCAGTGGCAGCGGTTCGCCGTCAATCTCGGGGTCCCGGCCATCAGCGAAGATGCGCATCGGCCCGATCTGGGTGAAGCTTGGCTGCTGCTGGGCCACGCGGCGGCTGATTGCGGTGATGCGGGCGAGGATCTCGCGAACATGCACCGGCTTGCGCACCACATCGTCGACACCGGCCTCGAAGAGGCGAAGCGTGTCTTCCAGCGACTGCTGTTCGGCAAGCGCAATTACCGGAGCATTGGATCGCTCACGAATGCGCTTTGCAGGCATTTCGGCCTGGTCGCATTTGCCGAGCAGAAATGCGCTGACGGCCTTGAGGTCGTCATCTGCCGCACTGTCTACCCATTCACCAAACTCGCCCGGACCAAATCCCGCCGTAGCCACACCTTCGCGGCCAAAAAGAGAATTATACCCCTGGGTTACAAGTTCACGCTCGTCCACCACAACGATCATGAAGAGCCCCCTTCCGAATCACTTGTTAACCAAGAAGTAACCGGTGGGCGGAATCGCTGACAACATATATTTTCAATTATAAATATTTCAGGAGCAGCTGTGACTCATCTGCACGGCTACCCATTCGATCATGCACCAATTAGTTGCAAAAGGATCGTGCGGCCGGTGTCCATCTGCCGAAGCCTGTAGCCACAAGATTGGTTATCACCCTACACAAATATCGCTTCTGAGCCGGGTCGTTGTCGGGTCCTGCGTGATAGCGGGCGACGGCCATGGACCAACTCTTGTGACGGTCATTCAGGCGCTTGAGAAAACGGGCGGCGTATTCGACATTGAGATGCGGGTCGAGCATGTCGCTGACGCTGTCAAATTCGGCCGCGTGGTAATGGTGATTGATCTGCATGCAGCCGAGATCGATCAGCTTCTTTCCCTGCTTGCGCGCAGTATGGAAAGCATGCACGGCCTCTGTGCGGTTCCGGGCGTAGAAAGTCCTGCCTTCAATGTTGAGGGCAAAGGGTTGGAGGCTGCCTTTCACGCCGGTTTCGGTAAGGCCTACAGCGTAGAGAATCCCTGGCGGAATCGCATATTTCTCCGCTGCTGCCAGGATTTCTCCTTCGCATGGATTTGGGCTGGCAAATGCGCCCGAGGCAGTGATGCTAAATATAGATGCTGTCAGTATCCGTAGCAGCATTTTGCGGGCCCTGCGCGGAAGACGAGCGCTGGCCGGAACCGTCGGAGCCTGTGTGGGAATTGCCCTGGTTTCCGGAGCCTGAACGGCCATCAGGTGACGCATTTTCAAACCCCTGACCTCGTCCGTGAGTGGAGGAATGCTGTGCGTTTGTGGAGCCGCTTGCAGAAGTTTGCTGGATGGTGATGCGGTCGACCTCATAGCCCAGCGAGCGCAGTGCCTTCGCAATCGAATCCCCGTCGGCCGAGAGCTTGTTTCTTGCGGCTTCCGTCTCCACCTGAAGTTCAACTGATAGTTGATCTCCGCTGCCTCTCAGGACTGCGGTTACATTGCCAAGTTCGGCAGGACGGAGCTGAATCTTAATTGTGTGCAAGACATCTGGTGCACTTGAATTTGCCTTAAAAATTTCCCTAGGCGCGGCCGAAGCAGCAGCCTGGAATGCCTTGTCGCTGGAAAGTGCGGATGTCACCTGGTCGCCCAGGGCAGAATGACTGGCGAAATTGCCCATCACGGGCTGTGGTGAGGTGCTTACGCTAACGGTCTTGAAGGGCCTTGCGGCCTGTTCATCGCGCTTGCCGCCGCCCATTTCGCCGCTGTCATTTCGAGCAGACGCATCAGCGGTCTGTGCAACAGACGGTTTCTCCGCCACGGCTGCACCTTGTTTCGCGGTCGCGGTCGCGGTCTCGCGCGGTGCGGGCTGGGCCTGTGTGGTTGCCTGCTTTTCGCCCTCACGGACGATCTCGGATTTGCTCACTTCGCCAGGTGCGGAAGCAGCGAATGTTCGGGGCGCCTGCTCATCGGCAGCGTCCGCCGGATCGGGCATGGGGTCGCCGGTGGCATTGTCTTTGCCGCGTATGGTCTTGGTTTGCAAAGCGTGTTCGGCTGGCGCTGCGGCAGGAGCAGATTGCAGGCCCTGCGCGGGTTCTTCCGCTCCTTCTGCCGCGCCCTCCGGCGTCTCCGGCTTCAAGTCCGGCGTCATCACGTCCTTCTGCCCTTCAGGACCATGCCCCGACAGCGGCCCCGCTTCGATCTTCGCGGCAAGCCGGTCAAGAATATCGCTCAGGCGCGTGCTGACGCCTGCGTCGCCTGACTCGCCGACAATATCAGCGCCTTTGGCCGGTGCCAGATCGACGGGAATAGCGGCTGCGTCATCATCGCTTTTCAGCTTCAGTGCGTCCTGAAATAATTGTCTTGCACTTTTGCCATCAGCATCTTGTGCGATGGCGGGTTTTGCCGATCTGGAGGGGAGGTTGCCAAGGAGAGTGGACATCAGGGAGTTCATCGCTTTGCCTCCAGAAGGCGATCAACCGCCTCGAGTTTTTCACGCGCGCTCTGCACGAAACTGGCCTCATTATCAGTCGCTGGAGCCTCGGTCGCAGCGGTGGCAGGGGTGATCTGCCCGCTATCGCCCAGCACGGCCGGTTCGGCAGCCCGTTCTGCTTCGACGGTGATAACAGGCGGCTCTATCACGCTGCGTGCTATGGCTTTCGCCGCTCTGAGAAGCTCCTTGTCGCTTGCCGACAGGCGCTTTTCATCGATTGATCGCAAGGTCTCAAGGACCTCGGTGACATTCTCCTTGGTCACTGACGCTGCGCTGGCATAAAGCACGGCCCGCGGGTCCAGCGGTTCGGCTTGTTGCGGATCGGAGGGCTTCTTGGCGGCCTGCTCAGAAGCGAATGCGAGGAGGCCGTCATGACCATCAATCGCCGCCTGCCTGGCAATGCGCAGATAGATGACGCGCGCCTGCTCATCGCTCATGCGGTCGGCGATCTGCGCAACCTCATCAAGATCAATCTTGTCGCGCATGGTGACGATGCCGGCGACGAGGCTTTCGGCGAACTGGCTGGCGTAGGGCGAATGGATGAATCGGGTCACATATTGCCGTGCGGCGCGGGTGAAGCGTTCGGCATCGCCCAATATTGCTGTCGCATCCAATGTACGCCGTAAAGCTGCTTCTTCCAGAAGCGTGCCCGGTGCAACAAGGCGCGTCTCGTCAAATAGCTGTAGTGCACGCAGGGGCGTATCGCGCATCAGAAGCGAGCCTGATACAAGCCCCAAAGGCGCACCGACTGCCGGAGGCAGGTCAAGCGGGCTCACACCGCCGAGAGCTGCGCGCGCGCGGGCATGATCACCCAGCGCATAGCTCAACAGTCCATCAGCGATGGCCCGCATGTCGCCTTCAAGACTGAGGGTGGCAAACACGTCTCGTATCGTGCTCGGATTGCCGCCGCTGGATGCATAGGCGAGCAGTGCATTCAGATTGCGCGCATCGGAATAAGCTTCGCGCGGGGCGTTGCGCAAGCGCGCGTCGATGATGTTCAAAAGCTTGGTCTGCATCGGTAGTGCTGCATGATCGCCATCGGCAATCCTGTCCTGCACGACCTGCAGCGAGCGCATCATCTGATAGGGCTCAAGCCCCGACGCATGGGCGGGAAGGCGTCCGGCCAGTACCGCTACGCCTACGCATCCAAGAAGAGCTGCAATGCGCTGCGCACTGCGCGGCATCACTCAACCTCCAGGAAAATGTCGATCCGCCGATTTGCATCCGCGTAGGGATCGTCGGGCAATTTGAGCTTGCGGTCTGCGAAGCCGGCCACTTCGGAAATACGGTCTTCCGGTACGCCGCCGCGAACCAGCATGTATTGTGCTGCGTGAGCGCGGGCGGTGGACAGACGCCAGTTGTCATAGTCGCCTGCCTGGAACGGTCGGCCGTCGGTGTGTCCGTGGATGCGGATGGATCCGCCCTGGGCTGCCAGGGTGCGGCCAATCTTTTCCATGGCTGAGACAAGAGTGCGCTGGGGAACTGCCGATCCGATGTCGAACATGGCTTCCCGCAGATCATCGGTGACGGAGATCTGAACGCCCTGCTGCCCTGCAGTCACTGAAACCGATGCCGCCAGACCTTCGCCTTCAAGGGCGCGAGCAAGTTCCTGGCGCACGCGCGCTGCTGCTTCCTGTATTTCGGGCTGCGGCGTGTCCTGAGTCTCTTGCGCTTTCGCGGGTTGCGGTTCAGGCTCGGCTACGGGTTCAAGGGGCTGTAGCTCTGCCACGTCGCGGCGTAGGGGCGCGGAAGCGGGCTTATCCGGCTTGTCGCTGTCTGCGCCTTCGATGCGCTCGACCTGACCATTCTCGGCAAGCTCGAATGCTCCGGTCTCGATCGCGCGCTGGTCTGCGCCGGAGGGTTGCTGGCGGACATTGTCCGGATCACCTTCCACACCGATCTTTGGCTCAGCGACCTGCTGCGACCAGAAGTCGGGTGCGAATGGGTCGCGATAGGCTTCGCCGCCTGATGCGCCGGAGGAGGGGCCGGAAAGCTGTGCGCCGCCTTCGCCCTTGGCGGAGATGTTCTGATCGCGGCCGACATCAGCAGCGATCTCGGCCAGAACCGCATAGGGGTTGGCGAAGAAGTTTTGGTCTGAAAACTTCTGCACCTCGGACATTTCGGTCGCGTTCTTGAAATCTGCCGGACCGGAGGTCTTGTCGTTGCGACCAGCCGGTGCGGCGCTGCCGTCTTCTACCTCTTCATTGGTGGAGGTGGATTGCGGCCCCTGACCGATCTCTTCCAGCCCCTTGCGGTTGGTGTTCCGATCGATCAGCTTCACCGGATTGAAGTAGCTGGCAAGCGCCGCACGTGTTTCCTCGTTGGAGGCATTGATCAGCCACATGACGAGGAAGAAACACATCATCGCGGTCATGAAGTCAGCGAATGCGATCTTCCATGCACCGCCGTGATGGCCATCATCCTCGTCGCCACCACCGCGTCGTACGATGATGATTTCCTGGGGGCGTTCGGTATCTTCCGCGCTCATGCCAGAAGCTCCGCCAACTGGCGCGACCATTCATGCAGCCGCGTTTCGAGCAGGGTCTCATTGATTTCGGCTGTTAGCTAAGGGCTGGTTGTCTGAACCAGTTCGAACTGGTGCGCACGCTTGCCGAGGCGGGTGCGTAGCGCTTCAAGCATGACCGCATTTCCTTCGATGCGTATGCGCAGGGTGTCGTCATCCTTCAGTGCGTCCTGAAGGCGCGCCAGAAACTCCTCAAGCGCCTTTTCCTGCAGCTTGTCGGTCAGCGCCAGCCCGAGAATGCGCGCGGTCATTTCGCCAGCGGCATCCATGACGCGCTGCTCTGCTGTCTGCAGGCTGTTGATGAGAGCCACGGCCATTTCCGCCCCAAGCTGCTGTTGGAGCTGGGCAAGTTCTTCCTCATGGCGTGCGCGCGCGGCGGCAAGTTCCGCCTCGTGTTTTGCGGTCAATTCGGCGGCGGTTTCCTCGCGCGCCTTTGTTACGGCCTCCTCCAGGCGCTTTTCGGCCAGTGCTGCCTCGTTGCGTACCGGCTGCGGCACCTTCAAGGCCGGAGCAGGTGCTGCGACCGGAATGGAATGTGCGAAGTCGGGAAGTGCATCTGCCAGGGATGGAGGTGTCATCAGCCGAGTGCCTCGCTTTCAGCGCGCGCCCATTTGCGCAGGATCTCTGCCGTCCGCTCTTCGGAAAGGTCGACCATGCGGGCCAACCGGTCCTGCGGAGCGGGGCGCAGCTTGAGCGGTTCGTCGGCACCCTCTTCATCCTCGTCGTTTTCGGCGTAAGCCTGTTCAACGCCGGTACCGCCAGCAGCCGCGATCTGCGGGGCACCGGACTGGGCGGGGAGGGCCGCCTGCATCTGGGCTTCGGCATTGGCTGCCGCATTGCCGAGCAGTGCCTGGCTCATGGGCTTCAGGCCGAACCAGGTAACAAGAAAGGCAACCAGCACAAATGCTGCAGCATTGATGACAGTGCCGATGTGAGTGGACATGCTGTCGAGAATGCCGGGCTCGGAGATCTCCACGCCATCCAGGCCATCAATGAACTCCACTGCGGCCACCTTGATCACGTCGCCACGTGTCTCGTCATATCCCGTGGCGGATGCGACAACAGACTGGATCTCGGCGATGCGATCATTGACCTGATCTGCCGTTGCATTCTCGCCGAGAAGGCTCTTGATGCGCTCTTCATTCACGACAACTGCGATGGAGAGCTTTGTCACCTGATAGCCATTGCTGGTGGTGGCCACACGCTTGGTGTTCAGCTCGTAATTCGTGGTCTCCTCACGCCGTTCACTCTCCTCGGAGGACCGGGGGCGATCGGGAGAGGCCGGTTCTTCCTGCGGAAGGTTCTGAAGCACGGTGGTCGGGCTCGTCGCCGTTTCCTGGGTCGCGTTCTCGCTGGAGCGGACCACCTGCACCGAGCGCTCGACACGCGAATTCGGATCGAAGATGACTTCCTCGACCTGGCGGGCGTCGGTGTTTACATTGGCCTTGACGCTTGCGCGGAAGTTTTCCGGCCCAAGATAAGGTGCGAGTGCGCGGCGGATATTCTCTTCGACCTGCGACTCCACGGTGCGCTCAATGCCGATGGAGCGCTGGGCGGAATTGTTGGCGGGATCATCGCCGGCTGCAAGCAAGGTGCCGGAGGAGTCCAGAACGGTAACCTTCTCGGCGTTCAGTCCCGGAACAGCAGCAGAAACCAGGTAACGAATCGAGGCGGCCTTTTCTGTGGCATCAATGCCCTGCGCTCGGATTACGACGGAGGCGGAAGGTTCCTGTTCCTCGCGGCGGAAATTTCCACGGTCGGGCATCACGATGTGAATGCGCGCGGCCTTGATGCCTGCGATGGACTGGATCGTGCGCGCGATCTCGCCCTCAAGAGCGCGGACGCGGGTGACTTCCTGCATGAAGGTCGTCAGGCCGAGGGAGCCGACATTGTCGAAAAGCTCATACCCCGCATTTGTAGAGGTCGGTAGGCCCTTTTCAGCAAGCAGCATGCGGGCGCGTGCCGTCGTTCCGGCAGGCACAAGCACGGAGGTACCGCCTGAGTCCACGTCGAAGGAGATGCCCGACTCGTTCAGAACGAGGCCGATCTGGTTCACGTCGGAACGTTCCAGCCCGACATAAAGCGTCTCATAGGCAGGCTTGTTGAGATAGATGGCCCCGGTCACGATCAACGCCATGACAAGTGCGAACATGCCGCCCATCATCATCAGGCGGCGCGGTCCCAGAGTTTTCAGGTTCTCGACTACGGTCTGCAGTTGCTCAGGCAAAAGTCTACAAGCTCCCCGGCAGGTTACGAAGCGACCATAGGCGCTGAAGCTTGTGCGAAAATGTAATGGGCCGCCCGGTGAGGGGCGACCCATCTGAAATTACACTGGGTGGGGTAGAGCTTAGCCCTGGAACAGGGACAGGATGCTCTGTGCGTTCTGGTTTGCGATGGACAGCGCCTGAATGCCAAGCTGCTGCTGGACCTGCAGGGCCTGAAGGCGGGTGGATTCCTCGTTCATGTCCGCATCAACAAGCTGGCCGACACCGCGTTCGATCGAGTCCATCAGGTTGGAGATGAAATCCGTCTGGAGATCAAGGCGTGTCTTTGCTGCACCCAGCTCTGCCGCCGCATTGGCCATCGCGCTCATGGCAGCTTCAACATCGGTCAGGAAGCCGTCAATTGTGGCGTCGGTGGCGCCGTCGACATCGATGGCCATGATGTCCGTGGTGATTGTGGTGCCGGTCAGGCCGTCTGCGCTGAAGAGGCGGATATTGGTGTTGGAGATCGTGATGGAGCTGACAGAGACAGTGCCGTTGGAGGCACGATTGTAACCGGCCACGATCTCGAGGTCAGCCGTGGAATCGGTTGCCAGTATATTGGTGCCCGCATAGCTGGCGCCAATGGCGGCGCTGCGGATATGCTCCTGAAGAACCGCGATCTCGGACTGGATCTTCTTCTGGTTCTCGCCGCTTGCACCGCGTGCGCTCAGGACCTTGGATTTAATTTCGTCGACCTGGTCGATGATGTTGCTCATGGCAGTGTAGGCAGTGTCGATCTTGCCTGCACCCAGACCAAGCGAATCCTGGACAGCGGAGAGCGCCTTGTTGTCCGAGCGCATGGTTGTCGCAATGGACCAGTAGGCGGCATTGTCGCTTGCTTCCGCCACACGGTAACCGGTCGAGATCCGACCTTGCGTTACATCCAGCGCCTTGTTGGTCATCTTCAGGCTTTGAAGCGCAACCATTGCGGATGCGTTTGTCATGATGCTCGACACGTGTCTGCCCCTTTAACCCCAGTTTGGTTCCAAAGGCTAAAGAGAGAATCGCCTCAACCTTTGGTTAAGCTTAGTTAAGAAACCTATGGTTAACGACTGGTTAATGGGCATTAACGAAAAAAGCCGCCCGGTTTCCCGAGCGGCCTTCAATGCTTTCAGCTGGCCGGCGTGCCGGCCGCTACTCTTAGCGGAACAGCGACAGGATGTTCTGCGAGTTGGAGTTGGCGATGGAGAGTGCCTGCGTGCCGAGCTGCTGCTGAACCTGCAGAGCGGAAAGACGAGCGGACTCTTCATTCATGTCAGCGTCAACAAGCGTGCCAACGCCGCGCTCGATTGCATCGGACAGCTTGGAGACGAACTCCTTCTGCAGGTCGATACGCGACTTTGCGGCACCAAGCGAAGCTGCGCCCGTGGCCATGTCGCCAAGCGCGGTTTCGATGTCGGTGAGCAGGTTGTTGAACTGGGCATCTTCCGTAGTACCCGTCACGCCTGCCAGTGTGGAGACGTTGAGCGTCAGAACCGAAACACCGGAGGCGGTGCCAACCTTATCAAGAATGCCAGCGTCTGCAGCATTCGTGTCGATCAGGCGCACGTCGTCATAGGCGACGTCGATGGTGCCGGTGGTCACAGCGCCGGTCGAGTCACGATTGTAGGACGAGATGACGCTGAGGTCGGTCGCGGTCGCGGTGGAATCCGTCTGCAGCAGGTTCTGGCCGGCATAGGAAGCGCTGGCAACGCTATCGGTCAGGTGCGACTGAAGGGCGGAAATTTCCGACTGGATCTTGGCGCGGTCTTCGGTGCTTGCAGACTTTGCAAGCAGAACCTTTTCCTTGATCTGGTCCACAACGCCGATGGCGTCGTTCATGGCGGTGTAGGCAGTGTCGATCTTGCCCGCACCCAGGCCCATTGCGTCCTGAACGACCGAGTTGGCCTTGTTGTCCGACTTCATGGTCGTTGCAATCGACCAGTAAGCGGCATTGTCAGAAGCCTCTGCGACGCGCAGACCGGTCGAAATGCGCGACTGGGTCGTCGCCATGTTCTTGGAGATGGTGTTGAGGGTCTGCAGCGCGGTCATCGCCGACGCATTGGTGTTGATGCTAGCCATTTTGGCATACGTCCTTTTACTGAAACTAACAGGACATACCGGGCCGTCCGGTTTGACGAGGAAGGCATCATGCCTATGACTGCTTTGGTCACTTCGTCATGCAGGAGCACTTTGGGGGCAAGTTCCTATCAAAGTGCTAACATACGAAAACTATTAGGTTTTTCCCGTTATAGGCGAGTTGAATACAACCGCCTGATATGAGCGGCGAACGAAAAAGGGCCGCAGATGCGGCCCTTCTGAACGTGTTGCAGCTCAATCCTGTTAGCGGAAGAGCGAGAGAACGTTCTGTGCGTTCGAGTTGGCGATGGAGAGTGCCTGGACGCCAAGCTGCTGCTGTACCTGCAGAGCAGAAAGGCGAGCGGACTCTTCATTCATGTCAGCGTCAACAAGCGTGCCGACGCCGCGGTCGATCGCATCGGACAGCTTGGAGACGAACTCCTTCTGCAGGTCGATGCGCGACTTTGCGGCACCGAGCGAAGCAGCACCCGTGGCCATGTCGCTGAGTGCGGATTCAATACCCGTCAGCATCTCATCAAAATCGGTGCTGTCGAGATTTGCTGCCGTGACGTCGAGCGTCAGGACTGACTGCGTGACTGCACCGGTACCGGTGGTGGTGAAGGTGGTGTCTAGAATGCCGGTGTCACCAACGGAATCGATCAGGCGAACATCTGAGAGTGCCACGTCGATCGTGCCGGTCGTCACCGCACCGGCGGAGTCACGGTTGTAGGAAGAAATGACGCTGAGATTGGTCGCGCCAGCCGGGTCCGTCTGAAGCAGGTTTTCGCCGGCATAAGAAGCGCTGCCGATGGAGTCCGTCAGGTGGGACTGAAGCGCTGAAATTTCGGTCTGAATCTTGGCGCGGTCTTCCGTGCTTGCCGTCTTTGCAAGCAGAACCTTTTCCTTGATCTGGTCAACAACGCCGATGGCGTCGTTCATC
>NZ_JAYMER010000017.1:0-75062 GCF_037029545.1 Nitratireductor sp. CH_MIT9313-5 | reverse complement strand
GACCGAGTTGGCCTTGTTGTCCGACTTCATGGTCGTTGCAATCGACCAGTAAGCGGCATTGTCAGAAGCCTCTGCGACGCGCAGCCCGGTCGAAATGCGCGACTGGGTTGTCGCCATGTTCTTGGAGATGGTGTTGAGGGTCTGCAGCGCGGTCATCGCCGACGCATTGGTGTTGATGCTAGCCATTTGGCATACGTCCTTTTACTGAAACTAACAGGACATACCGGGCCGTCCGGTTTGACAGGGAAGGCATCATGCCCTGACTGTTCGTACAGTCACCTGCCATGCAGGGTTCAACCTGCGGGCCTATTCCTACCAAAAGCTGAATCACCTGCCTGCGGGGAAGGGTTGGGGTCCCTCGGGACGGCAGAAGCTGCCGTTTTGCTTAACAGGTCCTTAAAAAGGAGAAGGGGCCGCCAGACGGCAGCCCCCTCCAATGTTCCAGCTGTGGCTGTTCCGATTAACGGAAGAGCGAGAGGATGTTCTGCGAGTTGGAGTTGGCGATGGAGAGCGCCTGAACGCCGAGCTGCTGCTGCACCTGCAGAGCGGAAAGGCGAGCGGACTCTTCATTCATGTCAGCGTCAACCAGCTGGCCGACACCGCGTTCGATGGCGTCGGAAAGCTTGGAGACGAACTCCTTCTGCAGATCGATGCGCGACTTGGCTGCACCAAGCGAAGCAGCACCCGTGGCCATGTCGCTAAGTGCGGTTTCGATGTCGGTCAACATGTTGTCGAACTGAGCGGATTCGGTGGCACCCGTCACCGCGGTTGAACCGTCATCCTGGGTGAGAGCTACGACGTCGATCGTCAGGATGGATGCGCCTGAAGCCGTGCCGCCTTTGTCGAGAATGCCGGCTGCAGCCACATTGGTATCGATGAGGCGCGTGGCATTGTAGGTGACGTCAATCGTTCCCGTGGTCACAGCACCGGCTGCGCTGCGGTTGTAGGACGAAATGACGCTCAGCTTCGTATCTGTTGTTGAGGTGGAATCCGTCTTCAGCAGGTTTTGACCAGCATAAGATGCACTGCCGATCGAGTCGCTGAGATGGGACTGCAGAGCAGTGATCTCCGACTGGATCTTGGCGCGGTCTTCAGAGCTTGCGGACTTTGCAAGCAGGACCTTTTCCTTGATCTGGTCAACAACGCCGATGGCGTCGTTCATGGCGGTGTAAGCGGTGTCTACCTTGCCTGCGCCGAGGCCCATTGCATCCTGTACTACGGAATTGGCCTTGTTGTCCGACTTCATGGTCGTGGCAATCGACCAGTAGGCGGCATTGTCGGAGGCTTCTGCAACACGCAGGCCCGTCGAAATGCGCGACTGGGTCGTCGCCATGTTCTTGGAAATCGTGTTGAGGGTCTGCAGCGCGGTCATCGCCGACGCATTGGTATTGATGCTAGCCATTTGGCATACGTCCTTAAAACAAAATACAAACAGGACATACCGGGCCGTCCGGTTTGACAGGAAAGGCATCATGCCCATGACCGACGGACCGGTCATCCTGCCATGCATTCACAGCCGCCAAGCGGCTTTCAAGGGAAAACCAAGTCCGAAGTTCGAAAGCGTTCTAGGGACAGGGGTTTCGAAACCCCTTGGCAGTCAGCGGCGGGGAAGAAATCGAGGGCTGCCGCGAAGCAGCCATCGATTGCTTTTCTCAGTTGCTGCTCCGCTTAGCGGAAGAGCGACAGGATGTTCTGAGAATTGGAGTTGGCGATGGAGAGCGCCTGAACGCCGAGCTGCTGCTGAACCTGCAGAGCGGAAAGGCGAGCGGACTCTTCATTCATGTCTGCGTCAACGAGCTGGCCGACACCGCGGTCGATGGCGTCGGAAAGCTTGGAGACGAACTCCTTCTGCAGATCAATGCGCGACTTGGCTGCACCGAGCGAAGCAGCACCAGTGGCCATGTCGCTGAGTGCAGATTCAATGCCCGTCAGCATCTCATTAAAATCGGTGCCGTCGAGATTTGCCGCCGTGACGTCGAGCGTCAGGACCGACTGCGTGACAGCGCCGGTACCGGTGGTGGTGAAGGTGGTGTCAAGGATGCCGGTATTACCAACGGAATCGATCAGGCGTACATCTGAAAGCGCCACGTCGATCGTGCCGGTGGTCACCGCACCGGCGGAGTCACGGTTGTAGGAAGAAATGATGCTCAGATTGGTCGCGCCTGCCGGGTCCGTCTGAAGGAGGTTCGAACCGGCATAGGAAGCGCTGCCGATGGAGTCGGTCAGGTGGGCCTGCAGAGCAGTGATTTCCGACTGGATCTTGGCGCGGTCTTCCGAGCTTGCGGACTTTGCAAGCAGGACCTTTTCCTTGATCTGGTCGACAACGCCGATGGCGTCGTTCATGGCGGTGTAAGCGGTGTCCACCTTGCCTGCGCCGAGGCCCATGGCGTCCTGAACGACGGAATTGGCCTTGTTGTCCGACTTCATGGTCGTTGCGATCGACCAGTAGGCGGCGTTGTCGGAGGCTTCTGCAACGCGCAGACCCGTCGAAATGCGCGACTGGGTCGTCGCCATGTTCTTGGAGATGGTGTTGAGGGTCTGCAGCGCGGTCATCGCCGACGCATTGGTGTTGATGCTAGCCATTTGGCATACGTCCTTGAAACAAAAAACTAACAGGACATACCGGGCCGTCCGGTTCGACGGGGAGGCTTCATGCCGTGAACGCTGCAGTTGCGCTCACCCCGTCGAGCTGGACTTATGGTTAAGCTCGAATTACTACCAAATGGCTAACTTTAAGTTGTTTATTGCAACCTTACGCAAAGGAACGCACTAAACTGCCCACAAGCAGGTTCCAGCCGTCGATCAGCACAAAGAACAGAAGCTTGAACGGCAGGGAAACCACGGTCGGTGGCAGCATCATCATGCCCATGGACATGGTGATGGTCGCAACAATAAGGTCGATCACGAGGAAGGGCAGCACGATCAGGAAGCCTATCTCGAATCCGCGCCTGATTTCGGAAATCATGAAGGCGGGTATGAGAACGCGCAGGTCGGCATTCTCCGCGGTCACATCAACATCGCCGCGCTCCAGCGCGAGGTCGGCAAACAGTGCGAAATCCTTCTCGCGCACATTATTGACCATGAAGGCGCGGAAGGGGTCAGAGATGCGCTCCAGCGCGACTTCCTCGGTTATCTCGTTGTTCATCAGCGGCTGCACGCCCTCGTTCCAGGCGCGATCAAAGGTCGGCGCCATGACGTAGAAGGTCATGAACAGGGCAAGGCTGATGAGGATGAGATTGGCTGGGGTTGTGGGCAGCCCCATTCCCGTGCGCAGGATGGAAAAGGCAATGACGAAGCGTGTGAAGCTCGTCACCATTATCAGGATGCCCGGCGCGATGGAAAGCACGGTAAGCAAGCCGAACATCTGGATGATGTAGCCAACCGTCGTGCCATCGGCATCACCTGCCAATGCGCCGAAATCAAGCGCCTGCGCATGCGCACCGCTCGCCATCAGCAGAAGCGGCAGTATGAGGAAGAGGGCGCGCATCATTCGAAGAGGAATGTGCTTACCAGCACATCCTTGACCTTGCCGTTCGCGCGGATATTGGCTCGCTCGAGGAGATCGGCCTTCACGTGCTGGAAACCGCTCGGCCCTTCGATCTGCCGCAGCTTGAGGGTGCGCAGATAGGCGACAAGGTCCTGATGGATCACCATGGGCATGACCGGGTCGCTGCCGGATTCGATCAGAAGCTTGAGCTCGGTTCGCAGCCACACATCCCGCGGCTCTGCAAGATTTATGGTGATCGGGTCGATCGTCACGAGTACGGGAGCTGCAACTTCTTCGCTTTCCGCACCCTCTTCAACTGCAACCTTCTTTTCCGGCTTGATGCCGTCGGGGCCGTTGTCGGCGACGACGGGCTGCAGGCTTTCGAGATATCCACCGGCAAACCAGCCGCTGGCAGCTGCGGCGACGGATAGAACCGTCAGCATTCCAAGCTGCACGACCATGGAAGGTCCGGATTTCTTTTCAGGTGTTTCAGCCACGAGTGCCATCATCCATCTTGGTCATCAGAAGGGCAGTACGCGGTCGAGGAACTGCTGCCCGTAGGGTGGTTCCTGTACTTCCGTGATGCGGCCGCGTCCGCCATAGGAGATCCGGGCTTCGGCAATGCGGTCATAGGAGATCGTGTTGTTGGGGCCGATATCCATGGGGCGCGCAATGCCTGCAATCGTCAGGACGCGCAGCTCGGAGTTCACGCGCACTTCCTGCGTGCCGGAGATACGCATGTTGCCGTTTGGCAGTCGCTCGGTCACGACTGCGGCAACCGTGAGATTGATTGCTTCGGACCGCTCGGTCGCACCTGCACCGGTGGTAGAGGTTCCTGAACCAATTTCGCCCTCGGCAGAACCGGACGAACCGGCACCGCCAACTGCGAATGATCCGGCCAGACCAAGATTGCGGCTGGCATTGCGTGAGCGCTCGGACTCGTTCTTGAAGCGAGCGCGGTCATTAATGGAAATTTCCACCGTCAGGATGTCGCCGACTTCCAGCGCTCGCGGGTCTGTGAAGAGGCGGCTTTGGCGGTCGGTCCAAAGCGAGTAGCGGCTGACGGGTGCGGCAGGCTCCTGCGGGTAATGATAGGCTGGCAGGCTGGTCGGTTCCGCACCGGCTCCAACCGGTGACAGTGCCGGCGGCTGGCCAAGCTCATGCGTGACCTGCGAGCAGGCGGAAAGCGCCAGGGCCGCAAAGACAACCAGATTGCGAGGCTTGAGCGTCATGTCGGGTCCTTCGGGCGGGCAGCACTGGCGATGATCGTGGTAAGAGTCGCGGCGGCCTTGCTGTTCATTTCGTTAAGGATCACGCCGGCAACCCTCGGTTCCAGCTTCATGAGAATGGCTGCTGCGAGGTCGGATGAGACTTCGGCCAAGCGTTCAGCCGCTGCGTCCGGACGCATGCTGGCATAGATTTCGACCAGCCCTTCTTCCGCCTTGGCAAGGAACTTCTCGCGGCGCGACAGCCATTCCTCATATTCGGCACGCTTTTCCTCAAGCGCGACGATGCGTGCGTCCACATCCGTGCGCAGCTTGTTAAGCTCCAAGGTCTGAAGCGCATAGCGGCGGTCGCGGGCAGCATCTGCGATGTTTGAGCAGAAGCGTGTGATCTCGTCCTCGCTGGCTTCCGAAAGATTCGCCTGCGCAAAGGCCGTCGGCACGCTGAGCGCGGACAGGCCGGTGGTAAGGGCGAGAAGGGCGGCGGCGATGCGTTTCGTCTTCATGAGCCTTGATCCTACTGGAGCACCAGTTCGGCCTGCAGGGCGCCTGCGGATTTGATGCCCTGAAGGATTGCGATGATGCCGTCAGGCTTCACGCCGAGGCGGTTGAGACCCTGAACGAGGGTTTGGAGGTCCGGGCCGTCCAGCACGGCCACGCGGGCGTCGGGCTGATCAGCCTGGATTGCGGTGAAGGGCTCGACTGCAGTCTCGCCGTCGGAGAAGGGCAGCGGCTGGACCACCTGCGGCATTTCGGTGATGCGTACGGTGAGCGCGCCGTGGCTGATGGCCACGCGGGAGATGCGCACATCCTGCCCGATGACGACCGTTCCGGTGCGCTCGTCGACGACGACGCGGGCAGGGGCATCAGACTCGACAATCAGGTTCTCGATCTCGGCATAAAAGCGTGCGGCCGAGATGCCCGAGGGTCGATGGATGACGACGGTGCGAGCGTCCTTCTCGTTTGCCAGGCGCTTGCCGAAATGCTGCGCGGTATAGGCGTTGATCGCATCCGCAATGCGCACGGCAGTGGAGAAATCGGGATTGCGAAGCTGCAGTGTGAGGCTCGCAATATCTGAAAGCTGCGCATCAACGCTGCGCTCAATGATTGCGCCATTGGGTACGCGACCGGCAGTCGGTACGCCTTGCGTCAGGGTTTCGGCCTGACCTTCTGCCGAGAAGCCGGAGACGATGACCGGTCCCTGCGACACGGCATAGATCTCGCCATCGGCGGCGCGAAGCGGGGTCATGACCAGCGTGCCGCCGGCCAGTGAGGTGGCATCACCAAGCGAGGAAACGGTGACATCGATACGTGCGCCTGATTGCACGAAGGGAGGCAGATTAGCCGTGACGATGACTGCGGCAACATTCTTGGCACGCGCCGTTCCGCCTTCCGAGGCGATGCCGAGATTTTCGAGCATGGCGCGGATCGACTGTTCGGTGAAGGGCGAATTGCGCAGGCTGTCGCCCGTGCCCTTCAAGCCGATCACGAGGCCGTATCCGACAAGCTGATTGTCGCGGGAGGCCTGAAGCTGTGCAATATCCTTGATGCGCGACATGGCACCGATACCCCGTCCAGCCATCAGGTAGCGGTCGGAACCTTCCCCGCCATAGGTGACATGCGAAGCGGAGCCAGGTTGCCCGTCATAGCCGACCACGGTCGGTTCGAGGTCGGCGGCATGTGTGGCGCCTGCAAAAAGCGTTGCGGCGAGGAGGAGAGTGAGGCGGCGCATCATGATGCCAGCACCCGGACTGAGCCATCCTGCATGACAATGCCGGAGAATACCGCACCGGAATCGATATTGCGCAGCTTGATCACGTCACCGGCAGCACCCGGCTGCAGCGGTACCGCCATCAGGGAGATCTGCAATGCGCCTTGCGAAAACAGGACCGTTACCGCCGAACCGGTTTCGACCAGATGGGGCTTGCGCACGGCAGAAGTCATGATCATTCGACCGGGAAGCAGGGTGCGCTTGGCGACCAGGCCCTCGATCTCGTCGGGAGAGCGCACGACCGAGGTGCCGCCGCGAAGCTGCCTGCGAAGCTCGACCTCCTCAAGCGCATCTGCTGTCACGGTCTGGCCGGGATAGATGACGCGGTTGGGCACCACGACCATTTCCTGCGCATATGCGGGCAGAGCGCCTGCAAGTGCAGCAAAAAGGGGCAGGGCTGCTGCCAGCCCTGCCAGTTTGGTCCGCCGCTTGGAAAGGGTGCCCATGATGCTCACCGCTTTATTACCTCAAGGATTGGGTGACGGTGGTGGCCATTTCATCGGCCGCCTTGATGACCTTCGAGTTCATCTCGTAGGCGCGCTGCGCCGAGATCAGTTCGGTGATTTCCTTCACCGGGTCGACATTGGAATCTTCCAGATAGCCCTGTTCGACCGTGGCGAAGCCGGGATCGCCCGGCACGCCGAAATTGGCGGCGCCTGAAGCGGTGGTTTCGCGGAACAGGTTGTCGCCCATTGGCGCAAGGCCCGCTTCATTGGCGAAAGTCGCAAGCGTCAGCTGACCGAGATCCTGGAGGTTTGCCTGGCCCTCGATGCGAGCGAAGATCTGCCCGGACTTGTTGACGATAACCTCGGTCGCATCTTCCGGGATCACGATGGCAGGCGTCACGGGGAAGCCGTCGACGGTGACAAGCTGTCCTTCGGCATTGGTGTTGAAGGCGCCAGCGCGGGTGTAGAGCTGTTCGCCATCCGCACCTTCGATGGCAAACCAGCCCTTGCCGACAAGAGCCATGTCAAGCTTGTTGCCGGTATTGGTGAGCGAGCCCTGGATGTGAACATTGCGCACGGCAGCGGTCTTCACACCGAGGCCAACCTGCGCGCCTTCCGGCACGATGTTTGCGTTGGCCTGGTTGGGCACACCCTGCAAACGTTCGGCCTGATAGAGCAGATCCGAAAACTCGGCACGGGCGCGCTTGAAGCCGGTCGTGTTGATGTTGGCAATATTGTTCGCGATGACTTCAAGATTGAGCTGCTGTGCGCTCATGCCGGTTGCGGCGATGGAGAGGGCTTTCATTTCTTCGTCCTTCTTCAGATCGCCATGCGGCTGACTTCGAGATAAGCGGTCACGATCTTGTCGCGGATCGCGATGGCCGCCTGAAGCGACTGCTCCGCACTCATGACGGCATCCACGACTTCACGCGTGTCGGCCTCTCCCTGCAGCGCCTTGACCGACATCAGCTCGGCACCTTCAAGCTTCGAGACGGTGTTGGTGGCAAAGTTGGAGATCATGGTCGAAAAGGCTTCGCCGGCAGGCGCTGCGGCCTGGGCTGACTGGCCTTCTTCAAGAGTGTTCTGTCCGAGGCTTGTAAGGCGGCCGAGTTCGCCGATACCGGATATCATTACGTGCTCCGCAGAAGATCAATGGTCATGGAAATGAGTTCACGCGCCTGCTTCATCACCTGCAGGTTTGCCTCGTAGCCGCGGTTGGCCTCGCGCATATCGGCCATCTCAACGAGCATGTTGACGTTCGGCATCTTCACATAGCCGTTCTCGTCAGCCGCTTCGTGGCCGGGCTGGTATTCGAGGGGGAAATCAGTGTTATCGCGTGCGATGGCGGAAATATTCACCATGCTGCCACCGGACTCACGATCGAGTTCCGCTGCAAAGCTGATGGTCTTGCGCTGATAGGGATCGCCGCCAGGCACGTCGCTGGTGGATTGGGCATTGGCGAGGTTTTCCGAAACAACGCGCATGCGCTCCGATTGCGCGCCAAGTCCCGTTCCGGCCACTTTTACTGCTGTCGTCAGTGCATCCATGGCTGTTGTCAGCTCCGCGTCGTCATCATCATCATGCGGTGAAAGGCCTTCACGATTGCCGTGTTCAGCTCGAAGGTCCGCTTGATTTCGCCTGATTTCACCAGTTCATCCTCAAGCACTACGCTGTTGTCGGATGGCAGCAGCTTAGGATCGTCCTTCTCGTTCATGTCGAAGGAGGCGGGCGTTGTGCCGTAGGCCTGGTGCGAGGGGTTGGTCGACTGCAAAGCCACACGGGTGTTGTCGAGCACATTAGCGAATGGCTCGACATCCATGGCCTTGTAATCGGGCGTGTGGATATTGGCGATATTGCCTGCCACGGCAGCCTGTCTTGCCGAAAGCCACTTGGCTTGGCGTGTCGCCAGATCAAACAGGTTTACGGGTTCCATCACGACTCTCTACGTCTGTTCGTGAGTACCCTACGATCCTGAACTTGCGTCAGCCTTGCGGCGACGCAAGCTTTCGTTAACCAGTTAGGGCGTGAGCGGGATTTCTCGGTTTGCCGAGGTGATCAATACCCAGTTGTCACCGCGTTTCTCGATTGCCGCGACGCTTGAGCCGTCCGGCAATTTTGACCCCCGCTGGACGATCCAGAAGCCGGCATCGTCTTCGATCATTGCGCGCCCGCGCCCGGCATGGACAAGCCTGAAGGTTACGGCGTCTCCTGGAAATGGCTGGCCGGACAAACTCGCCGGCACCACCGGCTCATCGGGCACATTGCCGGTAGCCAGGAAGTCGATGCCGGGGGCACTCATGGAGAGCGGAAGCCGCATTCCGGTTAGATCCGGTGCCTCGCCCTTCATGGCGGTCAGATCGGTCCGGCCCTCAAACTGAAGCGGCTTGATGCCAAACTTGTCCTGGTTGAAGAAGATGTACCAGGGAAACAGCGCGCAGGTGAGTGCAAGACCCAGCCCGCCAAAAGCAAAGCCGAGATCGCTTACGCCTTTGCGCGAGATGCGTTCGCGCAGCCAGCCCCTGTTCGCGCTTGTCTCTGCAGGCGGTTCGGCGATGACTTCCTCTTCGACGGGGGTTTCATCGGGCAGCACAAGACCTGCAAGTTTCTGGCTCATTGCTGGTTCTCCCGTGCCTTGAGCATATTGGCCAGTTCACCAAAGGGATCGGAGGAGGGGCGGTCGGCGGGCGACTGCCTGAGCACGTCATAGATGGCAGGAACCTGACGCACGGCCAGTTCGAGCTCCGGGTCCGCGCCTGCCTGAAAGCCGCCGAGAAGGCGGATGTCGCGGGTTTCCTCGAAGCGGGCGATCATGGCCTTGAGCTTCTGGATGAGCTTGCGTTTGTCGTCGCTCCAGGCCCGATCAGCCAGGCGCGAGATTGATGCGAGCGGATCGACAGGGGGATAGCGTCCTTGTTCTGCGATGGCGCGATCCAGAACGATATGACCGTCGAGAATGCCGCGCACGCAGTCCGCGACCGGATCATTGTGATCATCGCCGTCGACCAGCACCGACAGGATGGCCGTTATTGCGCCACTGCCGGCTTCGCCGGGTCCCGCGCGTTCCAGAAGCTTTGGCATGTCGGTGAAGACGGAGGAGGGATAGCCGCGGGCCACAGGAGCTTCGCCCGCACCCGTGGCAACCTCGCGACTGGCATGGGCAAAGCGGGTGATGGAATCGAGGACCAGCAGAACCTGCTCGCCGCGGTCGCGGAAACATTCGGCAACGCGCATGGCCGTATCCGCCGCGCGCCTTCGCATCATGGCGCTTTCATCGCTGGTGGCGACCACCGCGATGGTTTTCTTCATGCCTTCAGGACCGATCGTGTCCTCAAGAAATTCGCGCACCTCGCGACCGCGCTCGCCGATCATGGCCACGACAACCGTGTCGAACGCATCCGCGCGTGCGAGCATCGCAAGCAGCGTCGATTTGCCCACACCCGAACCGGCGAAGATGCCAAGCCGCTGGCCGTGACAGAGCGGGGTAAACATGTCGATGACACGCACGCCTGTCAGGAAGGGGCTTGCCACACGCTGGCGCGACAGGGGTGCGGGTGCTCCAGATTTCGCGCGGGTCTGGCTTGGGCGGATCAAAGGTGGGCCGCTGTCAATCGGCTCGGCCAGAGCGTTCACCACGCGCCCGCGCCAGCTTTCATGTGCAGTGACGTGGAAGGGGCCTTCGTTGAAGACCTTCTGGCCGAGGCTTGCCTGCATATCCTGTTCGAAGGGGGAAACGAGGACATCCTGTGCGCCTATGCGGACGATCTCGCCGCGATGCCGGCGGCCACCCTGCTCGAATGCAACAATGTCACCCAGTTTCGCTGCACCGGACATGCCTCGTACGCGAAATTGCGTCGGCATGACTTCGCTGATGCGCCCGCCGCTTCGCACAAGCCTTTCGGGCTGCTGGAAACGCTCGAAAAGATGCTCCAGCGCTGCCAGCTTGTGCGAATGAAGGGGGGCGGGGCCAGCAACAGGTGCTTCAGCCGGTGCAGCCGGATTTTCCTGCATCAGGAGCCCATGGCCTTGATGGCTTCCTTAAGCGACGTGTCGCTGTCACGCATGAGCGTGGAGACCTGGTCAAAGGCGCGCTGTACCTGGATCAGGCGCATCATCTCATGCATGGGATCGACATTGGAGTTTTCGACAAAGCCCTGCTTCACGCCAACTTCCGGTTGGTCGACGACCGGCTGGGGCTGGTTGTCGGGAATGAAGCCCGAGTTGCCGAAGCGTGTGGCGGTCGGCCCGGGTGCATAGGCAAACAGGCCAATGGCGCCGACAAGATTGCCATTTTGGCGCAAGGTGCCGTCGCCACCGGCTTCGGGAGGTCCGGCATTGGGATCAAGCACCAGCGGTGCGCCACCCGCATCAAGAACCGGATAACCCTGAAGGGTTACCAGTTCGCCGGTGTCCAGCAGCGTGAAACGACCGTCGCGGGTCATGACAACACCTGATGGGGTGTCAATGCCGAACCAGGCGTCACCACGCACCGCAAAATCAAAGGGGTTGCCGGTTTCCTCGAATGCGCCCGAGCGCGTGTCATAGCTCGTTTCGCCGGAGGAGACGAAGCTGACGGCTTCATTGGTGAGGCCGGTCATCACGTCGTCAAATGTGATGCCGCCTGCACGAAATCCTACAGTGCCGGCATTGGCCACATTGTCTGCAAGTGTGGTCAGACGGCGTTCCAACGCCATCTGGCCGGAGAGTGATACGTAAAGACCTGTCTGCATGAACTCGCTCTATTTGCGCATCTGGGCAATGGTCAGAAGCATGTCGGTGGAAATTCCGAACTCGGCTGGCTGGCTGAACAGCGCGGCGATGGAGGTGTTCTGCGTGTAGCTGGGATTGTTGATCTCCCAGAGCGTGGCAAAACGCTGGAGGAACTCGTCGACTTTCTCGGGGTCCTGGAAATCCTCGATATCGATGCGGTCCTTGAACATCTCGACCTGCTTGTCGATGTCGGCCTGTGCAAGCGATTCGGGGAAGCCGAGGGCGGTACGAACCACCTTGCCAAGAGCGGGGTCGGCCAGGATCTCGTAGAAATTCTTGATGCTCGAGGCCTTGCGTTCGAAATAAAGCGCCAGCCGCACGCCTTCATTGTTCTCGCCAGCGTCCTCTTCGAGCGTCTGGCGGAGATATTTGTCGATGGTGCCGGTTGTCGGACTGTAGAAAGTTGTCGTTGCCTCGCCGTCACGGGCGAAGTTGAACGTCTTCACAAACTCCTTGTACCGCTTGTCAGTGAGGCTGTTGGCGAAGCTCTCCGGATCGTCGATGCCACCTTCAAGCGCCTTGACCATGAAGGCTTTCGCATAGGACATGTCGGACAGGCCGTGTGCCTTCATCGCGTAGTTGAAGAGCCGCGTATCCTCGACGAACTCCTCGATGCTTTTGATGTTGCCGATGTTCTCGCGGTAATATTCCGTCTCGCGACTGACGAGAGGCTGTGCCTCGACGCGCTTGATGGATGTCGCGATATCACGCGAGATCAGTTGGTAGCTCAAAAGAGTGTTCATGGTCCGCCGCTCCCGATTGGGTGAGCGCGACCTTATGATTGGTGCCTTGCGCGAGGCTTTCGCCTCAACCTTGGGCAAATCGTCCATCTAACAAGCCTCACGCAAGCCACGCGCGCTACTCATTCAGCAACAAAACGAAAGTGCAGGTGCGTCGTGAGCATTCTCATCGGACTGGTAGTAACGCTTGGTTGCGTCCTTGGCGGCTTCATGGCCATGGGCGGCAAGGTGTCCGTTCTGGCCCAGCCATGGGAATTCGTGATCATCTGTGGTGCGGCTCTCGGCACCTTTCTTGTTGCCAACCCGATGGCCACCGTAAAGGACACGGGCCGGGCCTGCATGGAAGCACTGAAGCAGAAGGTGCCCAAGCAGACGGAGTATCTGGAAACGCTTGGCGTCCTGCACAGCCTGATGCGCGAGCTGCGCTCCAAGTCGCGTGCCGAGGTGGAAGCCCATATCGACAATCCGGAAGAGTCCGCGATCTTCCAGGCCTTTCCGACGGTGATGGCCAACAAGGATCTGACCAACTTCATCTGTGACTATTGCCGTATCATCATCATCGGCAATGCCCGGCCCTTCGAGATCGAAGCGCTGATGGATGAGGAGATCCAGACCATCCGCCGCGACAAGCTGAAGCCGTATCAGGCCCTGCAGGGTGTGGCCGACGGTCTGCCGGCGCTTGGCATCGTTGCCGCCGTGCTCGGCGTCATCAAGGCCATGGGCGCGCTTGACCAGTCGCCCGAAATCCTGGGCGCGCTGGTTGGTGCGGCGCTCGTGGGCACCTTTGTCGGCATCTTCATGTCCTATGCCGTGGTCGGGCCGATCGCAACCAAGATCAAGATCGTGCGCGAGAAGAACAACCGCATGTATGTGATCGTGAAGCAGACGCTGCTTGCCTACATGAACGGCTCGCTTCCGCAGGTGGCGCTCGAATTCGGCCGCAAGACCATCTCCGCCTATGACCGCCCGTCGATTGACGCGGTTGAGGAGAACACCTTGAATGCCGGTGGTGCAGCCGGTGCCGAGAAGCAGGCGGCCTGAGCGTGACCATGAGCGAGACGGCTGAAAACCCCGAACTGATGCGCAAGCTGATCGTGGAGCGCCTGGTCGGCGCGACGGGCGATCCGCGCAAGGTCTGTGACGCTGCGCGTGCAGTGGCCATGCGGGCGCTGCCGAACCTCATCGACGTGTTTCGTGACAAGCTTTCCATGCCCATGGCGATAGATGTCGCAAGCGTGGACATCGTGCGGCTGGCGGAAGTGAAGCCGGAACGTGACAGTTTTGACGCGCTGGTTGTTGTGCCGGCCTACACGTCCCGCGACGCGCTTTCCATGCGGCTGGACGCCCAGGCGCTCTCGCTGCTGGTTTCCAGCTTCTTTGGTGGTGATCCCGACATTCCGCCGCCACCGATCAAGCGTGCGCCTTCAAAAATCGAGCGCGACGTGGCGTCGATGGTTTTCGAGGCCTTCGCCCATGCCATGAATGGCGAGGGCGTCCGTGCATTGGGTTTGAAGTATTCGGCAGCGACCGTGCTGTCCGGCGAGACCGATTTCAAGCGTTTCGTCGTACGCGATGGTCCGGGCGTGAAGATCACCTTCACGCTGGGTGCTGGCGATAATACCGGTGAACTCACCGCGTTCTTTCCCCAACGCGTTCTCATGGAGACGCGGGTGCAGGCGCAGCCGGGTGCTGGCAGCGCGGAAGCAAAAGCCTGGCGCAGTCGCTTCAATGAAGAGGTGATGCGTTCCAAGGTCGAGTTGAAGGCGACGGTTCCGCTGATGAAGGTGCCGCTTGGCGAGCTTGCCCAGTTGCAGGTCGGGCAGGTGCTGGAACTCGATGAGAATGCGCGGTCCGAAACGCGGCTTTCCGCGCGCGGACGCACGGTATTCGTCTGCGAGTTCGGAAAGCTTGGACAACATTACACGGTGCGTGTGCGCCAGCCATTCGATGCGCGTCAGGAGGTCCTTGATGGCCTCCTTGCGGGATGAGTGGCGGACCAGAAGGAAGTGACGACATGAGCGAACCCCAGGCAGCAGAGACCGCCGGCGGCGAAGAGCATCTGGACCGTGCAATCGAGGAATTGCGTGACGTTTTGCACGAGGATGGTGGGCAGGCGGGCGCCGAATCGCTTGGCAAGGGCAATCCGGACCTCGTCATGGGTATCCCGGTTGAAGTGCAGATCGTGCTGGGTTCGGCAGAAATGCCGGTCTCGGAACTGATGGCGCTTCAGAAGGGCTCCACGGTCTCGCTGGACCGCCGCATTGGCGAGCCGGTCGACATCGTGGTGAACGGGCGGCGGATCGCGCGGGGCGAAATCACCCTGCTGGAAAGCGATCCAAGCCGGTTCGGCGTGAAGCTGACCGAGATTGCCGGCCAGACGGCCAAGAGCAAATAGTTGTAATTCCTGCGCGAGGCGAGTGACCATGGGCGTTCCAATCAAACTGACCCAGCCGCAAAAAGCGGCAGCGATCCTGGTGGCTATGGGCAAGCCTTCTGCCGGACGACTTCTGAAGTTCTTCAAGCAGGAAGAACTGAAGGCGCTGATCGAGGCTGGCCGCATGTTGCGCAGCATTCCGCAGTCAGACCTCGAAACGGTCATTGCCGAATTTGAAAAGGAATTCACCATTGGCGCGGGTCTTCTCGATTCCGCTGACAGCATGGATACGCTTCTGACGGAGTCGCTCTCTCCGGAAGAAGTGAATGTGCTCATGGGGCGCTCGGAGCCTGCACCGGCAAACCAGGACGAGGTCTGGGAAGAGCTCGGGAAGCTCGATCCGTCGCGGCTGGCCGATATTCTCTCCGGCGAACACATGCAGACCGTTGCCGTCGTGCTTGCGAATATCCCGCCACAGGCCGCTTCGCAGGTCATTCTGCTTCTGGACAAGTCCATGCGCGGTGAGGTGGTTCGCCGGATGGCGACCATGGGGCAGGTGCCTTCTAATGCGCGTGCAGTCATTGAGCGGCGTGTTGCCGAAATCCTGCATGCAGAGGCCAATGGCAAGGATGCATCTGCCGGTCACGCCCGCGTTGCCAATGTGCTCAACGAGATGGAGAAGGAGCAGGTGGACGAGGTCATGGCGGATCTCGAGGCCGCTGGCGCTCCGGATGTGGAAGCCATCCGCGCACGCTTGTTCTCCTTCGAGGAGATTGTCGTGCTGTCGCAGCGTTCACGCGTTGCACTCTTTGACGGTTTGCCGACCGACCTTGTCACCATGGCCCTGCGCAAGGCGCCTGCCGATCTCAAGGAGGCCGTGCTTTCCGCGCTTGGCGCACGTTCGCGCCGCATGATCGAGGCCGAGCTTGGTGCGGGTGATGATGCTGCACCCGATGACGAAATTGCGCGTGCACGCCGTCGCATCGCCTCCACTGCCGTGCAGCTTGCGCAGCAGGGCACGGTGGAGCTTCCTTCCGCCCAGCAGCAAGCTGCCTGACGCTGCAGGCGCTTGAATGGCGGACGCACCCGACAAAGAAAGCAAAACAGAGGAGGCCACGGAGAAGAAGATCCGTGACTCGGTCGAGAAGGGCCAGCTTCCCTTCTCGAAGGAAGCGCCAATTCTGGCTTCATTCCTTGCCATCCTTTCCTTCGCGATCTTCTTTGCCAATGACACTGCGGTGCGATTGGCGGGCTTCCTCTCCATCTTTCTCGAGCGTGCCGACGACTGGTCGCTGGAGACGCAGACTGACGCCATCGCGCTTTACCGAATTGTCTTCTGGGAAATCGCGCGGGCTGTCGCGCTTCTGATGCTGATGATGGTGGCGGCCGGGATTGCCGCTTCGGTATTGCAGAACATGCCGCGTTTCGTGCTCGATCGTATCAAGCCGAAGGCGGAGCGCATCTCGCTGGTCAAAGGCTGGAGCCGCCTGTTTGGCCTGAAGGGCTGGGTCGAATTCGCGAAATCCCTCGGCAAGGTTCTTGTTGCGGGTGGCTTCGTGATCTTCACGCTGCGTCAGGCGGACAGCCAGCTTCTGTCGGGCATGGTCACACATCCGGTC
Source organism: Nitratireductor sp. CH_MIT9313-5 (assembly GCF_037029545.1). Taxonomy (NCBI): domain Bacteria; kingdom Pseudomonadati; phylum Pseudomonadota; class Alphaproteobacteria; order Hyphomicrobiales; family Phyllobacteriaceae; genus Nitratireductor; species Nitratireductor sp. CH_MIT9313-5. Next base: position 58,635 of record NZ_JAYMER010000017.1, on the reverse strand, counting down.
GCATTCTCCGACACGATCCGGGAAATCGCGGTCGAAATCCTTTTGGCGATCGTGCTGGTGATGGTGGTGATTGCTGGTGCCGACCTCGTCTGGTCACGCTTCAACTGGCGCCAGGACCTGCGCATGACCAAGCAGGAAGTGAAGGACGAGCACAAGCAGGCCGAGGGCGATCCAATCGTCAAGGCCCGTCAGCGCTCCCTGCAGCGCGATCGGGCACGTCAACGCATGATGTCGGCGGTTCCGCAGGCGACGCTCGTGATTGCCAATCCTACCCATTTCGCCATCGCCATGCGCTACCAGCGCGACAAGGATGCAGCACCGGTGGTTGTCGCCAAGGGGCAGGATCTCGTCGCACTCAAGATCCGCGAGATCGCGGAAGCCAACAATATCCCGGTTTTCGAGGAGCCTGTCCTTGCCCGTTCCATGTACAAACAAGTTTCGGTGGATAGCATGATCCCAGCACAGTTCTACAAGGCGGTCGCCGAGCTTGTTCGGCGGATTTATCAAGTGGGCAATCGCCCAGGCATGGCCGGAGCGTAAAGATGAATCCTCAGATCCATTCAACGGCACGGGAAAAGATCGTCGCCGGGGCCATGCAGGAAGTGGCGAATGAGCTGCGTCTCATCGAACTTGCCGATTTCGTGGCCTTCATCAGGCTGGACAGTTTGGCGAGCATTTCCGACATCGTCGAGTCGGCTGCCGAGCTCTACTTCATGCCGGGTACCTTACGCCTAGGGCATGGTTGTGAAGCCCATGTGACATGGACGGACAATCCGCGCATCGTGCTTGATCTGGAGCTGCGCCCACGCGGTGCGACAGTCTATTTTAGCCTGTCGCTCAGCGCGCATGATGCCGGGGTCGAGGTGGGATATGTCTCTTTCGATAAGCCGTCCGACTGCCCGGAAGCCAATACGCGCTTCCTTGCAGAGACGCTTGAACGCTCGCGCATCCGCAAGACGCGCAGCGCAGCCTGATTGTCTGCATGCAGATTATTGGACAAGCGGCGCGCGGTAGGGCATGAGCGCGGCATGAATGCAGAAGATACCATAGCAGGCGGCGCGCTCGTGATCGCCGTCGACGGGGGCGGTACGGGCTGCCGGGTGGCGATTGCCGAACGTTCGGGCCGTGTCCTTTCCACGGCCAAGGGCGGGCCTGCGAATGTGTTCAGCGGATTTGACGCTGCCCTTACCAACATCTCCGAAACGGTGAATGCAGCCTGCGTTGCCGGTGGCATTCCTGCTGATGCTCTTCGGCAGGCCGACGCGGTGCTCGGGCTTGCCGGAGCCAATGTCGGTGATGCGGCCATGCGCCTGCCCAAAAGGCTGCCGTTCAGAAACAGTCTGGTCCTGTGGGATGCAGAGACAGCCATTCGCGGCGGTTTGGGCGGCGAGGATGGTGCTGCGGCCATACTCGGCACCGGCTCTGTCTTCGGCGCGGTGCATGGCGGCGCGGCGCGTCTCATGGGCGGCTGGGGTTTCGTGCTTGGCGATCAGGCGAGTGGTGCATGGCTTGGACGGCGACTTCTGGAGCGTGTGCTTCTGGCTCACGATGGTTTGCTGGACGCATCGCCCTTGAGTGAGGCCATACTCGCCCGCTTTGGCAATGCGCCTGAGGAGATCGTGCAGTTTGCCACTTCGGCAGGACCGCAGGCCTTTGCAGGTTTTGCGCCACAGGTGTTCGAGCATGCCGCGCAGGATGATGCCATAGCGCTTGATCTTGTGCGTGGCGGCGTTCGCTTCGTGACGGCATCGCTGAAGAAGCTGATGCCTGATGGTGCAACCCGCATCTGTCTCATTGGCGGGCTTGGCGAGCAGTATGCGCCTTATCTACCCGACGAGGTAAAGGCGATGCTGGCAGCGCCCAGCGGCAATTCGCTGGATGGAGCGCTCTCCATCGCGCTGGAGCGCTTCGGCGCGGCCTAGATGAAACTGCGCATCAGATGCAGGGCGCTTGCGCCGTGGCGGATGCCTGCTTCCTGAATGTTACGCAATTTCTGAGGCCGTGGCTCCGTGACGGGCAGGGGAAGCTCGGCTGCAGAAATGCGATCTGTCGCGAAATCGGCAAGTACACGGCCGAAGACCGTGCCGGGAGCGATGCCGCGGCCATTATAGCCGGAAAAGCCGAAAATGTTCTCGTCGAGCTGGTGGAAACGCGGCAGGTGGTCGTCAGTCATGCCAATCATGCCGTACCAGCTTTTCTGAAAGCCAATGCCCTTCAGTTGCGGAAACAGCTTCTCCATCCGGCGTCGTGCCCATAGCGCGTGCACGCGCGCATCCATGCCCTCCAGCATTCCCACGCTGCCGAAGATGAAGCGGCCGGTTTGGTCCTTACGGAAGGAGGTGAGCACCTTTTTCGTATCCCATGCGCCGTGTCCTTCGGGCAGGATCGTGTTGCCAAGTGAAGCGGGCAGGGGCTCGGTGGCGAAGTTGAAATAGGGCAGGAAGACAAGCTCGGCGCGCAACTCGGGCCATAGATTGGTGGTATAGGCATTTGTTGCAGCGATGATCTTATGCGCGGTGACATCGCCTGCAGGTGTCTTCACGCACCAATCCGTGCCTTTGCGCCTGACTTCAAGCGCAGGTGTTAGGGTGTGGACTGTTGCGCCAGCCTCGATTGCAGCGCGCGCCAGTTCGCGGGCATAGGCAAGGGGTTGAATGGTGCCTGCGCGACGGTCCAGTAGAGCACCTGCATAGGCGTTGGTGCCGGTAAGACGTGCGGTTTCGCCGGCACCCAGTAGCTCCACCGGAGCTTGTCGGCTCTGCCATTGGGCTGCGCGAATGCGCAATTGCTCCAAACCGCTTTTATCAGCAGCAAGGTGGAGCGTGCCATTGCGTATGGCTTCGCATTGCATGTGATGTCGGGCAACCAGTTCATAGACAAGCGAAGGTGCATCGCCGAGCAGGTTCAAGAGACGTTCGCCATGCGGGGCGCCGAGCGTTGCGGGGAGGTCGTCCGGTAGGACCCACATGCCGGCATTGACCAGTCCCTTGTTGCGACCCGAGCCGCCGTGACCGATCTCCATCGCCTCAAGCACGATAACCGAGACGCCCTTCTGCGCCAGATGAAGTGCTGCCGAAAGCCCGGTGAATCCGGCGCCGATTATGGCGACATCCGCCTTTGCGGATGCTTCCAGGGGTAGGGTTTTGGGCGGCTGCGGTGCGGTTGCTGCCCAGAGACTGTCGGCGGGTGCGAAACGGGTCATGAAAGCTCCGGATATTGCCTCGAGGAGAGCCGTATTTGTTGCGTGCCGTCAAGCGGGCGGATTGTGCCGCAAGGGCTTCTTGGATGGAGCCAGAAGGCGATGGCGCAACGGACCCGCAGTCAAGCGCCCAGTGCTCACAAATCGAGCCTGCCTGTGCGTAGCAGGGATAACGTCAACTATCCGTTGACAGGACATGCGCGGGCTATACTAGATATAGTCATCACGGTGCCTTCGAGTCGCAGATGCGGCTTGTGGGCTAAGAGGGAAGCCGGTGCGCGATGCTTCGCAAGTCCGGCGCTGCCCCCGCAACTGTAAGCAGCGAGTTCGTGCCGATCACGTCACTGGCGAAATTCGCCGGGAAGACAGGCAGGAGCGTTTGAGCTGCGAGCCAGGAAACCTGCCGTGATGAAGATGAAACGTCCACGGGCGGGGTGTCCCGGAGGTGCGCTTGAGCTGCTGCGCCAGTGCGCGTGTGCAGTTCGGCATGCTTCTTTTCCCCGTCTTCGCTCTCACGGGGGAAATGAACCGAAATGCCCAGTGCTGCCGCCACCCAGACCTCGCCACAAAATGGCGTTCACCACGAGCCGGAGTTCAAGTTCGAGCAGGAAGCGGCTCGGACCGAGCCGGGATTCCGCGTCATTCGCCGCAATGGCGGTGTCACGCCATTCGACCCTTCCAAGATCACGGTTGCGCTGACCAAGGCCTTTCTTGCGGTGGAAGGCTCCACGGCTGCCGGATCGCGTCGCGTGCATGACGTGGTGGAGGAATTGACCGAGCAGGTCGTCGGCTCTCTCACACGGCGCGGCGAAACGGGGCGTCTCTTCCATATCGAGGAAATCCAGGATCAGGTCGAACTGGCACTGATGCGCAGCGAGCACCACAAGGTGGCGCGCGCTTATGTGCTTTACCGCGAGGAGCGTTCACGCGAGCGGCAGGCGGAAGAAGCCGTGACAGTCGAAGCTGGCGCACCGGCGGGCCTCACCATGACGCTGCCCGACGGGAGCAAGGTGCCGCTTGATGAAAAGCGACTGGCCGTTGTCATCGAGGAGGCCTGCGCGGGACTTGCGGATGTTTCGGCGGAGACGATCCTGAAGGAGACGCGGCGCAATCTTTATGACGGCATCCGCCAGGACGAGCTGGCATTGGCACCCATTCTTGCCGCACGCACTCTCGTCGAACAGGAGCCGAACTATTCGCAGGTCTCCGCGCGCCTGCTTCTCGACAAGCTGCGCCGCGAAGTGCTGAGTTTCATCGAAAAGCGCCCCGCCGAGGCGACGCAGGCCGAAATGGCCGAGCGCTATCCCGCCTATTTCAAGGGCTTCATCGAAGCAGGCATCGAAGCGGAGATGCTGGACCCGGAGCTTGCACGCTTCGATCTGGATCGCATCGCTGGGGCAATCAAGCCGGAGCGTGACCTGCAATTCCAATATCTGGGGCTGCAGACGCTCTATGATCGTTATTTCCTGCACAAGGACGGCGCGCGCTATGAGCTGCCGCAGGCTTTCTTCATGCGTGTCGCGATGGGGCTGGCCATTCGCGAGATCGATCGCGAGGCGCGGGCGATCGAGTTCTACAATCTGATCTCGTCCTTCGACTTCATGTGCTCGACGCCGACGCTCTTCAATTCCGGCACGCGCCGTCCGCAGCTTTCCTCCTGCTTCCTGACGACGGTTGCCGATGATCTCGACGGCATCTTCAAGGCGGTGAAGGACAATGCGCTTCTGGCGAAATATTCCGGCGGGCTTGGCAATGACTGGACGCCGGTGCGCGGGCTTGGTGCCCATATCAAGGGCACAAATGGTCAGAGCCAGGGCGTGGTGCCCTTTCTGAAGGTCGCCAATGACACGGCCATTGCCGTCAATCAGGGGGGCAAGCGCAAGGGCGCGGTCTGCGCCTATCTGGAAACCTGGCATATCGACATCGAGGAATTTCTGGATCTGCGCAAGAACACTGGCGACGACCGGCGGCGCACCCATGACATGAACACGGCCAACTGGGTGCCGGACCTGTTCATGGAGCGGGTGGAGGCCGATGGCGAATGGACTTTGTTCTCGCCCGATGAGACGCCCGACCTGCACGACCTCTACGGCGTGGATTTCGCCAAGGCCTATGCGGCTTACGAGGAGAAAGCGAAGCGCGGGGAACTGCGCGTCTACAAGACGCTGCGCGCGATCGATCTGTGGCGGCGGATGCTGACCATGCTCTTCGAGACAGGCCATCCGTGGATCACGTTCAAGGACCCATGCAATCTGCGCTCGCCGCAGGGCCATGTCGGCGTGGTTCACTCGTCAAATCTGTGCACGGAAATCACGCTGAACACATCCAGGGATGAAGTGGCGGTCTGCAATCTGGGCTCGGTCAATCTTGCTGCCCATGTGAGCGAGAAGGGTCTCGACTTCGACAAGCTGGAACGCACCGTGAAGACGGCGATGCGGATGCTCGACAATGTGGTCGACATCAATTTCTACACGATCCCCGAAGCGCGGGCCTCCAATCTGCGTCACCGTCCGGTCGGTCTTGGCCTTATGGGCTTTCAGGATGCCTTGCAGAAGCTGCGCATTGCCTATTCATCCGATGAGGCAGTGGAATTTGCCGACCGCTCCATGGAAGCGATCTCCTATCATGCGATCTCGGCTTCAACCGATCTTGCTGAAGAGCGCGGCGCCTATGCCAGCTTCAAGGGCTCGCTCTGGTCGAAGGGTGTGCTGCCCATCGACAGCATCAATCGCGTCAGCCATGCCCGTGGCTTCAACGAGATGGACGAGACGGCAACGCTCGATTGGGACAGCCTGCGCAAGCGGGTGAAGAAGGCGGGCATGCGCAATTCCAACTGCATGGCCATCGCTCCGACAGCGACGATTTCCAATATTTGCGGCGTCAGCCAGTCGATCGAGCCCGCCTATCAGAACCTCTTCGTCAAATCGAACATGTCGGGCGACTTCACTGTCGTGAATGCAGCACTCGTGCGTGACCTGAAGGCGCGCGGGCTGTGGGACGAGGTGATGGTGTCCGACCTGAAATATTATGACGGTTCCGTTGGCCAGATCGACCGTATTCCTGATGATCTGAAGGCGCTTTACGCAACAGCCTTCGAGATGGACGCAAGCTGGCTGATCGAAGCCGCATCACGCCGTCAGAAGTGGCTCGATCAGGCACAGTCGCTCAATCTCTACCTCGCCAATCCGTCCGGCAAGAAACTCGATGCGCTTTACCGGCTGGCATGGCGCAAGGGCTTGAAGACTACCTACTATCTGCGTGCCAGTGCCGCGACTTCCGTGGAGAAGTCGACGCTCAAAGGTACGGACGGGAAGCTGAATGCCGTGTCGGTGGAGCCGACGGTCTATGCCTCTGCGCCTAAGGCTTGTGCGATTGATGATCCTGAGTGTGAGGCTTGTCAGTGAGGCATTGTCGGGCGGTGCGGCTTTCGCACCCCCCTCTGCCCTGCCGGGCATCTCCCCCACAAGGGGGGAGATCGGCCTGCAGGACCGCCCCGCTTGATCTAACTTGCACCTACTTTGCCGCGCGTGATCTCCCCACCCGTGGGGGAGATGGCCGGCAGGCCAGAGGGGGGCGTGCAGTGCTCTGGCTCATGAACACCTGAAACTTCCCCGGAGAACCCAAATGCTGAACTGGAACGAAGAAACGCCCGCATCCCCATCCCCTCAAACCACCGAGGCCGATGCCACCGGCCTTGGCGCGATCGAACGTGGTGGCGCACGCGTTTCTGTTGATGACAAGCGCATGATCAATGCGCGGGCGGATGTGAACCAACTCCTGCCGCTGAAATACAAATGGGCGTGGGAGAAATATCTCTCCGGCTGCAACAATCACTGGATGCCGACCGAAGTGTCGATGCAGGCCGATATTGCACTTTGGAAGTCACGCGATGGGCTGACCGAGGACGAGCGGCGCATGCTCAAGCGCAATCTGGGCTTCTTCGCGGCCTCGGAGTCGCTGGTGGCCAACAATATCGTGCTCGCCATCTACCGGCACCTGACCAATCCGGAATGCCGGCAGTATCTGCTGCGTCAGGCTTTTGAGGAAGCCGTCCACACGCACACCTTCCAGTATATCGTGGAAAGCCTGGGCCTGGATGAGGGCGAGCTTTTCAACATGTATCGCGAAGTGCCCTCAATCACCGACAAGGCGGCATGGGCGCTGGAATATACCAAGCATCTGGACGATCCGGATTTCCAGACCGGTACGCCGGAAGCCGATCAGGCTTTCCTGCGCGATCTGGTCGCCTTCTATGTGATCTTCGAGGGCATGTGGTTCTATACCGGCTTCGCGCAGATCCTCTCTCTCGGGCGGCGCAACAAGATGGTGGGGATTGCCGAGCAGTATCAGTACATCCTGCGCGACGAGAGCATCCACCTGAATTTCGGTATCGACGTCATCAACCAGATCAAGCACGAGAACCCACATCTGTGGACCGATGCTTTCAAGAACGAAGTGCGCAGCATGATCCGCGAGGCGGCGGAGCTGGAAGCGGCATACGGGCGCGATACGATGCCGCGCGGCTTCCTTGGTCTCAATGCCGAGCTTTGCGAGCAATATATGCACTTCATCGCCAATCGCCGCTGCGCACAGCTGGGGCTTGAGGCGGTTTTCGAGGCCAGCGAAAATCCGTTCCCGTGGATGTCGGAGGCGATGGATCTGAAGAAGGAGAAGAACTTCTTCGAGACCCGCGTGATCGAATACCAAAATGGTGGTGCACTGAGCTGGGATTGAGGCTTCGGTCGATCACTTAAAGATATAAACATTTCTTTATATACACATTGACACAGGCGCGGCTTCGGGCGAAGCTGCGCCTGTCGTGGTTCCGAGGCATGGATGGTCCATGTTTCGGCCAAGAGGGAATGCGGTGCGCCGGTGACGGCAATTCCGCGGCTGCCCCCGCAACTGTAGGCGGAGAGCGCCTGTCCATCATGCCACTGCGCGATAGCGCGGGAAGGCGGGCAGGGGCGATGACCCGCAAGCCAGGAGACCTGCCACGGCGCATCACAACCACGGGCGGGGTGTCCCGGTGAGGGTTTGCGCTGCGGCCATCCGTTGCCGTGCGCTTTTGCCTTTCCGTCACAACCCCGTCCCGACAGACCGGGGTTTGAAATGTCTGGAAATATCAAGATTGCAGCACTGGGCTTGCCGCGCATAGGCGCCAGGCGAGAACTGAAATTCGCCTTGGAGGGCTTCTGGTCGGGGAAGCTGACCGAGGCCGAACTTCTCGCAAGGGCGGCAGAATTGCGCGCAGAAAACTGGAGGCGCCTGCAGAGACTAGGGGTGGATGTCATCCCGTCCAATGATTTTTCGCTCTATGACCATGTGCTGGACATGGCGGTGACCGTGGGCGCGGTGCCTGAGCGCTTCGAGCAGGTTAAAGCGGGCGGTGCACTGGCGACCTATTTCGCCATGGCGCGCGGCAGTACAGGTGCTGAGCGCCACGCCTGCGGGCATTCTCACGATGGCGGCGTTGCAGCGCTTGAGATGACCAAGTGGTTCGACACGAATTACCATTACATGGTGCCGGAACTACACGCCGGACAAGGGTTTGCTCTGGCCGGCGACAAGCCGGTTGAAGAATATCTGGAAGCCCGGGCGTTGGGCATCCAGACGCGGCCCGTACTGCTTGGACCCGTGTCATTTCTGAAACTCAGCAAAAGCGTTGATGGAAGTGACCCGCTAGACCTGCTGCCGCGATTGTTGCCGGTCTATACCGAGCTTCTGGCGCGTTTGCGGGAAGCGGGAGCCGAATGGGTGCAGATCGACGAGCCATGCCTTGTGCTCGATCTTCAGGAGCATGAGCGCGAGGCCTATGCGTTTGGGTTCGGTGCGCTTGCCACCAAACATGCGCCGAAGATCATGCTTGCCTCTTATTTCGGCGGGCTGGCAGAAAATCTCGCAGTCGTTTCCACGCTCCCCGTCGATGGCGTCCATGTTGATCTGGTGCGTGCTCCCGATCAGCTTGAGGCAGTTCTGGATGCGGTTCACCCGGAGAAAGTGCTGTCTTTGGGTGTCATTGACGGGCGCAATGTGTGGCGGGCGGATCTTGTGCGCCTCATCGAGCGGCTGGAACCGGTTGTGAAAGAGCGTGAGGGGGCTGTGCAGATCGCACCTTCCTGCTCGCTTCTTCATGTGCCGATTGATCTGGAGCTTGAGACCGAGCTTGATGCGAATTTGAAGACCTGGCTGGCTTTCGCTCTACAGAAGATCGAGGAGCTTGGCGTGCTGAAAGCGGCGCTTTCCGGCGAGGCGGGACGTGTTGGCGAGCGAATTGAGGCGGCCACCCGCGCGCTTGAGGCGCGACGCAGATCGGCGAAAGTGCACAGTCAGGCCGTTGCGGCTCGTCTTGCGCAAGTCACGGCGGGAATGGCCAGGCGCAGCCTCGATTTCGAGACGCGTCGAAAATTGCAGAACGCGGCGCTTGGCCTGCCTTCGTTTCCTACAACCACGATCGGCTCCTTCCCGCAGACGGCTGAGGTGAGGAAAGCGCGGGCGGCGCACCGGCGCGGTGAGCTTGGTACTGCAGACTATGTTCATTATCTGCGTCGAGAAACGGAAGCGGCCATTCGCTGGCAGGAAGAGGTGGGGCTGGATGTGCTCGTGCACGGCGAATTCGAGCGCAATGACATGGTCCAGTATTTTGGTGAGCAGCTTTCGGGTTATGCCTTCACCCGGCATGGATGGGTGCAGAGCTATGGTTCGCGTTATGTGCGCCCGCCGGTGATCTTCGGCGACGTCTCGCGGCCGGAACCCATGACCGTCGACGGGGCGAAATTCGCACAATCGCTGACGGACAAGCCGGTGAAGGGCATGCTGACGGGGCCGGTGACCATGCTGCAATGGTCGTTCCCGCGCGATGACGTGCCACGGGAGACGACCTGCCGACAAATCGCGCTGGCGCTGCGTGACGAGGTGCAGGACCTGGAAGCCGCCGGCATCAGCGTCATTCAGGTCGATGAGCCTGCGCTGCGCGAGGGGCTGCCCTTGAAGCGGGGAGAATGGCAGCACTATCTGGACTGGGCGGTAGAGTGTTTCCGTCTTGCGGCCAGCGGTGTGGCACCTGAGACGCAGATCCACACCCATATGTGCTATGCGGAGTTCAACGATATCATCGAGGCCATCGAAGCGCTGGACGCCGACGTGATCTCGATCGAGACCTCCCGCTCACGCATGGAGCTTTTGGAAGCCTTTTCCGGCCATGCCTATGGGAAGGGTATCGGTCCGGGCGTCTTCGATATTCACTCCCCCCGCGTACCATCGGCTGAGGAAATGTCCGAACTTCTGCACAAGGCCAAGAGCAACCTCAAACCCTGGCAGATCTGGGTCAATCCGGATTGTGGTTTGAAAACGCGGGCATGGGAGGAAGTGCGGCCCGCACTTGCCAATATGGTAGCGGCCGCAAGGAAGCTGCGCTTGTCGGCGTAACATCAAGGGCGGGTGCGATTGAGCATCCGCTCATCAATGCCGGGGTGGCATGGTCGGGTCGTCCTGATAGAGCCGCTCCGTTCCCTCGTGCTGACGCAGCTTTTCGCTGGCTTTCAACCGACGGCGACGGATCACGGCGTAGATCACCGCAATACCCAGAATGATCGGACCGCCTGCGACTGTCAGAAGCCACAGGAAATTGCTTGAATGTATCACGCCTTGCTCCTGTCAGGGATTAGGACGGCTTTGGCGCCGCCGTGCATGCGGGAACAATGCGGGCGGTTGTCGGGTGGTTCCCTCCGGAACCTAATGCGCGTGGGTGCCGTTCCTCTGGCAAGCTAAAGCGAGGTATGACGATGAGCGCTACATCAGACCGCATTTCCATTCGCCCTTATGACGGCACGGTCAATGTTTTCTTCTCCGACGCCGTCGTGGCTTCGACCGAGAAGGCATTGGTGCTTGAGGAGGAAGGTCACAAGCCTGTCTTCTACGTGCCGTTCGATCACATCTATTTCGACTTCTTCCGCAAGAGCGCGACCACCACGACCTGCCCCTTCAAGGGCGATGCTTCCTATTGGAGTGTAGAGGCGGTGGGCGAGGCTGCTGATGACGTGATGTGGGCTTATGAAACGCCACATGAGGATGTACGGCAGATAGCGGGCTATGGGGCCTTTGATCCTGACAAGGTGGATATCGAGGCCGCGCCCATCGACAGTCCGCGCCACGTTCCGGATACGGAATGACTGCACGGGAGTTGAGTGCCAAAATTTGTTGTTCAGGCCGTCGAGCGCAAGCTTGACGGCTTTCCATTTGCGCATGCCCCACTGTAAGTGCTTCTTGGACAAAGCAGATCGCCACAACTAGGCTGACGATCCTGCGCATGAAGCAGAAAAAACGATAGCGGGTGGGGTGGGCACGGTGAACAAGGATGAGCGATCCTTTCTGATCAATATGCTGGAGCGGCATGACCACATGAGCGATGAAGAGCGGCAGGCCATCATCGCCTTGCCCGCCCGCATGCGCAGCTTTGCTTCCGGCGAGGAACTTGTTGCCGAGGATTCGCGACCCGAGGAAGCCTGCCTGATCGTGGAGGGTTTCGCCGCACGTGCTCAGTATCTGGCCAATGGCAAGCGCCAGATATCAGCCGTCCATATTCCCGGTGACTTTGTTGACCTGCACAGCATGTTGCTGAAAGTCATGGACCATGCGGTGATTGCGGTCGGACCCTGCCGCGCAGCCTTTGTGCCGCATATCAATTTGCGGCGTCTCACCGAGACGCATCCGCATCTCACGCGCCTGCTGTGGCATACGACGCTGGTCGATGCCGCCATCCAGCGGGCCTGGATCGTATCGCTTGGGCGGATGAGCGCGGAGCAGCAGATGGGGCATCTCCTGTGCGAGCTCTATACGCGACTGCGCGCGGTCGGCGTGATCGAGGGCGACAGTTTCGATTTTCCGCCTACTCAAGCCATGATCTCCGACATGTTGGGCATGTCCACCGTGTATGTGAACAAGACGCTCGCCAATCTACGCTCGACCGGCTTTGTCGAATGGCGCGACCGGCGCGTGCGGATTGTCGACTTCGACCGTCTGGCCGAGATGTGCGAGTTCGACCCGCGCTATCTCAATCTGTGGCAGGAGCCGCGCTGATTTCCGGCACTTGCCTGTCTGTTGCCTGCTTCCTCGCCTATATTGGATGAGCAGGGCCAGATGCCGCACGCGATGGCATGTCTCGCATGACCGCATGTTGACATAAAGATATCTTTATGTGATGGCTCGGCGAAATCGACGAGAGGAAGTTCCGTGTCTGAGAATCCGTCCGCCCTTGATGAACTCTTCGGCCCTGTTGCCGCGAAATCCGACGGATCGGATGTGTTCGCCGCGTTGGAAGAAGCTGCCCGCGAGCGCATCCTCGTTATGGATGGCGCGATGGGGACGCAGATTCAGAGCCTCAAGCTGGATGAAGAGCAGTTCCGCGGCGAACGCTTCATGGGCTGCGAGTGCCACCAGAAGGGCAATAACGACATTCTAATCCTCACGCAGCCCAAGGCGATCGAGGATATCCACTACGACTATGCAATTGCCGGCGCGGATATTCTGGAGACGAACACCTTCTCCTCCACCTCCATCGCCCAGGCCGATTACGGCATGGAAGAGGTTGTCTACGACCTGAACCGCGATGGCGCGCGGCTTGCCAAGCGTGCAGCCCGTCGGGCGGAACAGAAGGATGGCAGGCGGCGCTTTGTTGCCGGTGCGCTGGGGCCGACTAACCGCACGGCATCCATTTCGCCTGACGTCAACAATCCTGGCTTTCGCGCCGTCACCTTTGACGAGCTTCGCATTGCCTATGGTGAGCAGTTGCGCGGCCTGATCGACGGTGGCTCCGACATCATCCTGATCGAGACGATCTTCGACACGCTGAATGCGAAGGCTGCCATCTTCGCCTGCGAGGAAATCTTTGCAGAGAAGGGCGTGCGTCTGCCGATCATGATTTCCGGCACCATCACCGATCTTTCCGGCCGCATGCTTTCCGGCCAGACGCCAACGGCGTTCTGGCACTCGATCCGTCACGCGAAGCCCTTCACCGTGGGCTTGAACTGTGCGCTGGGTGCTGAAGCGATGCGTCCGCACATGGCAGAGCTTTCAGGCGCGGCCGACACCTTCACCTGCGCCTATCCGAATGCGGGTCTGCCCAACGCCTTTGGCGAATATGACGAGAGCCCGGAATTCATGGCCGCGCAGGTAGCGGGCTTTGCCGATGAAGGACTGGTCAATGTGGTGGGCGGCTGCTGTGGCTCAACGCCGGAGCATATCCGCGCGATTGCACAGGCCGTTGCGGATAAGAAGCCGCGCCAGGTGCCGAAGAAGAAGCCGCAATTGCGCCTTTCAGGTCTAGAGCCATTCACGCTTACCGACGACATCCCGTTTGTGAATGTGGGCGAGCGGACGAATGTCACGGGCTCGGCCAAATTCCGCAAGCTCATCACCAATGCCGACTATGCGACCGCGCTCGAAGTTGCGCTGAGTCAGGTGGAGAACGGGGCGCAGATCATCGACATCAACATGGATGAGGGCCTCATCGACTCGAAGAAGGCGATGGTGGAATTCCTCAACCTCATCGCCGCCGAGCCGGATATTGCCCGCGTGCCGATCATGGTGGACTCCTCCAAATGGGAGGTGATCGAAGCAGGCCTGAAGTGCATTCAGGGCAAGGCGATCGTCAATTCGATCTCGCTCAAGGAAGGCGAAGAGCAGTTTCTGGAGCATGCGCGGCTTTGCCGTGCCTATGGCGCTGCCGTTGTCGTCATGGCCTTCGACGAGGAAGGGCAGGCCGACACAAAGGCGCGCAAGGTCGAGATCTGTACCCGGGCCTACAAGATACTCACCGAAAAAGCCGGGCTTTTGCCAGAAGACATCATTTTCGACCCTAACATCTTCGCCGTGGCAACGGGTATCGAGGAGCACGACAATTACGGCGTCGACTTTATCGAGGCGACCCGCGAGATCACCGAGACGCTGCCGCATGTGCATGTGTCGGGCGGTGTGTCGAACCTTTCCTTCTCCTTCCGCGGCAACGAGCCCGTGCGCGAGGCGATGCATGCTGTATTCCTCTACCATGCCATCAAGGCGGGCATGGATATGGGCATCGTCAATGCCGGACAGCTTGCGGTCTATGACCAGATCGATCCGGAGCTTCGCGAGGCTTGCGAGGATGTCGTTCTCAATCGCCAGCCCAAGGATGGCGGCACTGCGACCGAGCGCATGCTGGAGATTGCCGAACGCTATCGCGGTTCAGGTGGGTCCAAAGGGCGCGAGAAGGACCTTACCTGGCGCGAATGGCCGGTCGAAAAGCGCCTTGAACATGCGCTGGTGAACGGCATCACCGAATATATCGACGAGGATACGGAAGAAGCACGCCTCCAGGCCGAGCGTCCACTGCACGTCATCGAAGGTCCGCTCATGGCGGGCATGAATGTGGTTGGTGATCTGTTCGGCGCGGGCAAGATGTTCCTGCCGCAGGTGGTGAAATCCGCCCGCGTGATGAAGCAGGCGGTCGCGATCCTTCTGCCTTACATGGAGGAGGAAAAGCTCGCCAATGGCGGCGGTGAGCGTGAGGCGGCCGGCAAGGTGCTGATGGCGACGGTGAAGGGCGATGTTCATGACATCGGCAAGAATATTGTTGGCGTCGTGCTGGCCTGTAACAATTACGAGATCATCGATCTCGGCGTCATGGTGCCCGCGGAGAAGATCCTGCAGACGGCAAAGGACGAGAAGGTCGATGTCATTGGCCTGTCGGGTCTCATCACGCCTTCACTCGACGAGATGGTCCATGTAGCCGCAGAGATGGAGCGTCAGGGCTTCGACATTCCGCTTCTGATCGGTGGTGCGACCACCAGCCGTGTGCACACGGCGGTGAAGATCCACCCGCAATATGAGCGCGGGCAGGTGGTGCATGTGAATGACGCCAGCCGTGCTGTCGGTGTGGTTTCCAACCTGCTCTCGGACGATATTCGCGAAGGCTATATCGAGAAGATCCGGGCGGAATATGCCAAGGTCGCGGACGCGCATTATCGCTCCGAGGCCGACAAGCAGCGTCTGCCGCTCGCAAAAGCGCGCGAAAATGCACTGAAGCTTGATTGGTCGGCCTATCAGCCCAAGCGCCCGAGCTTCATCGGCACAAAAACCTTCGAGGACTGGGACCTTGAGGAACTCGCCCGCTATATCGACTGGACACCTTTCTTCCAGACCTGGGAGATGAAGGGACGTTATCCGAAGATACTGGAAGACGAGAAGCAGGGCGAGGCCGCACGTCAGCTCTTCGCCGATGCGCAAGCCATGCTCAAGCAGATCATCGAGGAAATGTGGTTCCGGCCGCGTGCGGTGATCGGGTTCTGGCCAGCCAATGCGGTTGGCGACGATATTCGCCTCTTCACCGATGACAGCCGTGCCGAGGAACTTGCGACCTTCTACACGCTTCGCCAGCAGCTTAGCCGCCGCGACGGAAGGCCGAACCTTGCCATGTCGGACTTCGTGGCCCCGCAGGAGAGCGGGTGCGAGGATTATGTCGGCGGTTTCGTTGTGACTGCCGGTATCGAGGAGGTGGCCATCGCGGAGCGTTTCGAACGCGCGAATGATGACTACAATTCCATTCTCGTGAAGGCGCTGGCGGATCGTTTTGCCGAGGCGTTTGCCGAGCGCATGCATGAGAAGGTGCGACGCGAATTCTGGGGCTATGCAAGCGATGAGGCACTCTCCAATGACGACCTGATCGCGGAGAAATATGCTGGCATCCGTCCCGCGCCCGGCTATCCGGCGCAGCCTGATCATACTGAAAAGGAAACGCTTTTCCGTCTGCTCGATGCGGAAAACCAGGCAGGCGTGAAGCTGACGGAAAGCTATGCCATGTGGCCCGGCTCTTCTGTCTCCGGCCTCTATATCGGCCATCCGGAAAGCTACTATTTCGGTGTCGCCAAGGTCGAGCGCGATCAGGTGGAAGACTATGCGCGACGCAAGAACATGCCGCTTGAGGAGGTCGAGCGCTGGCTGGCGCCGATCCTCAATTACATACCGGGCAAGCTTGCAGCAGCTGCCGAATAGCGGCTATTGAGCCAGGCTTGTAAGGCGCGGGTCTCGCATCCAGTCGAGCCCCGCGCCTTTTTCATGCGCGAAAACGAGGGGGAAAGTCATGCTCTACGATCACCGCACTTATGTTTGCCGTCCGGGCACGATCAAGAAACATCTGGCGCTTTATGAGCAGCATGGCTGGCCTGTGCAGCGCAAGCATCTGGGTGAGCCGCTTCTTTACGCTGCGACCGAGACCGGTGACGTGAACTCCTATGTCCATGTCTGGATTTACGAAAGTGCTGCTGACCGTGAAACGAAGCGCGCGGCGATGCAGGCCGATCCTGCATGGCAGAACTATCTGAAGCTTTCCGCCGAGGCCGGCTATCTCGTCGCCCAGACGAACAAGCTTCTGAAGCCGACCGCCTTTTTCGGAAGTTAGCACAAAGTCATCATATTTCTTTGTGATAGCCGTCGCATCTATTGTATCCGTTATCCTGTAGCTCCAATATGGGCGGCAATTACCGCCGGTATCGGCGGAAGGTACGGATCAGAGAGGCAAGGTGCATTCGATGGCCATTGAGCCTGGGGCGAAAGCAAAGATCAGTCTGTCGGCAAAAGTTGCTGACACATTGCGAGGTGACATCGCACAAGGCGTCTTTCCGGTGGGGGCGAAGCTTCCCACCGAACCTGCCCTGATCGAGCGTTTTGGCGTTAGCCGAACGGTCGTGCGCGAGGCCATCGCCGCGCTTCGGGCAGATGGACTGGTCGAATCGCGTCACGGGTCCGGAGTCTTCGTTATGGAGCCGCCTGCGCCATCAGGTGGTCTGCATCTCTTCGACGAGGTGCATCGGCGGATTTCCGATATAATCGAAGAGCTTGAACTGCGTGCCTCGGTTGAAATCGAGGCTGCCGGCCTGGCCGCAGAGCGCTGTTCTCCGGCGCAGGAGGCCGAGATTGAGGCGCAACTCGGTCAATTTGAGCGGATGATGCAGGACGGCAAATCTACCGCGCAGGCAGATTTCGAATTTCACATGGCTGTAGCTCGCGCGACCAACAATTCCCGATTTGAAGCCTTCCTGTCGCATTTGGGAAAACGCACCATTCCGCGCAGCAAGCTGGCGGATGAGAAGACGATCCAGGCGCTACGGGAAAACCGCGATGCGCAGCTTCATCAGGAGCATCTGGCTGTTGCAGAGGCAATTTATGCGCGCGATCCGCAGCGCGCGCGTGAGGCCATGCGTACCCATCTGGGTGGTTCCCTGAAGCGTTATCGGGTGCTTGGACGTTCGGCTACGGAAAATAATACGACGTCTATTGACCAATAGCGTCAAGTCATCATATGACTTTGCTCAATCAAAGGGGCAGCATTGATGACACCTGAAGAAATCAAGACACGCATCTCCAGCGGACTACTCTCGTTTCCGGTCACGCATTTCGATTCCGACAACGGGCTCAATCTCGACAGCTACACGAAGCATATCGACTGGTTGTGCGGGTTTGATGCGGCCGCGTTGTTCGCCGCGGGTGGCACGGGTGAGTTCTTCTCCCTGACCCCGAGCGAGGTGGTGGAGACCGTGCGCGCTGCAAAATCCGCGGCAAGCGACATGCCGATCATTTCGGGCTGCGGATATGGCACTGAGACGGCCAAAGAGATTGCACGCGGTGCTGAAAAGGCGGGTGCTGACGGGCTGTTGCTGCTTCCACATTATCTGATCCACGCGCCGCAAGAGGGGCTGTATCAGCACATCAAGGCGGTGTGCGATGCTACCGGTCTTGGTGTCATCGTCTACAACCGCGACAACTCGGTTGTCTCGGCTGAGACGCTGGAGCGGCTGGCCGAAACCTGTCCGAACCTGATCGGCTTCAAGGATGGCACGGGCCGCATCGATCTCGTGCGGGAGATCACGGCACGCCTTGGCGACAGGCTTTGCTATGTCGGCGGCATGCCCACACATGAGCTCTTTGCCGAACCCTATTACGGCGCTGGGGTGACCACCTATTCATCAGCGGTTTTCAACTTCATTCCCGAAACGGCGCTTGAGTTCTACGCCGCGCTTCAGGCGGGCGACAAGGCGACGGTCCAGCGCATTCTGGAAGACTTCTTCTTCCCCTTTGCGCGGCTGCGTGATCGCCAGCCGGGCTATGCGGTTTCAGCCATCAAGGCCGGTGTCGAATTTGCCGGTTTCAAGCCGGGTTCGGTGCGCGCGCCGCTGACCGATCTCACCACAGAAGAACGTGATGTGCTTCAGGGTCTGATCGAGAAGATGCAGCACGGCCGAAAGGCAGCCTGAGGACAGGACGATACGAATTTGCCGGTCATGGCGCAGGCTGGCGGGAGGAGGCGGCTTCTGCCGCAAAAGCTGGCCGCAACAGGCCGCAATGAATGCGCGACAATTGGGAGAGAGACATGATTGCCAGAAATTTCAAACTGCTCGCCACGGTGGCCGTTGCAGCACTAATCTCGGCACCGGCCATGGCCGACTATCCGGAGAAGGATATTCGCGTGGTCGTACCCTGGGGTGCAGGTGGCGGCACGGATGGCATCGTTCGCAAGCTGACCACCATTGCCGAGAAGAATATCGGCGCCTCCATGTATGTGGAGAATATAGAAGGCGGAATCAGCGCCACGGGCGTTTCGCAGGTGATGAAGGCGCGGCCTGACGGTTACACGATCGGCGCGCTGACCTATGACAGCGTCGTCACCGTGCCGTGGCAGGGTCTACTTCCGACCTACAAGATGGACAAGCTGAAGCTGATCGGCCGCGTAACCAGCGAGCCGGATGCGATCATCGTCGCGTCAGACACGCCGTACCAGTCGATTGACGAGCTTGTTGCGGCCGCCAAGGAAAAGCCGGGCGAGATCAAGATCGGCATCCAGAATATCGGTTCGCGTCTGCATCTGGCTGTCCTGCAGCTGCAGGAAGAAACCGGCACCGAGTTCAAGATCATCGCCTATCCGGGTGGTGCTGCTCCGCAAAAGGAAGCCATCCTCTCCGATGAGGTGGATGTCGTTGCCACAAGCCTCGGTGACTTCGCTTCGCTGATCGAGAATGGCGACGTGCGCGGTCTGGTCGAGTTCTCCGACACGCCCAACCCGACCTTTTCGGACGTGCAGACGGCGAAAGATGCCGGTCTCGATCTTCGCATGGGCAGCTTCATCGTCTTTGCTGCACCTGCAGATACGCCGGACGAGGCCATTTCCAAGCTTGAAGCCGCCTACAAGCAGGCTCTGGAAAGCGACGAATTCCAGGAATGGGTCGCCAATGTAGGCGTGACGCCGAACTGGCTCGGCACGAGCGAAGTTACCGGCTGGGCCGATGAGACTAGTGCCAAGCTGTTTGAACAGATGGATGCGCTGGTGGAACAGGGCATCATCTCGAAATAGAACTGCATTATGGGCGCCGCTGGCTTGGCCAACGGCGCCCGGATTCCATTCAGCGGGAGGACGCGGTGATGGCGGAGAGTCAATCAAGTGTGGCAGGCAGGCTGGGGGTGCCAATCTCCCTCCTGATACTCACCACTGTCTATGTCGCAGCCGCGTTCCAGATCCGCCCGCAATTCAGCGAGGGTCTCGTAGGACCGCGCTTCCTGCCGCTTCTTGCTGCTGCTCTCATGTATGGCGCCTTGTTCACCATCATCTGGAAGGAACGCCGTCAGCGCACCGGTGGCGAAAGCGGGAGCCTGATCCAGCCTGCAGCCATCGTCGTTGCCACGGCGGCCTATATTGGGGTTTTCAAATGGCTGGGCTACAGCCTGTCCACCTTCCTCTTCGTCTTCGCGCTTTTCATACTCTTTTCCTATCAGGCCGGTCGTCCGGTGCGGCGCGTCATTGACGCGCTTGCCGTCACGGCTGTCTTCTACGGCCTGTTCGCCTTCGTCTTCGGCATCAGGCTGCCGGTGTTCCCAGGGTTGCCGCTATGAGCTTTTTCTTCGAAGTGCTGCAGGGTTTCGGTGCACTGGCGCAGCCGGAAGCGCTCGGTTTCATGGTACTGGGCTTCATCATCGGCACGTTTTTCGGTGCCGTGCCTGGCTTGACCTCGGTACTTGCCATCGCGCTTCTACTGCCGATCACCTACAGCATGGATGTGGTGCCGGCGCTCGTCATGTGCGCCTCCATCTTCATGTCGGGCATGTATGCCGGCAGCATAACGGCAACCACCATCAACATTCCCGGCGCACCGTCCTCCATGATGACGGCGATCGAGGGCTATGCCTTGATGAAGAAGGGGCAGGGCGCCAATGCTCTCGGCCATGCCGCACTTGGCTCCATGATAGGCGGCTGTGTCGGTGCGCTACTGCTCATGGGGCTGATGCCTTTGGCAGCCAAGCTGTCGCTACTCATCCAGACGCCCGGCAAGTTCGCGCTGGTGCTCTTTGCGCTCGTCGTCATCATCATCGTTCAGCGTGGCGAGATCGCCAAGGGCGTTGTTGCCACAATGCTGGGCGTGATGATCGCGACCATTGGCATCGATGTCATGCAGCCGATCCCGCGCTTCAATTTCGGCACGGAAGTGCTGGTGGAAGGCATCGACATGATGCCCATCATCATCGGCACCTTCGCGATTTCCGAAGTGCTCTATCAGGCACAGGCGCATTCCGCTTCCCTGAAGCTGCAGGTGAACGAGGCTGCTGCCAAAATCCGCCGCCGCGACTTCCTGCCCGCATGGAGCGAGATCCGCGAGATCGGGCTCTTCACTTATCTGAAAAGCTCGGTCATGGGCTATGGCATCGGCATCCTGCCCGGAGTCGGCGGCTCGATGGCAGCTTTCGTTTCCTATGCGGATGCCAAGCGGCGCTCCCGCAAGCCTGAGCAATATGGCAATGGCAGCCGCGAGGGTATTGCCGCAGCGGAATCGGCCAACAATTCCATGTGCGGCGGCGCATTCGTGCCGATGCTGATGTTCGGCATTCCCGGCGATCCGACTACCGCGATCGTGCTCGGCGTGCTCGTGATCAACGGCTTGCAGCCGGGCCCGCGGCTTCTCGAAAGCCAGACGGACCTGATTGCGCCCATGTTCGCCTCGCTTTTCGTAAGTGCGCTGATCCTCATTCCGCTGACGCTCTTCATCTTCGGGCCGTGGTTCGTGCGCATCGTGTCCATACCGCGCGGGCTGCTTTATGCCTGTATTGCGGTTGTGGCGCTGGTGGGCAGCTATGTGGCGACTTTTTCGGTCTTCCAGATGGGGCTGGCACTTGTGTTCGGCATTCTTGCCTTCTTCCTGCGCAAGCAAAATTATCCAACGGTCTCCCTGCTGCTGGGCTTCATCCTGGGGCCGGACCTTGAGCAATATCTCAGGCGCTCGCTGTCGCTCAGCGACGGCAATCCGTTGGTGTTCCTGACGAGCCCTGACAGTCTGTTCTTCCTCGTGCTCACCGGCCTGTTCTTCTACTTCATGGCCGTACGCAAACCGAAGGAGCCGATCCCCGCCTGAGCCGCGCCCTTGTCGTGATCTACGCCCCACCTAGCTTTAGGCTTCAAACCTAATAGCCATCAGGAGTGATTTCATGACGAAAACCCTTTTCATCACCGGCGCCTCTTCCGGTATCGGCGAAGCGACCGCGCGACATGCCGCTGAGGCGGGCTGGAATGTCGGCCTGATGGCCCGCAGCAAGGACAAATTGAACAAGCTGGTTGACGAACTTGGCGACAAGGCGCTGGCGCTGCCGGGTGATGCAACCGATCTTTCTGCGCAGGAAGATGCAGTGGCCAGGCTCGTGGATCACTTTGGCGGTCTTGATGCCGCTTTCGCCAATGCGGGGAAAGGCCTCGACAAGCCGGGCACCGAAGCGGGTGATCCTGAAGAGTGGCGCAGCATGATCGACGTCAACATCATGGGTTTGCTCTACACCGCACGCGTGGCGCTGCCGCATCTGAAGAAGACCAAGGGGCATCTGGTGCTGACGGGCTCGGCTGCTGGTCGCCGCCACATCAAGGGCTCGATCTATGGCGCAACCAAATGGTTCGTGCATGGCTATGCGGGCAACATGGCCGAGGAAATGCGGGAATGGGGCGGGCGCTGCACTGTTATCGCGCCTGGCATGGTGGACACGGCCTTTTTCAGCGAAGGCAAGCCTGACAAGCTGCAGGCTGAAGATGTTGCCAAGGCGGTTGTCTATGCACTCGAGCAGCCAGAGCGCGCCACGATCAACGAGATATTCCTGATGCCCACGCACTAGCTGTGCACAACAGTACGAGAGAAAGCCCGGCGCTCTTGCCGGGCTTTTTGCGGCTGTTCTTCGATGATCAACCGACGATGTTGATCGCCTTCACATTCACGAATTCGCGGATGCCGAAGCCGCCATGTTCGCGGCCATAGCCGGAATCCTTCACGCCGCCGAATGGCATGTTGGGTTGGGCGAGGTCGAAGCCGTTGATGAAGACCATGCCCGTATCGAACTCGTCGCGGGCAATGCGCTTCGCGCGCTCCACATCACTGGTGAAGATGCCGCCGCCGAGACCATAGACGCTGTCATTGGCGGTCCTGATGGCTTCTGCCTCATCCTTCACCCGAATGAGGGAGGCGACGGGTCCGAAAAGCTCCTCGTCATAGGCCGGCTGGCCGGGTTTCACGTCCTCAAGGACTGTAGCCGGGTAGAAGAAGCCGGGGCCTTCTGGGATCTCGCCGCCGCATAGAAGCTTTGTCCCATGCTTCAGCGACTGCACGACCTGATCGTGGAGGTCGGCGCGCAGATTTTCGCGAACCATCGGCCCGAGCTGGGTGTCTGCGTCAAAGGGGTCGCCTAGCTTCACCGCCTTCATCTGCTCCACATAGGCGTCGCGGAATTTCTCATAGACCGAATCGACGACGATGAAGCGCTTGGCAGCTACGCAGGTCTCCCCATTGTTGTAGATGCGTCCCGCCACGCAATGCTTCACGGCTTTCTCGAGGTCGGCATCCTCCAGCACGATATAGGCGTCGTTGGATCCAAGCTCGAGAACGGACTTCTTCAATGCTTTGGCAGCTTTCGCGCCGACATGGGCGCCTGCACGCGGGCTGCCGGTCAATGTCACGCCCCGCACGAGGCGGTTTTCGATCACGGTGTCGGACTGGTCATGGTCGATGACGAGGACGGTGAAGACATTGTCCGGAAAGCCGGCCCTCTTCATCATCGCCTCGATCTTCAGTGCCGAGCCGGTCACGTCGGCTGCATGTTTCAGCAGCACCGTGTTGCCAGCCGCGATATTCGCGATGGCATAGCGCACGACCTGGTAGAGCGGGAAGTTCCACGGCTGGATGCCATAGATGACACCGATGGGGCTGTAGGTGACGATCCCCTTGCCGCCTGACTGCAGCGGGCGTTCCTCGTCCTGCAGATAGGTGTTCATCTCTTCGATCGTGTATTCGGTGATTTCCGCGCAGGCTTCGATTTCGCCTTTGGAAGCGGAGAACAGCTTGCCCATCTCGGTGCTCATGAGACGGGCCATCTCCTCCTTCTCCTCACGGAGTACTTCGGCGAAGCGGCGCAGATGTTCGCCACGTTCCTCAAAGCTCGTGCGTCGCCAGTTTTCGAACGCGTTGTGGGTGGCTTGGATCAGGTCCTCCACCTCGTGATCGCTCATCAGCGCATAGTCCTTCAGCTTTTCCCCCGTTGCCGGATTGCGCGTGGTCAGGTGGCGAGTGTCAGCGGTATCGCGTGCGGCCTCTGGCATCGATTGGTCTCCATCATTGCTGTCGTTTGCCCAACGGAAGAGGGGGAAAGCCGTTCCGCCGACTTTCCCCCTTTGTCTCATGCTCAAGCGAATGTGAGCGGACTGATCAATTGTTTTCCGGATCGGTCTCCGCGGCCCAGGAAAGCTGACAGATCTTGGTGACGGCCCATAACGTTGGCACGCCCAAGAGGGCAGCCAGTATGATTGCCGCCTGCTGGCTGAGATGCATCAGGCCGGCAATTGACCACAAGGCTGCTCCGGCAGCGGCTATCAATTCCACCGACACGAAAAGTGCGACGGCAATGGCTCCAGCGATGCTGGAGAAGGTAATGACGCGTTTCATTTGAACGCTCCCATTTATGCGTCTTCGCAAGACAGTTCCAAACCGTCATTGAAGGACGCGAATTTGCAGTGTGATCGTCGAGAAACGGGCGGTCGGCCCAGGTCAGACTACAAATGGGGGAGCGCGGGGCGCGGGGCGTGTATGGCTGCGTGCCGGCGAGGGGGAGGCGAGCCCGTCCGCATCTGGTTCGGGAAGGACGGAACTCTTCCAGACGAGAGCTGCGAAAGAAGTGATCGCTTCTGGATCAGGCGGTGTCGGGGACTTCGCACGCGCGGCGGTTTTCACCACCGTCGGACCTTTCTCGCCAAGCGCCGGCGACTGATGCTCGGCTTCCTGCAGAAGCGGTGCGCCCGTGGTCGGCCAATCTCCAGCTGGAAGGCTCTGCAGGCCGAAGCTGACGGCGAGCAGGAGGCTGAAAAGCATGAAGAGCGGGCGCAGTTTCAAGATCGGGTCCAAAACGGAGTGGCTGTCGCCACTATAATGGGTCGCAAACAGTTGCACCAGCAGCAGGAGGAGCGATTTTTTGCGAAATAAAGTTGCTCGCTCGGACGGGCCTCGCGCGAAGAATTCCTACGCTTTCAGGCCGGAGTAATTCGCTTTTGCTTTCTTGCGTCTCCATCCTTCGGGCCGCTGGAATTTTATTGCGCCATACCTATTTTCCGGCCTCCAGATTTTCCGCGCTCCAAGGAGTTCCTCTCATGCGCAAGTTCATTCTCGCTGCGGCACTTGCGGCTGCATCCGCCACTTCCGCTCTGGCCGATACTGTAACGGTCGGCATGTCCGGTGGCTATTTCCCCTTCACCTTCGTCAAACAGGACAAGCTGCAGGGCTTCGAGGTCGATTTCATCAATGCATTGGCTGAAGAAACCGGCGATGAAATCAAGTTCGAGACCATGAGCTTCTCGGGTCTCGTGGGTGCGCTTGAAGCCGGACGCATCGACACGATCGCAAACCAGATCACCATCACCGAGGAGCGTCAGGCAAAGTTCGCCTTCACGCAGCCTTACGTGATCGACGGCGCACAGGTTGTCGTGAAGAAGGGGAACGAAAGCGAGATCACCGGGCCGGAAGACCTGAAGGGTCGCACGGTTGCCGTCAATCTCGGCTCCAATTTCGAGCAGCTTCTGCGTGAGCTGCCCTATGCCGACGAGATCGACATCAAGACCTATGAAAGCAATCTGGCGCAGGAAACCGCCCTTGGTCGTGTCGATGCCTTCGTCATGGACCGCGTGAGTGCTGCGCAGACGATCAAGGAATCACCCCTGCCGCTGGCTCTGGCCGGTGAGCGCTTCTCCGAGATCCGCAATGCGCTTCCTTTCCGAGATGACGAGGAGGGTCGCGCGCTTCGCGATCGTTTCGACGCGGCGATCGCAACGCTGAAGGAGAACGGCAAGCTGGCCGAGATCTCCCAGAAGTGGTTCGGAACCGATATCACCAAGTAAGGCGTATGCCTTGAACATCGGGCGGCTGCGGGACAGGACCTGCAGCCGCCCTATGTGTGCAGAAGCCATGAATATGGTCTGATGCACCGGCAGCCGGAAGGCGGAAGCGATGAGAGCTCTTGATTTCGACTACATGTTCGGTCTCGTGCCGATCCTGCTCAGCTATGTGCCGCTGACACTCGGCATGGCTGCCGTCAGCATGGTGATGGCGCTTGTGCTGGCCTCGCTCATGGCAGTGGTGCGCGTGGTCAATGTGCCGGTGCTCGACGGATTCACCCGCTTTTTCATCAGCTTCTTTCGCGGCACGCCGCTCCTGGTGCAACTTTTCCTGTTCTATTATGGACTGCCACAGGTGCTGGCCTTCCTGACCGCCATCAACGGCGTGACGGCCGCAATCATGGGGCTGACGCTGCATTTCGCCGCCTATATGGCCGAAAGCATTCGCGCAGCCATTCTGGGCGTGGACCGCTCGCAATGGGAAGCGTCCATGTCGGTGGGCATGACCACGACGCAGATGATGCGTCGCATCATCCTGCCGCAGGCTGCCCGCGTGGCCGCACCGACGCTGGTCAATTACTTCATCGACATGATCAAGGGCACCTCGCTTGCCTTCACGCTGGGCGTGACGGAGTTGATGGGCGCGACGCAGAAGGAGGCTGCCGGCAGCTTCCTCTATTTCGAGGCCTTCATCATCGTGGCTCTCATCTATTGGGCGATTGTCGAGACGCTGACGCTCTTCCAGCGTCGTCTCGAAACGCGGCTTGGAAAGGCGCATGCACGATGATCCGCATCAAGGGACTGACCAAGCGTTTCGGCACCAATACGGTGCTCGATAATCTCGACCTTGAGGTGCGAGAGGGGGAGCGTGTTGTCATCATCGGGCCTTCAGGTACGGGCAAGTCGACGTTGCTTCGCACGCTCAATTTTCTGGAAAAGCCTGACGAGGGTGTCATCCGCATAGGCGATGTCGAGGTGGATGCTGGCAATGCTTCCAGGAAGCAGCAGCTTGCGCTGCGCCGTCAGACCTCCTTCGTCTTTCAGAACTATGCGCTTTTTGCCAACAAGACGGCCATCGAGAATATCGCCGAAGGTCTCACCACGGTGCGCGGCTGGGACAGGGAGAAGGCGTTCGCCAGAGCCCGCGAGATCCTTGGCACGATCGGGCTTGCAGAAAAGGAAGGGAGTTATCCTTCGGCTCTGTCGGGCGGGCAGCAGCAGCGTGTCGGAATCGGTCGCGCCATGGCTTCCCAGGCGCCCCTTATGCTGATCGATGAACCGACTTCGGCGCTTGATCCCGAATGGATCGACGAAGTGCTGCAGCTTTTGAAGAAGGTGGCGGACGAGCGCCAGACCATGCTGGTGGTCACCCACGAAATGCAGTTCGCCCGCGATATCGCCGATCGCGTGATCTTCATGGACGGCGGCAAATTTGTGGAGCAGGGGCCGCCCGAGCAGATCTTCACCGATCCCAAGGACCCGCGCACGCGAGCCTTTTTGCGCAAGGTCTTGTAGCTACAACACACGTTACCGAAATCGGTCGAGCCGCGGCAGAAAATTGCTGCGGCTTTTTTTATTGGTCATACCACTTTTTTGAATATTTCGATTGATTAGAGCGCTCAATCGCTCGAAGACTCTACGGGTCTAGAGATATTAGGCTAACCGTTGACTCAAATAATCTCATGTGGTTCTAAATAGGTAATACCAGTGGAGACCGAAATGGCCGAGACCCATACCGGCGAAAGCGAAGGCAGAAGCGGTGCTGACCGTGTGATGGCCTATTTCCGTGAGAAGATCCTCTCCGGCGAACTGGCTTCAGGTGATCGGTTGCCGGCCGAGCGTGAGTTGGCTCAGCAGCTGAATGTGGGGCGTCCTCTCTTGCGGGAGGCCATGCGCTCGCTCGCCATGCTCGGACTCGTCGATATCCGTCACGGCAGCGGGGCTTATGTGGGCAAGGCGGATGTGTCGGTTCTCAGTGACTTCTTCACCTTCTCGCTCGCCCAGGAGCAGAATGTATCCGAAGACATCATGCAGGCGCGCATGGCCATCGAGTGCCAGGCCATCAGGCTTGCCTGCGAAAGAGCCACGGAAGCGGATCTGGACCGGATCGGCGGGTGCCTGACGGCGCTGGTCAAGACGCTGGGCGATCCCGAGAAGGGCGGTGAAGCTGACTTCCGCTTCCATGACTCCATCGTGCGGGCAAGCCACAGTCAGGCGCTTATCACTCTCTACAGGGCAATCTCAGAGCTATTGAAGCGCAGTCATGTGGAGCGCCGGCGCACCACCTATACCGCACCCGAAATCGTCAACGACCTCGTGGAATCGCACCGCAAGGTCTTTCTCTCCATCGTCGAGGGGGACGGTGACGCGGCCGATCAGCGGCTGCGCGAGCACTTTGCGATAGGCGACGAGCTTCGTCGCAAGAGCATCATCGCTGCCTATTCGAAGGGCGGCCTTGATCGTTAGTTAGTATCAACGGGAGGAAGTATCATGTTCAAATCACTGGCTGGACGCGCCGCGTCCATGGCGGTTGCTGTTGCCCTGATGTCGGGTGCTGCAGCAGCTGAAGAGCTTCGATATGCACATGTGGGTGCCGAAGGCGACATCCAGACGCGCTATGCGTCCGAGGCAGCAGATGCAATCGCCACGGAAACCAACGGCGAGGTAACGGTCAAGGTTTTCCCTGCCAGCCAGCTTGGCGGCGTGGCCGAAATGGTTGATGGCGTTCGCATGGGCTCCATCTCCATGGGACACCACGATTTCGCTTCGCTGGCTCGCATCGTGCCGGATGTGGCCGTTTTCAACGCACCCTTCATCTACCGCGATGCCGCGCAGGCGCTTGCGGCGACCGATCCCAACAACTCGCCGGCACTTCAGGAAATCAACGAGAAGCTGATTTCCGAGGGCGGAGTTCGCATCATCGGGCGCATCTATCGCGGCGCGCGTCACATCTCGTCAAATTTCGAGGTGAAGAGCCCCGCCGATCTGGAGAACAAGCCATTCCGTGCCGTTCCGCTCGATCTGTGGGTGTCGATGGTCAAGGGTTTTGGTGCCACGCCGACGCCGGTGGAGGTCTCCGAGCTTCCCACTGCCCTCATGACGGGTCTTGTCGTTGGTCAGGAGAACCCGCTGACCATGATTTCCGCCAACAAACTCTACGAAGTGCAGTCCCATGTTGCGCTGACCGGCCACATGCACTCGGTCCTGGCGGTCTTCGTCAACGAAAAGGCCTGGCAGGGTCTGAGCGAGGAAAACCGTGCTGCCATCACCAAGGTGCTTGAGGAAAAGGCGCAGGCTTCGCTGGAGTGGGCGACCGCTTCGGAAGAGGAGCTGGTTGCCGAACTCAAGGGTGTGGGCATGACCGTGATCACGGAAGCTGAAGGTCTTGACCTTGAAGCGTTCCGCAAGCCGGTTCTGGAACAGATCCGCGCCGACTTCCCCAACTTCGCGCCGTATATCGAGCAGATCGCCGAAGTGAAGTAAATCTGGCCATGAGGCAGGCCGTGCGCGGCCTGCCTTCGGCATACGGAGCAATTCAATGAAGATCGCTAGACGGTTGGTGGAAACAGTCTGCCTGCTTCTGCTCGGTGCGCTGGTGCTTGTGCCATTCGCTCAGGTGCTTCTCAGGGACCTGTTCAACGCTCCGATCATTGGAGCCGAGGAGCTTACCCGATTTCTCCTGATCTGCGTCGTGTTCGTCAGCTATCCGCTGGTGGTGGCGTCGGGTGAGAACATCGTGATGGGCGATATACGCAACGCACTTCCTGCTCCCTTTCGCCGGTTTCTCAACCTCTTCACTTCGCTCGCAGCGGTGGCTGTTTCGGGACTGATCGCCTACGCGGTTTTCGCGACCATTGGTGACAATCTGAACAACGCGACGCCGACCTTGAAGATACCGTTCTGGCTGTTCCTTGGCGCCACGTTCTTTGGCTTCTTCTTCGCCGCCATCATTCATCTCGTCCATTTGCGCAAACCGCCGCAGAAGAGCACGAGCGTCAGCCTCTAGGTTTCCCAATGGGCATTCTACTCATCATAACGTTTCTCCTCCTGTTCATCGCAGGGGTGCCGGTGGTTTATGCCATCCTGTTGCCGGCAATCGGCTATGTCCTGATCGAGGGCTTTCCCCTCGGTCTGCTGGCCCAGCGCGTGACCTATGCGCTTGACAGTTTCCCGCTGGTGGCGGTGCCGATCTTCATCTTTGTCGGCAATCTCATGAACCTGGCCGGAGTAACGGACCGCATTTTCCGCTTTGCCGATACACTGGTCGGGCGTGCTCCCGGCGGGTTGGCGCAGGTGAATATCTTCTCCTCGCTCATCTTTTCGGGCATGTCGGGTGCAGCACTTGCCGATGTGGGCGGTCTTGGAAAGATCGAGATCGAGGCCATGCGCAAGCGTGGGTTCGAAGCACCGTTTTCCGCTGCTGTGACGGCTGCCTCAGCCGTTGTCGGGCCAATTTTCCCGCCGAGCATTCCGCTGATCGTGTACGGGTCGGTGACCAGCGTTTCCATAGTGCAGCTGCTTGTTGCAGGCATTGTACCGGCACTGATCTGTGTCGCGCTGCTCATGGTCACAGCAGCGGTCCTGTCGCTACGCCACAAGATGCCGCGTGCGCCGCGTTGGCCAACCGTGCGTGAAGTCTGGAGCGCGCTGGTGCCGGCCTTGCCCGCGCTTCTGGCTCCCGTGCTGATGATCGCCGGCATGATGCTGGGGCTCTTCACGCCTACGGAAGCTGCGGCAGTCACCGCATTCTATGTCATTCTCATCAGTTCGCTCGTCTACAGGGAGCTCACCTGGGCGCATTTGCGCGACTCGATGCTGGCGACGCTGAAGAGCACCAGCGCAATCCTGATCATCGTTGCGGCGGCCGCATTGTTCGGTTGGATACTGGCCGTGGAGCAGGTTCCTCAGGATTTCGCGAAGATGATCCTGACACTATCCACGAACCCGATCGTGCTGCTTCTGATCGCCAATCTGATCTTCTTCGTGGCGGGCATGTTCCTGGATTCGACAACCGCCACCTTGCTTGTGGTGCCGGTTATCGCACCGCCGATGGTTCTGGCCGGCGTTGACCCCGTGCATCTGGGCATTGTCGCCATCTTCAATCTGATGGTGGGTCTTCTGACACCACCCATGGGCCTTTCGCTCTTCCTGGTTTCGGAGATCGCACAGATATCGCTGCGGCAGCTCCTGAAGGCGCTCGCGCCTTTCTATGTGCCGCTCATCATCACCCTCGGCATCATCACATTCACTCCTGATCTTGTTCTCTGGCTGCCCGGTTTCCTGCGCTAGTCATTCATCGAAGGATAATTCCATGAAAATCGTTATCGGCTCCGACCACGCTGGCTTTCCGCTGAAGGCGCATGTCATCGAAACCATCAAGGCGCTTGGCCACGAAGTGCTCGATGTGGGCTCCCATGACGCCGAGCCTGTCGATTTCCCCGACATCGCAAAGCTCGTTACCGGCGCGATCCAGAATGGCAAGGCGGAGCGCGGCGTGATGGTTTGTGGCACGGGTGTCGGTGCATCCATCGCGGCCAACAAGGTGAAGGGCATTCGTGCGGCGGTCTGCCATGATGTGCATTCGGCCCATCAGTCGGTGGAACATGACGACGTGAACATCATGTGCATCGGCGCTCAGATCGTGGGGCCCTGGCTTGCCAGCGATCTCATCAAGGCGTACCTCGAAGCAGAGTTCTCCACGAGCGAAGAGTTTCGCCGCCGGGTGGAGAAGCTTCATGAGATGGACAGGGAACGCCAATAGCCATGAGCCAGCCCGAAATCCTCGTCTTCGGTTCGATCAATGTGGATCTGGTCTGTCGGGTCGGCAGCATTCCGAAGCCGGGGGAGACGGTGCTATCTCCGCGTTATGAGCAGAGCTTTGGCGGCAAGGGTGCGAACCAGGCCGTTGCTGCTGCGCGTGCACTCGGACAAAGCGGTCGCGTTCGCATGTCGGGGGCTGTTGGCGATGATGCGCTGGGCGGGGCTGCGCGGGACAATCTGGCCAATGAAGGCATAGATGTCACCTCTGTCGTGACGTCCAGCGAGCCCACCGGCTGCGCCTTCATCAATGTGGATGAAGCCGGCGAGAACGCCATCACCGTAGCAAGCGGTGCGAATGCGGCTCTTGAGAGTGCCAGTATCGGTGACGCCAGCCTGGTTGTCATGCAGATGGAAGTGCCGGTAAAGCGCAATCTGGAGTGCGTTGCGGCCGCCAAGGCTGCCAATGTGCCGGTGATACTGAACTTCGCACCTGCGACCGTTGCCGTATCGGCAGAGGAGATGCGCGGGCTGCTCGACGGGACCCGCTATCTGGTGGTCAATGAGCTTGAGGCCGAAACGGTGGCGGGACTGCTTGGCTGTGGCAAGGCAGGCGCGCCGGTCGAGGGGCTGGCCGAGGCCATTGCCGCGGCTGCAAGCGTTGACGTGATCGCAACACTCGGTGGCAAGGGCGCCATGCTGGTGCGAGCCGGGGAGGGGGCATCCCACAGCGTTGGAGCACCGAAAACCAATGTCGTCGATACGACCGGCGCCGGCGACACGCTCGTAGGTGCCTTCGCGGCCTTTCTCACCATGGGTAAATCACCGGAAGAGGCGCTTCGCCTTGCCGTGACTGCAGCCTCCCTGGCTTGCGAGGGTTACGGTGCGCAGACGGCGATGCCGACGCAGGAACAGGTGCTTGCAGCGGCGGGATGATCCCCACGCTGCAGTCAGGCAGGCGCGATTGCTTCCGACGAGAAGAGATAGCCGTCGAAGTCCGGGTCATCGACATCCGATAGTGTCATCAGTGTCAGGCGCACATTTTCCAGATGTTGCCACATGGCCTGGCGTGCGGCCGGGGCGTCCTTCATCTGCAAGGCGTTGAGAATGGCCTGGTGGTCCGACAGCCAGTTCGACCGATAGGTCCTGTCGAAAATGCGGTTGTGCAGGCTTGCCCACATGCGGCTTTGCGCGCGCTTGTGCCAAAGCTCCTCGACCATATCCACGAGCACCGCGTTCTGCGTGGCCTCGGCAATGAGACGGTGGAATAGCTCGTCGCCGGAATAGTCGTCATTGCCCGCTTCAATCGCTGCCTTTTCCATGGCGAGCGCTTCGCGCATCTGCATGATGTCGGACTTGGTGACGGTGACCGCCGCAAGTGCCGCGATATTGCTTTCCAGAAGCTGGCGCGCCTGGAGGAGCTCGAAGGGACCGAAATCAACGGTGGTTTCGCCGGGGCGGGTGTTTGGCAGTCGCGCAAGATAGATGCCGGAGCCCTTGCGGACCTCCACCAGCCCTTCGATCTCCAGCATGATGACGGCTTCGCGAACGATGGAGCGGCTGACGCCCATATCTTCCGAAATCTGGCGCTCGGTGCGCAGACGGTCGCCGACCTTGCAGCCGCGCGCAGCGATATCCTGCTTCAGCGCCTCGGCCACATCCTGATAGCGTCGCTTGGCCGTCCCAGCCATGTGTCAGTCCCCCTCGCGTTCCCCGGCAGCCAGTTCGTGATACCAGGACGCCAGTATGGAAAAGGCCTCCTTGCGCGTCTTCTTGTTGGCATGGATCAGGCCTTTCCGGTTGAAGCCAGCCTGATAGATGTTTTGCCGGCGTTCAATGCGGAAGTCGTACAATATCCACGGCGATATGCCTTTCACATAGGGAAGGCGGCGCAGCATCGCGATCTGTTCGCGATAGACATCGGCCATGTAGCTTTCGCTGAAGAAGCCTCTCTCCGGCGCGCCTTCGCCGATGGCGCCATCCGCACCGGTTTCGGAAATCACCACCGGGCGGTCGGGTGCCGAATTGCGGCCGATCTCTTCCAGGTCTTCGATGTTCTCGTCATACCAGCCATAATATTCGTTGATGCCGATCACATCGATGTGGTCCGCAAGCCGGTCCTCGATCTTGCGCTTGGCGTGGTTGATGAGGCAGGCAGCCGAGGTCAGGCGGGTCGGATCGGCTTCCTTGGCTGTTTCCGCAAGGCGGCGCATGAAGGAAAGTCGCGCATCGGTGTCCGGGTTTTCATTGCCGACAGACCAGATGATGACGCTGGCGCGATTGCGGTCGCGCTTGATGAGTTCGAGCAACTGGTTCTGCGCGTCGCGGAAGGTCGCTTCGTTTTCGAAGTCGATGGCCCAGTAGACCGGGATTTCTTCCCACAGCATGAAGCCAAGCTCATCGGCAAGCTGTGCTGCGCGCTCGTGGTGGGGGTAGTGGGCAAGGCGCAGATAGTTGCAGCCAAGTTCGCGTGCGTCTTCGAAGCGGCGGCGCAGGTCTTCCTCGCTGGTGACCTTGCCGTTTTCAAGATCGTCCTCGTGGACGGAAATGCCGCGCAGGAAGGTCGGCTTGCCATTGAGCAGGATCTCGGTGCCTCGGCGCTCGATACGGCGGAAGCCTACGCGGTCGGTCACGGTGTCGCCGCCTGCTTCAAGCTTCACGTCGTAGAGGCGTGGAGAGGCGGGGGACCAGAGACCCGGGCTTGCCTCGATCACCGCGCTGAATTTGCCGTTTTCGACCGGAATTTTCTGGTCGATGCCAAGATCGGGGATGGTGAGGCGCGCATTGTCTGCAGCGCCATCAACCTCGCCTGATACCGCGATGCGGTCATAGCCCTCATCACCGGCCAGGCGGATGAAGAGATCGCGGATGACGGTCTTTGGCGTCTCGTAAAGCTCAACCTCGCGATAGATGCCGCCATAGTTGAACCAGTCGGTGTTGCGCATGGGCACGCGGTCGAGCGTGCGGGTGTTGTTCACGCAGAACATAAGCCAGTTGCGGCCCGCCTTCAGATGTTCGGTGAGTTCGAGGAAGAAGGGCGTGGAGCCGCCATAGTGGTTGCCCAGGAACTCGCCGTTCAGGAAGATCTTGCAGTCATATTGTGCCGCGCCCACGCGCAGGAAGTAGCGGCGCTCGGTGTCCAGCTTTTCCATGTCGAGGGAGCGGGTGTACCAGGCAGAACCTTCGAAGAAATACCATTTCTCCTTCAGCATTGCCCAATTGGAGGGGACGGGCACCGTCTCACCCTCGTAAGGGTCATAGTCCCACGGTTCCGTTTTTTCCTCCTGGGGCTGCGGCAGCATGGAAAACCACTTCTGCCGCAGGCCCGTGTCGAGGAGATCGACGCAGAAATTGTACTGCCCGTTGAGCGATCGCGCCTGCCTGCCACCGGTGAAGATCATGGTGGTGTGGTTCAGGGACTGCGTGTTGAAGGGGACGTCATAGTCCTCGTC
Source organism: Nitratireductor sp. CH_MIT9313-5 (assembly GCF_037029545.1). Lineage (NCBI taxonomy): Bacteria > Pseudomonadati > Pseudomonadota > Alphaproteobacteria > Hyphomicrobiales > Phyllobacteriaceae > Nitratireductor > Nitratireductor sp. CH_MIT9313-5. Next base: position 23,801 of record NZ_JAYMER010000017.1, on the reverse strand, counting down.
ATGCAGTGCAGTCAGTGCGTTTTCAGCAAGATGCGAGCGCTCGAGCACGTCAGTTTCTCCGTCGTCTTTTCAGTAGAGGCTTATTCGCCTGCAGCCTTGATGCGCTTGATCAGGTCGGCGAGCTTTTCGGACTTTGCAGCGGTCTCTTCGTGCATCGGAGCAACGGCTTCCGCGAAGGCGGCCTTGTCGACTTCGTGGATTTCCACGTTCAGCTCGGCCTTGGCCTGCTCGATGGCTGCATCGCTGGCCTTGTTCCACTCAACACGGTGACGTTCCGCAGACTCGGTTGCAGCCTGCTTCAGAGCCTTCTGCTGCTCTTCCGTCAGCTCGTCCCAGACCTTGGTGGAGATGACAACCACGGACGGGATCATGGTGTGTTCGTCCACCGAGAAGTGCTTTGCGACTTCGCCGTGACGTGCGGTGGTCAGAGCCGTCGGGTTGTTTTCAGCGCCGTCTACAACACCCTGCTGCAGAGCGGAGTAGAGCTCGCCCCAGCTGATCGGGGTCGGGTTGCCGCCAAGAAGTTCAACCATGCGGATGGCGGACGGGCTCGGCTGGACGCGGATCTTCATGCCATTGAGGTCGGCCGGCGTCTTGATCGGCTTGTTGGCATAGAAGGAGCGGGCACCTTCGGTGTAGTAGGTGAGGCCGATGAAGCCCTTGTCCTTGGAGGCCATGAGGATCTCATCGCCGATCTCACCAAGCAGAACATCGAAGAGATGCTCTTCGCCCTTGAAGATGTAAGGCAGGTTCAGCGCGCTGTAGGATTCCTCGAATGCTTCAAGTTCGCTGGCATTGGAGCGAGCCATGTCGAGCTGGCCGTTCTGCACGAGCTCCATCGACTCGCGCTGGGTGCCCAGCTGCGCATTTGCGTAGACGCGGATCTTGATCTCGCCATTGGTCAGCTCTTCAACGCGCTCACCCATGAACTCCATGCTCTTGTGGACAGGATGATCTTCTGGGTTGTTGTGGTTGAGCTTCAGTGTCTTCGCATAGGCCGTGCCGGCCATCAGCATGGCGACTGCACCTGCAAGGGCGCCGATTGCGGTCATCTTCTTCATAAGGGGTACCTCCCGGTTGAACGAAAAACACGTAAGGGAGATGGTTGGCGGGCATGCGGCCTGCCAATATTCCTCCCTTGGTCGAGAACTTTCCAAATTGGGCGACCAAAAGTCAATGGACAATTGAAAATTGGTTGACCTATTTCCTCAAACGTGGATTCCTTGGCCCAGATCGCGCCGTTCTGGGCGCAAAAGGTGTTGGGGAGGACTTCCATGCCGAAAACCGTTGCAAGGCCGGACTTTGCGTCCGGGCCGGGGCCCGTTCAGCGCGCCGTTGATGCGGTGCTGCGTGTCATCATCAGTGTCATCTTCGCCATTCTCGTCGTTTGCGTGGTCTGGCAGGTGGTCAGCCGCTACGTATTCGGCACGCCAAGCACTTTGACCGACGAGCTGGCGCGCTTCCTCTTCATGTGGTTGGCGCTGATCGGTGCAGCCTACACCTTGGGCCTGAAGCGCCATCTGGCCATCGATCTGCTGCCGCTCAGCCTTGAAGGAACAGCTGAACGAAATCTCCGCCTTGTGATCGTGGGCATGGTGGCCGCCTTTGCGGGGCTGGTGATGGTTTATGGCGGCGGCAAGCTACTGCTCGGTGTTCTCCAGACGGGTCAGCTTTCGCCGGTCCTGCGCATCCAGATGGGCTATGTCTACGGCGCCATCCCCTTCGCCGGGCTCGTGATGCTGTTCTACTGCGCGCTTTCGGTGCGCGACATTCTTTCGGGCCGCGACGTGGCGCCCGCAATGGGCGACTAGGAGGGTCAAGTGGAAGACTATATCAACGCGCTGGTTCTGTTCGGCTCCTTCGCATTCTTCATGGTTCTGGGCGTGCCGATCGCTTTCTCGATCGGTCTGGCCTCGGTCGTCACCTTCACGACCTTCATGACGTTCGACCAGTCCGTCTTCATCGTCGCGCAGCAGATCGCGTCAGGTCTCGACAGCTTCACGCTTCTGGCCATACCCTTCTTTATTCTGGCTGGTCACATCATGAACCGCGGCGGCATCGCAATGCGGCTCATCGATTTCGCGAAAGTCCTGGGTGGGCGACTCCCGGGCGCGCTGGCGCATTGCAACGTGCTTGCAAACATGATGTTCGGCTCGATCTCCGGCTCTGCCGTCGCCTCGGCGGCAGCCGTTGGCGGTGTCATGGCCCCGCTTCAGGAAAAGGAAGGCTATGACCGTTCCTTCTCCGCTGCCGTCAACATCGCGTCATGCCCGACCGGACTGCTGATCCCGCCGAGTGCGACCTTCATCGTTTACTCGCTGATCACCGGCGGCACCTCCATCGCAGCCCTTTTCGTTGCCGGTTATGTGCCAGGCATTCTGATGGGCCTGTCGCTCATGCTGGTAGCCGGCATCATCGCCAAGCGGCGCGGTTATCCTGTCGCCGAACGTTCCAGCTGGCGCGAGATCGTGGAGACCGGTTTGCGGGCATTGCCGCCGCTGGGGCTCATCGTGATCGTGATGGGCGGCATCATCGCGGGCATCTTCACCGCCACGGAAGCTTCGGCGATTGCCGTTGTCTACACGCTTTTCCTGGCGCTGGTCTGGTATCGCGAAATCTCGATCCGCGACCTGCCGTCGGTGCTTCTTGAAGCCGCGATCACCACCTCCATCGTGCTTCTGATGATCGGCGCTTCGATTGCAATGTCCAAGGCCATGGCCTTCGCAGACATTCCTTACATGATCTCGGATGCGCTGCTGGCGCTGTCGGAGAACCCGATCGTCATCCTGCTCATCATCAATCTGGCACTGCTGGTCATCGGCACCTTCATGGATATGACGCCCGCGCTCCTGATCTTCACGCCGATCTTCCTGCCGGTGGTGAAGGATCTGGGCATGGATCCGGTGCATTTCGGCGTGATGATGACGTTCAATCTGTGCATCGGCATCTGCACCCCGCCGGTCGGCTCGGCGCTCTTTGTCGGCTGTTCGGTTGGCAAGACATCGATCGCCTCCGTCCTGAAGCCACTGCTGCCGTTCTACGGCGTGCTCTTCGCGCTGCTTCTGGCCGTCACCTATATCCCGGCGCTCAGCCTGTGGCTGCCGCGTCTGCTCCTGAACTATTGAGCCGCATGACATGAAAACACTGAAGAACTGGTCGCTCCTCGAGCGGAGCAAAACCGGCGTGACGCTGCTGGTCGACGAGCGGCACCATTTCGTGGTGAACGTGCTGGAAGAAGCGCTGTTCAAGGTCTCGCTCAAGCGCAAGGGTGCATGGCGGCTCGACCGCACCTGGAGCATCGCACCGGATGGTGACGTGCCTTGGGAAGGGCGCAAGCGCGATGATCTGTCAGGCTTTTCCTGCCCGGCACTCACGCTGGAGGAAGGCGAGGGGCAGCTTGTCATCTCGACCCAAAGCCTGCGTTTGACCATCCGCAATCCGCTGGCTCTCGAATGGGAGGCGAGCGACGGCAATGGCGGCTGGAAGGCAATCGCGTCCGACCGGAGGACCAGCGCCTATATGGCCGGCGTCCGTGACAACAGGAATGCGCATTTCCTCAACTACCGCGCCGAGGACCTTGTCTATGGACTGGGTGAAAAGGCGGGTGATCTGAAGCGCAACGAGCGCCGCTTCGAGATGCGCAATCTCGACGCGATGGGCTATGACGCCTCAGGCACCGATCCGCTCTACAAGGTTCTGCCCTTCACCATCACGCGCACGCCGGATGCCGGCTCCTATGGGTTGTTCTATGACAATCTGGCGGGAAGCTGGTTCGATATCGGCAACGAGTATGACAACTATCACGGCCGTTTTCGCTCCTACCGCGCAAGCGACGGTGATCTCGATTTCTATTTCAGCTGGGCGCCGACGATTCTGGAGCTGGTCAAGCTGCAGAACTGGTTGACCGGCGGCACGATCTTCCCGCCGCGCTGGACGCTGGGCTATTCCGGCTCCACCATGCTCTACACGGATGCGGAAAACGCGCAGGAGCAGCTGGAAGGCTTTGTCGATCTGTGTGCGGAGCACCAGATCCCTTGCGACAGTTTCCAGATGTCATCCGGCTACACGGCCATTGGCGACAAGCGCTATGTGTTCAACTGGAACACGGATCGCGTTCCCGACCCCAAGGGGCTGTCGAAGCATTTCCGTGACGCCACGATGCATCTGGCTGCAAACATCAAGCCCTGCCTGCTGCAGGATCACCCGCTCTATGACGAGGTGGCGGAAAAGGGGCTGTTCATCAAGGACAGTGAAAAGGACGCGCCGGAGCGTTCCATCTTCTGGGATGATGAAGGTTCGCATCTCGACTTCACCAATCCGGCTACGGTCGATTGGTGGAAGGAGAATGTCACTTCCAAGCTGCTTGATCTGGGCATCGAGTGCACCTGGAACGACAACAACGAATATGAAGTCTGGGACGATGGCGCCCTGTGCCACGGCTTCGGCAAGCCGATCGAGATCGGCCTGATCCGTCCGCTCTTCTCCGTTCTCATGACGCGCGCCTCCTTCGAGGCGCAGATCGAGCACAAGCCGACCGAGCGGCCCTATCTCATCTGTCGCGCAGGCGCGCCGGGGCTGCAGCGCTATGCGCAAACCTGGTCTGGCGACAACTACACGTCCTGGAAGGCGCTGCGCTACAATATCCCGATGGGGCTCTCCATGAGCCTGGTCGGCTATTACAATATCGGCCACGATGTGGGGGGCTTTGCGGGTCCGCGGCCCGATCAGGAATTGTTCGTGCGCTGGGTGCAGAACGGCATCTTCCATCCGCGCTTCACGATCCACTCCTGGAATGACGACCGCACGGTCAACGAGCCATGGATGTTCCCGGAAGTCACGCCGCTCATCCGCGATGCGATCCGCTTCCGCTACCGGCTGCTACCCTATCTCTACACACTGCTGCATCAGGCGGTTTCGGAGCGCGAGCCGATCATTCGCCCGACTTTCCTCGACCACGAACATGATGCTCGCTGCTTCGAGGAGACGGCCGATTTCATGCTGGGCCGCGATCTTCTGGTGGCAAGCGTGGTGGAACCGGGCGCGAAGGAACGCCAAGTCTGGTTGCCGGACAATGGCAGTGGCTGGTGGAATTTCTGGACCGGCGAGTATTACGAGGGTGGGCAGGAAATCGCGGTGCCGGTGACGCTTGAAACCATGCCGCTTTTCGTGCGCGCGGGCAGCGTCATTCCGCTTGGTGATCCCGTCGATCGCGCCGATGTCGCTCATGACACCGCGCGCATGCTTGCCATCTTCCCGCACAAGGGATCAGGCGAGGCGACCAGCGTGGAATATGAGGATGACGGCATCAGCATTGATGCGCCGAAGAACGACTTCCGCCTGAGCATCTATCGCCTTGCATCGGGGACGGAGGAAATAAACCTCGACTGGTCGGCAAAGGGAAGCTTCACCCCGAACTACTCCGAAGTCACTTTCGTGCTTCCGGAAGGTGAAGAACGCCCGCTGAAGGTCAATGGCCAGAGCGTTCGCTCGGGCGAGACAGTGGGGAGAGTTTGATGACAAACATCATCCAGGAAAGCTGGTCTCATGACCGTTCAAACCTGAAGCCGCGCGTGCTGCATATCGGCTTCGGTGCCTTCTCCCGCGCGCATACGCTCCGATATCTCGATGATGCGCTGGACAAGAGCGGCGGTGACTTCGGTGCTGTGGTTGCGCGGTTGAATTCGGGTGCTGACGAATTGTCGGCTCTTGATGCGCAAGACCATCAATATCTCGTGGTTGAGGCCGATGACGACGAAATTCGCGCCCGCCGCATCGGTTGTGTGGTTGGCACCATCAATCCCGGCCGTGACGGTGTGGACGCGCTGCCGGATCTGATCGCTTCGAAGGATCTTTGTCTCGTCACGCTGACCATCACGGAAAAGGGCTATTGCCTGCGTAATGGAAAGCTGGATGCAGAGGCTCCTGCAATCAGCGCCGATCTGAAAAATGCTCAGACGCCGCGTTCGGCCATTGGCGTGCTTGTCGAAGGCCTGCGCCGCCGCCGCGAGGCGGGTGCGGGCGGTATCACGCTCATGGCTTGCGACAATCTGCCGGAGAATGGAACGGCACTGCGCGATGCCGTGATGGATTATGCCAGCCATCTCAACAGTGCTTTGGCAGACTGGATCGGCGAGAATGTCGCCTTCCCCTCGACCATGGTGGACCGCATCGTTCCAGCCCTCGATGAAGCGGGCAAGGAGCTGATCGCCGAGGCTTCCGGCAGCAGTGCCACGATCGGCATTGTCTGCGAACCGTTCCGCCAATGGGTGATCGAGGACAATTTCGCTGGCGAGCGACCGGACTTTGCTGCCGCCGGTGCCATGCTTGTCGACGATGTGCGCCCTTACGAGGAAATGAAGCTGCGCATGCTCAATGGCAGCCATTCCTTCCTGGCCTATCTGGGAGCGCTTGCCGGTCACGAGACCATCTCGGACTGCATGGGTGACGCGGTGTTCCGCAAGGCTGCCCGTACCCTGATGATGCAGGAACAAGCGCCGACGCTTTCGGTGCCGGGTGATGTCGATCTCGACGCCTATGCGAATGCGCTGATTGCGCGTTTTTCCAATTCGCGTCTTGGACACCGCACGCAACAGATCGCGACAGATGGCAGCCAAAAACTGCCGCAGCGCCTGCTTGCGCCGATTGCGAACCATCTGGAACGAGGAGAGCCATGGGCTCTCTCGGCACTGGGTGTCGCCGGATGGATGGCCTATCTCGGGGGCAAGAGCGAGAAGGGTGAAGCGCTGAAGCTTTCGGACCCGTTGGCCGAGCGCCTGGCGGAAATCGCCTCATGCAATGAAGGCGACGATCTTGTCGAAGCGCTCCTGAAACTGGACGCGATCTTCCCGCCGGCGCTTGTCGGCAACGAGGCGTTCATCGTCGGCATCAATGAGAGCTATCGCGCCATCACCGGGCAGGGCGTTCGAGAAGCGATTGCTCAGGCTTGCGCAAAATACGATACGGAAGAGGGGTAAGCGCTGATGCAGCCGTTTCTCGGACCGGATTTTCTTCTGAACAGCGATGCAGCCCAGAAGCTCTATCACGAGTATGCGGCTGATCTGCCAATCGTGGATTATCACAACCATCTGCCACCGCAGGAGATTGCCGAAGACCGTAAATGGGATAATATCGGCGAACTCTGGCTTGGACATGACCACTACAAGTGGCGGCTGATGCGCTGGGCGGGCTTCAGCGAGGACCGGATCACCGGTGAGGCAAGCTGGCGTCAGAAATTCGATGCCTTCGCGCAGACCATGCCGCAATGTGTTGGCAACCCGATGTTTCACTGGTCGCATCTGGAGCTGTGGCGCTATTTCGGCCTGGAAGGCACGGTGTTCTCGCCCGAAACGGCAGAGAAGTGCTGGGATGCTGCCAACGCACAGCTTGGTCGCCCCGAATTTTCCGCGCGCGGTCTGCTTGATCGGATGAATGTCGAGCTGGTCGGGACCACGGACGATCCAACAGACACGCTCGAACATCATGAGGCGATGCTTGATGCGGATCTGTCCTTCAAGGTGGTGCCCAGCTTCCGGCCCGACAAGGCCATCAAGATCGAGGCCGATGGTTTCGCTGCCTATCTTGAGAAGCTTTCCTCGGTCAGCGGTGTGAGCATCAACGGTTTCGAGGATCTGGTGGACGCGTTGGTGAAGCGTCTCGACCGCTTCGTCGAGCTCGGCTGCCGGGCAAGCGACCACGGGTTGGACATCCTGCGCGCAGGCAAGGAAACAACCGCATCGCGCCTCGATGCGATCCTCAAGAAGCGTCTTGGCGGCAGTGCGCTTGAGGAAGACGAGATTGCGGATTTCCAGAATGCGATGCTTGTGGAGCTTGGCCGCGCCTATGCTTCGCGTGACCTTGTCATGCAGCTTCACATCGGCCCGTTGCGCAACACGCGCACGCGTCTCTTCGATGCGCTTGGGCCGGATACCGGCGGCGACAGCATGAATGATCTGGCCATTGCCGGAGCACTTAATGCGCTGCTCGACCGGCTGGATCGCACCGACGAACTGCCGCGTACCATCCTCTACTGCCTCGACCCGACAAAGAACGCGATGCTTGCCGCTACGGCCGGCAATTTCCAGGACGGATCGGTGCCCGGCAAGGTGCAGGCGGGTGCTGCATGGTGGTTCAACGATCAGCTTGATGGCATGGAGCATCAGCTGACGCAGCTGGCGCAGATGGGATTGCTTTCGCGTTTCGTCGGCATGCTGACCGACAGCCGCTCATTCCTCTCCTTCCCGCGCCACGAATATTACCGGCGGCTCGTCTGCCGCATGGTGGGCGGCTGGATGGAAGAGGGTGCGATGCCACCTGACTACGATCTCGCTGGCGGGCTGATCGAGGACATTTGCTACCGCAATGCGAAGCGGTGGTTTCTCTAGTTTCTGATTGCGTGCTCCACGAGGAGCGGAAGTTGCGAGGATTATATGCGACAGACGTGGCGGTGGTTCGGACCGAATGATCTGGTCTCGATCGACGATATGCTGCAGGCGGGCGTCGAAGGTGTTGTCTCGGCACTCCATCATGTGCCGACCGGCGAGGTCTGGACGCCCGAAGAGATTGCGAGGCGTCAGCGGGAGATCGCCACACGCGGCGATGGCTCCCCATCCGGCCTGACCTGGGACGTGGTGGAAAGCCTGCCCGTTTCCGAGGCGATCAAGAAGCAAAAGGGCGAGTGGCGCCAGCATATCGAGAACTACAAGGTGAGCATGCGCCACCTTGCCGATGCCGGTATCGAGATCATCTGCTACAATTTCATGCCGATCCTCGACTGGACGCGCACCGACCTTGCCTACCGCGTGGCGCATGGCGGCACCTGCATGCGTTTCGATGCGGTGGATTTTGCCGCTTTCGACATTCACATTTTGCAGCGCGACGGTGCGGCGGAGGATTTCTCGGACACGATCTGCGAAGAGGCGGACAAGCGTTTTGCGGAGATGAGTGACGCGCGCAAGCAGGAGCTGACGCGCAATGTCGCCTTTGGTCTGCCGGGCTCGACCGAGAGCCTGACTCTTGATGATCTCAGGGCGCATCTGGCCGAATATGGCCGCATTCCGCCTGAGCAGCTGCGCGCCAACTTCATCGCCTTTCTTGAAGAGGTCGCGCCTCTTGCAGAGGAACTGGGCCTGCGGCTTTGCTGCCATCCCGATGATCCGCCGTTTTCGCTTCTGGGATTGCCGCGCATCATGTCGACCGAGGCCGATTACAAGGCGATCATGGATGCGGTGGACATTCCTGCCAATGGCATCACGCTATGCTCCGGCTCGCTCGGAGCGCGCCCGGACAATGACCTGCCGGGCATGATGCGCCGTCTGGGTGATCGGGTACACTTCCTGCATCTGCGCAATGTGCAGCGGGAAAGCGACGAGGTCGTCGGGTCCTTCCACGAGGCCGAGCATCTTGGCGGCGGCACCGACATGGTGAACCTGATCGCCGCCGTTCTGGAAGAGGAAGCCCGCCGTCGCAAGGCGGGGCGCAAGGATGCCTCCATTCCCTTCCGGCCGGATCATGGCCAGGACATTCTGGACGACCTGAAGCGCCGTGCGCAGCCGGGTTATCCTGCGATCGGTCGGCTGAAAGGGCTCGCCGAACTGCGCGGCATTATCACCGCCTTGGAGCATCCGGCGTTCGGGTTGAGCCGCGGGGGCTGATCCCCCGCGATTATCATTTCCCGGCGGCGACCGGCTCCATGGATGGCAGGCGGTCGGCCAGCCGATGCTCGGCCTCATGCTGGCTGAGGAATACTTCGCCGGTCAGGTCTTCAAGCAGGCTGGAGCGCTTCAGCCGGTCCATTACCGGACCCTTTACCTCCGACAGATGCAGGCAGATGCCTGCATCCGACAGCCTGTGATTGATCTCCTCAAGGCTTTCGAGCGCAGAGGCATCGATCTCGTTCACCGCCGAGCACTGAAGAATGACATGCTTCAGCGCGGGCTTCTCGGCGACGAGGGCTGCGACGCGATCTTCAAGATAACGGCTGTTGGCGAAGTAGAGGCTTTCATCCACCCGCAGTGACAGGATGTGCGGGAAGGTGCGCACATCATGACGCTCCACATTGCGGAAATGCTCGGTGCCCGGCACCTGACCGACCACGGCCATATGCGGCTTCGAGGTGCGGTAGAGGTGTAGGAGGATCGACAGGCCCACGCCAAGCATGATGCCGATTTCTACGCCAAGGAAGAGCGTTCCGAGAATGGTCGCAGCCATTGCTATGAAGTCTGCCTTTGAGTAGCGCCATACGCGCATCACCGCACCAAGATCCACCAGGGAAAGAACCGCAACGATGATTGTTGCCGCCAGCGTCGCCCGCGGGAGGCCGGCGAGCAGCGGGGTCAGAAACATGGTCGCAAGCGCGATGCCGATCGCCGTATAGGCACCTGCTGCGGGTGTTTCGGCACCAGCGTCGAAATTGACGACAGAACGTGCGAAGCCACCTGTCACCGGATAGCCCGAGGACAGCGAGGAGGCTATGTTCGACGCGCCAAGGCCGATCAGTTCCTGATCCGGATCAATCCGCTGGCGCCTGCGTGATGCAAGTGTTTGCGCCACGGAGACCGACTCGACGAAGCCGATGATCGAGATGAGGAAGGCGGGTCCGGCCAGTTGCATGACCAGATCGATGTCGAGACTCGGCAAGGCGGGGACGGGAAGTCCGGCAGGGATGTCGCCGACAAGCTTCACCCCGGCTTCTCCCAGATTGAAGATTTCGGTGGCAAGGATTGTGGCAGCAATCGCCAGGACCGGCCCCGCTTTCGTGATGATGTCTGCGGGACGGCTCGCCAGGCCGAGGTTCAGGAGCAGCGATTTCAGGCGCAGGCGGGCGAAGTAGAGGAAGGCAATAACAGCCAGGCCGATGATCAGCGTTGGCATGTTGCTTTCACCCAGATTCTCACCAATCCCCGAGAGGATTTCAGGCAAGGTATGGCCGTCGGCCTCCACACCGATGACATGCTTCAGTTGGCTTGTGGCGATCAGCAAACCTGACGCCGTGATAAAGCCTGAGATCACGGGGTGGCTCAGGAAATTCGCGATGAAGCCCAGGCGCATGAAACCCATGGCCAGCAGCATCGCACCCGAAAGAAACGCAAGCAGCATGGCCGCTGCCAGATAATCGGCGCTGCCTTCTGCAGCAATGTTGCCGACCGCGGTCGCCGTCATGAGCGACACGACGGCAACTGGACCGACTGCCAGCGTGCGGCTGGTGCCGAAAATGGCATATGCGACCAGCGGCAGTATCGAGGCGTAGAGACCGACCTCTGGCGGCAGACCTGCAATCATTGCATAGGCAAGAGATTGCGGAATGAGCATGATTGTAACGATAACTGCCGCGACCATGTCATTGGTCAACGTGGCGCGACCATAGCTCTGCGCCCAGTCAAGGATCGGCAGATATTGTCTAAGGCGCTGCATTTTCTGGCTCCAGGGACCTTCAGGTGCTGCTGCGCGCCGTGCGAGCCTGACCAAGCATGCGGGCAGCCCACATGCCCAGGAACATCGCCGGGACGAATGCGAGGGTGCCTGCGGCGGCAAGAGGCAGGGCAGTCAGCGCGGGCCCGGGGCAGAAGCCGCCCAGACCCCAACCAATGCCGAAGAGCGCCGGGCCAATCACAAGCGGGCTGTCGATATCGTTGCGGGTCGGAAGCTGGAAACGATCAGCCGCGATAGGCGCGGGCCGCTTGAGAACCACCTTGAAGCCTATGAAAGCGACAAGCACTGCGCCACCCATGACAAAGGCCAGGGAAGGATCCCAGGTGCCGAACAGGTCGAGGAAGTTCAGAACCTTTGCAGGATTGGACATCCCGGAAATAACGAGGCCAACACCAAAGAGCAGTCCCAGCGCAAGGTTGATGAAAAATGACATGACGCTCACGCTCCAATGATGTGACGAGTGATGAAGACGGTGACGATGGCAGCGGCCATGAAAATGACGGTTGCCACAAAGGAGCGCTTGGACAGGCGCGACAGGCCGCAAACGCCATGTCCGGATGTACAACCATTGCCCCAGACAGAGCCGAAGCCCACCAGGAGACCTGCAGTCACCATGAGGGGCAGGCTGGACGACACCGTCTGTTCAACCGTGTTGCCGGAGAACAGGATATAGGCCAGCGGAGCTGCGATCAGTCCGATCACGAAGCCCAGCCGCGAAGTCGGCATGCCGTCTGAATAAGGGGGCAAAATTCTGGAGGCGATGCCGGAGATGCCCGCTATGCGGCCTTCCCACAACATCAGGAGGACGGCCGACAGGCCGATCATCATGCCGCCAATCGTGGAGGCCAAGGGGGTGAACTCAGTCATTTTCTGCTCTTTCTGCCTGTTGTGGCGTTTCACAGAACATCTTGTGGAGTTGGGTAATGAAATCGGCCACCCGTCCATCTGCGAGACGGTAGTAGACGTGCTTGGATTGTTTGCGGCCGACCAGGAAACCGGCTTCCCGCAGGGATGCGATCTGTTGCGAGAGCCCGGGCTGGCGAAGGCCGAGCGCGTCTTCCAGATCGCGAACCGACCTTTCGCCCTCCACGAGCGCGCACAGGATCATGAGGCGCGACGGATGGGTGAAGCTCTTGAGGAAGCCTGCTGCAGCTTCCGCATTCTTGAGCATGTCAGTCACTTCCGCCGAAAAATCCTGCGTCATTCAGTTCAATCCCACGCAGCACCCTCGAGCGCGTCGAGGGGGAATTTCAGATACCGCTTGCCGTTGGCCTCGGGCTCGGGCAAGCGCCCGCCATTCATGTTCACCTGCAGCGCGTGCAAGATCAGCTTGGGCATGGGCAGCGTCTGATCGCGCTCCTCACGCACCTTGATGAATTCCTCGCGCGTCTGGCATTTGGCCATATGCTTGTTCTCACGCTTCTGCTCGGCCACCGTGGATTCCCACTTTGGCTCACGGCCGCCGGGCTGATAGTCGTGGCCGGTGAAAATGCGCGTTTCGTCGGGCAGGGACAGGATCTCCTGGATCGAATCCCAAAGGCGGGAGGCGCTGCCGCCGGGAAAATCGGCGCGGGCCGTTCCGGAATCGGGCATGAAGAGCGTGTCATGCACGAAGGCTGCATCGCCAATCACATAGGTGATCGAGGCAAGCGTGTGGCCGGGTGAGAAGAGAACCTTGGCCTCTATATTGCCGACCTTGAATGTCTCACCTTCCGCGAACAGCTTGTCCCACTGGGAGCCGTCGGCGGGGAAGTCTGGCCAGTTGTAGATACCCTTCCAGAGCTTCTGGACCTCGACGACCTTCTCACCGATGGCGGTCGGCGCGCCCGTCCTTTCCTTCAGATAGCGGGCCGAGGAAAAGTGGTCAGCGTGGGGGTGCGTGTCCAGGATCCACTCCACTTCGAGACCTTCTTCCTCGATATAGGCGAGGATGTTGTCCGCGTGACGGGTCGCCGTTGCGCCCGACTTCTCGTCGAAATCGAGGACAGGGTCGATGATCGCGCAGCGCTTCGTCTCGGGGTCGGAAGCGACATACTGCACCGACGAGGTACGGTCGTCATAGAATGCTTTGACGATCGGCTTCGCACTCATTTCACTTCTCCAATGCTTAGATAATTCAGGAATAGCCGTGGCTTTGGAGCCACTTGGTTGCTCCGGTCAGATCAACACCCAGCCGCTCGCCGAGCTCTTTAACCTCGGTGTGCGACATCCTCCCGTCCATCACCTCGCCAATGGCGTAGAGCGTGGCCGAACGGGTGCCGGTCTTGCAGTGGGCGATCACCGGACCGTCGCTATCATTGAGGACTTTCTGGAAGTCGCGGACCTGATCCTCGCTGATCTGGCCGGGAACAATCGGAATATGGGTATAGTTGAGACCATGGGCCTCGGCTTCGAGCCGGTTGGTTGCAGCAGCAGGCTGGCCAGGCTCTTCCCCATCGGGTCTGTTGTTGACGATCCCGGCAAAGCCCTTCTCCTTGAGGGCAGCAATGGCACCGGTCTCGATCTGGGGCGAAATCCAGAGGCGGTCACTTATCTGTTTCATCGCTCTATTCAGCCTTTCCTGTAATTCGTTGCTTACGTATGAATGATATAAACTTTTTGCAAGTGTTATTGTTCCATCTCTCTCGAAAGCCTTGAAGCCAAGGCCGGAAGAGCACCCGGAGCCAAGGTAAACACTCGTTAACTTCTGAAGCGGAGAATCCCTGCCTGACCATCAATGGGGGCAGGCCATGCTGTCGCGAAGAGACTTCCTTGCAGGGGCAACAGCCGCCCTTGCTACGACCCTACCTGTTCATCTCGGCCATGCAGCGAATGCCGGGACGGGGCTTAATGAGGTCGCGCGACGCAGCGGGCGCATTTTCGGGGCGGCGGTTCGTATGGACCAGGTTGCGGCGGAGCCACGACTTGCCGACGCAATCGCCAGCCAGTGCGGGATGCTCACCCCGGAAATTCATCTGAAGTGGAACTCCATCGAATATCGAAAGGGGCAGGTCTGGTATCAGCCGGTTGATGCGCTCGTGAAGCATGCCCGGCGTCAGGGCCAGATGATTTACGGACATACGCTTATTTGGGAGCAAGGAACGCCGGATTGGGCCCTTCATCACCTTCACCATGAGAAGGACTGGGACTTCATCGCGGCTCACTTTGAGCGGTTGCTCAAACGATATCGCGCTGACATCCCCGTCTGGGATGTGGTCAATGAGCCGATTGACACGCAGAATGGCTCCAACGGGCTCCGGCGCAACACGTTTCAGCGTATTTTCGGCTCCGGATATATCGAGCAGGCGCTGCACACCGCGCGCCATTTTGCACCTGAAGCCAAGCTGATGCTGAACGACTACAGCTTCGAGTATGACAACTACGTCGAGGCGGATCGGCGCCGCGCGTTTCTTAAGCTACTCGAGAAGCTCAAGGCGAAGGGTGTGCCTCTCGATGGCGTGGGTATCCAGGCGCATCTTGATTTGGGCAAGGGCCCGCTTCGCCATCAGACCATCGCGCCATTCCTGCAAGCGATCGCGGACATGGGGCTCGAGATCTATATCACCGAGCTTGATGTGAAGGAGCGCGACTATCGCGCGACAGCGGCAATTCGGGACCAGCGCGTGGCCGATGAGGTGGCGCGATATCTCGACATCGCGCTGGACCAGCGCGCGGTGAAAGGTGTGACGACCTGGGGCCTCTCCGACAAGCATTCTTGGCTGAAAGTCGAGCGTGGTGATCGTGTTGACCGCCGCCGCTACGGCAACCCCGCGCCCAACAGGGGCTTGCCCTATGATGTCAGCATGAAGCCGAAGCTGATGTACAAGGCGCTGGAACGCAGCCTTGGCGGCAGCCTCAGCTAGGTTCACACGACAAGGCGGCTTTTTCGCAGTTCGGCCAGACTTTCTGCTGCCCGGTCGACGGGTTTGCGCGCTTGCGTCACCCATTCGATCAATTCGCTCATGCCAGTCTCGAAATCGCGTTTCGGTGCAAAGCCGAAATCGCGCTCGATCTGCGAAATGTCGGCAAAGCAGTGGCGGATATCGCCCACCCGATATTGCTGAAGGATCTCGGGGGCGATGTTCTTGCCCAGCAGCCGCGCGAGCAGACGGGCGATCTCGTTTACCGTGACGGCCTTGCCGCTCCCGACATTATAGGCGCCGGAGCGCGGGTCTTCCGTGTCCAGTACCGTTGCGAAAGCGTCTGCCACGTCATGGACATGAACGAAATCGCGCCTTTGTTCTCCATCTTCGAAGACCAGTGGAGGCTGATCGTTGAGGAGCCTCGAAATGAATATGGCCGCAACGCCGGTATAGGGATTGGAAAGAGCCTGTCGCGAGCCGTAGGCGTTGAAGAGCCTCAAGGCCACCACCGGTATGTCGAGTGCAGCTCCCACGGCGAGGAACATTTCCTCATGATCGCGTTTGTTGATGGCATAGATGGAGCCGGGCGCGAGCGGCTTGTCCTCTGCGGTGGGCACGGGCGTGAGCGGTTTGCCTTGTGCGTGAAGTTCCCACTGATGTGCCTCCAACTGGGAACGCGTGCGCATGGGCGCGGCGACGCGCTTGTCTTTATCGTCCACATATTCGCCTTCACCATAGATGGACATGGACGAGGCCACGGCGATGCGCCGTATCTTGTGGCGGCCGCGCGACAGGACTTCCAGAATGCTTGCGGCAGCCAGCGTGTTGTTGCGGGTGTAGTCCACGATGTTGGTCATGGACTGGCCCACACCGACGGATGCCGCGAGATGCGCCAGATGGGTTATGCCCTTGAGGCTTGCCTCGAACACCCCGTCATCAAGCACGTTGCCCCTGATGCGCCTGGCCTTGGGGTTCAGATAGATAGGCCACCCTTCGGCATCCAGTTCCGCGTCGCCATGAACTTGAGGCAGAAGGCAATCAAGCACGGTGACGCGAAAGCCGCGTTCAAGAAGCCGATCGACAAGGTGGGAGCCGATGAAACCGGCACCTCCTGTCACGAGCACATGCCCCTTAGACATTAAGAGAACTCCTCTGGAGGGCTTCGGCGGATGTGGAGGTGGCAGGCTTGCCCAGCGCGGTGCTGGCGGCCCTGCCGGCTCCGCCCCAATGGCGCGCTGCGCGGACAAGGCGACTGTTGGAATCCGTCTTCTCAGTGCGCTCCCACACAAGGCCTTCGTCGCGAAGATACATTCGCAGGCCGATCGCGAGCGGGATGAGCCAGATCACCCACCATGCCAGAATGAAGAGGGGGTTGATGCGCAGCATGTAGTAGACGCGAGGTCCCGTCTTGTTCAGGACGAGCCCGGTTCGATGCCATGTGCGCACATAGATGACGGTCAGCGAGATGATGAACGCTGAAAGATTGACCGCGACCAGCGGCATCAGAAATTCGGGCACGACAGGATCGCCTGACAACCACCGCCACAACGCCCAAGCGCCGATCGGCAGACCCACCGCGTTGAGCCACAGCGAGAGGCAGGGAAGGAAATTCAGCCATGCCTTGAAGCGGTCGATCGGCTTCATGCCCATGTCGCGCAGAGGGGTCGTCAGGCTCTGGAAGAAGCCTGCCACCCAACGTTTGCGCTGGGTGATGCCGCGCGCGAAGCTGTTCGGCACTTCCTCGATAAGCGACCCGTTGATGATCCCAAGCTTGCGGCCGTTGACCCAGAAACGCATTCCGACTTCGGGATCCTCGATGGTCAGCCAGGGATGAAAGCCGCCAAGCGCAATGAGGTCTGATGCGCGGAAGAACAGACCTTTGCCCAAGACCCAAAAAGGCTGCTTTCCATCAGCGGAGAGGTGCGGGTATTTCAGTCCGTCCCAAGTCATGTGGTCGAAGGCGTGCCAGCTTGCCGACAGGCTTTCGTTCAGATTTCCGGCGACATTCTGAGCCTGCAGAACATCATAGTCCCGGATCCCGATGGCGGCGGCCAGAAAGTGATCGCGCGGCGGGCAGCTGTCGGCATCGATATAGTTGACGAGGAAGTCTTCCTCGCTGCCCATGTCCTGGGGGAGGTTGTAGAAGGCGTATATGAGCTGACGCGTCTTCTTGGGCGGCAGGGCTCGATTGCCTGCGCGTTTTCCCTTGTGCCACCAATAGGCTTTCGGATTCTGGTTCCACGCCTTCCATACGCAGTTCCACGATGGATGCGTCGTTGGGGGCACCGTCATTACCTGCACGAAGGGGTATTCCCGTTGAAGCCGGCGCAAGGCCTGGATGGTCTCCTTGTCGTCCCGGTTGGGGATCGCGACGATCCTGAAGCGCGAACGGGGGTAATCAAGCAGGGAAAGCGAGTGGAAGGTCGTGCGCATCGTCTCTTCCAGTTCGCGCAGTACCGGGTAGAACAAGACGATGTAGGGGAATTCGGTGGTGGCGTTTTTCGCCTCAAGACTCGTGTCGACCCAATTCACCGGCCGTGAGAAATGGTAGGCGTCCACCAGGAATGTGGCGAAATAGGCCGTTTGGGCAAAGATGAACAGGCCAAGTAGGGTGAAGTCGATGACGGGCATGACATCACCTATTGCGGTTGGGCAAGCTGCTGACGCTTGCTGCCGTTCAAGACGCTGACAGGTGCGAAGGCGACCTGCGCAACGGGGCGACGCAGGGTTGTCGCCCGCAGGGTGACCGGCCGGTGTGGCGGTATCCCCAGTCCCACCGTTCTGAAGCCGCAACGCGCCAGTTTCGCGTGATCCAGTGCGTTACGAAGATCCACCATCAGCGGTGTGCGCATTGCTGCTGCCAGTCGCGCGAAATCGAGTTTCAGAAAAGACTTCCACTCGGTCGCCAATACCACGCAGTCAGCGTTCTTGGCGCACTGGTACGGATCCTTTTCCCGCTCTATCGCACTGGTAAGTTCCGGCTCCTCCAGTCGTGCTTCGGGGTCGCATGCTGAAATGAGGGCACCCTGCGACAGCAGGCTTGCGATAAGGGCCGTGGCGGGTGAATCCCGCGTGTCGCTGGTGTCGGGTTTGAAGGAAAGGCCAAGCACTGCGATGTGCCTCCCCCGGAGATCGCCCCCCAGTGCGCTGGCGACCTTGGCGCCCATTGCCTTCTTTCGTCTTTCGTTGCTGGCTATCGCTTCTTCAACAAGTGAAAGCGCAACACCGTACTTACGCGCGGTTGAAGCCAGTGCACGCGTGTCCTTGGGGAAGCAGGAGCCACCGTAACCGGGACCAGGCCTCAGAAAATCCGGTCCAATACGGCGGTCATGGCCGATGCCTTGCGCCACTTCACGTACATCTACCTGCGTGGCGTCGCACAGATCGGCTATCTCGTTGATGAAGGTGATCTTGAGGGCGAGGAAGGCATTGGCCGCATATTTGATGATTTCGGCAGCCGTACGTGCCGTGTTCACGAGTGGCGAGCCCTGCTCGGTCAGCGGGTGATACAGTCGGCGCAGTGCGAGGCTGGCGCAGTGTTCGTTTGCACCAACGACAATGCGGTCGGGCTTCAGGAAGTCATCGATGGCGCTGCCTTCGCGCAGAAATTCGGGGTTGGAGGCGACCGCGACAGCAAGATCCGGCCGCAAGCGTTGGATAAGGTCTTCCAGCGCATCGCCAGTGCCGGGCGGGACAGTCGACTTCGTCACGACCAGAACCTTTCCGACTGCCTTTTGCGCGATCTCCCGTCCGACGGCGAAAATGCCGGAAAGATCGGCATCCTCTCCATTGGCGGCAGGTGGAGTGCCGACGGCAATGAGCACGAGATCGACCGCCGAGGTGAGGGCTGGCATCTGATGCGCGAACGCCAGATGTCCGTTCTGCAGGCCCTCCCGTATCAGCTCTGTCAGCCCTGGCTCGAAGATTGGGCAGTGGCCCTTCTTCAGCGCCTCGATCCGATCCCGGTCCAGATCGATGCACAGGGCGTGATGGCCAAGACGTGCCAGACAGGCACCACTCACAAGACCGACATAACCACATCCGACGATCACGATATTCATGAGAATGCGTTCCCCTGTTTATTGAAAGGCTTGCAGTTCTGCTGCCGAGCGCATTGCCGTCTTGCGCGGGGCTGGCATCTCCAGGCGTTGGCGGAATTCAGCGATGGTCTTCAGCAATCCAGCGGTGAGGGGCGTTGTGGGCGCCCAGCCCAGGATGGCTTTTGCGCGCGAAATGTCCGGGCGCCTGCGCTTGGGATCGTCCTGCGGCAAGGGCTGATGGACGATATTCGAGTGCGACTGCGTGGCAGCGAGCACGAGTTGCGCCAGTTCAGCCACCTTGAATTCTTCCGGATTTCCCAGATTGACCGGATTGGCGCCTGCAGTGCGACTTGCCGCCAGGCGCAAGAGGCCCTCGACGAGATCATCGACATAGCAGAAGGAGCGAGTCTGACTGCCATCGCCATAAACGGTGAGGGGCTCACCCTTCAGCGCCTGGATGACAAAATTCGAGACGACGCGGCCGTCATCGAATTGCATGTGGGGGCCATAGGTGTTGAAGATGCGCGCAAGCCGAACCGTCACGCCATATCTGGCGCCGTAGTCACGCAGCAATGTCTCCGCAAAGCGTTTGCCTTCATCGTAACAGGAGCGTGGCCCGCAGGTGTTCACGTTCCCCCAATAGGTTTCCGGCTGCGGATGGACCTGCGGGTCTCCATAGATTTCCGACGTCGAGGCGTGGAGAATAGTTGCGCCGTCGCGGTGGGCGCGCTCCAGAAGATTATAAACCCCGCGCGAACAGGTTAGCGCGGTGTAGACCGGGTCTCGCTGATAGTGAATCGGCGATGCAGGACAAGCCAGATTGAAGATGTATTCGAAAGCAGGAAGTGCAGGGGGGAGCGCGTCGTTGATGTCGTGGTGGACAAAGGTGAAGCCGGGTAGCTCCTCCAGTTTACCGATATTCGCGTGTCTACCTGTATCCAGATTGTCCAGGCAAGTGACACGGGCGCCTTCAATCAGCAATCTGCGACACATATGCGAGCCGATGAAGCCTGCGCCGCCAGTGACGCAGACCGACCTTTTATGAAAAGGTGATCTGGCAGCATTTGAAGGAGTGGGGGTGGGGATGTGCATTGACGGGCTCCATCGCACGCTGCCAGATCACGGGAGGGCTCAGCCTCCCGCTGCGGGGATATGAGGTTGGACAGTGAGGCGGCTCGTACGGCCGTCAGGGGATGGCCAACCGCCCGCAGGTGGTTGTGCAACTGCGCGCTGGTTCTGGCGGTAGACGGGAAGGAAGCCCGCCTGGTAATCCACCTTTACCGGTTTTGCGTCCGCTTCCAGTTGCAGATTGCGTGAGAAGACCTTCGCGCCGTTCACGGTGATGGAACGGATGAAGATGTTGCGGTCACGGCCCCAGGCTTCCTCCTTGAAGCGATCATTCGTCAGATGGACGGTGATGGGCGCGTTGCGCTGGAAATCCCTGTTGGGAACCATGAACTCGAAGGTCTCGAGATATTCATCCGGATCCGGGCTGAAGAAGAGACGGCCTTCGGAAACGGTGTCGATGCCGTTCGTCAGCGTGCCGCTTCCAACCAGCTGATCTCCGAAGCGAATTTCAAATTCCGGCTGACCTTCAAACGCCTCGCCTGCGATCTGGACGGTGACGCGGGTGCCGGCCGAGTCAGCGGTAGCGCCGGACAGCTGTATTGCTGCGAAACAGGCGGTAGCCGCGATGCTGAGAAACGTCTTCATGACCGTACCCTCACTAAATAAGAACGTGAAGTATTCGGCAGTTGCTTGGAGGTTGAAAGTATGGATTTGAGGCTAGGCCGGGCTAAGCTGGAACTAGTTCTTCAGGTGTATTTGCACGCTTACGTCCAGCATCTATCCTGCGCCTGATCAACATTTCAAAAAAACAGGATCACGGGGTGGAACGGTGAGACGACGCCGCTTCTTGCAGGGTATTGCTGCTGCCACTTTTCAGCCCGCACTCAGCGCCTGCATGCGGTCTGCCCGTGAAGAGGAACAGGTCGAGGACGAGGAGCCTGAAGGTATCGCGCTCCAACTTGCCGCGGGCTCCATCAACCGGATGTACGGCTCTGCTTTCAGCGAAATGATGCTGAATGCCAGTTCCCGGGCGCGTGCGATGACGCTGACGCAATGCGCATCCATCACACCTGAATGGTCGCTGAAGTGGGACCGGTTGGCGCCCAGCGCAAATTCGACGGATTTTACGGCTGCAGACGCGATTGCCAATTTTGCCCGCACCCACGGAAAGCGTATGCGCGGGCACACACTGCTCTGGCACCAGGGCGTGCCGACCTGGGCGGGTGAGCAGTTGCAGAACACGCGCGAATGGGATGTCGTGCGCTCATATTTCAACGCCGTCATGCCGCGCTATGGCGATATCGTTGACGAATGGGACGTCGTTAACGAGGCAATAGAGATCGGGCACCGACCGGATGGCTTGCGTCACAACCAGTTCATGGAGGCGTTCGGACCGGAATACATCGATTGGGCGTTTTGGACGGCGCGGGATGCAGCGCCGCAGGCGCGCCTTTATCTCAACGAGTATGGTCTTGAATATTTTTCCGCTGAAGAGGGCGCGCGCCGCCTTAACCTTCTGCGGCTTCTCGAGCGTTTGAAAAGCCGCGGCGTTCCAATTGACGGGGTAGGGCTTCAGGCGCATCTGGATCTGCGAAAGGGGAAAGTTTATCGCGAAGGCATCTATGGATTGCTGCGCGACATCACGAATATGGAACTGGGCATTTCCGTAACCGAGCTGGATGTGAGAGAGGCGGACAGCGGCGGCTCACTTGAAGCGAGAGATCGGGCTGTCGCAGACGAGGTCCGCCGCTATATGGACATCGTGTTGCAGTTTCCCAATGTGGGGTCGGTGACCACCTGGGGGCTTAGCGACCGCTATTCCTGGCTTCGCTACAAGGATGGTGGGCGGCGGGACAACCGGGGCCTGCCCTATGACGACAAGTGGAGGCGCAAGCCGATGCGCTCGGCACTTGAAGCTGCCTTTCTTGGGCAGCAGTCTACGACCTGAGGGGGGAGTGCTGTCCTCCGTGGGACAGACGCATGTAGAGCTGGCGGGTATCGCTTGAGCTTCGCACGCCGAATTCGTTCAGCAACTGGCGTTCGCAACGTTCGTAGAGTTGTTGCACGCGCAGAAGGTCCCCGTTTCCCGCTGCTTCTTCCATGAGTACCTGGAAGGCGCGCTCATTACATGGATCGACCGTCAGCATCTTTCGAGCGCAGTTCGTGCGCAGCTCGGTCGAGATTTTGTTGTCGTCCAGGGCACGGGCAAGCTGAGCCATAAGTTGGCCGCGGAGCCGACTGCGTTGCTCCTGCATCCAGTCCTCGAATTCCGCACTGGAAGCGCTGATGTCTGCAAGCAAGTCCCCGCCATATGTGCTGCAAAGCGTTGCGAGCGAAGCCTCGTCGTATGTGTCAGAGGCTGCAAGAAAATTTCGTAAATCCCAGTCCACCCGATCCGGGACAAGAAAAACCAGCGAGAAGTTCATCTCGACAAGCTTGAACCCGCAATTGGCTTGTAGCCGCCTGATACGAACAAGGCTCTGGCGCAGATTTGCGTTTGCACTCTCGGACTGTGCCTCGGGCCACAAGAGGCCGCTGATGCGCTGGCGCGGTGCTATCGGCGTGTCTCCGGCCAGCAGGAGATAGGATGCTATGCGGTAGAAATTTGAAGGGACATTGCCCACGACCTTCTTTTCGCTGCTCAGGCTGCAAACGCCGAGCATGCTCAATGTTACCAATGGGCCTGGTGGCGCGTTCGCGCTTCCGTTTTCCATCTGCCCCTCCTCCTCCTCCCGGTTGATCGGCCACCGGTCCACCGGAAGTCATTACATTGCAATCTTCCGCTCCTCGAGAAAGCTCAGGATCTCCCGGTTGATCTCGACCACCTCCCTGACGGTCGTCTCGATGCGCCGGAGTTCCATCTCGTCCAGCATCTCCATCTTCCCGTAGCGCAGCGTATCATTGAAATCTGCGATGCGCATAAGCTGCGTTGCTTCGATCTCACCATGCTCGTCGAAGGAATATATGCAGTGATTGTACTTGTTCCTCACTTTTGCTGCCGCCTTCATGCGGTTCATCAGCGGGGCAAGTATCTTGCGCGTGTCAGCTTGGGTGCTGTCGAGCTTCAGAAGACGCTCCACCAGGTCCATGCGTGCGCGGGATGTGTTGAGCGTGAGGAAGGTTACGACCGCGACATCCTTCTTTCCTCCCATGAAGAGGGACAGGATGTAGATGAGCAGGCTCTCAGTGTTCGTCCATACATAGTTTAGCCGGCCGATCAGCAGTAAGATTTCCTCGTTGCGCATGACATCACCGCGCAAACCGGTCCTCCCTGTCCTCGGCTTTCAGATTGTGCCGTGGGCGGGGGGCGTCATAGCGGAACATGGCGGCTGCCTGTGTGCTGTCCGTCGTCAGAGGTTTTGAGCAGTTCGGCGGCCTGATCTAGTGGAGGCTCTGGCTCATCAGGGTTTTCATCTTAAGCGGC
>NZ_JAYMER010000016.1:80905-266413 GCF_037029545.1 Nitratireductor sp. CH_MIT9313-5 | reverse complement strand
TCGCTCCTTGAAGGGCTACGATGAGCCAGAAATCCTCCTCTATCCGTTAAGCCGAAATTGTCTCATTGGTGCTGAACCCGGACATATTCAGGCTTTAGAAGCAATCTTGGATTAGCGACGAAATCAACGCCGAGTTCACGGCTGGCGCGCTCATAGTTCGCTTTCCAGGTTATCTGCACATAGCCCATACCCACGAACGGGTAATAAGGCTTTGAGCGCAGGTATTTTTCGCTTCCATACTCACGCACCGGCTTCATGGTGTGCGCAGTTTCCAACTTGGCGGTTGCGAGTACGTAAGCAGCCTGATTGCGCAATAGGCCATGCTTGCGGCACGTCTCCACAATAAGAGCCGTGTCGCCCGTGGTTAAATCAACCATAGGTGCATCCTTCGAGTTGTCGGGGTTGTGATCCCTGTGCTATTTGACCTTCAGGGGTGGGGGATTATCTATGTCGCAGGGCGAGAAGCGCTTCGCGCAGATGCGCCGGAACCCAAAGGCCGATTGGCGCATTGAAGACGTTGAAGTCGTATGCCGATGGGCAGGCGTCGAATGCTGCAAGCCAAGCAGCGGCTCGCACTATGTTGTTGCGCATTCCTCGCAAGAGACTATACTAACGGTGCCTGCGAAAAGACCGATTAAGCCTTTGTACATCAAGCTTCTGGTAGGCTTCATCGCGGCAGTGAGAGAGAAACAGCAATGAGCGCCATTGAATATCGCATTGAGATTCAACCGCTTTCCCTTGAGGATGGCGGGGGCTTTGTCGCGTTTGCTCCTGATCTTCCCGGATGCATTTCTGACGGTGCAACCGAGCATGAGGCCATCGACAATCTGCACGACGCAATCCGCGATTGGATCGAATGCGCCGAGCAGCTTGGCCGCGCCGTGCCTCAACCTACCCCTGAGCTGATGTACGCCTGATAGGCTCACTTCTTCCCAAGCCAGTCATCAATCTCAGACTGGCAATGCTCAGGCTCCGAAAGCACCCACCCGATAAACCGGCAGAAGTAGCAGCGAGGACCGAATACCCGCCCGATCCTGCTGCAAATCGTCTCTGGCCACTCCCCGCCACTCAACCAGTTCAAGAGCCGGGAGAGATGGCCGAGAGTGCGCTTCATAACTCAGGGCCAGAGTTGATTGTCCTTGTGGTCGGCGGGTGCGGGGTCCATGTCCTTGATCGCGCGGGCTGCGAAGATGTGCGCCTGCTTGTGCGCCATCGCGGCCTTGCCGAAATTGAACATGGTCTGCGCGTCCATGGGATGCGTGCTGTTATCCGCCGCGATCCAGACGAAATCGCTGTCGCCCCCGTGCCATCGGTAATCGCCGGGGAGCGCACCGTTGCGCATCGCCCCTTCGGCAGAGATCGCGGCACCGATGATATTCTCGCGGTCTTCCGGTCGGGATTGAAAGCGGATGCCGTTGAAGGTGAAGCCGCCATTGATGCGGCGGTCGCGCTCTGCATCGACATTTGAAAAAAAGGCCGCTCGTGCTTCGGCGGCCTTCTGCTCCTGGGTGATGATGATTGAGGGATCAGGCTTCCACATTGCCGCCTCCTGGAAGTGCGATAGGTCCGTCTGCGGTGACGATGATTGGCTGCGGGGATAGAACCTCGTCAGTCGGGTTCGGTCCATATGGGAGAATGAGCGTCAAGTTAATGGCACCATTCACACGAGTCACGTTCCCGACAATCCAATCACTGGGTATATCGCCGCCATTGATGGTTCCGCCTTCAGGCAATGGGGAGAAATCGAAGGCTTCACCGTTGAGAGTGAGAACATCACCAGTCTTGGATGCGGTAAGGCTGAAATCTGATCTTTGCTCTATAAATGAAATATTCATTAGAACCACCGCCCTATTGCAATCACCATGACTATTTCACTCGTAGAGCTTGGGAACGTCGTGTTCATCGACTGCTGCGGGTCCCATGAAGTGGTTCCAGGAGCAGTGGACCAATAGGTCCGCTCTCGCGTCCCGCCGGGGGGCGCGCCTGTAGGGTGCTGCGAGCATCTGGGCGTCCCAGAAAAAGCAGCCGGGTAGGTCCATGTTCCTGAGATTGTGACTGTACCACCACCAGTCAGCGTCACCGTGCCGGTGCAGATCTGAGTGCCATCCGCCCAGCGCGTGTATCCACCATTGGAATTGCTGCCCTGCTCAATGATCGCACCGGTCGGTACGCCCCCGGACTGCGACACCGACCCGACGATGGATCCTTGATTATAAATTTTCCTCCACGCCCCCCATGTGCCGCTATTTGAGCGAATGCGGAACCAGGACTGTGGTTCGTCACCGGCAGAAGGCGAGTAGTTTACAGCCGTCTGAACAACAGCATCCGAATTGTAGGTTGCTTGCGTGGTAACCCACAGGAATGAAGGAGCGCCAGTTGGCCAGGACCCAGGGTTGGCTGTCGAATACAGCCCTACGTCACCGGCAGTTACCGTGTCTATGTTACGGTTGTCAGACGATGAATAATAGTTCTCGTAGTCCCGTAGGCGATGATAGTTGAGATTATCCCCGACCTTAAACACACGTCCCGCAGTCGTGTCCGTGGCGCTGGTTGTCAGGACTAGGCCGAGGTTGAGGCGCGCCTTGCTCTCGTCATTTGGCAACAGCGTTCCCATGGTGAAAAACGCAGTGCCATTGCACAGCACGACAAGGCCGTTGCCGTCTTTAAGCGTGAGGGTTGCCGCGCCATTGATCGTTTCGGAACTGTTCGGGTCAATGACTACATCGCCGCCATTCGCCCGCACCATGCACGTCCAGCCGTTGCCGAGCGTGGCGGCAGCGGTCAGCGAAAGCGTAGCCGCTGCCGTGAACTCGATAAGCTGATGGTTGTCTGCCGCAACTGCCGTATAATTGGCCGCTTTCGTCGTGCGGCGAGTCACATAAGCGGCCATGTCGGCCATGTACTGCCGCAAGGCATTGTCGAAATTCTGGACAACACTCGTTCCCTGAATTCCGATGCCGTTAATCGACGTGTTGTTGCCTGGGGTTTGATCGTAATCCAATACGCCCATGGGTCTCACCTATAAAAAAGCCGCCCAACGGACGGCTGGAAAAGTTCGTGGTGGAGGGGTTTAGAAGAGGCCCGCGCCCCCTCTTGAGATGTGATCCGCAGCGCGTGGCGAGTAAGACGCCATTTCGCGATAGGAAGGTCCGGAACCTTCGCGGTAACCTGCCGGTTTGGCTGGTGCGGTCGGGAACTGGTTCAGGCTGGGGTCAGCCACGGCAAACCCACTGTTGTTCAGTGCAGAAACCGGCTCCTGCCGTGAGAATGCATCGAGCGGATTGCGGCCCTGTGCCAGTTCGCGCCCGATCAGACCGCCAAGGATGGCACCAGCAGGGCCAAGCAGGCCACCGGCCATTGCACCAGCCGCACCGCCAAGACCACCGCGCACTGTCTGCCCCAACCTTGTGCGAGGTTCTGGAATGCTCAGGAAGCCGCGTTCTGGTGGCTGCACCTGCACGTCAGGAGCCTGCACGCCATAGTCAGGCGTCGGGCCAAAGGAGCTTGGGTGCGAGTAATCGCCCGCATCGAGTACCTGCTGATGGCCGTATTGATTGGTTTTCTGAACCATACCATTGCCGAGCGAGGTAAAGGATACATCGGGATTGGATTGAGAAACCGCCATAGCGCCCTGTGGAGCGCCAAACAGGCCGGAGATGGCGCGCATACCGCTTGGAACCTGCGGCGCTTGCTGTGGGGCTACTGTGGGCTGTTCTGGCGAGTAAACGGGGTAATCCTGAATGGTGCGTGGCGCGGGAAGCGCAGGTGCCGCGATCTGCTGCGGCTGCATGACTTCCACCGGATCGACCGGCCCGATATCGCCTTGAGCCAGATCGGCAGCAATCTTGTCCTGAATGCCGCGCTCTGGTGCGCCGCCTACATAGATGCCGCCCGGACCACCCAAACCTTGCGGGCCTTGATAGCGCAAATTGTCAGGACGCTGTGGGGAAGGCGCGTAGGAGAGCAGCCCTGGTGTTCCCTGCCCTAGCGCATTCGGGTCAGCAGGCGTGCCGCGCCATGGTTCGCTGTAGGCCATAGCGGAAGGTGCGGGCAGTGGAGCGCGTTCAACAGGGCTGCTGAGGATGCCGTTGAGCGGCTCCGCCATCGTTCCGGCAGGTGCGAAACTGGCAAGGGTAGCGCGTGGGTTGGGAGTGGGTGTTGGGACATCAGCAAAAACTGGCTCCTGCTGAACCGGAGCAGTCTCCTTGCTGGGGTCAATGACACCCACCAGCTTATCGCCAATATAGACTTTAGCGGGGCGCGTACTGCCCTCAACCTTGTGCATGGCCTCAACAACAGCATTGCGTCGTGAAGCGGGAATGTTGCGCATGGGCGTGTCGAGCGTGACGCCCGCGCCTTCGGCTACGGCTCTTGCATAGGCTTTGGTGTTGTTCTCGAATGCAGGCGCATAGCGCGAAATCGCCTGCCGCAAGCTTAGATTTCGATAGGACGGGCTTTCAAAGATCAGATTGGCTTGCGCCCTGGTCCCCTGCTCGCGCGTTGGAAACACGGCAAAGCGGCCATCCGTACCAATTGCGCCCTGCGAACGAGCGAATTTGCCGTATTCGATATTGCCGGGATTGTTGTTGCGCGTGCCACGCACACCCTTGACGGTCACGGTCCTACCGTCAGCGGTACGAACGCGGGTCCATCCGCGCCCAGCATCTACAACCTCGACGTATTGAAGCGATGCCATTGCAATCCTTCCAACGGTAGCTTAATTTTATGGGATGCTTAGGAAACTGATCGTTGCCGTTTCAGCCGCGCTCATATCAAGCGCCGCTATTGCGTCCCCTCTCACGGAAGAGTGGTGGGATTCGCATTACCAGTGCCGCATGGGGGAAGACCGCCATGGGGCTTTGCTATCGCAGGGCGACATTGATGCAGCGTGCGAAGAGCGCGAGCATCTGGCAAAGAAGCTAAAGGAGACGGGCCTCTGCTTCTCGGATTCGGAACAAGAGTGGTTGGCTTGCGCCATCACCAACTAGAGAGACAGCCCGTTGAGCGACGATAAGCGCCCCAAATACCCGCAAGACATCTATGATGTGATCGCGACCTTTATAGTCTTTGGAGCCGGCTGGGCCTTACTAGCCTATATCCGGCTTAATTGGTTTGGTTCCTAGTCACTGCGGTTGCAGCCGGTAGCGTTGCGGCGAAGCGTGTCATGGCCTCTATGGCTTGCATGTGCGCCCTGCTCATGGCCGCGTTCTGAATGGCCCTGTGAATGACCTTCGGGTCATTGGACACCAGCGCCTCAGCGACCTTCTTCATGACGCTTTCGTTGACTTTGCCCTGAGACGCACGCATCCCGCCTGCGGTTAGTGCCATGATCGTTGAAGTACTCAGATCGCCACCCGTATAGGCATAAGTGCCGCCGCCAACCAACCCCATAGTGCCGCCGTTAACCAACCCCATCTCGACAAGCTGGCGCGTGGTTGTGGAATTACCAAGCGCACCGCGCAGCATGTCCATTGCGTTCTCAACACGCACAAAGGCTTCAATTTCCTTAGCCTTGGCTGGCCCAAATACCGTCAGAAGCTTTTCGCGGGCCTCTTCACTGCCGAACAGGTTGCGTATGACATTGGTGCGGTCATTGGTAGACTTCACCATGTCAATCAGTTCGGATGCGTAACCGGTCTGGAATGCCTTCTTCTCAGCGCCCGACATCATTGCATAGGCGCGCTTGAGTTCAGGCGTGTTCCTGCGCTTGGAAGCGAACTTGCGGCCCGCGTCTATCGCGTCCTCTGCACCGAATGCAGCAGAAGCACCGGCACGAGCGGCCTTATACTCAGGAACAGTGTCGTCAAGCATCGTGACAAGGCGGCTTTTGAGCGCCATCAGATCCGCCTTCATCGTGCGGTCTTTAGTCTCGTCAATCATGCCATCCAGGTTGCGCTTGACCTGATCCCAAAACTGAAGCGTTGGGCGCGCAATCGTTCCATCTGCGTACTTCTTGAGCGTCAGACGACCATTCACCTCAACGAATGGATTTTTGATCGGCTGGAAGCCCTCGACCGCCGCACGATTAGCGCCACGGGTGGCCGCAGTCTTTGCCGCTGACTGCATGGCGGGAGCCTGCATCAACTGCTCAAAGCCTTCATGCCACATATCTTGTGCCGCAGGTGCCGAATAGGCCCGCTGATAAGCTGGTTTGTTAGCGGCTTTCGCTGCCGAACGAATGGCATCCTGCAAGCCGAGGTCATCGGTTGCACCGCCCGTAATGCGGTTCAAGAGGTTGGCAACGCGGGTGCCTTGGGAGGAAAAGCGGTCGCTGGCCTCACGCTCGATGATTGCACGTGCATCAGGCGCGGAATTGGACGCAGCACGCGCAAGCGCCCTCGTCGTCTCCCCGCCCCTATCCACGTTCATGAGATTCTGGCTGTTACGCTGCGCAACGGCTTCATCAGCCGACGAAAGTAAAGGAGAAGCCGCGTTGGCTGCATCACGCTGGTAAGCGGCTCCTACGCGCCTGGAGGCTTCTTCTGCCGGATTGGTGACGGAACGCACCGCAGAACCGACCTTCTGCCCTACATGCCTAGCACCAGCGCCAAGTACCCGCGTGGCTCCAGGTATGACTGCACCAAGACCACCGCCGATAGCGGCTGACTGAGCGATATCACCTGCATCGCCACCGCGTGCGGCAGTATCCGCTGCGGAAATGGCTGCATTGGAACCAGCCGAAGCAGCCGACATTTTAGCAAGGCTGTTGCCGGTTACACCCAGAGCGCGACCACCGAGAGCCGTAGCTGCTACGGGCGCGGTCGTGGCGACTGCACCGGTCAGGTTCGCCGCAAGGCGCGTGCCGGGATAGTTGCGATTTCCCGTTTCGCGCATGGTCTGCATCTGCGCTTCAACGCGCTCGCGATCCTCACCGGAAAGGGCTGCACCAAGAGCAGAAGCGCCGTATTGCGCGCCTTTGACCAAGGCAGGACCAGCAACAGGAACACCTTCGAGCAGTCCGAACAAGGCTGTTCCGGTGCGGCCTGCATCACGCTCGACCATACCCGTTTCAGGGTTATAGCCTGGAATGCCCGGATCAAACTCCGGCACATCATGGCCCCTGCCCGCTTTAGACTGGTTGGCGGGCGCTACACCAAGGCTGGCCGCGATCTCTTCAACCGTCGCATTCTGCTGCTCCGGTGAAAGAGACAGGAAGCTGTCGTCAACCTTGACCTTGCGGCCTTCAATGGTGAGTGTCGGCATTAATCAATGCTCCACTGAATCCCGGAAGACGTGCGGCCCGTGCTGGAACCGCCGATTGATGCACCAGAAGGCGCACCGCCTGCCTGCTGCTCAAGGATCTGATAGCCGCGCACGATGGCGTCACGGAATTCCATCATTGCCGCCTTGAAATCTTCTTCGCTCTTGGCCTGCGAGGCACGGACAAGTGCATTTTCTGCGCGCTGGCCTTCATAATCGGTGATCTGACCACCGCCCTTGAGTTCCTGACGCGCTTGCAAGAAGGCTTGGCCTTTCAACTGCTCAACGCGCTCGTCAAAGTCGCGCGTGCCTGCACGGAAGCTCGGCAACTGCCCCTGTATCGGTCCAACAGCCGCGTCTAGGCTTGGATGCTCTAGAATGCTGTCCACGAGGCGAATAGCGTTCTGTGCCGCAGCGCTCTTGGTTGAAAGCTGCGAACGCTGTTCGGCCTTCGCCTTGCCTTCCTCTGCACCAAGAGCCTGATCGTATCGCTCCTGGTAATTCTGCTTTGGCGTTACATCGACAACCTGACCGCTGCGCTTGTCGCGAAGAATGATTTCCGTTCCCGTGTCAATCTTCTCGAAGCCTGCGGACACGTTGAAATCGCCTGTGTCGATCTTCTTGAATGAGCCATCATCGCCAATGGTGCCAAGGACCGTATTGCCGTCAGCATCGGTGCCATAGACGGGTGTCTTGCTGTATGATGGTGCGCTAGGCGTCTGTGCCTCGCGGTTCTTTACATACTGCGTCCAAGCGTCCTTTACCGGCATTCCAGCCTGCACCATCTCGTAATAGTCTGGTGCGTTCTTGCGGAAGAAATCAAGCGTCTGGTTTTTTTCAGCCGTCTGCGCCTTCAACTCATTGCGCTGCTGGAAGGCTGGTGCAGCCGCAGCAAAGGCATTGCCGAAATTCTGCATGTTGCCGTTCTGGCCCATCAGTTGCGCCGCCATGGGGAGCGCAATCTGAGGATCAAGCAGGTTGTTCATGGCATTGCCGAAGCGGTTTTGCCCCGGAACCTGCGCTTGACCACCGCCGAGGAAAGAAAGAAGTCCCGCCATTGGCTACTGCCCCTTGTACATGTCCACGAGATAGCGGAAATTGGTGTTCTGGCCCGCTTCTCGCTTGTCATCGACCCACTGGTCATAAAGCTGCGGGTTGGTGTTCAGCCATTCGGTGAACCCATCACCGGGCTTGTAGGTTTCCTGCACCCATCTGCGCTCAAAGTCACTCATGACGTGCTTGTTGGGATCACCCGACCCCATAGACGGGGCGGCTGACACTGCCGGAACAGGGTTGCCTTGCCAGTCTGAATAATCGGGGACTTGCATCGGCGCATAGGTCTGGTCAAAAGCGCTGGTGTAGCTCTGTGGTGTGCCGCCAAAGCCTGCTGCAAGCTGCTGTGCAAGCATTTCCTCCATACCCGGCATAAAAGGCTGAACCGTCTGCATCGGCATGGCTTTGGAGGAAGCCCTCGCCGTTGCATTACCCGAATTTGCCGCCCTTTTCTTGTCGCTACCGCTCATCCCAAGATACCCCCGGACCGAATGCCATTGAGAAGAGATGCACCGCCAAGAAGCCCGCCCATCACGTTGGAAAAGCCGCTGTTAGGCATTTGCGCAGACGTTGTAGATTGCCCGTAGTCACCTGCCCCAGCCGCCGCAGCAAGAAGCGCCTGAATATTGGCAAGCGGTGCGTTCTGTTTCTCATTTGCGATACGCAACTGATCGTTCAATTGACGCCCTGCCAGATCTTCATAAGCTGAACCGACACCAATAAGCGCGTCAGAGGGAGCCATGGCACCGTCAAAGGCCGCACCAAGATTCTGGAAGCCTTGCTGGCCTGCATTGAACAGGTTGGTTGCCCCGCTCATGCGGCGATCCAGATTGCCCGCCTGCGTGCTGGCCGACATGCCTGCCGCGTTAAGGCCCATTCCGAGACCCGCTAGACGGTTCTGGTCAAGCATCTGGTTGGCTTGCACCTGTGCCTGACGCTCACGATTGTACTGGTCAGAACGTGCCTTGGTCTGCAAGTCGCCAATCTCGCGAGCCACCACACCATGACTGATATCCGAGCCATAACGGCCCATCCCTGCAGCCTGCTTGTTGAGTGCCGTGTGAGCCTGTTCGCTGGCTCGTGTAAGAACGTCCTCAAAATAGGGATCGCCACCGCCGAGAAATTTCCCGCTCGCCACATCGGACAGATTTTGCTGCGCGAAACTTGGAGCCGTGGCCTGATTGCCAAGGGAGTCCATGCGGGCCGTGGAAACGTTCATCTTGCCCTGCGCATAAGGCGTCATGGAGTTGACCGCCGTTTTCTGCTGCGAATTCAGTCCGCCGCTATTGATGACGCCCTGATACTGCCCGGATAGGCCACGCCCATTGATATTCTGGTTTGCCGTGTTCTGGATCGCGTTCATGCCCTGCATGGTCTGCTGCGCATAGGGCACGACCGTTGACATGGTATTTGGCTTGACCAGACCGCCCTTGTTGTACTGCTTCATGGCGTCATTCATCGCCGTGTTAAGCAGGGGCTGCGCGGCCTTGTATGGCTCGCTCTTCTGCGTCTGCGTCTGTGTCTTGCTTCCGCCTGACATTATAGCGTTTCCTCGTATAGAACCCGCACTTGCCGCGCTCGCGGGAAAATCTTCGCCCAACCCGCACGGCCTTCCGACACGAGGCTGTCAGCCCCGCAATCGCGTGCGATCTTCTTCACCGTCTCATGCATCTGAGAAATCCAGTCGCTCATGTTGCGGCCATAAAGCGCCAAGCAGCGCAGTTTTGAGCCTGTGGCCCATGTCTCCGGTCGCCATGCCGAAGCGCCGTGAATGCCTTCCTCGTCATATGCAATGACCAGAAAGGCCGTTCCTGCCCTGCATTGCTGCCAGATATCGCCCGCCGTGCAGTCGCCACCTGTTTTCAGGCAAGCGCGCTGCATTCCCTCCGCCACGCTTGGCCAAACCAGATCAACGTGCTGAACCGGAACCAGCGAAAGGTTCATATGCGGCCACCACCACCCTGAGCGGCGTAATCCGCCACAGAAATGACCGTGACGCTTACCTTGTTGGCTATCCCTGCCGTTGCCTTGATCTTCTGCGTTGCAACGCGGCTTGAAAGTGAGAGCGGAATATCGCTCACGATTTCGGTCGATTTCGCAGCGATTTCCTTGACCCAGAAGACATGATCGCTTGAGCCGTCATGCCAATGGAGCGTCACGAGGATTGCGCTAGATGTGTCCTCGTTCGCCACAGCAACGGAAACCACCTTCTGGACATACTTGTCAGAGGCCGTGAACACGTCCGTTTTGGCGGTCGTGGCCAGAAGCGTCGTGCTTGGCGGCTGAACAATACCTGCAAGTGAAGTGCTGACAGTCATCGCTTGCCCGCCCTGTTTGCCGTAGCCTCAAGTCCGGTGACGTGGTTCCACTCAACACCAGCCGCGACTTCCATGCGGAAGCGATGCGTGCGGCCCGTGGATCTGAAATGACAGGTACGCGTAGACGAGTAAGGTGTTACCGCGCTGCTCCAGGTCAGGGCTTGGCCGTGATAGTCTGCCGTGCCTGCTTTCAGGGTAAAATCAGTGGCGTCGGTATAAACCCGCGCTTCACGCAGGAAAGAGAGGCTTCCTGGTGACATTTCGATATCAGCCGTTTCCAGCGTGGCCGCTCGTGCCGAGCCGGTGAAAAAGCCAAGCTTGTTGTCCGTATCGAACGCGGCAAAGCGTGGTGCGCCACCAGTAAACAGCGCATCATCAAAGGGCAGATTGACTTCATCAATCGTGGTGTAAAGGTTCGCCAAGCCATCCCATGTGACCCCCGGCGTGGTCAGCACGACCATTTCGGACACGTTGTTGTCTGCATGACACCAGCGGTCCAATTGCCAATTGTAGCCAACGAG
This sequence comes from Nitratireductor sp. CH_MIT9313-5, assembly GCF_037029545.1. NCBI lineage: Bacteria > Pseudomonadati > Pseudomonadota > Alphaproteobacteria > Hyphomicrobiales > Phyllobacteriaceae > Nitratireductor > Nitratireductor sp. CH_MIT9313-5. Next base: position 255,321 of record NZ_JAYMER010000016.1, on the reverse strand, counting down.
AAACTTGGTGCCGGTCGGGTCTTCGGCCTGCGTCCAAACGATCTTGTTGAACGGGTCGGCAACAGACTTGATTTCACCGATGCGCGTGCTGTCGAACGTGCTTTGGAACCAGCGGTCCACACGTTCCGCGCCAATCATGCGCCCTTCTGCACCGAGACAGAAGCCATCGGACGAGTAATAGAAGAACTGGCCAGGGCCGATCTGCGCAATGGAGCGCGGAGAGATGGCCCCACGGTCTGGATTGACCACCTGCGTCGTGAATGAGTAATCGCCCGCCTGCGCGATGTTCAAGCGCCTGATCTTGGTGCGCTGGATGATAACCGCGCCCGCCTCAGCGCCAATCACCCCCATGATTTCCTCACCATCGGGGAAGGTCTGCGCATCGGAACCGTCAACGCCTATGGTCCATCCGCTTGCATCGCCCAAGGCAGACAGATGAATGCGGTTCGGCTGGTCTGCCAGATGCGCCAGAACCAGAAATTCACCCGCCGTGGTCGCATAACGCGCACGAGGTGGCGAGCCTGGAAGGTCGGCAAAGGTCGAGCCAACATCAATGTCGAAATACTGAACCGGATCACCAAGATTGGTGGCAATCAGATAGCTGCCAAACAATTCAAAGGACCACACATCGCCAGACGGCACATTGTAGGGCGCTGACGTGCCTGAAAGATCGGTCCATGAGTAATCGGACGTGTTTAGCTCATAGAGGCCGGTTTCCGTTCCCGCGATGATGCGGAACTCGCCAGCCTTGTTGCGTACCTTCACGGCACCCTTACAGGCGGAAGGAAGTGCATCGGTGAAAGTGGTAAGATCAGGTAGCGGACGCCAGCCGTCACGCGCAGGCAGGGCATTGGTGATGACCGGAGAAGCGCCGGGGCTGTAATCGGCCCTGTCGGGCTCCCAAGGCGGGAATGGGACCATCATGGATCAACACCGTCATAGAACGGACGCCAGCCCACCTGCTGCAACATCGGGTCCATTACAAGCGTGCCGCGCTTCTTCTGCGCAATCTCGCTCTGAACAGCCGCAATGCCACGATCAAGAACAGCATTGAAGCGCTGCGCAAGAGTATCGTCCTGTACGAAGACACCGCCCCAAATCAGTGTTGCGGCCAGATAAACGTCAGGATGATTTGTCAGGAGCCAATTGGTCGGTGCAGCGTCGGAAAGTGCGAATTTCTGGCTGTAGCGAAGGCGAAACGAGTAGGCCACATCAAGCGGGCAGTCAAAGTCGATATTGTCGCCATCAATGGCCCAATAGCGTGGCTCTCCTGCCGTATCGCGGTAAGGAAACGTGCCGTCAGCTTTCTGCGTCAGCATAACCTCGTCGCTGCTGCTTGGATCTACCAGAAACAGCGCAATGGGTGTCTTGAGCGATAGGCTGGAAATGTCGATGGAGCGGGAGCCAGTCGTGCCGGTAATCGTGGCGTCTGTCTCGACCGCAGAAATCTCGCGATTGAGGTGTGCTTCGGCAAGGCTGATAAAGTCCTCAGCCTCACCGGAGACATCGGAGCGCGCCATCCAGTTGGATACTGCCGTCTGCAATTCGGAGTAGGTCGTTATTGGCATTGCGCTCTCCAGAAGAAGAGACGGGGGCCGTAGCCCCCGAATATCAGGCGATCAGACCGAGTTCCTGGAGACGGTCGATAATGGCATTGATTGCCGTGCGGGCCTCAGCATCGGTGGTTGCGCCGCCGCTTGGGTCCGAGATGGTCGCTGGCTGGTCTACCGGCGTTACACCGTAGAAGCCGATTTTGTCGTTTGCGTCCTGACCAAGCACAGTGCCGTCAGTGCCGCCATCGGAAAGCTGTTTTACAGCCATGGTTCAATTCCTTCTGAATGGAGAGAAAGAAGGGGCCGAAGCCCCTCCGATTAGGCCGAGCCGCTGAGGCGGGTTGCCAGACGCGGGTCAATGGCCTTGGTGCCGTAGAGGATATCCAGACGCCATGCGCTTTCATCGTTCACGCCATCATAGACAGGGATCACGCGAACGCTGGTTCCCTTGTACGTCTGACGGGAGACATCAACAGCGCCGGGAGGCGTAACAAGCGGGACCGACACAAGAGCAAAGGCGTTCTTGTGGAAGATCATGTTCTGCTTGTAGCTGCTGGAAGCCGTGCCGATGAAGGTCACGTCCTGATTGTTCAGGTCGGACACGCCATCAACATAGACGTTCTGGAAAGCGCCATCCCAGATCAGGGCCGGATAGACCTCGAGATCAACCTCATTAGACGCAGCAGCGGAAGGCGTATCAACGATGGTGAACATCTTGAGATAGTCCTTCTTCTCCTTCGTCACGGGGTTTACGTCATAGACGCCCGCAATGGTGAAGACATCGCCAGCCTTGAGCTGAGCCGTGGCACCGGACAGGCCATCGATGTGGATGGTCTGAACCATGTCATCCTTCTCAGCCGCATAGCTGGTCGTGGAAGACGTGAGAGCCTGATCGATCTTGACCGTGCCGCCGAATGCGCCCGTGGTGTGCGTTGCGACGTTCTGGGACATGTAGTTGTCCACGCCAGCAATCATACCCATGGAACCTTCGCGATATGCGGGCTTCACGATGGAATCCGTGTAAAGCGAAGTCTGGGAGCCGATCAGACCCCAGTTGTCGGCAGGCGAAAGCACCGAGCAACGAGCATCGGAAGGAACAGCCATTTCATCCAGACGTTCCGGCCCTTTGGCAAAGTCAGCAAAGGAGTTGATGGTCTGGCCGGGAGTGCCAACCCAATTCGGCACGTACTTGTAAAGCGCGTGCAGGTCGGCGTCCATCTGGTTGGCAAGCTGCACCATGGCGGGCTTGATGACGCGCTCGGAAAGCTGCTCGATCTTCAAGGTCAGGTCCTGGGACGTGAACTTGAAGTCAACACCCTTGCGCTTGTCCACGGTGATCGTGGTTTTGCCTTCCACAACGTCCTGTGCGTTCATCACAGCGCCGTCGCGAACGGTGAAGTCGGTCGGCTTGCGAATGGTGATGGTGTCACCCTTCTTGTAGCCGTTCACATTGCCGGAAAACTCGTTCTCATAGCCGCGAAACACCTTCTTCGCCATGACGAGTTCGTTGTCGAGGATACGCACCGCTTCTTTCGCGATGATATCCGCTGTCAGAGTCGTGTTTGCCATTGTAGCAGATCCATGTAGCGGCCATGAGCCGCGTTAAATCTAGCGCTTGACCTTCTTGGCCTCGCGCCGGTTCATGTGCGCCGCGTACTCCTCCATGGACATTTCCTCCAACGCCTTCCGGGCCGGTGGATTGCTCTTAGAGCCAACCTTGTTCAGCGGCTTTCCAGCCGGTTTCGGTTGCTTTTTCGGAGTAGCGGGCTTGTTGAGGGTCTGGTGTCCAACCCATGCCAGATAGAGGGCCTGATAGACCTGTGGGTTGTACGCATTGAGTAGCGTATCCCGGTCAAAGCCTAGCTCGTTCTGAGCAAAGTGCGTGACTTTCGCGTCAACTTCTGGATTCCAGCCCTTGATGTTCGTTTCGGCGAATGTGCGCGTTTCCTGAAGACGCTTGGCAACCTCGTGCTGCGTCATCTCAGTGCGCTGCTGTTCGCGCGTCTGGAGTTCGGAAGCGATTTCCTTCCGCTGACCCTGTAGCTGCATGAAGTTCATGCGATGGTTCTGGAAAGCCCAAGGGTCTTCCTCTTCCATCCTTCGCCAATCCTGCGGGGTCATCTGCTGGTATTGGCTCATCTGGCGGTCGATCATTGCCAGATTGACCCGCGCATTCATCTCTTCTTCGCTGGCCTGGGCTTGCTGTGCAATCTGCTCTGCGCGTTGCTCCAGTTCCCGTTTGGTTTCGGCGACCTCTTGAGTTTTGCGGGTATAGTCGGCTTGCATCATGAAGCCGGGTTTGAGGTCTTTCGGGACTTGGTACTGCTTGCCGTTGAACTCTATCGTTTCAAGCTCGACGTCAGGCTCTTCCTCGTCCTCTTCCTCGCTTTCATCATCCGTTTCAGCGTCGGAATCTTCTTCCTCTGCTTCCTCGGTGGCTTCAACTTCCGCAGTATCCGCCTCTTCTTCCTCATGCGCCTCGATTGCCGTCTCTTCGGTATCCGGTTCGATATCGGCGTGAGTCATCGTGTCGTCGCTCATGACGAATGCACTCCAGTCTTTGGTTGGTGCGTTGAATGCGCCTATTCGGTGGCGCGAACCGATTGCGGGCCTACCCCGTCAATGCCTTTGGTGAGGTCGCCAAGGGCTTTCATCCCCACCTGCGCACGGTCAACCGAGAGGTCACCCTCAGCCTTCATGCGCTTTGTCTCTGCGTCATATTGTTTGACGCCCAATTCGCCCTGCTCAATGCTCCTGTCGGCCTTGAGTTGTGCGTTCTCCTGCTCAAGCTGCTGCAAGCGCTCCTGAATCTCAGGCGGGATCTGCGGACCCTGCGTCATTGCTTCCAGCTTCTCGGCAATCTTCTGCGCTCCCGGCCAATCAAGGCTCTTGGCAAGCTCTGGTCCGATAGCCGGAGCAGAAGCCGGGAAGGCTCGGATCATCTCAGTCATGGCCGCTGCCGCTTCCTCGCGCTGCGTGGTGTAGCTTGGGCCGGTCGAAACGGTCAGATCGTACTTGCCTGCCGTAATGTCGTGCATCGCCATGACGGCTTCGCCCATCTCGTCAACGACAGGCTGACCCTTATCGTCTACTTCCGGGGCTTCCTGGTTGATGGCGACATTGCGCTGGCTGTCATCTTCGCCAATGACGCGGACAATGCGCGGCGTGTCATAAACCTTCGGAATGAGGTCGATCAGAATGCGGCCCGTGTGACGAATGGCACGAGCCATGTTGTCAACGAAATGGAAGGTCGAAACATCGCCTTCTCGCTGACGGGCCAGGATAGCCTTGCCGCTCGTTTCGTTGGACCGCGCACCGAGAGACGCATCGTAAAGCCCGATAATGGACTTGATATCATCCGAGGCGTTCAATGCCTCCTGCAAGGCACCTGCGGCTGTCCCCATATCAAGCGGCTGACGCTGTGGAGGCGTGTTGCCGACATACTCAAGGAATGGATGGCTTTTGACGTTCGCCGTGTTCCAGCGGTCAATGTCGTGGGTAAACGCGCCCTTGGGACCGATAAATGGCACTTTAGGGGCCAATGCCACCAGTTCCGTGCTTGCCGTGCGCCAGTAGTTGAACATGCGCTGCGCATCGAGCGAGTTGTGAACGAGGCTGCGGAAATAGCGCTTGCCCTCGATATCGAACTCGTCACCGTATACCGGCACAATCGGAATATAGCGCCCAGGCCAGTCATACGGCTCTTCCAGCACCTCGGCACCGGAAAGCTTGTATTGCGTGACCTTGTGCGTCGGAGCCATGCGCTTCTGACGGAACTCAAGCATCCCCAATTCGCGCAAGGCGACAAGATCAGGGTCTTTCTCGAAGTCTTCCGCCGAATAGGTATGCAAGGAGCCGTCACGTTTGTCAGCGAAGAGCAAGATTTCGCGCTGCACCTTCTCACGACGCCACCACTCGGCAACCATGACAACTTCGTCATCAATCCAAGCCGTGTCAGCTAGGCCTGACCATGCGTCATCATCCCAATCGACAGGAGCCGTATCCTTGTAGGTGGCTTCATAGACAGACTTGGCAACGCGATCCACGACGAAGGCCGTATCCCAATCGCTGCTGTCTGCCGCGGTCGAATAAGGGTCGCCATAGACCGAAAACGGATTCGCTATCCGGTCAATGGTGATATCCATCTCAAAGCTGTCATCAAAGGCGTAATCGAGGCCAACGCGCCAATAGCCGAACCCGCCCGTAACAGCGCATTCCATGCCGGTGTCATAGGCGACATCAGCGTTGGACGCATACTCGATATTGCGGATCAGGCCATTGATGATTTCGGCGGTTTTTGGGTCTGCCTTGCTGTCTGCCGGATGTACCTTGATTGCAGGCTTGGCCTGTCGTGCATCATTGACCACCTGACGGATAAAGGCAGGCAGCTTGTTGATGGTCAGGCACGGACGGCCTTCGATCTCACGCTGCTTGCGAATGGCTTCTGGCCACTGCTCGGACAGGCGCGAAAAGCGGATATCCTCAAGCGCAGACTGGCGATTGTCATTCTCTGCATCTGCGGACTGCTGGAAAGCCTTCTTGGCTTCGTGCAGGATATCGCTGTGTTCGCTGTTCTTCTCAGCCATTAGCCCATCCAACCGCCCGCCGGGAGCGAAACTTGAGGCCGTGGCCTGCGCTCAATGACAGGCTCGGCAAATGTCAGCGCTACCGCGTCCCACTCGTCAGGTGAACGCAGACCGCGCTTGCGAATATCGTCTTTGCTTTCGAGAATGACCCGCGTCAGGCTGTCATACTTGTAGCCAGGAGCGCAGGCGTCGGCTTGGAGGCTGTCGAGGTCGGGAATATCCACCCCGGACACATCTTCGAGCCATTCCTTCGAGTTGCCCCACATCTCTGCACGGCGGTTCTGATAGCCGCCCTTGGGCTTGTTGTTCTCGTCAAGCGGCTGAGGCTCGAATGGCGCGCTGCCAAAGTTGATGGCGGTTACAACGTCGCCATATCCCATCTCGCACAAGCGGTCATAAACACCTGCACCAACGCCACCCACGTCTATAAACATGCGTGCAGGCTTTTCTCTGTCTATGACCTGCTTGGCCCAACCTGCGGCTTGCATCGTATCCAGCTTGGACCTGCTCTCGACCTTCAAGAGCTTGCGACCGCGACGGAAGGCCATCGAATGCCTGTCTGATCCCTTCCATGCAGGATCGAAGCCTATGACAAGCGGGCCGCTTGGTTCACAAGTGCGCTTGCGGGCCCCCAGAACCAATTCAGCCGGAATGAAGCTGTCATGGCCTGATGCCTGAAATGCCTCTGCTGCCGTGGCAGGGTATTCCTGCTTGAACAGGAGTGGATCTTTAAGCTCAGCGATCTTGTTGCGACGCCAAGCCATCTGCTCCATGTCGAGGCCGTGCGCTTCCTGATACTTGCGCTCTTCCTCGTCTAGTTCAAAATCCTCTGGAACGGGCCTGCGATATTCCGGTTGCCAGAACCACGGGATAAAGACAGCGATATAATCACCGATGCCCGCTTCTGCCTGTTGCCAGCGCTCGTGAAACTCGCCACCAATGCCGTTCGCCGTGGATTCCAAAATAATCTCTGTCCCGGGCAAATCAGGAATAGCCTGCACCACACCGGCAAAGTGCGTCGGGGCATTCGGCCAGAACGCTACCTCAGATCCATGGAAGAGCTGCACGGTCTGCGAGCGACCTACCGCCTTTGCGCCTGCCGTGCCGACTGCGTAGCCACTTTCCAGCTTGTCGAAATACAGCTCCTTGGCGTTGGAAGCGCCCGTGCTTGGCTTTACCAGTTCAGGGCAATGCTGGTGGTATCGGTCCACCATGCCAAAGAGGTTGTTCGTGGCTTCCTGCTCATGCGTCAGGATAAAGCAGCGAAGGCCGCGACTATGTGAAACCCTGTGATAGAAGCGCCCGCCGACATAGGTTGAAATACCCTGCTGCCTGCCCTTGAGGACGAGAGCGCGAACCTTGCCAGTCTTGGCCTTCTGCTCTTCCAATCGCTCATGAAGATAACGCTGTGAAGCATTCAGCGTGAGCGGGACAATAGACCCGTCCTTGCTCCTGATCCTCAGACACTTCTCGCTGTAGTGAGGATAGTCATCGCGCAATTTCTTGCGGATGGCTTTTTCCTTCTCACTCAAGCTCACGAAGCGCTTCCTCGTGGCTCATGCTCACATCAGCTTCGATATGCTGAGTGGGCTTGCCGTCGAGGCGGTCGGCAATTTCACGGATGGCTTGCACATCGCCGCCTTTGGCCTTTTCCACGAGTGCATTTGCCACCTGTCGAAGATTGGTCCCGCCTTCTTCTGCCGCTTCATTGATCGCAATGCGCAGCATATTGGCGAAGGACTTCTCCTTGGGAGGACGTCCAGCCATTTAAATTCACCTAACTGTTTGATTGATAACTGTTTGGTTACTACCCGAACTCGCGAAGCATCTCTGCCTGCCGCTCCAGCCATTCAATGACCTCGCGGGCTGACATGCTCGTCATCATCAAGTTGATTGCACACTCACCGAACTGCATGGATTGTTCGCGCTTGAAGCGTTCTGCTGCTCTGTGCGCTAGTTCATCCAGTCGGGAGTGTTCTGGCATTGTCTCTTGCCTATGGTTTGGAGGCGGGTGCGAAAGGTGCAATCTCTCGGTTCATCATCATTCCCCGTAATGCATTTGCATTGTCATTGAGCGGCTTGGAGCATTCCCCGCATTTAACCTCTCTGCGCTTTGGAGAGGCACCGCTATGAGGTTCAAACCTTGTGCCGCCCCTCAACGCCACGAGCCATGCGGGCGCGGGTGCGGCTATGGAGCCAATGCTGTGCTTCCTCAATCTTTGTGAGTGCCAATGCGTTCTCACGGCACGAGAACGGGCCAGCCTGGAATGCGCGGAGGCGATCAGCCACAATTGCTAGAAGAACCTCATGCGTCAGACCATTTACACCCACTTCATTGATCGGGCCATTCTGAAACTGGATATCGACAGCCACGCCGCTGTCAGGATCGCCGGTCACGCGGTAATGGTGATTAGCTCCACCTGCCCCCGGCTCATCTAACACAACGAGGGCAAGGCGGTCGTTCGCTGCGTTTACAACATGCTCAGTGATCGTGCGCATATGTCACGTCCTTTCGATTAGTCTGTTTGGATTTGTCCCCCGATATTAGCCTATTTACCGCAGGACACCCTCGGGAGCGGGGCAGCGTTCGTGTCAGGACGGAAGGTCGGTCGGCTTTGGGGGCCGATGCATCCAGGTTCGCCGCGTTGCTAGCGTGCGGCTTACTCCCAAGCCTTCATCTCGATGACAGTAGCTTTTGCCGTCCTGATTGAGATGACCCCACGCCCGCTAGCCTCACGGATCGCCATGTTCTCATGACTGGTATGCAATGCAGTGACCGGGGTCTTGTTGAGGTAGCCCGCTCTCGCCTGCTTCTTCGCTACGAGGCTTCTGTGATGTTCAGGGAGGCGGGCTGTTCTTGAATTGGATATGCCAGTTACCAGCTTCTGGCGTCACTGTTACGCCGTGACGGTGCGCTCTGCTTGCGAGGGCGGGACGCTACTCCCGCTCTAAGATGCCTCTGGCGCGTATCACGGCATTACCCGGTTAGGACATCTCACATGCCTGCGCGCTTCTGCTTTCAGCGCCGCCTCGCAACTCACACTGCCATTTGGCAGAAACCAGGGCGAGCGGCCCGAAGACCGCCGCCGGGTGAACCCTACTTGCTAGGTTGTGCCTAGTTTCAGGTTCGAAGAAGAAGACCCGCCCAGAGGCGCATCAGGCCGGAGCACAGAGAGGCGGGGCGGGATAGGCCACACAGACTATAGCGCGCTGCCTGTGCGGCTTGAAACTCGTACCGGCGCAGAAAGCGCCATCTAACATTAATGACTTCCGTAGCCTGATTTGTGACCAATGTCAAGTTATAACATCACCGCTGTTTCTTGCCCTTCGAAAAGTGCCTGTTGAGAACATTCGCAAGCGCCTTCACCGACCCAAGCAGATACGGCACCCGCTCCTTGCGGATCACTGCAAAATCGAGCGCGGCCCAAAGGTTGCTGGACCGGTCACACTGTTGCGCCTCGCGGATAGCGTCACGAATACCGCCTTCACCTGTCCAGCGTGCCTTTGCCATCCTCACCCATTCCTTATGGGCTCCCTCGTCGCCTGTGCTGCCATTATGGCCGTCATAGTACGCTCCTGGCGCACCAATGGCCTTGAGGTAATCGTTGTGCGCCTCCTGACAGCTTAGGAGCGCGTAGTATTGGGCTGTTGAAAGCGAGTGTTCAGGCTGGCACTTGTCGAACTTCTTGCCCTGCCCTGCGGCCTTCTTTGCTTCATCTTTCCAGTTGATATAGGCGAGATGCAGCGTGCCTAGATACGACTCCGCGTCTTGGCTCATTGCCTGCTCAATCGTGATCTGGCGCATTCTTGCCCTCGCTTCCAATGCCAGTTTGCTTGCTGGCTCCTTTGAGCGGCTTTTGCGCCCGTTCGGTTCTCTTGCTACCCCTTCCTCACGCGGTCGCCCACGCTTGGCCTTTATCTTGAGTGAGCGTGTTCTTGCCTTGGTCATTGCCCTCGTATCCCCGCCGCTAATCTTTCAGGCCAAGAAGTTCGTTAAGCTCTTCCTGCCAATAGAACCTGCGCCTACGTCGATATTCATTCTCAATGAACCGGTTCAGCATTCGCGCTTTCTGGGCTGGGGCAACTGACCGCAGCCCATCCAGACGGGAGCGTTCGACAGTCTCCAAGCGTTCTCGACGCTCCATCGAATCCAGCTTCTTCGTCTCTTCATCTTCCCCGAGAAGCCGAGCCTTGAGGCGCTTTATCTGTTTCGCCTTCCAATCATCGTTACCGCCTGCACTCTCAACGCCAGTAGAACCGATGGTTGAGACCCTCGGAATATACTGGGTGGCGTTCTCAGCCACTCCCTGCGCCAGTGTCGGTCCAGAAGCTACAGCCCCGCCTAGGAAGCCTAGAAACCCTCGTCTTTTCATCTCGTATCCCCGCCGCTTGGATCTGGTTAGTACCCTGCTATTCCGTGCCGTCTCCACGCTCGCAGAACACAGGTGTGGTCGCGATCCCCGAATAAGCGAGCCACACGCACCGAACCGATGCCCGGATGCACCCGTTTGATTTCGGCCATGGCGCGGTAGCGGCTATCAACAATCTTCCGCCTCCGGCTTTCCCCGACGAGATCGGCCAAGGTCAGCCCGTCCTCATGTGCGACGCGGGTTGCGATATCGATCGCGCGCACCTTGTGAGATTGCGAAGGACCGCCGAGCCGCTGGATCAGCGAAGAGAACCGAACGTCCGCCTTCATCGTGAGTAGTGCTATATTGTTCATGCTCCCTGCCCTTTTTGTTCTTTCTGAAATTCGCCGTTTTCCCATCGTCTTGAGAAATGGTTCTTGGGGAGGACGGCACGCTGCTTCATGGGAACGACGTTCTCACTGGCCTGCGCTTGGCTGGCATGGAGGCGTGACTGATACTCTCGCCAGAGTTCTGCGCCATCCTCGTAAGCCCTGCGGTTGAGCCACGTCGAAGCATGGACGCGGAAGTCTCCTGCATTGCCGCCATTGTGCAGGAACCACTTTGCACCATCGGCCATGTCCTGCGCATCTGCACCGTAAGACACATGCCTGTAGAACTCGTCGCGGGCCGCGCCCCTGCCATCGTTCTTGTTCATGTTAGGACGCCATGCAGCCCAAAATTCGCGGAAGGCTTCGCACTCGTCTGCCTTGGTTGTTGGTCTTGCTCTTTGTCTGGTCATGCTGCCTCGTCCTTCTTCCGGTTTGCCGCCCGCTCATAGTCAGCAGAGGCTTGCTTGAGTGCGGCTAGGTTTGCCTCTTGATCTTCAACTTCATGACGAGGGCGCTTTGTCCCGTGGTCGCGTAGCCATGTTTCCTTGCTCCAGATCATGCGCTGTAAGCGGAAGGCCATTTGCTCGTGAGGGATGCGCTTCATGCTGCCATCGCCTCTTCTGCTGGCTGGACAATCACCACGCATTCAGCGTCTAGGCCCGCATCCCACTGTAAAGTTATGCGCTCCGCGAGGCAGTCATCCTTGACCACGCCATGCGTAACCAGGAGGTCACTCACCACCTTCTCGATATTGCCGAGATCCCTGCGGCGCTTGTCTGGCCTGCGTGCCGCTATGTGAAGGCTGTAGGGGCCAAGAGCCTGCCGGTGCGCATCCTTGATGCATGTGCCTGCCAGTTGCTCCCATGCGCGATATGCTGCCGTCTTGTGGCGACCGCGCTTGTTGCCTCCATTGGCATAGGCCGCATTGATGCTTGGCGGGTATGGCAGGGATATGCGGATCATGCTGCCTCCCCGCCGAAGAGGCTTTCCTGCTTAGGGGATTCTGCTTTTGTTCCTGCAAAGAGATCTGGTCTTGCCGCCGCATCACGGATGCGCTTCACCGCGATCTCGAAATACGGCTCGTGCAGTTCAATGCCGATGAATGGCCTACCCATACGCACTGCCGCAACGCCTGTACTCCCCGCACCCATGAATGGGTCCAGAACCGTTCCCCGCGTCCATTCCAAGATCGCCGCCATCAATTGAACCGGTTTCTCAGTCGGATGATGTTCATTTCCGGTTCGCGGTGCATGAATAACGTCAGACGGACGCGCCTTTGGGAAATCATGATTGGGGCCGGGGTAAAACGCAGCTACCTCCGTCTGGCGTCCATGTTCGTGCGCAAGGTCGCCCATTGACCAGTTGTTCTTTACCCATGTCACAAGCGACTTTGGTTTTGGAATGTCGCGCAGGTTATCCCACCTGCAGAACACGTATTTTGAATGACCGGCTTCGAGTCCGCAGGCCCACTGGAGCAATTCGGTCTCGCCATCGCCCGCAATTGCCTCGTGCTTCACGGCCCGGTGATTGCTGCGAAACGCCATTCCAAATGGAGGGTCTGTAACAACAGCGTCGAAGCCCTCTAAGACCGGGACAATAGCCGTCGAGTCCCCAAGATACAGCGTCACATCACCAATGCGCTCGACGCGCTTCCATGGATCTTTTTCCGGCCAGTGCTTATCCCCGCGCTTGCGCTTGGCTTCTACCGCCGCGAAATAGCTGTCGTGCGCGTCTTTCTTTGGATCGTAATCAGCCATCACACCCACCCCGCGAGCCAGCAGAGGCCGTAAAGCACCGCGAACAGAACAGGTGGCGCACAAAGGCAAACACCTATCTCTCTTGATGTGGGATGATGCTTGTTGAAGTAGCTCATGATCCCCAACCCCTCAGTCCTCGGCTTCCGGCAGAATCCATGCCGCGAAGTCTCGCCACCACATGCTCTTGTCGCGGTGTCTATGCGCTCGCTTGCGAGCCCAAGTAGCGATCCTGACGCGCATCGAGTGCGGCAAGTGTCGCATCCAGCTCAGAAAGCCGCTCACGAAGTTCCCGTTGTTCACGCTTTGCCTCTTCAAGCTTGGCCAGACGCAGCACTTCCGCTTCTTCCGCATCAATGCGTCTGGCAGTCCCTTCCCAAATCGAACGCGCCCGCCGCTCTGTGAACGGCTTCTGCACCTTCGGTCCCATAAAACGATAGGCGGCATAGATCGCGGCTTTCGCGGCCCCATAGCGGGCCTTTGGAAAGGCTTCGCGCATCAAGTCGCTGTAATAGGCCGTGTCACTCATCGCCTTGTCCTTGTCACGCTGTGACAACACCTTGCGTCTCCTTCGGTCTACGGTTGTTCTCGTAGACGAAAGGAGCGTTAGAGAAATGATCGACATAGGCGCAGATGCTGCTCGACTGCTGCGAACTCTTGAACAGCGCAAGCGCCTGGTGGGTGGGGTTTCGGGCGTCCCAAAACAAAGGCCCGAAGAGATTCCGAATACGCGCTATGCCCTCGGCGCGTTTGTGCAGGGAGGCGGATATCCCCGTCCTCGTCTTAGCCGCCTCCCTGCGCTCAGGCTTGCCGCCGCAAATTGCAATGAGAGAGTTCATGCCGCATTCCTCCGCTCGTGACGAAAGCTTTGCGGCTTGCGCCCCTCGTACCAAAACATGACGCGAGGCGGCTCTTGATAAGCGGCGAGCGTCAGCGGGTTATTCTCCCGATACCGACGCGCTGCTTTACGTATCGTTTTGCCAGTTTGGGTGGCCGTGTCCACAATGAGAAGGCGACCCAGATGATCCGGTGCCGGAGACCCAAAAGGGATGAATGGAACGCGAAGGATGTGGGATGCGTAAACAGCCGCGACGGCACCAGACCTGCCGGGGCCAGTCACACACCCCACCTCTGCGAAATCACCTTGCAGAAGCAAGCGCTGTAACCGTAAGCGGAACTCAATCTCCGTCACGACACGGTTCATAGCGCCCTCCTGCCGGTAGTGGTGGAGAGGCATATCGCCGCGAAGAAGAACGGCCACAGGATTACCGCCAGAACAGCGCGAGCAACCGGAACAGGCCGCTCAAGCGTGTAGTAAAGCAGGCAGGCCGTTGGAAGAACGCCAACGAAATAGAGATATGACGCGACAAGCCAAGCCATCAAAGCTGCTCCGCTTCTTCGACGGTCAACGTCTCGCTGGTGATGTGCTGAAACCGCGTGATGGTGCAGGACACAAGGCAATCCCAATGTGGGCCGCGTTCGATCAGGTCATGCACTTCCGCGATTTCATTGACATAGTGCGTGATATCCAGCGGGCCGCTTTCCGTGCGGTAGACGATAAACACCTTCCAGCGCTTCTTCCCCTGGATCTGTCCAGCGATCTTTCCCATCACCAGTACCTCGCTTTGCTGACGGTCCACGGCGAATACAATTCCGAGCAGGCCGGTCGGTCATCACGGATTGGGGTCGCCCCCGCATCTGCATTGGAAACCCGCTGCAATGCGGTTTCTCCACCTGCTCGGATACTGCCGATAACAAGGCGGAGTGACCTTGCTTTCCCGCTTGAAACACGTTCGGCAGTGGAAGAAGTGGCACCGGAGGCCGGGAGGAAAGCCCCCGGTGCGCGGTCAACCGTGGGGAGGTGGCCACGGTTATTCGTGTTGGCTGGTGAGAGGGTCATGTTAGCGGCCCTCTGCTTTGGAAACAGCGGCAGAAGCGCGGCGAAGGTCGCCAATGGTCACGACGATCTTGACGGTATCCCCGTCTCTCCAAGTGGGGTCATCTGCACGGCGGTCTTGCGCGTGATCTGCGAACGTCTTGAGCGCTTCCAGCAGATCGGGTGCAGCGGCTATGAGGCGGGCGTTGGCTTCTCGGTTCTGCCCCTCGTATTGAGGCTCGTATGTGCCGCGCCCGTCTTCCCACTCCGCGCTACCCTTAAGTTCGCAAATGCTGTTCCACGAGTCGCCGGTGAGAACCTGGAAACCGAATTTAGATGCCACCCACGGCCCAGGAGTGTGCTTTGCGCGCTCCTCAGCCAGCGCCTCCTGATAGGCAGCTTCATTGATGAACATGCTCTTGGAGAGGTTGCTCATGCCGCGTTCCTCCGCGCTATGAATGCAAGGATGGTGATGAAGGGAAAGGCCAATAGGTCGGTGAAGGTGATAGCGTCAGCGTATGTCATCGGGACGCCTCCAGAACGGAGTAGTACTTGCGGTATTTGGGGCAGATGCGCTTGACGGCCTCACCCTCGTGTCCGGTGTCCTCAAGGATGCGGCACACGCTGGCAATCTGCCCTATGCGGATGCCCCCCATTTTGGAGTAATGGTTCATCACCACCACCAGAGCGACGCAGAGCGCTACGGCACATAAGCGCAGGAAAACACTGGTCATTGGACCACCTCGCGAGGTGTAACCGGCCAGTTAACTAAACTTTTAAGAAAATCTGACGGAACCCAAAGCCATGCTAGCCTTGTTTTGTTTGCGAGGAATGAGAGGAGGCAAGCATGGTCAAGATGATCGAACTCACGCCAGTTCAAGACACCTACATCGATGGCATTGGAAGCGTGGACCAGATAGCGCGTGGCGTCTTCCGGTTCACCTTCTACAGCATCCAGAACGACCCATTCACGGGCGGTACGCAGCGTGTCGTGGTGGCAAAGAATATCTGCGCTCTGGAGAACGTCGTTCCGGCGCTTGTGGTTTGCGCGGATGCCATCGGCTGGCAACTCACCGGAGAGGTGCAGGCTATGAAGCGATTTATGCAGCAGCATTAGCTTTCTTCCTCCCCTTTATCTCGAAGAAGTCGCTGGCCGTGACTGCGCCCCGCGTGACAGCGGTCAGCGCTTTCATGGCATCCCAATCGGGCCGCGTTTCCATCCGACGCCAGCGGCTGATCGTGGAGCGGTCGCGTACAACGCCCGTCTCCTTCTTCATCTCCGCAGACAGAGACGAGTCGGATTTCTTGGTCAGGGTCATGTATTCAGCGAGTTTCATGCTGATATGTGTACCACCTACACGGTGAATGTCAAACACAAATGTGTATCGGGCGCTATAGACGTTATTTTTCAACGGGATAATCTGGATTTATGCCAGCCGTGAAGAAACCGCGCCGCACTTGGCGCAAGACATTTTTGAAGGAATGGCGCTTGTATCGTGGGCTTTCCCAGGAACAGGCGTCCTTGCGTCTGGATATGGACCGCTCGAACTTGTCCCGCGTGGAGCGCGCCGAAATCCCCTACAGTCAGGGGCTTCTTGAAGCAGCAGCGGAAGCCTACGCTTGCGAGCCGTGGGATCTGTTGAACGTGAACCCGCTTGTTGAAGGCGAGGTCATCGACATTTCCAATATGCTCAAGAACGCCAGCCCAGAAGAACGCGCCGAGATTATCGGTTTTGCGAAAGGGCGCTTGAAGGCTGCAAACTAGCCAAATCAATTGCGTCTAATTTTTAGACTCAAGATATATGGTCTTTATCTTTCTTACTCCGTAAGGAGTATATAATAGAGACCGTATATCTACCGTCTAATTTTTAGACTCAATGGTTTTGCGCTTCCGCCTCCCCTTGGGCGGGTTCTTCATCTGCTTTGGAACATACGGTGTCGCACGATCACGCGTCCATTTCCCATTGCCATCAAACGGCATGGAGTAGTGCGTTCCTTCCGCATGATAGCGCCTCGTCCTGATGAAACCGGCTTCCTCCAACTCGTTCAAAGCCTTCGCTATTGTGCCACGGCTCATGTGCGCGTTCTCCACAAGCCACTTGTAACTTGGGTGCACTTCCTCGCGCTCATCAGGCTGTAGGAACGTCGCGAAAAGCAACCCGAGCCGCACCGCGCTAGGGCTTACTTCCGCGCATCTGGCGATCTGATACAGCCAGTCAACGCGGTTCTCATTCCAGGTTTTCACATACGGGTCTATCTGCGTCATAGGCCGGTTGTATGCGCTCCCCGCTTCACAAGCAAGAAATTTCGTGCACGGCATACACCGATTTTAGTTGACAACGATGTGTATCTGGTTCACATTCGCGATTGTCAGAAGCCGATATGGCGCTGGGAACACCAGTCTAGCGATGGAGGCGACGATGCGAACGAGGCGGAGAAAGCCCGCCTGAGAGAGTGACGGGGCGCAAATGCCCCTCCTCTCAACAACGACACGAGAGGACGACGCAATGAAGTCTCTTGCAGAACAACACCCGGAAGCATGGGCTGCGATCGAGAAAGCGGGATTCACAAGCTTGGCCGAGATGGCGCGGCGCATGACCGCTCCCGGAACCATGGACGCGGCGCTTGGATACGCATCTGCGGCTCACAAGTGGAACAAGGGCCGCATGCCTGGCGCAGGAGCAGAGCGCAGAGCCGCAGAGTGGCTAGCCCGTACGAAAGCACCCGCAGATTCCGACATGCTCATAGTGGTGTGCCCGGAAGGTGTTTCGCCAAAGGCACGAAGACTCCTGACCGTCCTCGGCTGCGAAGTCGAAGCGCTCTAGCACCCTAACCCTCAACAGCAGACGAGAGGACGACGCAATGATCAACATCAAGCAGACCAAAGCTGGCGACATCACCATTCGCATCCCACGGTCGTATCTGCGCTATGCCGTGAGCATGGCGGAGTTCCTGCCGGAAGGCACGCGCGTCACGAATACGAAGGCATTCTCCGATGCCATTGTCCGCAAGCTGGAGTGCCAGGAGGAAGACGGAACTACGCCCGTCCATCTGATGCTCGATGGAGCCATTGATCGCGCATTTGAGGATGGCGAGGAAGGCATTCATTGCCCTGACTATGACTGAAGCCGCCTAACCCGTCTCAACAACGACACGAGAGGACGACGCAATGAAGCGCCCCAGCTACCGCCACGCTATCGCTTGGCTTGCCCATAACGACGATACGCAATGGCTGAATGATGAAGACCCAATTGAGAGCGTTTCGACTGCGCTGGTAGCCGACTTGTTCGGAGTCGATGTTGAGCGCGTCACCCGCGACTTGCGCCGGTTCATCAAGCGGACAGCCAAGGACGCACGTTCCGCGTCCTAACCCTCAACAGCAAACGAGAGGACAGAGCAATGAGCATGTGGTGGCTACAACCAGGATGGACTGAAGCGTGCTGCTCAAGCTGCGGGGCAAAAATCTGGCCCGAGGGAGACCCTGATTGGGGTTTGTGCTGGCCCTGCATGCAGCACCAGAGCGAAGCGCAGCAGCATGAGCAAGAGGAAGAATCTCGCTACCAGCACGAAATGGAAGAGATGGAACGGCAGTACAGGCTCGAATCTCTTTCCAAAGCCACAGGAGAACAGTCATGACCATCACCATCGACCAACAGCGCCTTGCTGAAATAACCAAGCTGGATAAGGGCTCACATGACTCAATCAGCGCGGGCGTCTGCGCAATGGAGGCAGCAGCTTACATCGCTGGTGAGCCGTGGTCGGATCAACCGCAATGTGTTTGCCCTGTGATCGCGGCTTTTATGCGCTCATGGAACGACGCTCTGCCGGACATTGAACGCACGGAGCTTTTGTTGCCTCTGATCACCAAGACAGTGGGGACGCGAGGCAGCGCTGAATTGGCTGAACGCCGCTCGCTCATGGCTGCTGATTGGCTCGTTCGTGTCAATACCCCTGCATGGCTCAGGCTGGCAGGTCTGAACACTCACGCAGATAATCTCGCCGCACTGCCGGAAATCACAGACATGGCACAAGTCCCGTCCATTCGCGGGCCAATCGAGGCTGCGCGTAAAGATGCTGACGCGGCGAGGGGCGCAGCGAGGGACGCAGCGAGGGGCGCAGCGAGGGGCGCAGCGAGGGACGCAGCGAGGGGCGCAGCGTGGGCCGCAGCGAGTGACGCAGCGTGGACCGCAGCGTGTGACGCAGCGTGGGACGCAGCGGGGGTCGCAGCGTGGACCGCAGCGTGTGACGCAGCGGGGGTCGCAGCGTGGACCGCAGCGTGTGACGCAGCGGGGGTCGCAGCGTGGACCGCAGCGTGTGACGCAGCGAGTGACGCTCTAAAGCCTACGACGCACGAATTGCAGAAATCAGCCGTCACTCTTGTGGAGCGCATGTGCGCGCTAACCGAAGAGGATATCCGCCCCGCCACAGGAGAACAGTCATGAGCCAGTTCAAGCCGATAAGCGAGTGGATCGCGGAGGGCGTGAACCCTGTGGGGTATGTGGACAAGGGCGGCGCACTGCTGGTTCACGTCAGTATCTCCAGCGCCACTTATGACGCGACGATGCAGCTGCAAGACGGTAGCTATGAAGATGGATTTGCCCTCTCCCACCCCGTCGCACCACCAGCACGGAAGCGGGTGAGCGATGAAGAGTTGTTGTCCCGGTACGTCTGTTTCACCGGAGAAACAAACGGCAGCCCTGCGGAAGCAGAAGAGAGGCGCGAATACTACCGCACCCAAATCCTCCAGCGCATGAAGGGACCGACGCGGGGAGAGGTGAGGCCGCTTGACCTGTCAAACCTTTTGAAGCACGCATTTCTTTCCGGGGTAGTTGCAGCACGTAACATCCCCGGTCACGAAGAATGCATCGGCCCCGAACTTTGGCCTGACTACGACCCGACAGCGTGCCCGGCGTATGACCGCATCCTATCCATGTTCCCGGAGGGCGAGTGATGCGCGTCACCTACGAAGCAGACCTGCGCACAGCAGCCGGAAGCGTATGGCTCCCTGACTATGCGTGCGACCTGATCGTCTCCCCAGATTGGGACAATGGCGAACCATGCCTTTCTGTCGATGATGTTCTTGTTGACGTGTCCGGTTATCGCGAGCCGTCCAATTACATCTCGATGCTAGGCGGGGAAGCTGACCCGCTCATGGCGCAAGTTGGTCAAGCCATTCAGAAGCAGGCGGAAGAAGATGACGCGCTTCTGGCACGGGTTCTCGCAGAAGAAGGCATCTACTGGATAGGCGGGGCTAACAACCCTGATGGCCGGTGGAGGGTCGCGTCATGAAGTGGCAACCGATTGAAACAGCGCCGCAAGACGGGAGCGTAATCCTTGTCTATCGATCAGATGCAGGTGTCTTCGCGGCGCATTACGTTGAAGAAGACGCCCACTTATCTACCGCACTCAACCCTCCAGAGGGCAATTGCTATTGGTTCTCTACCAGCGGGGAAGACCTAACGGGTGACATGCCAACACACTGGATGCCGCTTCCTTCGCCGCCGGAGGATAAGCCATGACCTCCCAAGCCCTAGACCGCCTCGTTCGTCACATCATCGCGGCAACCGTCGCAGGACAGACACAGCTAGCCCAAGAGCTACGCAAGGAAATGGAGAAGTCCAATGCTTGACTATCTCGCAAGCCGCAGAGCCACCATTGAAGGCACGCTCACGGACGTAATCAGCGGCATTGCGATTGTCGCCTTCACCTTCATCGCTGCGGCTTATCTGGGAGCGCTGTGACATGAGCAAGATCGAACGTTTCCTGGCAGAGGACTACAAGAACAGCGCTTTGGAATGCCGCCGCTTTGCCCGAGTCCTTCTTCGCTGGGGAAGGCCGAACGCGCACCGCGAATGGATGCGCCGTGCAATCCGCTACTGGAAGAACTTCAAGCACTACAGCAGGAGGGCCGCAGTATGAATGTGGCAGTCGCGACAATCGGGCATAACCGCAGCCCGTTCGAACTCTCCAAAGAGGAAATTGAAGACCTTTATGGCGAAGCCAAAAACTGGATGGACGGCGAGCCTATCGCCAGCCAGGAGCGGGCCGATATGGTTCAAAAGCTTCTGCGCGATATCCAGAAGGCGAAGAAGGAAGCAGACGAGCGCCGCAAGGAAGAGGTCAAGCCTTACGACGAGGCTAAGGCTGAAATTCAGGAGCGCTATAACACGCTCATTGGCAAAACCAAGTCTGTAACCGGCATAGCCATTCTTGCGGAAGAAGCCTGCAAGGAAGCCCTCGCCCCTTGGCTGGCGAAGATCGAGGAAGAGAACCGCCGCAAGGCCGAGGAAGCCCGCAAGGAAGCGCTAGCGAAGCAGCAGGCCGCAATGGAGGCCATGCAGAACCGCAAGAGCCTCGAAGACCGCGAGGCGGCAGAAAGAGCCGTGCAGGAAGCCAAGGCGGCAGAAGCAGAAGCACGCAAACTGGACAAGGCGAAAGCGTCTGCAAAGGGCGCAGGACGTGCCGTCACCTTGCGCGATTACTACGAGGCGCACGTCACCAACGAAGTCGAGTTCGCCCGTTGGCTCTGGACCGCGCATCGCGTTGAGATGACCAACTTCCTTCAAGTCATGGCAGCGAAGCTTTGCAGCGCAGGCATTCACAAGATGCCGGGTGTGGACGTGAAGCACGAGCGGAGGCCGGTATGACCTTTTCAGACGAGCAGGTAAAACAGCTTCAAGCCAAGCTGGACCCGTCGCACATCAAGCCGCCGTCACAGTACGGGCCAAAGGGTGATTATCTCGAAGGCTGGTTTGTTATCGCGGAAGCCAATCGCATCTTTGGCTTTGATGGCTGGTCTTATGAGGTGGTCGATAGCCGCCCTGTTTCAGAAGCCCCGCGCAAGATCGGTAAGCAGCAGCGTGACGGATGGGGTGTGACCTATACGGCCAAGGTTCGTGTGGTTGTGAACGGTATTGTTCGCGAGGATTGCGGAGCTGGTCACGGCTATGATGTGGACGTGGGCCTTGCTCATGAGAGCGCGGTCAAGGAAGCCGTCACGGACGCTTTGAAGCGCGCCCTACGCACATTCGGCAATCCATTTGGCTTGGCTCTCTATGACAAGACGCGGGCCAATGTGGGACCGGCTGAAAGCGAGCCAGCAAAGAGCGAAACTCGCACCACCGACCAGCGCACCTTTACTGGACGCAGGGAGTCCGAACAGCAGTCGCAACCGAAGGCCAGCAGCGCAGCGCAGAAGCGTGGGCTTGAGGAAATCGAGCGCGAATTGCTCGACTGCAAAAGCGTCCCTGCCGTCATGAACTGCGCAAAGGCATGGAAGCACATTTTTGAGCGGGACGGGTGGTCGCAAGACTTCATCGACTTGGCCCGCGACAAGTTCAACGCACGCAAGGGCGTCCTCAAGGAAGCCGAGGCCGCAGACGTGTTTCCAGGCGACATGCCGTCACCGACCGGCAACCCACTAACCGACAACTACATGGCAGGATAAAACATGAAGACGATTGTTATCGCAGGACGCACCGGCAAAGACGCTGAATTGCGCCACACGCAAGATGGAACCGCCGTCCTACAGTTTAGCGTAGCCGTGGATGATGGCTATGGCGACCGCAAGAAAACGCTTTGGTTCGATTGCAGCCTGTTTGGCAAGCGCGGCCAGTCTCTAGAAAGCCACTTGCGCAAAGGCTCGCAGGTGACTGTCAGTGGCGATTTCTCCACCCGTGAGCATGACGGGAAAACCTACATGCAGGTGCGGGTGAATGACCTCACCTTGCAGGGCGGCAAGCCGTCAGAAGACCGCGCACCACGCCAGGAGCCAGAAGGCAGCTATGGCGGGGCACCGGCTGACTTCGATGCAGACGCAGAGATTCCATTCTAGGGGCTGACCAATGGCTAGAGCGCTCGTCGTAATCAACTCCCAAGCCGCAAGGCAGAAGGTCGCCACATGGGCCGCGAAAGCCCCGTGGGGAACCCGCGTGGAGTTCAAAGAGCAAAAGCGCACAACGGAGCAGAATGACCGGATGTGGGCGATGCTGACCGATGTGGCGCAGCAAGTCGATTACCACGGCATGAAGCTTTCGCCCGATGACTGGAAGCTGATCTTCATGGACGCGCTCAACAGCGAAATGCGGATCGTGCCGAACTTGGAAGGCACCGGCTTTGTGAATCTTGGCCGGTCTTCCTCGAAGCTATCGAAGGCGGAAATGACGGACTTGATCGAACTGATTTTCGCATACGGCGCGAAGTACGGAGTGCGCTTCAACGAGCCGAAGGAGCAGGCAGCATGACTGATTACCCAATGAACGGCGCACCCTTCACCACGGAACGGGTGATCCACGAAACCTACCGCTGGAAGGTGTACCACCCGAAAGCGCAGAAGCAGCTCAAGAAGACAGGCCGCTGGCAGAAGATGGAGTGGCACGGCGACTTCTTCAAATGGGCGAATTGTGACGAGCCGGAAGGCACGCTCGTTCAAGAGGAGCCAGCAGCATGACCAAGACACTCAGCGTCACAGGCTACATTCGCCGCGCACCATCAGATCCATATGCAGAAGCACGGGAGCGCAAAACAAGGCAGCTACAGGCGGAAGTGCGAGAGATGAAGCGCAAGGCCCGCCATGAGCGCGCATTGAAGCGATTGCAGGAGCGTCTTGTGAAGGAACTGGACGAGGAACTGTCCAAGCAGCCGCCTTCCTTCTGGCAGACATTGGGGCTGGTGTGATGGGTAAGCGCCTGGAGTTCTCCCGCAAGGTCAAGCGCCAGATCATCGAGCGTGCAGGCGGATGCTGTGAGCGATGCAGCGCCAAGCTTAAAGCCGGTGAAGGCGAGGTTGACCATATCCTTCCCTCCGAGCTTGGAGGCGAGGCCACGCCGAGTAACGGACAGCTTTTGTGCCGTCCGTGTCACCGCGAGAAGACCACGCGCGACGTTCGCATGATCCGCAAATCTGACCGGATGCGCGACAAGCACACCGGCGCAATGAAACGCAAATCCAGCTTTGGCCCTCCGCATTTGAAGAAGAAGATTTCCGGCGAAGTGGTCGATACGAGAACAGGCGAGGTAGTGGGACGATGAACATAGAGCAGCTTGAAGAAGAGATCACTTGCACATGCGGCGCAGGGCACGGGAGCTTGGAAGGACACATGCCTTGGTGCGATTGGACTGAAAGCAACGTTGCTGTGGAACCGACCATGACACGCGAACAGAAGCTTGAGCAGGCCATTGAGAAGCTGCTCGCCTGCCCCGCTATTGCGGATGGCAACCACAGCGAACCCGCATGGGGCTGCAAGGAAACGGCGGAGGCCGAAGCATTCGCCCGCGCCGCCCTCGAAGCCGCTCAGGGAGGGGAAGGATGAGCATGTTCTGGACCATCTGGTTGATTGCGTATCTGATGTTCCCGGTCGCGGTCGTGGCTCTTGGTGCTGCTGAACTGATCGCCGCATCATTAAAGGAAGAGGAAGGATGAAGCCGACACCACCGGACGTGTACACGTTCACCACGCCGCAGAAGACTGCGAATGAAAAGTTCAGCACAGGAACAAGTGCCGGGAACCTCGCCCTGCCGAGAGGCTACCGCATTCTAGCGCCCGGAGAACTGTGCACGGAGACATTGGAGAAGGCTGCACAGGTGGCTGACCAGTACAGCACGAAGCCACTTGTGGCCGCTAAGGGCTGGGATGACGAGCAGAGAGATTACCACGAGACAGGGCAGCTTGATGCGTCCTTGGCTATAGCCGCCGCCATCCGTTCATTAAAGGGAGGGAGCGAGTGACGAAGCCCCTCCGACACCGTCGCTGCGAGATTGAAAACGCAGCAAGAATTGCGGCTGACATGGGCCTGCCTGTGCGGCTGGAAGCAGACGGCGCGATAACCATCCTGCCGAAAGACACTGTTGACAAAAAAGAGAAGGCCATAGGCAATAGCCTCTCCGCGTGGAGGGAGCGCCATGGTGAAGGTCGAACTGGTGGGCGTGCATAGCGTCAAAAAGCGGCTGGCAGACGGGTCAGTCAAAACCTACTACTACGCATGGCGGGGCGGGCCAGCCATCAAGTTCGACCCTGCAAAGGAGCGGCGCAAGTTCACGGAAGAATACCTGCGCCTCACCCGCGAGCGTGACGACGCGCCCTATCAAGGCTGCATGGCTGAAATTATTCGCGGCTATCTCAAATCGCCGCATTATCGCGATCTAAAACCGTCCACACGCGAGGGCTATGACTTCGCCATTCGAGCCATAGAGTCCGAATTTTACGACATGACGGCAAAGCAGATATCCGCGCCAGGAACGCGCTCCATCTTCCTGCAATGGCGCGACGAGATGGCAGAGACGCACAAGCGTAAGGCAGACCTATATATGAGCGTCCTCCAGAGAGTCCTTTGGTACGCGCTCGACCGTGAGATGATCGAGAAGCACCCGCTGGAGCGGGTCACGAAGGTCAATGACGGCACGCGCCGCGACATCATCTGGTCAGATGACGATATCGCCACGTTCAAGGCAAAAGCGCGAGAACCTCTTGTCAGAGCGTTGCTGCTGGCTGCGTGGACCGGGCAAAGGCAGGGAGATTTGTTGGCGCTGACGTGGAGCGCGTATGACGGCCATGCGATCAGGCTGCGCCAATCAAAAACAGGCGCGCATGTTGCCGTGAAGGTATCGGCGGAACTTAAGAGGATACTCGATAGTGCTAAGGCAGTGAACGCCAAGCAGGAGACGCCAGCCGCGACGATACTGACGAACCGAAGCGGGCAACCATGGGGAAGCGGCTTCAAATCATCATGGCGTAAGGCCATGGCAGCAGCAGGCATTGAGGGAAGGACCTTCCACGATCTGCGCGGGACGTTTGTCACCCTTGCCTATCGCAATGGAGCGTCCATCAGGGAAATAGCGGAGATCACAGGGCACACGGAGAAAGACGCGGAAACGATCATCCGCAAGCATTATCTCGTTTCGAGCGCGGCTGTGGAAAAGATCGAATCGAGAACGCTGACTGTAAACCAAGGCGAATTTAGTAAACTGGCGAGCGGTGATAATGAATAACTCACCCGTAACGCCTTGTAAATCAAGGGAAAATGGTCGGAGCGGCGGGATTCGAACCCACGACCCCTTGACCCCCAGTCAAGTGCGCTACCGGGCTGCGCTACGCTCCGAACCGCGCAAATCCCTATAGATTCGAACCTGTGGGCGCAAGTACAAAACGAGTTTTCCGCGTGAAAAGACCGAAGAAGGTCAGGGCTTGAGGCGGGCCGGTGCAGTGGCCAGCCCACCTCTCCCGCCAATAATTACTGAAGCGGAACGTTGATCGGGCCGTCGGCACCACTGGCGGGGGTATCCACGTCCGTTGAGCCGGGGCCGAAGTCGTAGGTGTCGTTGTCGTTGGTCTCGTAGTGCAGCATCAGGGTGATGCCGCTGGCGGGATCAAGTTCCCCGTCTGCCTCGATCGAAAGATCGGAGGTTTCACCGGGCTCCACGCGCATGTGACCGAGAGATTCCGGCGGGGCGCCCTCACCACTGTTGTGAATGACGACATAGGCCGGCTGGTTGGTTGTGACCGACACGCCGGTGATCTTGTTGCCCTCGATCATAGCGTTGGATACGTCGATGGCGGGCATCATGTCGGTCATGTTGTTGTCATTACTGTTGGTATCCGGCGAGGTCTGCGCGAAAGCGGAGCCCGCCAGAACAACGGCTGCAGCAGCCGTAATCATCAGGTTTTTCATGAAAGTTCCTCCTAAAGACGCGGGCCTCGTGGCACTCGCGCCTAAAGAGAAACTGGTAAAGCCGGTTCACCGTTCCCGCCTCACGCAGTCGTGATGGCCGGCGGTCAGTCTCAGCGCACCTGATCAAGAAGGCGTTTGCACTCCAGCAGGTCAAAGAGCGCTTCCTGGAGAAGCGCGCGGTTTTCCCGCGTCAGCTTCTCGCCATCCTTTACCGGCCCTTCCTCGTCGCCGCGCGAAAGACCGAAAAAGCGGCGGTTCGGCTTCACCTTTGGAGTGCCGACGAGCATTTCCTCGTCGCCGGACTTTTCACCCTTGGCTTCGGCTTCGGCAATCTTCTGGGCGGCGATGGCCTCTACTGCCGCGACATCGCCGCGGCCGATGGCCACAACGAACTGGTTGCCGTTCTCGCGCAGGAGCTTCTGCACACCCTTGATGGTGTAGCCCTGATCATAGAGCATGTGGCGGATGCCCTTGATCAGCTCGACGTCCTGCGGGCGATAGTAGCGCCGACCGCCGCCGCGCTTCATGGGCTTGATCTGCGAGAAACGCGTTTCCCAGAAACGCAGGACGTGCTGCGGCAGGTCGAGTTCTTCCGCGACCTCGCTGATGGTTCTGAATGCGTCGGCGCTCTTCTCCATCCAACCTGCTCCTCGTGACTATGCGACTCAAGCCCTTACAGGCTGATCATCTGGCAGCAGCGGGCGGGAGAAGGCAAGATGGCGGGTAAGGCTTCAGGCCTTGCCGTTCAGCTTCTTGCGCTCCTGATGCGCTTTCAGGATCTGGTTCTTCAGCACATTCGATGCCTTGAATGTCATGACACGGCGGGGAAGAATCGGGACTTCCTCGCCGGTTTTTGGATTGCGCCCAACCCGCTCATTCTTGTCGCGCACCTGAAAGGTGGCGAAGGATGAGAGTTTCACGGTCTCGCCACGCACGATTGCATCGCAGACTTCCTGCAACACCATCTCGACGATCTGAGACGATTCGGTGCGCGACAGGCCGACCTTGCGGTAGACCGCCTCGGCCAGATCGGCACGCGTAACAGTCTTTCCCCCCATTCGGCCCAAACCTTCGAAACTATTGAAATTTTCAATGACGGAGCGACGTTAAAAAATTCAATGGAATAGGTCAAGAAGTGTTGCAACCTGTGATTCGCAACCAAACCTACCAGCGCAGGAGAACAGCTCCCCAGGTGAAGCCGCCGCCCATGGCCTCAAGCAGAACCAGGTCACCTTTCTGAATGCGTCCGTCGGCCACGGCATGAGAAAGTGCCAGCGGAACGGATGCGGCGGAGGTATTGCCGTGAAGATTGACGGTGATGACGACCTTCTCTTCCGCGATGCCAAGTTTCTTTGCGGAGGCATCGATGATGCGCTTGTTTGCCTGGTGCGGCACGAACCATTTCAGGTCGTCCGCCGACAGCCCGGTCTGGTCGAAGACGTTCTCGATCACATCCGTGATCATGCCGACGGCGTGCTTGAAGACCTCGCGGCCTTCCATGCGCAGATGGCCGATGGTGCCGGTGGTGGATACGCCGCCATCCACATACAACTTTTCCTTGTGAGAACCGTCGGAGCGCATGCAAGAAGCCAGAATGCCCGTGTCGTCGACCGTTCCTTCGCCTTCCTGTGCTTCGAGAATGACAGCGCCAGCACCATCGCCGAAAAGAACGCAGGTGGTGCGGTCTTCCCAGTCGAGAATGCGTGAAAAGGTCTCCGCGCCGATTACAATGGCGCGCTTGGCCTGGCCGCTGCGCAGATACATGTCGGCAGTGGAGATTGCGTAGACGAAGCCGGAGCAGACAGCCTGCATGTCGAAGGCGAAGCCATGCGTCATGCCTAGCCGCTTCTGGATCTCGACGGCAGTCGCCGGGAAGGTGTTGTTTGGCGTCGAGGTGGCGAGGATGATCAAATCGATGTCGTCTGGCGTCATGCCAGCGGCATCAAGGGCCTTGCGTGCAGCTTCCTCGCCAAGCGATGCCGTGGTCTCGTCATCACCGGCGATATGACGCTGCTGAATGCCGGTGCGCTGGACAATCCATTCGTCGCTCGTATCGATGAATTTCTCGAACTCGGCATTTTTCATGACCCGGCGCGGCAGAGCCGAACCAACGCCGCGCACGGCAGACCTGATCATCCTGTTACCTCAAATGTTAGTCGCCGCCTCACCCGACACCGGGCCGGGCTTGCGTGCATGATAGAGGTCGAGCGTCGTTCTGGTCTTGTCGAACAGACCGGCCTTGACCATCTCGTAACCCAGTTCGACGGCAGCGGCGAAGCCTTCATCATCCGCGCCGCCATGGCTCTTGACCACCAGGCCCTTGAGCCCAAGGAAAACGCCGCCATTGACCTTGCGCACATCCATCTTCTCGCGAAGGCGCGAAAAAGCGCCACGCGCAAACAGATAACCAATGCGCGACATCAAGGTTGCGCCCATGGCCTCGCGCAGATAGCCGCCAATCTGGCGTGCGGTGCCTTCCGCGGTTTTCAGGGCGATATTGCCCGAAAAGCCTTCGGTGACGACAACGTCAACGGTACCTTTGCCAATGTCATCGCCTTCAACAAACCCATGATAAGACATGGTGTCGAGCGCGGCTTCGCGCAACATGCGACCGGCCTCGCGCACCTCTTCCTGGCCCTTGATCTCTTCCACGCCGACATTCAGAAGGCCCACGGAGGGACGTTCCACATCGAACAGTGCATTGGCCATGGCAGCACCGAGGATGGCGAAATCGACAAGCTGCTGAGCATCCGCGCCAATGGTCGCGCCAACATCCAGGACGATGCTTTCAGAGCGTGCCGTCGGCCAGATTGCTGCAATGGCGGGACGGTCGATATCGGCCATGGTGCGCAAGCAGAATTTCGACATGGCCATCAGCGCGCCGGTATTGCCTGCGGAAACGCACACATCCGCCTCGCCCGCCTTCACCGCCTCGATCGCTTTCCACATGGAGGACTTCCAGCGCCCCTGGCGAAGCGCCTGGCTGGGCTTGGCATCCATGCGTACGGCAACGTCGCAGTGGTGAAACTGGCTAACGGCGGCAAGGCGCGGCATCTTCGCCAGCACGGGCTCGACGGCCTCGGAGCGACCGAAGATGACAAAGCGCGCATCCGGCCTGCGCTCGGCGACGCGCTGCAGGCCCTGCAGTGTAACCTCAGGGCCGTGGTCGCCGCCCATTGCGTCAATCGAGATGCGTATCACGCGAGAAATGCCTCACTGTCTGGCCCCCGGAGAAAGTGCGGCGAAAATAGCGTTTTTGCGCCACGGCACAACCACCCTTCTGTCGCAGAACACTTCAATGACGGTTTTGCAGTTTCTTGAGCTGTTCATAAAGAGGGCCGGAGCCTTCCTGCTCTTCCGTTTCCTTGTTCTTGGGCGCGGGAACACTCGCACCGGGTTTGCGCGGATAAGGATCGATCTCCAGCGCGAAAAACTCCTCGACCAGATGGCCGACATTGACCGAATCGCCGGTGAAGGCCTCCGGGATGTCGTCGCCCTCGGCCTCGACGACAATCTCGCCGCCTTCAATATCATGGCGACCGATGCGTGAACCTTCGGGGATGAAGATGCCCGAGACTTCTGTCTCGATCCGGCTTATCATCGGCTCCAGCGTGACGACACATGTCTGCTCGATCTCGGCGGAAAGCGTTCCGCTGATCCGCACGCCTTCACGCTTCCACGGCTTTGCCAGAAGTTCCGCGTAATAGTTTTTCACCGAGACAAGATCATGGCGTTCGGCCAGTTCGTTGCGGTTCTTTTCGTCCAGTTCGATGAGCACGGTCTGGCCGCGCGCTGGCAAGCGGTTCACCTGCAGCGGAAAAGAAATGGAGTTGGTCTTGTGGTCGAATTTCGTAGTCATGTCTCTGCTCAGGCCGGTTCCGGAAAGGCGATCTTGCCGGACTGGATATCCTCATCCGGCGTCGCCACCAGCGCTTCATGCGCCTTCAATACGTAGGACGCGAGGTGGCTTGCTTCATCCCAATCTTGTGCATCGGGCCGCAAATTGCGCTTCAGTGCGGCGGCAAGCGCCGCTTCATCGCCCGCATCGATTGCGTCTCCATAGGACGAAAGCCGCCCGTAGAACATGCGCGCCAGCTTCTTCATGCGCTTGGGCACGCCCATGTCGCCAATGCCTAGTTCGCGCAGGGAATGGTCCACATCCTTGAAGAACTGGTCGGTGACCTCCTGGCCGATATCGGCAAGCGCGCCCTCGCGACCACGAATGCGATGGAGGAACAGAAACAGATGCAGCGACAGCATCTCGAAGCGTCCGAGCGGAGTGTCGGGCACCTGCCATTCGGCATAAGGCACCGGCTGCCGCGCCGCCGCCACGATCTCGGCATAGAGCCTATCCACGACCGCACGCCGGTTGCGGCGGGCAGTGCCTGACAGCCATTGCAGCATATCGTATGGTCTCCTAATTCCGCGATGCGGGCCTCATCTGGCCCAAAACCGCGGTCAGGCGGTCAGTTGCATCGGCACGCAAGCTGGTTTACCGCTTTTGCCGACAGGTTCAAGTTCGCTTTCCGGTCCCGGCCGAATAGCTTTGAGGATGGAGATGTTGTTGCGGGTGCGTAAATTCAACAGGAACATTGTGGCCCGAAATCTTTTCGTGCTCACTTTCGCAGCTGGCGCGATGGCGCTTGCAGGCTGCAGCAATGTGGCGGGAACGCTTGATGCGAAGGAAACGCTGACACAGGGCTATGTGATCGATCAGGACTCGCTCGACCTCGTTCCGGTCGGCTCGAGCCGCGATCAGGTGCTTTTGGCACTTGGCACGCCCTCCACGACAGCGACCTTCGACAACGAGGTTTTCTACTATATTTCTCAGAAGCGCGTGCGTAACGCCGCCTTCATGCGGCCCCGGCTGGTCGACCAGCGCGTTCTGGCCGTCTATTTCGGCCCCGATCAGCGCGTCACCCAGATCGCCAATTACGGCATGAAGGACGGCAAGCTGTTCGACTTCATCTCCGAGACGACACCGACCGGCGGGCGTGACCAGAACTTCCTGGCGCAGATGATTGCCGGCGTGGCGGCAGGCGGTGCTCCGTCCAATCCGCTGGGCGTGCAGTAGTCTCAAGATATTCCGAACATGCAAAAGCCCGCGATGCACTGGCATTGCGGGCTTTTTCTTTCATGGCACTTGAGCGGCTAGTGCGCGAGCACAGCCAGAAGCAGAAGCGCGATGATATTGGTGATCTTGATCATCGGATTGACTGCGGGGCCTGCCGTATCCTTGTAGGGATCACCCACCGTGTCGCCGGTCACGGAAGCCTTGTGGGCTTCCGAACCCTTCAGATGCTTGGTGCCGTCCTTGTCGACGAAGCCGTCCTCGAAGGATTTCTTCGCATTATCCCAGGCCCCACCGCCGGCGGTCATGGAAATTGCGACGAAGAGGCCTGTCACGATCACACCGAGCAGCATTGCGCCCAGTGAAGCGAAGGCATGGTTCTTGCCTGCGATCAGATAGATGATGCCGAACACTACCAGGGGCGACAGCACCGGCAGCAGTGAAGGCACGATCATTTCGCGGATGGCCGCCCGGGTCAGAAGATCCACGGCCCGACCATAATCGGGCTTCTCGCGCCCTTCCATGATGCCCGGCTTCTCGCGGAACTGACGACGCACCTCCTCGACGATGGCGCTGCCCGCGCGTCCGACGGCTGTCATGGAAAGACCGCCGAACAGGAATGGCAACAGGCCACCGAAGAGAAGACCGACCACAACGAAGGGGTTGGAGAGCGAAAAGTCCACGCTCACGCCCTCGAAAAATGTTCCGGGCTCAGCATTGGCGGCGAAGAATTTAAGGTCCTCGGTATAAGCGGCGAACAAGACCAGGGCACCCAGACCGGCTGAGCCAATTGCGTAGCCTTTGGTCACAGCCTTGGTGGTGTTGCCCACCGCATCCAGCGCGTCTGTCGTCTGGCGCACTTCCGGCGGAAGATCAGCCATCTCGGCAATTCCACCGGCATTGTCGGTGACGGGGCCAAAAGCATCCAGCGCGACGACCATGCCCGCCAGGGCAAGCATTGTGGTGACCGCAATCGCGATGCCGAACAGGCCCGCCAGGAGGAAGCTTGCGATGATGCCCGCAATGATGACGATTGCCGGCAGTGCAGTCGCTTCGAGAGACACGGCCAGACCCTGGATAACATTGGTTCCGTGACCCGTGACGGATGCCTGACTGATGGAGCGCACCGGACGGTAGTCGACGCCGGTATAGTATTCGGTGATGACGATGATGAGGCCTGTGACAGCGAGGCCGATGACACCGCAAAGCAGAAGATCCAGACCGGTGAAGCTGGTTTCGTTGCTGGCCTGGAACTCCGTTCCCATACCCAGCCAGAACATGATGACCAATGCGATGGCAATCAAAGACAGCACCGCGGTGGCCCAAAAGCCCTTGTATAGCGCACCCATGATCGAGTTGTTGGTGCCAAGCTTCACGAAGAATGTGCCCGCAATCGAAGTCACGACGCAAACGGCACCAATGACAAGCGGGAACAGCATCAAGGTCGTTGCCGCTTCGCCAGCGAAGAAGATCGAGGCGAGGACCATGGTGGCGACAACAGTCACGACATAGGTCTCGAACAGATCGGCCGCCATGCCCGCGCAGTCGCCGACATTGTCACCCACATTGTCGGCAATGGTGGCGGGGTTTCGCGGATCATCCTCCGGGATACCCGCTTCCACCTTGCCGACCAGATCGCCACCGACATCGGCACCCTTGGTGAAGATGCCACCGCCCAGACGGGCGAAGATGGAGATAAGCGAAGCGCCGAAGCCGAGTGCGACAAGCGCATCAATCACGAGGCGGTCGGTGGGAGCGTTGCCCATCGGGCCGATCAGCACCCAGAAATAGACAGAGACGCCGAGAAGCGCGAGGCCGGCGACGAGGAGACCGGTTATCGCACCGGACTTGAAGGCGATGTCGAGACCTGCCGCAAGGCTGTTTGCGGAAGCCTGAGCGGTTCGAACATTGGCCCGCACCGAAACATGCATGCCGATGAAACCGGCGGCTGCGGAGAGGACCGCACCGATCAGAAACCCGATCGCCGCACTGGCGCCGAGCAGCCACCAGGCGATGGCGAAGACGATGATTCCAACAATTGCGATAGTGGAGTATTGCCGCGTCAGATAGGCCTGCGCCCCCTCCCGGATTGCGCTGGCGATTTCCTGCATGCGTGCATTGCCCTGATCGGCGGCGAGCACCGATCGTGTAGCCCAAATGGCATATAGGACAGAAAGCAGGCCGCAGGCGATGACGACGTAAAGCATGGTCATTGCCGATTATCCCCTGTTTGTTAGGCCCGCCGGACCTCCCCCCGGGCCACCGAAGACGGACCGGAAAGACGTGACCGGCCCACCGAACTGTTGCGGAGAAACAGGTGCGCGTCAATCTGTGCTGCGACGTTTTGCCCCAACTTCGCCTTCAGGTCAGACCGATTGGACTGTGCGGCGACGGCGAAGGGCGAGAGCGCCAAGAGATATGAGGCAAAGGCCCGTAACGGGGAAGATCACCCAGTTGAGCATGTCCCAGCCAAAGGCATTGTAGACCTGGCCCGACATGAGCGAGGAGAATGCAACCAGCGAGAAGAGTAGGAAGTCGTGCATGCCCTGCACCTTGTTCTTCTCGGAGGGGCGGTAGCAATCGGCGACCATTGCTGTGGCACCGATGAAGCCGAAATTCCAGCCGATGCCGAGCAGGATCAGGGCGGTCCAGAATTGCCAGAGCGCAATGCCGGACAGCGCGACAAGTGCGCAGCCGATCAGCAGGAACATTCCCGCAGCGACGACCCTCTCCTTGCCGAAGCGCGTGATCAGGCGTCCGGTGAAGAAGCTTGGACCGAACATGGCAATCACGTGCCAGGAAATGCCGAGCGTCGCGTCATCGGGGGAGAAACCGCAGCCGACCATGGCCAGTGGTGCGCCCGTCATGACAAAGCTCATCAGGGCGAAGGTTCCCACGCCGCAGAACAAAGCCACGAGGAAGCGTGGTTGGCTGAGGATCACACCCAGCGGACGGGCCTCGCCGCCGGCCGGCGGTCCGGTTTCCACCGGCTCCTTGCGAAGGCGCAGGAATGACAGGATGACAGCGCCAACAACGCCCAGAAACGCGACCGAAAGAAAGGCTCCGGCAAAAGAGACAGGAGCGAAAACTTCGCGCGTGTTGATGGCAAGCTGGGGACCAATAATGGCGGCAAAGACCCCGCCACCCAGTACCCAGGAAATGGCACGCGGCTTGAAACTGTCAGGTGCGTTATCGGCAGCGGCGAAGCGGTATTGCTGAACAAAGGAGTTGCCGAGGCCGACCATCAGCAAAGCGGCAGCGAAGAGCCAGAAGCTTGCCTGAAAGAGTGCCAGCGTTGCCACCACGCCTCCGGCAAAGGTCGCGATGCAGCCGCCCATGAAGCCGTTGCGCCGCCCAACGGCGCGCATGATCAAGGCTGCAGGCAAAGCGCCCAGCGCCACGCCTATATTGAACGAGGTGACCGGCAGGGTCGCCAGCGACTTGTCGGTGGAAAGGAGATAGCTGCCTGCCAGGCCGCCCATGGAAATGGTGATGGGCGTTGCTGCCCCCACAAAGGCCTGGGCCGCCGCCAGAACGAGGGCGGTGCGTTTGGCTTCGTGGAGGCTCTGATCCGTCAATTGCGGTCTTTCCCCCGCCCCTCATTGCGGGTGCGGCGGGCAACGCGATCAAGCACCGCATTCACGAGCTTGGGCTCGTCCTCGGTGTAGAATGCCTTGGCGATGTCGACATATTCGGAAACGATCACGGCCACGGGCACGTCGGAACGCTGGGTCAGCTCATAAACGCCCGCACGCAGAATGGCGCGCAGCGTGGAGTCAAGGCGGGACAGCGGCCAGTCGTCAGTCAGGGACTGGCGGATGATCGGGTCGATCGTCTTCTGGTTCTCGACGACGCCGGCAAGGATGGCGCGGAACCACTGATTGTCCGCCTCGCGATAGGTTTCGCCGTCGATTTCCTTGCCAAGCCGGAAGGTCTCGTATTCCGTCGTGGTTTCAAGAAGGCCGGTGCCACCGACATCCATCTGATAGAGTGCCTGCACCGCGCCAAGTCGCGCGGCGCCGCGCTTGTTGGCGGGCTTGAATCCCGGCTGCATCTTCGGCTGCCCGTTTTCTTCGGTCATGCCGTTCTAGCTCCCGAAACTTTTTCTGATTTCAATCATCTTAAGTGCGGCCAAAGCTGCCGCAGCACCCTTGCCAGGTGCGTTCTCCGCGCCTTCGCTCTTGGTGATGCGCGCGCGGGCCTGCTCCATATTCTCGACAGTGAGTATGCCGTTTCCGATTGCAGCACAATGCTTGACGGCAAGATCGGTCAGACCGCGTGCGGATTCGTTGGCGACGATCTCGAAATGATAGGTTTCACCGCGGATGATGCAGCCGAGAGCGACGAAGCCGTCGAACTGCTTTCCGCCGCGATAGGCTGCATCGATTGCCATGGAAATGACGCCAGGAACCTCGAGCGCGCCCGGCACGGTCACGACCTCGTAGGCAGCACCGGCAGCATCAAGCGCCTTCTTGGCGCCATCCAGAAGTCCGTCTGCGATGTCGTCGTAGAAGCGCGCTTCAACGATGAGAAGCTTCAGCTGTTCGTCTGCCATGAAATCCGTGCCCCTTGCGGCGAAGTCGTGTGAGAGCGGTGCAATTAGGCCGGATTGGCCGTCTCTGCAAGTCGTGCGGCATAGCGCGCCATCGTATCGACCTCCAGATTGACCACGTCACCCGTTTTGCGATCCCCCCAGGTGGTTACGCTCAATGAATGTGCAATCAGGAGAACGTCGAACCGGTTCCCCTCCACCTGATTGACGGTAAGCGATGTTCCATCAAGCGCGACGGAGCCCTTGGGTGCGATGAAGCGCGCCAGATCCGCCGGAGCTTCGAGGCGGAAGCGGGTTGCATCCCCTTCTTCGATACGCTCGACAATTTCCGCCTGCCCGTCGACATGGCCTGAGACGATGTGGCCGCCCAGTTCGTCACCGATCTTCAGCGCCCGCTCGAGATTGATCCGGGTGCCTTCGGTCCAACGGGAAGCAGTGGTCAGGCGCAGCGCTTCTTCCCATGCCTCGACCTCGAACCAGCGGCCATTCGACTGCGCGTCCGGCAAGGCCACGACGGTAAGACAGACGCCCGAACAGGCGATGGAAGCGCCTATGTCGATTGTCTTCGGGTCGTAGCTGGTGCGAATGCGCAGGCGCACGCCTTCCTTGAGCGGCCGAACGCTTTCCACCTCGCCGATATCGGTGACAATGCCGGTGAACATTCAGCCTTCCCTCACATATTCGAAATAGCGGTCCGGACCGTATTGCGCTTCGCGCTTCAGCACCATCCCATGTGGCACATCCTGTGGCGTGACGGGAGCCGGAATGCCACGCTCACCGATTTCCGCCGGCCCCACATAAAGCGCCAGACGGTCGACCATATGCTCGGCCAGAAATGCTTCGGCCGTAAAGGCACCGCCTTCGACGATGAGTGTGGAAATGCCGCGTTCGGCAAGATCTTCCAGCAGTTCGGGGATGGCAATCTCGCGGCCCTCAACGTCCACGGCAATGAAACCGACGCCCTGATCCGCGAAGGGCTGTCTTGCCGCTTCACAATCGGCTGCGGACGTCAGCAGCAGGGGTGTCTTTCGCGCCGACCCGACCAATCTTGAATCCAGCGGCAGCCGCATGTTGCGATCGAGCACGATACGCGTTGGCGAGCGCGCCTCGAGCCCCTCGAGACGACAGGTCAGTTCGGGATCATCGGCCAGTGCGGTGCCGATACCAATCAGGATGGCATCGCTTTCGGCACGCAGACGATGCACCTGGCGTCGCGCAATGGCACCGGTAATCGCGACTTGCCCCTCACCTTCAATGCCGATCTTGCCATCGGCGGAAAGCGCAAGCTTCAGAATCACTTCGGGGCGCTTCTTCGAAGACCGATTCAGGTAGCCGCGGAGTTGGTCGGCGGCTTCTTCCGCCAGAACGTTTTCCACCACTTCGATGCCAGCCTCGCGCAGCATGGCATAACCCCGGCCACTGACCCGTGGGTCCGGGTCGCTAGCTGCGCCGACAACGCGGGTGATGCCCGAGGTGATGAGGGCTTCCGCGCATGGGGGCGTTCGGCCGTGATGGGCACAGGGTTCCAGCGTCACATAGGCTGTTGCGCCGCGCGCGAGCTCACCCGCTTCATCAAGAGCCTGCGGCTCTGCATGCGGACGACCGCCGATATGGGTGACACCGCGGCCAACGATGCGCGGGCCATCGCCGTCATCGCGGACGATCAGCGTTCCCACGGATGGGTTGGTCCCGGTGAGGCCAAGATTGCGGCGCGAATAGCGGATCGCCGCCGCCATGAAGCGGCGATCCTGTTCACTTGCAGCCGTTTCTTCAGGCTCAGACATCTGCCTCGCCTATTCCGCGTCGGGCTCGCCCTTGAGCTCGCCCAGCACATCCTGAAAGTCCTTCGCCTCGCGGAAATTGCGATAGACAGAGGCGTAGCGCACATAGGCGACGTCATCGAGCTGCTTGAGCGCTTCCATGACAAGAAGACCGATCTGATCCGACGGCACTTCGTTCTCACCGGAGCTTTCGAGTTGGCGCACGATGCCATTGACCGCCCGCTCGACACGCTCGGGCTCGACATTGCGCTTGCGCAACGCGATGTCGACGGACCGGTTGAGCTTGTCGCGGTCAAAAGGAACCTTGCGGCCCGAGCGTTTCAGCACCACGAGATCGCGAAGCTGAACACGCTCGAAGGTGGTGAAGCGCCCCCCGCAGTCGGGACATGCGCGGCGACGGCGGATCGCGCCGCCGTCTTCCGCGGGACGCGAATCCTTCACCTGCGTGTCTTCCGACTGGCAATAAGGGCAGCGCATACCGGTTGCCTGCCTCAGCCGAGATAGGGATAGAGCGGGAAGCGCTCGGTCAGAGCCATGACCTTGTGCTTCACGGATTCTTCCACGGCGTGATTGCCCTCGTCGGAATTGGCTTCCTTGAGGCCATCAAGCACTTCGGCGATGAGGCGGCCAACTTCGGCAAATTCTGCAACGCCGAAGCCGCGCGTCGTGCCGGCTGGTGTCCCAAGGCGGATGCCGGAGGTCACGAAGGGCTTTTCCGGATCGAAGGGAATGCCGTTCTTGTTGCAGGTAATGTTGGCGCGGCCAAGGGCTGCCTCGGCGCGCTTGCCGGTGGCGTTTTTCGGGCGAAGATCAACCAGCATCGAGTGGTTGTCGGTGCCGCCCGAGACGATGTCGAGACCGGTTTCCTGCAGGCTTGCAGCAAGCGCGCGCGCATTGGACACAACAGCCTGTGCATATTCCTTGAAGTCCGGCTCAAGCGCCTCCTTCAGTGCCACGGCCTTGGCGGCGATGACATGCATCAGCGGACCACCCTGAAGACCGGGGAACACGGCCGAATTGAACTTCTTGGCCAGTGCTTCGTCATTGCACAGGATCATGCCGCCGCGCGGGCCGCGCAGGGATTTGTGCGTCGTCGTGGTTACAACATGAGCATGCGGGATCGGAGACGGATGGGCACCACCGGCCACGAGACCCGCAATATGCGCCATATCCACCATGAGATAGGCGCCAACCGCGTCAGCGATTTCGCGGAAACGCTTCCAGTCCCAGATACGTGAGTAGGCGGTGCCGCCTGCAAGGATCAGCTTGGGCTTGTGCTCATGTGCCTTGCGCTCGATCTCGTCCATGTCGAGGCGATGGTCGTCTTCGCGCACGCCATAGGAGACGACATTGAACCACTTGCCGGACATGTTGACCGGTGAACCATGGGTCAGGTGACCGCCGGAATTAAGATCAAGCCCCATGAAGGTGTCGCCGGGCTGCAGAAGTGCAAGGAACACGGCCTGGTTCATCTGGCTGCCGGAGTTGGGCTGCACATTGGCGTAGTTGCAGCCAAACAGCTTCTTGGCGCGCTCGATGGCGAGTTCCTCGACCACGTCGACATATTCGCAGCCGCCGTAATAGCGCTTGCCGGGATAGCCTTCGGCATATTTGTTGGTGAGGACGGTGCCCTGCGCTTCCAGAACAGCGCGTGACACGATGTTCTCGGACGCGATCAGCTCGATTTCGTGGCGCTGACGGCCAAGCTCACCGCGGATCGCGTTGAAGATCTCGCTATCGGCTTCCTCGAGCGGGCGGGAGAAGAACGTCTCGGTCTGAACCGAGGCGGCGGATGCATTGGCCATGGTGTTACCCCTATAGGTCGGAAACAGTGGCAGAGTGTGAAGGGCACCTAGCACCTTTCACGCAGCTCCACCACTCGCCGAAGATAGAATCTTACCCAGGGGGACAATTTCCACAGAGGCGCGTGTCAGGCAAGCCGAACGCGCCTCCGTGAATGGTCGGATCAGACTTACAGCACGTTGGACATCTGCAGCTCGGCTGCACCGTCCATGCCGTAAATATCGTCGCGGAAATGGACCGCACCGTCGCCTGTGGACCATGCGGAGATATAGGTGAAATGCACCGGGACGGGGTTGGAAACCGGGATACGAACATCCGAGTCGGTTTGGATCGTCTGCTCAATCCGGCGGCGATCCCAGCCGGGCGTGTCGCGCAGGATCCAGGTGACAAGATCGCGCACATTCTGCACGCGCACGCAACCTGACGAGTGGAAACGCTCCTGATCGCGGAACAGGCTCTGCTGCGGCGTGTCATGCATGTAGACGGCATGCGGATTGTGGAAGTTGATCTTCACGGAAGCCATGGCGTTGATCTTGCCCGGATCCTGGCGGAAGCGGTACTTCGTTGCCTCATCCGTGGACCAGTCGACCGTCAGCGGATCGATCTCCTGACCATCGGGCGCGATCATCCGGATATTGTTATCGGCCAGATAATTCGGGTTCTTTCGCATCAGCGGAATGATGTCCTTGCGGACGATCGACACCGGCGCGTTCCAGTACGGGTTGAGAATGATCTCGTGGATCTTGGAGGTCAGGATCGGGGTCTGACGATCGACCTTGCCGACGACGCCCGTATGGCGCAGCGTGACGCGGCCATTTTCCACAGCCTCGATATCGGCGGCGGGAATGTTCACCATCACGAAGCGGTCGCCCGCATTATAGGCCTGCTCGCGCAGTCGCTGCAGGTTGGTCTGCAACTGGCCCAGACGCACCTGCGCCGATACGTTGAGGGCGGAATAGGTATATTTGCCTGTGACGCCGTCATCCGGCAGGCCATGGCGACGTTGAAAACGCTTCAGCGCGGCATCGACATAAGAGTCGAAAGCCGGAGACATGCCGGCCTGCTGAGCCAGATCACCCGAGATCATGAGGCGACGGCGCAGCATCTCGACATCAGGGTCAATCACGCCGATCTCAAGCTTCTTGGTGTCCGGGACACGTGGCCAGCCGCCGGACATGGCGATGCGGGAATAGTCAACAATAGCCCGCTCCACGTTCGATACCGTTGCAGGGCTCAGGACAGGCTGGCTGGTCACCACCTTGCCGCCATTCGAAGCCTGTGCATCGAACTGGTCATCCCATGCCCCGCGGCGCGGCGAACGGATGACTGCATCGAGCAGCCCCTGAGCCTCAGCCGATCCCGTTACCGCGGCAGCTGCGGCTGCGCTGGCACCAGTCAGGAACATGCGGCGAGTGGTATTCTTCATTGGCCGAACCTCAATTTCCTTCAGACCGCGTGATGACGATCTGCGGGACTATCAACTGTTGTGGTTAACATACCGCCAATGGCGGGATCTGCGCCCTGCCCTGTCGACTAGGCGACCCCCGCATGGCTGCAACATCCATCCCTTCCACCCGATTTTGGTCTAAACGTGACGGAGCCGGTCAGTGCATACGAAAAAGGCCAGCGCCCATCGGACGCTGGCCTGCCGTAACACGGCCCCGCATATGACCAGGTGCCCCCGGCCGTCAAACTGGCAGAATGATCACATACGGTAGGCGATGGTGTCGTTCCAGAAGCGGTCCAGACGCTGGAGCGCGCGATTCAACTGGGCGAACTCGTCCATGCTGATACCACCGACCTGTTCGATGGAACCGATGTGACGGTCGTAAAGACGCGAGACAACCTTGGCGATTTCCTGTCCCTTCGGCGTCAGGCTGATGCGCACCGAGCGGCGGTCAACGCGGGAACGCTGGTGATGGATGAAGCCGAGATCGACAAGCTTCTTGAGATTGTAGGATACGTTGGATCCCAGATAGTATCCGCGTGAGCGAAGCTCGCCTGCGGTCAGCTCCGCACTGCCGATATTGAAGAGAAGCAGTGCCTGGATCGCGTTGATGTCGCTGCGGCCCTGGCGCTCGAATTCGTCCTTGATGACGTCGAGCAGGCGGCGGTGCAGACGCTCGACCAGCTGGAGCGATTCCAGATAGAGCGAGCGAAGTGCATCTTCGCGGTTCTCGGTGGATTTACTTTCCTGTGTCGCGGGTCGCGTGTTCATCATGGTTTGGTACCTTTCGTTTTGACGCCGGTGAGTTGTTTTTGTTCTTCACCTTGATCGCGAACCTAACGAAGGCACCTAAAATTCGACTTAAAAACCAGCCTTAACAAGGCCTTACATAATAGTACCCTGCCATTACGGCTAAAAAGGCGTTAACTCGGGTTAATGCGGGCGGGAGCGCTCCGCCAGGTGGCGCGCAACCCTGAGCGCCAGATAGCCAAGCAGCACCGCAAGGTGGAAACCCAACAGCAAAGGGCGACTGCCAAAGAGTTCGGGAAACCCGAGATACATCACCGCTTCCATAAATGCCGCGGCAAACCAGATGACTGGCCCCCATGAGGCAAGTGCCCAGAGGCCTATTGCGGCAAAGGGAAAGAGAACGGCCAGCGGGGCAGCGGTCGCGCGCCAGTGCAGGGGCATCAGATCGAAGCGCCAGACATCACCCGGATAGACACCTATCAGCCTCACCCAATAGGCAATGCCCAGCGCTAGGCTCACGAGCGCAAGAGCGCGCAGAAACAGTTCGGCTACTGCATCCAGCGCCGCTGGCCGCAGCTGCATGCCACCTGCGCCCTCGCCTGTCATAGATCGAGGTCCCCGCCCTCAGGCTCTGCGAAATAGGGCTCTATGTCCTGCGAGCCTACCTCCGCGAGAGTGGCGGGTTGCCACTGCGGATCGCGGGTCTTGTCCACCAAAGCTGCGCGCACGCCTTCAAAGAAGTCATGGCCGATCAGCATCTGACGGAGAATGCGATAGTCGGTGACCAGACAGGCATCGATGTCACGCGCTCGTGCCTCGTTGATCTGGCGGAATGTCACGCGAAGGCTCGTGGGCGAGCGCGCGGCAAGGGTGGAAAGCGTTTCGCGAGCGAATTCCGTGTCAGATCCCGTGAGGCTTTCCACGATCTCCTCTACCGTGGCCTTGGAGAAATGATGCTCGATTTCCGCCAGCGTGTGTTCACCTGCCTCTCGTTCAAACTGCGTGCCGTGGCGCGAGATCAGCTCGTCCACATGCACGCCCTCGCAAAGGGCCTCTTCCATCTGCGCCAGCAGGTCGCTCGGCACGCACGCCTTCACGAGGCCGGAGGCGGCAAGATCGCCGGCGGCGATCTTCTGGCCGGTCAGTCCCAGATAAACGCCATAGGCACCAAGGCGTGACAGCAGATATCCCCCGCCGACATCTGGAAAGAAGCCGATTGCCGTTTCCGGCATTGCAAACAGTGCCTTTTCCGTGATGAGCGGATGCGAGCCGTGCAGCGAGAGGCCCACTCCGCCGCCCATAACAATGCCGTCGATCAGACTGACATAGGGTTTGGGATAATGTGCAATGGCGGAGTTCAACCGATATTCATCGGCGAAGAAGGAATGCGGGGAGTTACCGGCCTTGCCGTCGCGGTAGACGGCCACGATGTCGCCACCAGCGCTGAAGGCCCTGCCCTCACCTTTCAACATGATGCACTGTACCGCATCATCATTGCGCCAGGCCTCCAGCGCACGCGCGATCGCGTTGATCATGGCGTGGTTGATCGCGTTCAGCGACTTCGGGCGATTGAGCGTGATGATGCCGGCCTTGCCGCGCCGGGAGAAAAGAACGTCCTCTCCGCCTCCGAAATCCATTTCCACCGCTGCCTCCCTTGATTACCTTCTAGGTGATTATTGGCCGCACCCCTGGCAGTCAATGCTGGCGGCGATTGCGGCAGTGGACGGCGAAGTGCTAGACAGCGCGGCGGATCAGGAGCCTGCCGATGAACAGACAAGAAGCAGTATCAGCCATGCAGCGCAGCGTTGACGAGATTACCGGCGGCCGTCGCCTCAGGCGGATGCGCAAGGCCAACTGGTCGCGCCGCCTCGTGCGCGAGCATCACCTGAGCGTTGACGACCTGATCTGGCCAATATTCCTTATCGAGGGCGAGAACCGGAAGGAAAGCGTCGACGCCATGCCGGGTGTCTTCCGCTACAGTGTGGACATGGCCGTGCGCGAGGCGGAACGTGCCGCTAAACTCGGCATCCCGGCTATTGCGACCTTCCCGAATATCGACAACAGCCTGAAGGATGAGCGCGGCAGTCTCATTCTTGATGCGGATAATCTCATAAACAAGGCAAGCCACGCCATCAAACAGGCCGTTCCGGAACTTGGCATCATCACCGATGTGGCGCTCGATCCATTCACCAGCCATGGCCATGACGGCGTGCTGCGCAACGGCAATATCATCAATGACGAGACGGTGGAGCTGATCGCCCAGGCAGCCGTGTTGCAGGCAGCGGCTGGCGCAGACGTGATTGCACCTTCCGACATGATGGATGGGCGCGTGGGCGCGATCCGCGATGCGCTGGATGTGGCCGGATACACCGACGTTTCCATCATGGCCTATTCCGCAAAATATGCTTCCGCATTTTACGGGCCCTACCGCGAGGCGATCGGCACGAGCGGGCTGCTGAAGGGTGACAAGAAGACCTATTATGTCGATCCCGCCAATGGCGAGGAGGCCGTGCGCGAAGCGGAGCAGGATCTTGCCGAAGGCGCAGACATGCTGATGGTCAAGCCCGGACAGCCCTATCTCGATGTGATCTACAGGTTGAAGCAGGCTTTTTCGGTTCCCACATTCGCATATCAGGTCTCAGGCGAATACGCGATGATCCGCGCTGCTGCGGCAAATGGCTGGATCGACGGTGACCGCGTCATCATGGAAAGCCTTTTGGCGTTCAAGCGCGCGGGATGCGACGGCATACTCACCTATTTTGCGCCTGAGATCGCAGAGAAACTGAAGGGGTAAGAACCCTTCGAACAGGAAGGCAAGCGGATGAGCAATGAAAGCCGGGCGGACGATCGCGGATTGATCCTGCATGACGAGGCGCTGGACGGTGTACGCACGCGGCGTGTTCTTGCCTTTTGCGTGGATTACCTGCTGATCGGCCTGTTGCTCATCCCCGTCGCGATCGTGGTCTTCTTTCTGGGGATCATCACGCTTGGGCTAGGCTGGTTTCTGTTCGGCATCCTCGCACCGCTGACTGCGCTTCTTTATGTGGGCGCCACGCTTGGCGGTTCTGCTCAGGCCACCGTCGGCATGCGGATGATGGGCCTGCGGATGCTGCGTACGGATGGT
This sequence comes from Nitratireductor sp. CH_MIT9313-5, assembly GCF_037029545.1. Classification (NCBI taxonomy): domain Bacteria; kingdom Pseudomonadati; phylum Pseudomonadota; class Alphaproteobacteria; order Hyphomicrobiales; family Phyllobacteriaceae; genus Nitratireductor; species Nitratireductor sp. CH_MIT9313-5. The sequence goes on along the minus strand of NZ_JAYMER010000016.1, from coordinate 210,621 downwards.
GGCCGCGTGGACTGGATGTTGGCCATGGTGCATACGGTGCTGTTCTGGGCAGGCAACGCAGTCCTGACACCTCTGGTTCTTCTGGCCTCTCTCTTTCTTTCCAACAAGCGCACGCTCCATGACCTGCTGCTGGGCACCGTCGTCATTCGTGATCGCTAAAGTCATCCTTGTGAGGCCGTGCGGCGGCAAAATTCTTCCTCCCACTTGAGCCGGGACAGACAATTGAATGTTTGCCCGCCAAGGCGCACAGGATATTGTCCGGCCTTGAGAATTTGCGGGCAGCCGCCAAAAGAGTAACGAGGGGACAAGGCGGGTATGGGCGACTTCCATCTATGGATGACCTACGGGATCATCCTGATCAGCGTCGCTGCCTATGTCAGCGAGCGGTTTGCGCTCGAGCAGGTTGCGCTGGCCACGCTCTCGGCGTTTCTCGTGCTTTTCGCAGCATACCCCTATGAAACCCCGGCGGGCGACATGCTCAGGCCGGACGAACTATTGCTCGGCTTTGCCAACCCCGCCCTGGCGACGGTGCTCGCACTGCTTATCGTGGGTCAGGGGCTTTTCGCCACAGATGCGATGGACCGGCCGGCGCGCATGATGGCGCGGGCGGGGGGCCGCTCGGCCAACCGCGCAGTGGTGATAACGCTGCTCACTGCCGCGACACTCAGTGCAATCCTGAACAATACGCCGGTGGTGGTGATCTTCATTCCCGTCATCACGGTCATGGCGGCCAAGCACGGCTTCACCGCTTCCAAGGCGCTCATGCCCCTTTCATTTCTGACCATTCTGGGCGGAATGACGACCCTGATCGGATCTTCCACCAATCTCTTGGTGGCCGGCGTTGCTCAACGCTATGGCATGGAGGTCGGTTTTTTCGAGATCACGCTGCCGGGCCTGATGCTGGCTGCGGTCGGTGCCATTTATGTGCTTGGGATCATGCCGAAAATCCTTGGCCGTGAAACCAATGATCTCACTTTCCGGCAGAGCATTTCCGGTACCCAGTTCATCGGTGAATTGCGGCTTGGGCCGAACCATCCGTTTCTCGGCATTGAATCACGCGCCGGGCTCTTTCCAGGGCTGGGCGAGCTGACGCCGCGGCTTATTATCCGCCGTGGCATGAACTTCTTTCCTCCCTTCGAGAATGTGACGCTTTCACAAGGCGATCGGCTGGTGGTTACGGCCACACGCCGCGCCTTCATGAAGGCGCTATCCATCGGCGGACCAACCCTTGTCTCAAGCGAGGATGCCGAACGGTTCGCGCATACGGGAGACCCCACTCAGCCCCTTGGCCCCGATTACCACGTCGCCGAAGCGGTTATCGCGCCCGGTTCGCGCCATGCAGGGCGTACCATCCGCAATGCAGGCATCGACACCACCCATGGCATTCACCTGCTCGGCGTGCAGCGCAAGAGCCGCATGGGCCGCACTTCCATGTCCGATATCCGCCTGGAGCCCGGCGACACGATCCTGATCGGCGGTACCGACCGCGCCTTCGAGGAACTGCGCGAGAGCCACGATCTTCTGGTGCTGGAATGGTCGGCCGAAGCCGTTCCCCAGAGGCGCAAGGCGGGTATTGCCATCGCCATTTTCGCGACCATCGTCATTACGGCCGCCCTCGATCTCATACCGATCATGGTCACGTCGATCGCCGGTGCATTTGCCATGATCCTGGCGGGCTGCCTGACGCTGCAACAGGCGGGGCGTGCCTTCGACCGGCAGATATTCCTGCTCGTGGGTTCGTCCATTGCCGCGGCGACCGCGCTTGAGCGAACGGGTGGCGCTCAACTGATCGCGGATACGGCCGTCGGCCTGATGGATGGCCAATCTCCCGCAGTCTTTGCCTCCGGCTACTTTCTGGTCGTCGCATTGATGACGAATTTCCTGTCGAACAATGCGACCGCCGTTCTGTTTACGCCAATCGGCATTGGCATCGCACAGGCCATTGGAGCACCGGTGGAGTTTTTCGTCGCGGCAACGATCTTTGCGGCTAACGCCTCCTTCGCCACCCCGATAGGCTATCAGACCAACCTGCTGGTCATGGGCCCCGGTCATTACACTTTCCGGGATTTCATTAAGGCGGGTGCACCACTTGTTGTGATAATGTGGTTGACCTTTTCATTGCTCGGCCCATGGTATTATGGGCTCTGGTAAGGAAGACACCGCCCGGAAATGACGCAGCAACCGAAACATTCGCCGCAATTCTTTCTGACCGCCGCGTCACCCTGCCCCTATTTGCCTGGAGAATATGAGCGGAAGGTTTTCACCCACCTTGTGGGTGACAAGGCGCCCGAACTGAACGACCTTCTGACCCAGGGCGGCTTTCGACGCTCCCAGAACATCGCCTATCGTCCGGCCTGCGAGACATGCCGCGCCTGCGTTTCGGTTCGTATTCTGGCGCAGGAGTTCCAGCCGACGCGCAACATGAAGCGCATTCTCAAGCGCAATTCCGACCTTATAGGCACCTCCAACCCGGCCGAGCCGAGCACCGAGCAATACTCCCTGTTCCGCACCTATCTGGATGCGCGACACAATCGGGGCGGCATGTCCGACATGACAGTTCTCGACTACGCGATGATGATCGAGGACACCCATGTGTCGACCGAGGTGATCGAATATCGTCGGCGCGGCCCCGATTCCTTCGTGACGGGCAAGGGTGAAGGAGAACTCATGGCTGTTGCTCTTACCGATCGCATGGCTGATGGGCTTTCGATGGTCTACTCCTTCTACAATCCGCAGCTTCACGACCGATCACTTGGCACCTTCATGATCCTGGATCATATTCGGCGCGCACAATCGGCCGGTCTGCCCCATGTGTATCTGGGATATTGGGTCAACGGCTCGCGGAAGATGGAATATAAGGTCCGCTTCAAGCCGCAGGAGCATCTGGGCCCTACCGGATGGGATCGGGTGGATTAGCCCTGCATCCGACTGCAATCTTCCAGGACCTCCCGTTTTTTCAGGTGCAAATTGGCCGCGAGTGACGACAACCACACCAAGGGGCTGCTTCTGACCGCGCTTGGTGGCCTGGTGCTCACCGTGGACATTCCGCTGATCCGCCTGGCCGACGGCGATCACTGGCCGATCCTCATGGTGCGCAGTGCGATCACCTTTTCGGTCTCGCTCATCGTCTGGCTGATCTGGCGCAGCCTGTCATCGCGTGCGCCAGCATTCATCCCCGGCAGGACAGGCCTTGTCGTGGCCACGCTTTACGGCATCGGCGCGGTGGCCTTCATGGGAGCGGTGTTCCACACTACTACGGCAAATCTCGTATTCATCCTTGCGCTCAATTCGATGTTTGCCGCCCTCTTCTCCTGGCTTTTTCTGAAGGAGCGCCCCTCGCCTGCGACATTGATTGCCATGATGATGATGCTTGTGGGTGTGCTCATCATTGTCGGCGACAGCATCGGAACCGGCAATCTGCTTGGTGATCTCCTGGCGTTATGTTCCGCCCTCATGATCGCGACCGCGATCACCATTACGCGCCAAAGCGGCAAGGATATGGGCTTTGCCGCTCTGGCAGCGATCCTGCTGCCATTCCTGGTCGGCGCCTTCATGACATCCAAGGTCGGCTACCGCATCGACGACCCGGTCTGGATCATCATCAATGGCGCCATCGTCATGCCCATTGCATTTTTCTGCCTTGCCAATGGTCCCAAATATCTGTCGGGGCCAGAAGTCGCGATGTTCTATCTTCTGGAAACGGTGCTGGCGCCCATCTGGGTGTGGATAATCTTCAGCGAGATCCCCTCCACCCAAAGCCTGATCGGCGGCACGATCCTGATCGTCACGCTTATCAGCCATTCACTGTGGCAACTTCAGCAAGGCAGGCGGCGAAGAAAAGCTGCGCGAGCCTTGCGACATCCCATCTGAAGCAGCTGAGATCCTGATTCACCGAGCGGTTACAAGTCACTGATTTTCCGTGTGCTTCGGGGGGTAACTTTGCCCGCGTGAACTCTCCATTAAAGTTTTGCGTGGATGCTGGCGCCAACTATATTGGGGGGTGTCCGAAATATGGACGCAATGACAATCGCCACCGGCTTTCTGCGCAGCCTTGGCCTCGCCGCCCTCGTGGGCATGTCGTTTGGCGCACTGCTGCGACTGGAACTGCGCGGGCTGAAACTGGGGCTAGCCAGTGGTGCGCTCTTTGGCTTTGCAGCCATAGCCGCGATGGCCGATCCGATCCGCTTTCAGGAGGGCATGATCTTCGATGCCCGCACGGTGCTGATCGTGCTCTCCGCACCGATGGGCGGCCCAGTGGCGACCGCTATCGGTACCATGCTCGCCGCATCCTATCGCGCCTGGCTCGGCGGAGTCGGTGCGGTGGCCGGTGTTTCGGGCCTCATGCTGGCCGGACTCGTCAGCCTTGCCTTCTACTGGCGCAAGGGTGCTGCACGCACGATCCGCGACTTCTCCATTCTAGGCTTTGTCGGCGGCATCACCATCTTCACGATATTCCTGATGCCCCGCCCGCAGGCCATGGCCGCGTTCGAGAACATGGCCCTGCCCTACATCATCACCACGACGCTTGGCACGATCCTGGTGGGTATTTTCCTGACTGCGGAGAAGCGCCGCCATGACTTCGCACGCGCCTTGAAGCATGCTTCGGAGACGGACGCGCTCACCAAGGTGTTCAACCGGCGCAAGCTGGACCGACTGGCCAACAAGCTGGAGAACAAGGCGGCTACGCAGCAGGGCTACGCGGTCATCATGTTCGACATCGACCACTTCAAGCGGGTGAACGACACCTACGGTCATGCAGCCGGCGATGCCGTTCTGACGCGCGTTGCCGAGATCGTTTCAGCGCGCACGCGCAATATGGATCAGGTCGTGCGCTACGGCGGCGAGGAACTCGCTGTCATTCTGCCGGACGCCAATGAAAAGGGTGCAGCGTCCGCCGCTCAGGCGATCCTCAAAACCATCGAGAACTCGAAGATCGAATGGGATGGCGCGGATATAGCCGTCACAGTCAGCGCTGGCGTTGCCGCATCCAACAGTCACGGGCCAAGCCTTGTGGATGTGGTAGCTGCTGCGGACCAGGCCATGTATGCGGCCAAGCGCGCCGGCCGCAATCGCGTTCAGACCGCATCCACCATGCATCGCGTGGAGGTTGGCGCCGCACCTGCGTTGCAGGCCGATGCGAGCCAACAGGAAAAAGCAATCTGATCCATCGTCGGCTTCAATTAACAAAAACGGGAGCTCGTATAGCTCCCGTTTCTTTATGCGCTATTGCTGGCTTGCGAACTTGCCCGTTCGAGGGAAGCCCTTCGGGGCCAGGCGTCCTGCTCCGGCCCGATTGCCGATCCATTCCAGCAGTTCTTCCCTTTTGCGGTTGAAGGTGCGGTCGGCCGAATCCTGCCAGCTCAGCCCCTCCTCCATCGTGAAGGTCTTGATGTCGGAGACGCCGCCGTCCTTGTAGCGTTGCAGACGCACGCCTTTCCCGCGGGTCATTTCGGGGATCTCTGACAGAGCAAAGACCAGAAGCTTGCGGTTCTCGCCGACAATGGCAACGTGATCGCCGGAAACGGGCACGCAGAGCTTAGCCTCGTCAGGCGACTTCACATTCATGACCTGCTTGCCCTTGCGGGTATTGGCCACGATGTCCTTTTCGGCAACAACGAACCCATTGCCTGCATGCGAAGCCAGCAGCAGCTTGCGCTCGGGGTCATAGGGGAATGCCGTAATGATGGCCTGGTCATTTTCCATGTCCACCATCAGGCGCACCGGCTCGCCATGACCGCGGCCACCGGGAAGCCTGTCGGCACCGACGGTGTAGACCTTGCCGCCGGTGGTGAACATCAGGATCTTGTCGGTGGTCTGCGCGTGGAAGGCCAGTTTCAGGCTGTCGCCTTCCTTGAAGGAGAGCGTTGAGAAGTCAGCCAAATGACCCTTCAGGGCGCGCATCCAGCCCTTCTCCGACAACACGACAGTAATGGGCTCGCGCTCGATCAGGGCAACCGCTACGTCTTCCAGGTCATGCTCGGGCGCATCGGCGAAGCTGGTGCGACGCTTGCCCAGAGCCGGATTCTTCTCCGGATCATAGGTCTGGCGCACCTTGGCCACTTCCCAGCGCACGGTTTTCCACTGCTTGGCCGTGGAGCCCAAAAGATCCTCAATGCCCGCCTTTTCCTCCGAAAGCGCATCATGCTCCTTGCGGATCTCGAATTCCTCGAGCTTGCGCAATGCACGCAGGCGCATGTTCAGGATGGCTTCGGCCTGGGTGTCGGTGAGATCGAAGCGGGCGATCATCACCTTTTTCGGCTCATCCTCCTCGCGGATGATGCGAATGACCTCGTCGATATTCAGATAGGCGATGAGGTAGCCGGCCAGCACTTCAAGGCGGCGCTCGATCTCGGCAAGGCGGTGGCGCGAACGGCGCAGGAGCACTTCGCGGCGGTGGTCGAGCCACTCGCGCAGAACCTGCTTCAGCGACAGGACGCCTGGCACCTTGCCCCGTGAAAGCACATTCATGTTGAGCGGGAAGCGCGTCTCCAGATCGGTCAGCTTGAAAACCGATTCCATGAGCAGTTCCGGCTCGACCGCCCTGCTTTTCGGCACCAGGATCAGACGGATGTCTTCCGCACTTTCGTCGCGAACATCATCGACCAGCGGTAGCTTGCGAGCGATGATAAGCTCGGCGATCTTCTCGATCAGGCGTGACTTCTGAACGCCGTAGGGGATCTCGGTGATCACGGCCTGCCATTGGCCGCGACCCTGATCTTCCTTCGCCCAGCGCGCGCGCACGCGGAAACCGCCGCGACCGGTCTCATAGGCCTCGCGCATGGATGCGCGGTCTTCGACGATCACGCCGCCTGTCGGGAAATCCGGCCCTTTCACATGCTTGAGCAGACCATCCAGATCGAGTTCAGGATCATCGATCAAGGCAAGTGCGGCATCGCAGATTTCAGCTGCATTGTGCGGCGGTATGGAGGTTGCCATGCCAACCGCGATGCCGGACGAGCCGTTGCACAGCAGGTTCGGAAAGGCACCAGGAAGAACCGTGGGCTCTTCCGTTTCCTCATTGTAGGTCAGGCGAAAGTCGACGGCATCTTCGGTGATGCCTTCAAGAATGCCCGTGGCGGCCTCGGTCATGCGCGCTTCGGTGTAGCGCATGGCTGCGGCACTATCGCCATCGATATTGCCGAAATTGCCCTGCCCGTCCACCAGCGGATAGCGCATGGCAAATGGCTGGGCGAGACGCACCAGCGCGTCATAAATCGAGCTGTCGCCATGGGGGTGGAACTTGCCCATGACGTCGCCCACGATGCTGGCACATTTGGAAAAACGCTGCCCCGGCTCCAGCCGCTGCATGCGCATCGTATAGACAATGCGCCGATGCACAGGCTTCAGGCCATCGCGCACATCGGGCAGCGCCCGGTGCATGATGGTCGAAAGTGCATAGGCCAGATAGCGCTCTTCAAGCGCTTTCTTCAGGTCCACCGGTTCGGAGGACGCTCCGTCTCCGCCGCCGGGCGGTAGCAGTTCTTTTCCCATGGATTCGGGTTAACGGACCCGGCAACACAAGGCAATAGCAGGCGTCCGCTCATCCACTGATCTGGTCCGTCAGCGCGTCACTTGTGCCAGAAAACGCTCGATAGCCACCGTTGCGGGATCGCCGGGCTGGCCGAGTTTGCGTGCGATGGATCCATGGGTGTAGCGCCCGCCATCAAAGACCGCGACGCTCGTGCCGCGCGCGCGCAGAATGTTTGCGTAACCATTGGTCAAAGCGCGGCGGCGCGCGCCATTGGAGCCTGAATGCAGGAACAGATGAGGCGCGTAGCCGGAGCCTTGCCTTGCATAGGTGACGGGCGACCAGCGAACCCAGTTCTGCGGATTGGAGCCGAAAGCATCCAGATAGGGATAGCCGAGCGAGCCGCGCATACCCGCATAGGCGACCATGTCATATGCCTGCACATCGTTCGGGATCACCCCCCTCACCCTGCCGCACAGCTTGCGCGCCTCGCAAAGCGCTACCAGATGCGCACCGGCGGAATGGCCCATGAGCACGATGCGATTGGGATCACCGCCATAACGACGGGCATTGCGGCGCAACCACTGCACCGAACGTGCAAGGTCCTCCACCTGTCCCTCGACAGTGGTCGCCGGCACCTTGCGGTAGTCTATGGCAACAAGCACATAACCCTTGGAATTGAGCCATTGCGGCAGGGAGTAGACCTTCTTGCGGTTGCCCTTCACCCAGCCGCCGCCGTGCACATAGACGACGATGGGTCTGTCGCGGCCCCCTGCCAGCGAGAAGAGATTGAGCGCCGAGGCGCGCTTGACCTGTGGCGTGTGGATGTCGAGGGCCAGCCCCCGCGCATAGGTCAGGCCGTCATGGAGCTGGCCTGCATGTGCGAGAGTAAGACTGGTGATGAGAATAAAGATCGCCAGCTTGAGCGGTCGCAACATATGGAATGCCCCGTCTTGATTGCCTGAAACCTGAAACAAATCGCCTGCGGGCAAATTGACACAAGAGCAGCCGCTCGTCATCTTTCCTTCGGAATTTTCCCTTTATCTGTGCGGCAAATCGGTCCGGGAGTTCTTTTCATGAAGCGTATCACCTCACTCTCTGCGTCGCTGGCACTTGCCGGACTGACCAGCACCGCCCTTACCGGCCCGGTTCTGGCATTCGAAGCCGATGTGGTTGCCAAGCGTTTCGAGGAGCTGGTCGAGAAGCAGCAGGTCGATGTCGAATGGTCGGCAGTGCGTCAGGACGGCCAGTCGATCATCCTCGAAGATGTGACCGCCACGGCCGAAGGCGAGGATGACAGGCTGGATCTGGGTGATCTCGTTCTTCAGGACGTCAGCGAAGATGACACCAGCTATCGGGTCGGCGCGGTCAATATAGAGGACTATTCGGTCAAGGATGACGATGTTTCCTTCTCCCTGAAAGGCCTCTCAATTGCAGGGCTGGTTCTGCCGAAACAGGATGAGACCGATCCCTATGGCGGCGTCATTCGCTATGACAGCATGAAAGTTGCCGAGGTGTCGGTTCGCGACGATGATGGCGATCTTGTGCAGGCGCGCAATGCCGCGATGAGCATGGATGCCGATGGGGAGGATAGTCTTACCTTCTCCGGCAGCGTGGAAAGCTTTACCGCCAATCTCGACAATCTGATGGAGAGCGGAAACGCCAAGGCTGCCATCAATCAGCTTGGCTATTCCACCATTTCAGGCTCGGCCAGAATGGGTGGCGCCTGGCGGGCTTCAGACGGTCTTGCCACACTCGACACCTATGAGGTCAGCGTGGAAGATGCCGGGACCTTCACGATCTCCGGCGAAATCAGTGGCTACACGCCCGAATTCGTCAATGCGCTGACGCAGATGACTTCCAAGATGCAATCAGGCAGCGAGAATTCCATGCAGGGCATGGCGATGCTCGGCCTGATGCAGCAGCTCAACTTTCATGGGCTGTCGCTGCGTTTCGACGATGCATCGCTCACCGGAAAGCTGCTCGAGTTCGTGGCCTCCAAACAGGGCGGCAAACCGGCTGATGTGGTGAAACAGGCCGAAGCCATCATCCCGCTGCAGGTCTCACCCTATCTCGGCCCCGACATGACGCGGGAGCTGACAGAGGCGGTCACGACCTTCCTCAACAATCCGCAGAACATCACGATTGCCGCACAGCCGGAGAACCCCGCTCCCTTCACCATGATCATGGGCGCTGCAATGGGCTCGCCGGAGCTGCTGGTCAAACAGATCGGATTGTCTGCGAAGGCCAACCAGTAAATTTTTGGCCAATCAGAAAATGCAGAAAGGCCCGGCGCGATGCCGGGCCTTTTGCTATCCGTTACTGGCTGATGTCAGCTTTTCGCCTGAGGCGCCAGGCGCAGGTGAAGCTCGCGAAGCTGTGCCGGAGTGGCTTCAGATGGAGCATTCATCAGGAGGTCCTGAGCCTGCTGGTTCATCGGGAACATGGTGATCTCACGCAGGTTCTTCGCACCCACGAGCAGCATCACGATGCGATCCACACCGGCAGCCATGCCGCCGTGAGGCGGTGCGCCATACTGGAAGGCGCTGTAGAGGCCGCCGAAGCGCTCTTCCACTTCGCTCTGCTCGAAGCCGACCAGGCCGAATGCCTTGACCATGACTTCGGGCAAATGGTTGCGGATGCCGCCCGATGCAATCTCGAAGCCATTGCAGACCATGTCATACTGATAGGCCTTGATGGTAAGCGGGTCCTGGTTCTCCAGCGCTTCCATGCCGCCCTGGGGCATGGAGAAGGGGTTGTGCGCGAAGTCGACCTTCTTCTCGTCCTCGTCCCACTCGTAGAAGGGGAAGTCGACGATCCAGCAAAGCTCGAAACGGTCGCGGTCGACGAGATCGAGTTCCTCGCCCGCACGGGTGCGTGCGGCACCGGCAAAGCTTGCAAATTTCTTCGGATCACCGGCAACGAAGAAGCAGGCATCGCCATCTTCCAGGCCAAGCTGCGTGCGAATGGCTTCGGTGCGCTCGGGGCCGATATTCTTGGCAAGCGGACCCGCGCCCTGCAGTTCCTCGCCTTCCTTGCGCCAGAAGATGTATCCAAGACCCGGCTGGCCCTCGCCCTGCGCCCAGGAATTCATGCGGTCGCAGAACGCACGGCTGCCGCCGGTCTTCGCCGGGATGGCCCAGACCTCGTTTTTCGGATCGGCTGCCAAGATATTGGCAAAAACCTTGAAGCCGGAATCACGGAAATGCTCGGAGACTTCCTGCATCTCGATCGGGTTGCGCAGATCCGGCTTGTCGGAGCCATATTTGCGCATGGCCTCGTCATAGGGGATGCGGCGGAAGTTCTCGGTGACCGGCTTGCCGTTGGCGAAGGTCTTGAAAATGTCGCGGACGACCGGCTCCATGGTGGACAGAATGTCTTCCTGCTCCACGAAGCTCATCTCGAGGTCGAGCTGGTAGAACTCGCCGGGAAGGCGGTCAGCACGCGGGTCCTCGTCGCGGAAACAGGGTGCGATCTGGAAGTAGCGATCGAAGCCGGAGACCATGATCAGCTGCTTGTAGATCTGCGGTGCCTGCGGCAGCGCGTAGAACTTGCCCTCATGAAGGCGCGACGGCACGAGGAAGTCGCGCGCACCCTCCGGTGAGGAAGCCGTGAGAATCGGCGTGGAGAATTCGGTGAAGCCTGCTGCGCCCATGCGGTTGCGCATTTCGGCGATGATCTGCGTGCGCTTGACGATGTTCTTGTGCAGCGTCTCGCGGCGCAGGTCGAGGAAGCGGTATTTCAGGCGAATGTCTTCGGGATATTCCGGCTCGCCGAATACCGGCAGCGGCAGTTCCTTCGACTTGGAAAGCACCTCGATCTCGCCAGCGAAAACCTCGACCTCACCGGTCGGGAGATTCGCGTTCACCGTCTCGTCGGTGCGTGCCTTCACCTCACCATCGACGCGAATGACCCACTCGCCGCGCACGGTTTCGGCAGTGGCGAAGCTGGGCGAATCCGGATCGGCAACGATCTGGGTCAGCCCGAAATGGTCGCGAAGATCGATGAAGAGCAGGCCGCCATGGTCGCGCACGCGGTGCACCCAGCCTGAAAGGCGGACTGTCTTGCCGACGTCGGATTTTCTCAATTCTGCGCAGGTATGGCTGCGATAACGATGCATGATTTTCAATTCCGCTGTGCTGAAGCTCGTCGGAAGGCGATGCGGGCTATGGCGCACCGGGCCTTGTTATCCGCGCGGGAAAAGCGCATGCGCGCACGGTTTTGTCAAGGATGCCCCCTTGGCTGCCCCCACTCTCGAGCAATGCACCACTATTAATCGTGAAATGTGTGCATGCACACGATTTTCTTCACTTTTGTGCCGGCAGCGCATAAAGAAGAGGCATGGAACTTATCAAGACGCGCGAAGCGCTGGCCGAGGCTGTCAGCAAGCTTTCTCAATCCGACTTCATCACCATCGACACCGAATTCATTCGGGAGTCGACCTATTGGCCGGAGCTCTGCCTAATCCAGATGGCGGCACCGGGTGTTACGGCACTGGTCGATCCTCTTGCCGAAGGCATTGATCTGAAGCCCTTCTTCGATCTGATGGCCGATGAGAGCGTGACGAAGGTCTTTCATGCCGCGCGCCAGGATATCGAGATCATCTACAATATGGGCGGGCTGATCCCCCATCCGATCTTCGACAGCCAGGTCGCGGCTATGGTTTGCGGCTTCGGTGACAGCATTTCATACGACCAGCTCGTCTTCCGCATCACCGGCGAGCGGATCGACAAGACCTCGCGTTTCACGGACTGGCGTCACCGGCCGCTGTCGCAGAAGCAGCTCGACTATGCGCTGGCCGATGTCACCCATCTCATCCCCGTCTACGAGCATCTGAAGGCCCAGTTGGAGCGTGAGAATCGCGCCCATTGGCTGAAGGAAGAGATGGATGTGCTGACCGCGCGCGAAACCTATGACCCGCATCCAGAGGATGCGTGGAGAAGGCTCAAGCTGCGCGTGCGCAAACCGATCGAGCTTGCGGTGCTGCAGCATGTGGCCGCGTGGCGGGAACGCGAGGCGCGTGAGCGCAATGTGCCGCGCGGGCGTGTCATCAAGGACGACGCCATATATGAGGCCGCGCAGCAGCAGCCGAAGGACAGCCAGGCGCTCGGACGCATGCGCTCCATCCCGAAAGGTTGGGAGCGTTCAAGCACGGCGGCCGGTCTGCTGGGTGCTGTGGCCAAAGCTCTTGCCACACCGAAAGAGGAATTGCCCCGCTTGCCCAAGCAGGTTCATGCCCCGGAAGGTGCTGCCGCGGCAGCAGAACTCATCAAGGTCGTGCTGAAGCTGGTGGCCGAGCGCGAAGGCGTTGCGCCGAAAATGCTCGCATCCAGCGACGACATCGACCGCATTGCCGCCGAAGGCGAGAAGGCGAAAGTGGCGGCGCTTTCGGGCTGGCGGCGTGAGGTGTTTGGCGAGGAAGCGCTGAAGCTTCTGCGCGGCGAAACTGCGCTCCGCTTCCGCAATCGGCGCATTGAGACCTTCACGCCTTTGAAGGAAACAGCTGGCGCCGACTGATTGGCGTCGCCAGCTATTCTTGTCGATATTTTTCTAAAGGCTGCATTTCCGCGCGCTGCGCGGAAACAGCTATTCCCTGGCCACATCCAGCACGAGGTTGAGGCCGGTCACGCGGGCGAGATGTGCCATCCGGCCGAGGGGACGTTCGCCCATCAGGTCGGCCCTGTCGCGCGGGATCAGAAGTGCGATTGATCCATCCTCCCGCTTCTCCCATTTCAGCCGCGGAATGACACCCGGCATCGAGGCGGACAAGAGATAGGCCACGCGCATCAATCCGCCCAGAAGGCGAGCCCGTTCAGCATATCTGGGCGTAGCGAGCTGGCGCATTTCCGGCGACAGGTTGTCGTCGAACAGCCCCTCATGTCGGAACATGATTGCAAGGGCGACATAGGCCCGGCCTGGATGATTGATGCCGGAGAAAGAGCCGTGAGCGATGATGTTGAGCGACTGCGTACCGCGATATTCAGGATGCGCGCGCCAGCCGATATCGGCCAGAAGGCAAGCCGCCTGCCGATAGCGCGCATCGTCTTCGCTTTCTTCAACGCCCAGAGCCCTAAAGGCCTCGCCGGTCCATTCGGCCAGTTCCTGCGCATGAATGTGGGAACGTGAGCGCAAGAGCGCCATTTCACGGGCTGCGGACAGGAGCGGATCACTCCTGCGCTGCTCTTCCTTCAAAAGTGAGAAGAGATAGCCTTCGCGAACACCATTGGCCGATATGATCAGCTTGGAAGGCTTCATGGCGCGCATGACCTCAAGAAGGACGGTTGCACCATAGGGCAGCAGCGCACGGCGGTTTTTCGAAACCCGGCCGATGCCGCGCATCTTTTCCAGGTCGCCCCGGGCGACGCGCTTCAGGAAGGCGAGATGCTTTTGCGGGTCGAGCTCGTAATGGTGCATGACCTGCAGCGGATATTTGGTCACGCTCATATGCAGGCGGGCCAGATTACGCCAGGTGCCACCGACGCAGTAGAACGCCCTGCCCGCGCCTTCCTTCAGCCAAGGCGCACGGGCGATCTCATCGCGGGCAATTTTCGCAGCGTTTTGCGTAGATCCCTCGGCCATTTCCTTGAGCCGCAGACCGCCCAGCGGCAGCGTGATGCCATCGCCCATTGTGCTGCCTGCGACATCAACGAGTTCGAGACTGCCTCCGCCAAGATCGCCGACAATGCCGTCTGGTTCGTGGAAACCGGACATGATGCCATAGGCGGAATATCTTGCCTCCTCGCGACCGGAAAGAACCTGGATTTCCGTCCCGAGAATTTCCTCCGCGCGGTGGATGAATTCCGGACCGTTCTCCGCCTCTCGCGCGGCTGCGGTGGCCAGAACATGGAGCGACTGTGCGCCTGCCTGCTGCGACAATGCCCGAAATCTGCGAAATTCCTCGATGGCGCGGCTGACACCGTCCGGATCGAGCTTGCCGGTGGTCACGATGGACTTGCCGAGGCCGGCCAGCATCTTCTCGTTGAAGAGAAGTGTTGGAGACCGGGCGACGCCCTCATAGACCACAAGGCGGATCGAGTTTGACCCGATATCGATGACGGAAACCGGACTCCTGTCCTGCAACCGACCCTGAGTTGACGAGATACTCACGCTGTACAGAAACCACCAGATTTGTCGTTGCCAGCAAACTGTTTGCTGTCTTGGCGGCAATAAATCAACGTAAAGTTATTCTGCAGCCGCTTTCTTCGAGCGCTTGAAGGCCTCGATGCGGCGTGGCGCGTGTGATTTCAGCGAGTCTCCCCGGCCCGACAGACTCGGATTCGTCATGAAATATTCCTGCGCGTTGAAGCTCTCCTCGCCTTCCTGCGGAAGAATGCGGCGGGAGGTACCGTCGGGCAGAACCTCGAAGCTCTGCTGATTGTCCATGATATTGCCCAGCATGATCTGGCCCAGCACCTGCTCATGCACCGTGCGATTGGTGATCGGGACCATGGTTTCAACGCGGCGGTCAAGATTGCGCGGCATCAGATCGGCGGAGGAAATATAGACGATGGCCTCATCGGACGGCAGGCCGTGGCCATTGCCGAAGCAGTAGATGCGGCTGTGCTCAAGGAAGCGGCCGACAATGGACTTTACGCGGATCTTTTCGGACAGTCCCGGCACCTGCGGGCGCAGGCAGCAAATGCCGCGCACGACCAGATCGATCTCGACACCGGCATTGCCAGCCTCGTAGAGCGCGTCGATGATGGCCGGATCAACCAGCGAATTCATCTTCATCCAGATTTGTGCAGGCCGCCCGGCCTTCGCATGCTCAATCTCGGCGTGAATATGCTCGATGATGCGATTGCGCAAAGTAAAGGGCGACATGGCAAGCTTCATGTCCACATCCGGCTCGGCATAACCGGTGATGAAATTGAAGACCTTTGCCACGTCATGCGCAATGGCGGCGTCGTCTGTGAAATAGGACAGATCCGTATAGATGCGCGCGGTGATCGGGTGATAATTGCCCGTGCCCAGATGGCAGTAATTGCGCAGGCGCCCATCCTCGCGGCGCACAACCAGTGACATTTTCGCATGGGTTTTCAGTTCGATGAAGCCGAAGACCACCTGCACGCCGGCGCGTTCGAGATCACGCGCCCAACGGATATTGGCTTCCTCATCGAAGCGCGCCTTCAGCTCCACGAGAGCGGTGACCGATTTCCCCGCCTCCGAAGCGTCGATCAGCGCGCGCACGATCGGGCTGTCATTGGATGTACGGTAAAGGGTCTGCTTGATAGCGACCACGTCGGGGTCTTGTGCTGCCTGACGCAGGAACTGCACGACCACGTCAAAACTCTCATATGGGTGATGGACCACAAGGTCCTTCTCGCGAATGGCGGCGAAGCAGTCGCCATTATGTTCACGAATGCGCTCGGGAAAACGGGCGTTGTAGGGCTCGAATTTCAGGTCGTCGCGGGCGACCTTCACGATTTCGGAAATCTGGTTGATCGCCAGGGGGCCATCCAGCACGCTGATACGCCCCGAGGGCACACCGAGCTCCGACGCCACGAAATCGCGAAGCGATTCGGGCATGGAGCTTTCAAATTCGATGCGGATCACCGAGCCGCGGCGCCGCCGCTTCAGAGCGCTTTCGAACAGGCGCACAAGATCTTCGGCCTCTTCCTCAACCTCGATATCGCTGTCGCGGATGATGCGGAACGTGCCCGAGCCGTTGACCTTGTAGCCCGGAAACAGCTTGCCGATGAACATTTCCACGATGTCTTCAAGCGCAATGAAGCGTACCTTGTCCGAACGCATTGGCAGTTCTATGAACCGTCGCAGTGCGACCGGCAGTCGCAAGAGCGCAGTCATGCTCTCGCCATCTGAGAGCTTCTGCAGGTCGAGTGCTATGGAGAAGCCCAGATTGGGAATGAAGGGGAACGGATGAGCCGGGTCAATCGATAGCGGCGTCATGACCGGATAGATCGCATCAAGGAAATGCTCCTCAACCCAATCCCGATCCGCCTTGGACAAAGCGTCCGGACGGACAAGCTCGATGCCTTCCTTCTTCAGCAATTCCAGAAGCACACCGAGATTTTCGTGCTGCTCCTGCTGCAGGCGCGCCACTTCCAGCAGAATCTGGTGAAGCTGCTCCTCGGGCGTGCGGCCATCGGCGCTGCGGGTGGTGATTCCCTCGCGCACCTGGCCTGCAAGACCGGCCACGCGGACCATGAAAAACTCGTCGAGATTGTCAGCGGAGATGGAAAGGAAGCGCACGCGCTCCAGAAGCGGGTGGCAAGTATTCTGCGATTCCTCAAGAACGCGCCGGTTGAACTGCAGCCAGGAGAATTCGCGATTGACGAAGCGGTCCGGACTGGCGGCAGCCACCTCATCGGCCTTTTCTGGCTCGACCGGAAATTCGCTTTTGACCGGCTTCAGCTCATTCATCGCTTCATCTTCCTCAAAACTCACGGGCGCAATGCAGCACTCGCTGCCAGTTTACGTCCTGACAGGCTTTTGCGACAGTTTCATATCACGGGCTTGCAAATAACCCATTTATGCTACAAACGCAGTGAAAGACTGACACCGAGCGGGAGACAGAAATGGCGGGCCACGCGATACCGCATTTCCACAACACTGATGGCCACAGCGCCATCAATATCGGCGTCCGCGAATTCATGTGCGTCGGCGCAAATCCACCCATGGATCATCCACATGTCTTTCTGGACATGGGTGACGATGTGGAGCGCGTCTGCCCCTATTGCTCCACGCTCTATCGCTACCGTCCGGAACTGAAGGCTGACGAGACCCAGCCGGCAGGTTGCGCATTCGAGCGCGACGCGGCCTAAACGCAAGGCTTAAACACCATTCCCGCCTCCATCGCCATCGCCGGTGCAGGCATTGCCGGACTGACCAGCGCATTGGCGCTGGCCAGGCGCGGGCATGACATTACCATTTTCGAGCGCGAAGCGGATTTGGGCGAAGCGGGCGCAGGCTTGCAGCTTTCGCCCAACGCCACGCGCGTGCTTCGCACCCTTGGCGTTCTGGATCATCTCCACGCGGTTGCCGTACAGCCCGACGCCGTGCTGCTGCGTTCTGCGCGCAATGGGTCGGTGAAATCCCGCCTTCCGCTTGGCGAAAAGGCGCAAGACCGCTGGGGTGCTCCCTATCTCACCTGTCACCGGGCCGACCTGCAGGGCGCGCTATTGAAATGCGTCACAGCAGATCCGAATATCAAACTGACGCTGGATGCACCGGCGCAAGGATTTTCCTTCACAAGTGACGGTGTCTCCCATCCTCGCTCCGAGGCTCAATTCCAGCTTCTGCTTGCCGCCGATGGCATCTGGTCCAGCCTGCGTGAGAAGGTGACATCGCTTGACGCCCGCTTTACCGCACGGATCGCCTGTCGCGCCATGCTGTCTGGCGATCATCCGGCAGCGCGCGAACTGTTTGGGACGACGCACAATGTCCACGCGTTCATGGCTTCTGGATTCCACACCGTCGCCTACCCCGTCAGTGGTGGCACAGCCTATAATCTGGTGGTCGTTCTTCCCGGAGGTGAGACGCAGCGTGGCTGGGTGCAAGGCGCTGATCTCGACCTGCTTCGCCATGCGCTTGGCGGCACGATACTCGCGCCGCTGACAAAAGCAGCCAGTGACTGGAGCCAATGGCCGCTCTACGAGGTACCTGCGCTTGAAAGCTGGTCAAGACCGCCGAACCTGTTGCTCGTCGGTGATGCCGCGCACGCCCTCACTCCCTACGCGGCCCAGGGTGCGGCAATGGCTATCGAAGACGCTTCGGTGCTTGCCGGTCTGCTCGATGATACAGACAGCGTGGCGCAAGCCCTGGTGAAGTTCGAGCGGCAGCGCATACCCCGGATCGAGCAAGTGCGGCGGCGCGGAGGCTTCAACAGTTTCGCATGGCATGCTGCAGGACCTGTGGCTTTAGTCCGTGACCTGGTGCTGAAGCACCGCACCGGCGAGAAGCTTATGGCCGATTTCGACTGGCTTTATGGCTGGCATACGGACAACCGGTCAGGCTAGTAACCATAATTCCCCTAGCCGGTTTCCTTGTTCCCTTAAAGTTGTTATCGAATTTTTCGAAACAACTGGAGGCTTCAATATGAGTGTTGTTGATGCGTGGAGGCCTGAAACTGCCGCAGGCGGTTTCACACGCGATGATGAAGACGTCGCATTCTACACGCGCATCAATGCCCTGATCCATTCGGATATGGTGGTCGTCGATCTCGGCGCCGGACGCGGCTCACGCTATGATGAAGGCAGTGCGCCGTTCCGCAAGAGCTTCTTCAACCTGCAGGGCCGCGTGAAGCAGCTGATCGGGGTTGATGTCGACCCAGCAGTGCTTGAGCACCCTTATCTTGACGAGGCACTGGTTACAGAACCAGGTGCCCGCCTACCGCTTGCCGATCAAAGCGTGGACATGATCATCAGCGAGTGGGTTCTGGAACATGTGGAGCATCCACAGGAGTTTGGGGCTGAGGTGCAGCGCGTATTGAAGCCGGGCGGCTGGTTTTGCGCCATCACGCCCAACAAATGGGGCTATGTCGGGATTGCCAACCGGATCATTCCGGAGAAGGTGAAAAACGCCCTGATGCGCCGGGTGTGGCCAGACCGGCCCGACATGGATGTGTTCCCGACCTATTACCGCCTCAACACACTGGCTCGTACAAGGCGCATGTTTGGCGATGGGGCGTGGGAGCATTGCAGCTATTCGGCCAATGGCACCCCGAAATATCACGGCAACCGCTCTTTCGGCTTTGCGCTCGTGGGTCTTTTTCAGACATTCGTACCGAGCCTGATGCGCACCAATCTGTTCGTGTTCATACGCAGAACGGCCTGAAACTGGCATGATAAAAAACGCCCCAGCACCTATCAGGTACCGGGGCTTGTGCTTGCAGCCTATTGGCGCCTCTAGTGCAGTATCTGCGACAGGAAGAGCTTTGTGCGCTCGTGCTGCGGGTTGTCGAAGAACTCTGCCGGTGTGTTCTGTTCGACGATCTGGCCCTGGTCCATGAAGATCACGCGGTTGGCGACCTGGCGGGCAAAGCCCATCTCATGGGTCACGCAGATCATGGTCATGCCTTCCTCGGCAAGATCAACCATGGTGTCGAGCACTTCCTTGATCATTTCCGGATCAAGCGCAGAGGTAGGTTCGTCGAAGAGCATGATGCGCGGGTTCATGCAGAGCGCACGGGCGATTGCAACACGCTGCTGCTGACCGCCGGATAGCTGACCTGGATATTTGTGCGCCTGCTCGGGGATTTTCACCCGCTCCAGATAGTGCATCGCCATTTCCTCGGCTTCCTTCTTGGGCGTCTTGCGTACCCAAATCGGAGCAAGCGTGCAGTTCTCCAGAATGGTGAGATGCGGGAAGAGGTTGAAGTGCTGGAACACCATGCCAACTTCACGGCGCACCTCGTCGATCTTCTTCAGATCGTTGGTAAGCTCGATCCCGTCGACGACGATCCGACCCTTCTGGTGCTCTTCAAGGCGATTGATGCAGCGGATCATGGTGGATTTGCCGGAACCCGAAGGTCCGCAAACGACGATGCGTTCGCCGCGCATGACCTTCAGATTGATGTCACCCAGAACGTGGAAATCGCCATACCACTTGTTCATGTTGACGATTTCGATTGCGACATCCGTATCGGAAATCTGCATTCCCGGCTTTTCATTTGCAACGGGTGCTGCGGCGGCAGGATTTGTCTGGCTGGCCATGACGTTTTTCCTTACTCGGGCCTTTAGCCCGTCAGTTCCTGTGGCCGGTGTTCAACCGGCGTTCCATATAGATCGAATAGCGCGACATGCCGAAGCAGAAGAGCCAATAGATGAAAGCGGCGAAGACGAGGCCTGTCGCAGCCGTCGATGGCGTGATCCAGTTCGGATCGGAGAACCCGCGACGCACCGTGCCCAGAAGATCTGCCAGGCCGATGATGTAGACCAGGCTCGTATCCTTGAAGAGGCCGATAAAGGTGTTCACGATACCCGGGATCACCATCTTCAGGGCCTGTGGCATGATGATCAGACGCATCATCTGCCAGTAGCCCAGACCAAGCGCCTGTGCGCCTTCATACTGGCCCTTCGGAATGGCCTGCAGTCCGCCGCGAATGACTTCCGCCATATAGGCTGCCGAGAAGAGTGCGACACCGATCAGTGCGCGAAGCAACTGATTGAAGGTCACGCCATCCGGCAGGAAGAGCGGGATCATGAAGGCGGACATGAAGAGCACCGTGATCAGAGGCACACCACGCCAGAACTCGATGAAGATGATCGAGAACAGGCGGATCGCTGGCAGATGCGACCGACGGCCCAATGCCAGCAGAATGCCGAGCGGCAGCGAGGCTGCAATGCCCGTGAGCGCCACGACCAGCGTGACCAGCAGCCCGCCCCAGAGATTTGTAGGCGCAGGACGCAGGCCAAGATCGCCGGACAGCAGCATGATCAGCGCCAGGATGCCTACGGGGGCGACCAGAACCTTCAGGAAGCGGCTGCGACCGCCCTCGCCCGGCTGCACCGCCCAGACACTCATCGCGACAGAGGCCAGCGCCACGAGCGAGGACAGCATGGTCAGTGTCGAGAAGCGGATATCCATGAACCGCACAGGGCCGGAATTGATGGCATTGTGCATGAACAGGATCAGCAATGCAGCGATTGCCGCCCACAGCCCCCACTTCAACCGGTCTTCACTGGCACCTGCAACCATTCCGCCAAGTGCCGAGGCGATGAAGGCAGAGATGGTCAGCAGGAAAGCAACCCAGGCACCGCTGACGCGGAGATTGCCACCCGTGAGCAGCACAAGTGCCACGAAGGGATAGACCGCAAAGAGCAGAATGGCATTCAGCCGCTTGTAGGGCAGAGGCGGGATGAGCATCGGCACGGCCAGAAGCACCAGCAGCACCAGAGCGATATCCACCCGCCAGCGCTCAGCCATAGGATAAAGGCCGTAGACAAACTGGCTGAACTTCGCGCCCACAAAGGCCCAGCAGGCGCCCACCTCACCCTCGCCTTCACCCGGCAAGCATGCCTGGCGATCGGCACCGGTGAAGACGGCGTCCAGAAATCCCCACTCGAAGATGTTCCAGGCTGCCCAGACCGAGAAGATTGACAGGACGATGGTTATGACGCTGTCCACGGGCGTGGCGAAGAGGTTCTTGTGCAGAATTCCCACAACGCCCGCCTCCGACGGTGGAGGCGGCTGCGGCGCTTTCTGCTCGCGAGCGACATAAAGAGAGACTTGTTCTTCCATTTTTATGCCTCCTACCGCTCAACCAGTGCCATCTTGGCGTTGAACCAGTTCATGAAGGCCGAGACCGCGACGCTGAGGCCGAGATAGACGACCATCCAGACAGCGACGACTTCGACGGACTGGCCAGTCTGGTTCAGGACCGTGGAACCCACGGCAACCAGTTCGGGATAGCCAACGGCCAGACCCAAAGACGAGTTCTTCGTCAGATTGAGATACTGGCTGGTCAGCGGTGGAATGATGACGCGGAATGCCTGGGGTACGACCACCAGCCTTAGAAGCTGGCTGCGGGTTAGACCCAGCGCCGATGCCGCCTCGGTCTGCCCCTTGGATACCGAGAGGATACCAGCGCGCACGATCTCGGCCACGAAGGATGCGGTGTAGAACGAAAGCGCGAGGAACAGAGCGAGAAATTCCGGTTTGACCTGCCAACCGCCACGCAGATTGAAGCGGGTCGCCTCTGGCACCTCGAATGTTACCGGCAAGCCGGTTACGAGGAAAACGGCGATGGGCAAGCCGAGTATCATACCCAGCGCAGGCCCCAGGGTTTTCCGTCTCTCACCGGTTTTGAGCTGGTGCTTCTTGTTTGCCTTGGCGAGAACGACGGTGCCGATGACACCGAGAACGAATGCGATCAGCGTGGCAAGAGCGATTGGCTCGAAGACGGCTGCAGGCATCTGCAGGCCGCGATTGGACAGATAGGTTCCGAAACCCAGCTCATAGGCCTGGCGCGGCAATGGCAGAACGGACAGGACGCCGAAATACCAAAACAGGATCACCAGCAGTGGCGGGATGTTGCGGAACACCTCAACATAGACGGTGCTCAGGCCGCGCACAATGTAGTTGCGCGACAGGCGACCGATGCCGACGATGAAACCGACTATGGTGGCGAGCGTGATACCGGCAATCGCGACGATGATCGTGTTTGCGATGCCGACGAGTAGTGCCCGGCCATAGGTTGAATTGGACGAATATTCTATCGGCACCTGGCCGATATCAAAACCGGCGCGTGTTGATAGAAAGCCAAATCCTGAGGCGATGTTCGCCTGGGCAAGATTTCGGATCGTGTTGTTGATCAGCCAGGAGGCGAAAGCCAGAATGGCGATGATCATCACGATCTGGATGATGAGACCGCGTGTCTTCGGATCGCGCATCAGCGCGACACGCGGCTGCGAAATGCTTTGAGCTTCAACTGTCATATGATCCGCCATGCACGAAGCGTGGCCCTCCGGAAACGGCCAGCGCTTACGCTTTAGAAAAGCGGGGGTGCTGCCGCCAATGCAGCAGCACCCTCATTTACCGATTAGCGGATCGGCGGTGCGTATTGCAGGCCGCCCTTGGTCCAAAGGGCATTCTGACCACGCTGGATGCCGAGCGGCGTATCCGGACCGACATTGCGGTCGAAGATTTCGCCATAGTTGCCGACAGCCTTGATCACATTGACCATCCAGTCAGCCGAAAGCCCGATATCCTGACCGAAGGTGCCATCGGCACCGAGCATGCGGCGGATGTTCGGATTGTCAGAATTGACCATTTCCTCGACATTGTCCTGGGTCACGCCAAGCTCTTCAGCGTTGATCAAGCCGAAATGGACCCACTTCACGATGTCGAACCACTGCTCGTCACCCTGACGAACGACCGGGCCGAGGGGCTCCTTGGAGATGATCTCCGGGAGAACCACGTGCTCATCCGGGTTGGAAAGCTCGAGACGCGAAGCATAGAGGCCGGAAGCATCGGTCGTCAGAACGTCGCAACGACCCTGCTCGTAAGCCGAGTTAACATCCGACTGGCTTTCGATAACAACAGGATTGTATTCCATGTTGTTGGCGTTGAAGTAGTCGGTGAGGTTCAGCTCCGTGGTGGTGCCGGACTGCACGCAAACCGTTGCGCCCGAAAGCTGCAGCGCGGAGTTCACGTTGAGGTCCTTGCGGACCATGAAGCCCTGACCGTCATAGTAGTTCACGCCGGCAAAGTTCAGGCCGAGCGCGGTGTCGCGGTTCATCGTCCAGGTGGTGTTGCGTGCCAGCAGATCAACTTCGTTGTTCTGCAGGGCCGGAAAACGCTGGACGGCGGAAAGCGGCGTGTACTGCACCTTGCTTGCGTCACCGTCGAAAACGGCAGCAGCAACGGCCTTGCAGTAATCCACGTCCAGGCCCTGCCATTCGCCCTGGTCGTTCTGGGAAGCGAAGCCCGGAAGACCGGTATTCACACCACAACGCAGCTGACCAGCGCTCTTCACATCGTCGAGCGTGGCTGCCGATGCCGTGCCTGCAGCAAATGCAAAGACGGCCGAGCCGAGCAGTGCCTTCATAAGATTCTTCATGTTCATTGACCCTTTTTTCTCAAGCACAGGGTTCATCCCCAAAGTCTGATGTGCGGAAGCACGATGGCACAGTCTTGTGAAATCGCTGCGAATACGGGCTTCCTCTCCCATGCACGGCGCCCATCGAATGCCATTATTTGACACGGGTCAAGAGGGGATGAGCGATTGGTCCAGAAGCAATAACTGATGGTTAACCCTGAGAGATTACAACCAATCCTATATGTCATTCTCATCGGGGGCTGGTCATGAAGCCGATATTGGCGGCGACTGCAATCGCATTATTCGCAACGGGGATTCCGACAGCATTTGCAGCCGATTACGAGCCGGCCGCAAGCTACCAGTCCGCGCCATTGCGTCCGTCAATCCAGGCCCATTCGTCAGGCTGGTACATCCGCGGCGATATCGGCCACAACTTCAAATCGAAAACGGATGGTGGCTTCCGCGTGTATGAGGGCACCTACCGCAACGCCCATTACGAGCATATGGAGCTGCGCTCCAACACCTATTTCGGCGCAGGTGCCGGTTACCGGCTCAACGCGCATCTTCGTGGCGATGTAACCCTGGCCTACTGGAATCGCAGCGGCTTCGGATCCGCCACGCTTGATGACAACTGGTCATTCGACGATTCCAGCTCTGCGAGCGCTCTGGAAATGATGGCAAACGCCTATGTCGATCTGAAGACCTTCGGCCGCGTCACCCCTTATGTCGGCGGTGGCCTCGGCACCACCTATCTGCGCTATGACCGACTGACCAATCGCGCCACCTGTATCAATCCCTCCAATTGTAGCGGGCTTGATTATGTCGCCTGGCATGAGGGCGAAGAGAGTTGGCGCTTTACCTGGGCGCTCATGGCCGGTGTCTCCGTGGACCTGACACATCGCGCCAAGCTCGACCTCGGCTACCGCTATGCCCATGTTGCAGGCGGAGACGCATTCGGTTTCGATGCCGGTGATATCGCGGCAGGCGCAACCGGTGTGCAGGGCTGGGACAACGGGTTTGGCACGCACCAGATCCGTGCTGGCCTTCGCTACGAATTCGGCGGCGCTCAGATCGCGGCATACAAGCCAGAACCCTTCGTCATGCCGGCTCCCCAGCCGGTCTACGAGGCTCCGGTCTACAAATAGGCTTCTGGCGCAGCCCCTTCCCTGCCCGGTCTGCTTGTCTCCTTCGCCTTTGCGCGCTACGCCCTAGTTTGAACGGATGAGGCCGACCCAGTGTCGGCCTTGTTCATTCCTCAATGCGCGACGAGCTATGGCGAAGGGTGATCAATGGCACGCGATCTTTCTGGCAAGGGCAACAATACGCGGCTGGCACATATCGGCAATGATCCGCGCGACTATCACGGCTTCGTCAATCCGCCGGTCGTGCATGCTTCCACGGTCCTGTTTCCCGATGCGGAAACCATGGCGGGCCACAAACAGAAATACACCTATGGAACACGCGGCACACCGACCAGCGATGCTTTGGGCGCCGCTATCGACGCACTGGAGGGCTCGGCCGGGACAGTCGCCGTTCCATCGGGCCTTGCGGCGGTTGTCGTACCGATGCTCGCCTTCCTCTCGGCAGGCGACCATGTGCTGATCGTCGATTCGGTCTATTTCCCCACCCGCCGCTTTGCAGACACGATGCTGAAACGCATGGGTGTCGAGGTTGAATATTACGAGCCGGAACTGGGCGCTGATATCGCCTCTCGCATGAAAGCCAATACCAAGGTGGTTTTCACCGAGTCGCCCGGCTCCAACACGTTCGAAATGCAGGATATTCCCGCCATCGTGGAAGCCGCCCATGCGGGCGGAGCCGTGGTCATGATGGACAATACCTGGGCCACGCCGCTCTTTTTCAAACCGCTGGAACACGGCGTCGACATCTCCATTCATGCTGCCACGAAATATCCGGCCGGCCATTCTGACGTGCTGTCAGGCACCGTTTCGGCCAATGAAAAATGCTGGGAGCGGCTTTACGATACCTATCTGACCCTTGGCGTCTGCGCCGGGCCGGATGACGTCTACCAGGTGCTGCGCGGGCTTCGCACCATGGGTGTTCGTCTGGAACGCCATCAGCAGAGCGCACTTGAAATCGCGCAGTGGCTTGAGGGACGCGATGACGTGGCCCGCGTGCTGCATCCAGCCTTGCCTTCCCACCCCGGACACGAGATCTGGAAGCGCGACTTTTCGGGCGCAAGCGGCATCTTCTCGATCGTTCTCAATGGCGGCGGCAAGGAGCAAGCGCACGCCTTTCTCGACGCGCTGGAGATCTTTGGCCTCGGCTATTCCTGGGGCGGGTTTGAAAGCCTCGCGGTGCATGTGTCCCTTGGTGACCGCGTGGTTGCGAAGGCTCCGGAGGAAGGTCCCGTTATTCGCCTCCAGATCGGATTGGAAGATGTCGAGGATCTGAAAGCCGATATCGATAAAGCTCTGGCAGCAGCAAAGGCTTAACCCCGCAAGCGCAACAAAAGCGCCAATCTGATTTTTCCGGTTAAGTCCACCCTAACCAGAGGACAACCTCTGGCTGTCAAGACACTTGGCTGCGGTATCATTACGCGCTTACCCTAACATCAGCATTTGATTCGAGGGGGCTGATGATGCGCGGTGCAAGTTTGACCGGTGGTGCGAGTATGCTTGCACTTGTGACTGCTGCTGGAGGAACACTGTTCTCGTCCAGCAGTGCTGTTGCAGCATGCGGCCCCGCCGCGGGCACGAGCGACATTTATATCTGCGACAGCGGCACGATGGCGGGCGGCCTTACCGACACGGTCGGAGACAACAGCCTTTCCTTTCCTGATGGCGGTACCGGCACCATTGACGGTGACGTGGTGTTCGGCTCGGGCGCAGACCGGCTCGACATGCGCTCCGGCCGCGTGACGGGCGATTTCGACCAGGGCGGCGGCATCGACATTTTCGAGATGAGCGGCGGTGTCATCGACGGCGCGGTCAATCAGGGTGGCGGCGAGGACATCTTCCGCATGAGCGGTGGCCAGATCGGGTCCCTGAACCAGAGCGGCGACCTCGACGAATTCTACATGACGGGCGGCTGGATTGTCGGGAATTTCAATGCCGGCGACTATGGCGAGATGTCGGGCGGGCGGATCGGCAGCGTCTCGCTGGTTGGCTCAAGCAACACATTCCTCATGTCCGGCGGTTCGATTGACGGAAACCTGACTGCCACGGGCGGTCGCGGAGACATCAACACGCTGACAATCACCGACGGCGATATTGGCGGACGCATCGGAACGAACAACGCGCATGACCATGTCACCATCACCGGCGGCAGCGTTGCGGGCGATATCACGCTGGAAGACAATTCCGACCGCTTCATCTGGAATGGCGGCGGTGTGCTGGGCGGCTCGGTGGAGCTTGAAGCCGAAGACGATGTGGCGGAGCTCGCCGATCTGGGTCGGGCACTCACGGGAGGCCCTACCCTTCTTTCCGGTGGCACCGGAACCGACACGCTGACGCTCACCGATGTGGAGTGGACGGGAGCTGCACGCATCAGCGAGTGGGAGAGTATCACGCTCTCGGGCACGACGCTGCTTGATCTGGCCGGTGAGGCGCTGGTCTTGGGCGATGCGGGCACGGATACCGGAATGCTGGAAATTTCCAGCACCAGCGTGATCTCCGGTGCGGGCAGCGCCTTGGGCTCCATCACCAGCTTTCTTGCCACCGCACGGGGCCAGGTCAACAATTACGGGCGCCTGACCATGCAGAATGGCAATGCGGGCGACCGCATCACCATCACCGGCAATTATACCGGCCACGATGCCACGCTCGCTCTTGATACGGTGCTCGCAGGTGATGACGCAGCCAGCGACATGCTTGTTCTCGACCGCGGCGCGGCGGATGGCTCGACAATAATCGAAATTGCCAATGCGGGTGGAACGGGTGCGGCGACGCTCAGTAATGGCATCAAGCTCGTGGACACGACCAACGGCGCCACCACGAGCACGAGCGCCTTCTCAATACCGGCTCCGCTGACTGCGGGCGCGTTTGAGTATCGCCTTTTTCGCGGCGGTTTGACGTCTGGCAGCGAAGACGTGTGGTTCCTGCGCTCCACGATGATGACGCCGCCGGAACCTGTTCCCACGCCGACGGACCCGACCCCAAGCCCTGTGCCCACGCCACAGCCGGCACCCGCACCGGCCGCAACGCGGGAAATAGCACTGCCAACCGCAGCCGCAACACCGCCAAATGACGGTGCGGCACCGCTTGCGCCTGTCGCCGCCTCGACACTTGCGGAACTGACGCCGCAGTCTCCGCTTCCACCTGCGGCGGCTGAAGCGGAAGTCATTCCCATTATTCGACCTGAAGTGCCGCTTCATGCCGCCTTGCCACCACTGGCGCAGGTTCTTGGGCAGGCCACGCTTGCAACTTTCCACGAAAGGCGCGGCGAGGATGACCATCTGGAGACTGGCGTGGTTGCGAACAGCTGGCTGCGGGTCTTCGGGGAACATACCGACACGCGGTGGGAAAGTATCGTTGCCCCTGGCTTTGAGGGCAATCTCTTCGGCCTGCAAATCGGACAGGATGTTCTGGGCCATGAGTGGTCCAACGGCCACGAGACCCATCTCGGCCTCATTGCCGGCTATAGCCGCCTGACCGGCGACATTTCCGGCAGTGCCCTTGGCTGGTCCGGTCTGGATATTGGCTCTGCCGATCTCTCGCTCGTCACGCTTGGCGGCAGCCTTACGCATATGGCGCCATCGGGCTGGTATGTTGATGGCGTTGCCCTCTATGGCTGGCTTGACGGAACGACAGGTTCCTACCGCGACACCGGCATTGAGATTGACGGAGAAACCATCCTGCTGTCGGCAGAAGCAGGAATGAGGCTGGCGCTCAACGAGCGCTGGAGCCTGCACCCCAACGCGCAGCTTGTCTGGCAGCATGTGTCGGTCGATCCTGCCCATGACGGGCTTGCGGCGGTAAGCTTCGAGGACATGTCAGGCTTCACCGCGCGGGCTGGTCTGCGGCTGGAGGGTGAGCTTGGCGAACAGCAGGTTCTGCGGCCTGTCCTGAAGGTCGATCTGGTTCACGGTTTCGACAGTGAAAGTGTCATTCGATTGGGCGACAATCACGTCACGACGACTTTGGACAGCACGCAACTCGAATTCGGAGCTGGCTTCACCGCGACACTCAATCAGAAAATCCGGCTGCATGGCGAAGGGCATTATGCCGTGGATATTGCAGGGGCTGAAACGACGTCACTCGGCGGCACGCTTGGCCTGACTGTCAACTGGTAGATTTATGACGCGCAACCGGCTTTTTCGACTAAAGCGGCGGTGCTATCAGCGTTCTGGAATAGGGCGCAACGCAAGGATGCTGCAGCATGAACGATGGATGGGCCATTGGCCTGATGACCGGTACCGTTCTCGACGGCAATATCGACATTGCCATGCTGCGCACGGATGGTGAGCGGGTTAACGAATTTGGCCCTTATGAGCTGGTTGCCTATCCAAACGGCATAGTGCCGCTTTTGCGGGAAGCCATGGAAGAAGCCGCCAGCTGGAGGTTCGAAGGGCCGGAACCTTCCATCTTTGCCAAGGCAGAGGAAGCGCTGACGCGCGCGCAGGCCGAGGCGGTGAACGCATTCCTGACCCGTCACGGCTTTTCTCCAGACCAGATCTCGGCAATCGGCTTTCACGGTCAGACCATGCTCCATGTGGCGCCGCGAAATGGTGCAATCGGGCAGACGCGGCAGCTGGGTGATGGCGACTTGATGGCGGACATTACCGGGATCACCACCGTCTATGACTTCCGGAGTGCCGACATGCAGGCTGGCGGCCAGGGCGCGCCACTCGCGCCGATCTATCACCGGGCGCTGATTGACGGGATTGGTGCTGGCGCCGAAACAGCGATCCTGAACCTGGGTGGCGTGGCCAATATCAGCTGGTTTAACGGCGACGAGATGGCAGCCTTTGACACCGGACCTGCCAATGCTCCGGTCAATGACTGGGTCAGAAATCGAACCGGTGCGGAAATGGACCGTGACGGCTCCATCGCAGCAAGCGGACAGGTGGACGAGGTGCTGCTTGAGAGACTTCTAACTCATCCCTATATGACCCAGCGCTATCCCAAATCGCTCGACCGCAATGATTTTACCTCGGCAATGGCGGAGGGTTTGAGCCTTGAGGATGGCGCGGCGACGCTCACGGCTTTCTCCGCTGCGGCGGTGGGCAAGGCGCTCGACCTTCTGCCCAGCCGCCCTACCCGACTCGTTTTGTGCGGCGGTGGACGGAAGAACCCCTATCTGAGGCAGGCCATCGCCCAAAGGGCAAAAGTGGAAGCGCTTTCTGCCGAAGAGGTGGGCCTTCGCGGAGACGCCATCGAGGCGGAATGCTTTGCCTATCTCGCGATGCGAAGTCTGCGCGGACTACCCATCAGCTTCCCAGCTACGACAGGCGTCCCTTCCCCTCAGACGGGCGGCAGGCTCGTTCAGGTGAGCTAAAAAGCTCCCCCGGCAAAAGCCGAGGGAGCATCGTGGCTAGTTATGCGGCGCTCTGAACGGCCCAAATGCCATTGCGTGAATTCGCTCGATCTCGAGCACCGCGTCACGGAACAGTTCCTTCTGATCCGGATCACACTCGGTGGCACCAAGTTCCTCCAGTACCCGCGCAGCATTCTCAACCGCCTGCGCGGCGAGAACCCTCAGCTTGGGATCAGCGTCCGAAAGACGCTCCAGGAGCAAGGCAACCACAGAGCTTGAGGCCAGGCGGGAAGGCCTGGTGACTTGTTCTATGATCATTGCATCTCAGTTTGGTGGTTTTCATTCTTACGAGACGTCAATGATCGGAGTGGGAGGCTCCTCGATGGGGTAGGATCTCATGCGCTCCTTCAGCACCAGATGTTCGACAGCTGGAAGAGCACAGTAGTTCGTATTGTAGAAAGATAGCCCATCAAGCGTGGCCACGGTGACGTGACAGTGCCCGGTTTCCGCCACCTTGTGCTGGTGGTGCGCCGTACTGTCACTGTGATGATGGTGGGCTTGAGGTTCCAAGTCCAAGATTTCAGGCACACTCCCGTGCACCTGCGACGAGCCTACAACCAGGAATGCAAGTAAGATCACCTGCCGAAGCACAGCAAATGTGCCGGACAATCCTCTCGCAGTTCCTGCCGCCTTTTTGATCATGAGAGCCGATTAACAAGTAATCGCATCGTGGGTAAACACAATAATTCTACTTGTGGCGGCACCTCAGGCCGCTAGCCTATCGGCGTGCAGCCAAATATCCTTATTCATGCAGTTCGGGAATTCGTTCGCTGCAGGTGTTGCGATAGTCGCTTGTTGTGCTGGCAGATTGCTCTGGCGGCATTACCTCAGGCGAGGTGCAACCCGTTGCATCCAGAGTTCAGAGCTCTGAATTGCGCTATGCGAGAGACGAAATTTCAATCGAATGGCGATCCCGGCAGGATTCGAACCTGCGACCATCGGCTTAGAAGGCCGGTGCTCTATCCAACTGAGCTACGGGACCAGCGCCCTGGTTCAGTGCGTCCAGGGGATTTTGCGGTCATAGCGGAAATTTTCCGCGTAGGACACCTGCCGGCGCTTGGGCGCCTTGGCTTCTTCGATGCGGTAGGCAATGCCGTTGCGGGTGGCGTAGTCGATCGCCTCTTCCTTCGTGGCGAAGGTGAGCTTCACCTGACGGCGCGTGTCGCTCGACGAGGTGTAACCCATGAGCGGATCAATGGTCAGCGGCGATTCCGGCTCGAACTCAAGCACCCAGTGACCGGTCTTGGCCGTGCCGGACTGCATGGCGGTTCTGGAAGGGCTGTAAATGCGCGCGGACATCAAAGACCCCGTTCTAGCGTTGCGACCAGAGGGAAACGGCGAGCGCCGTACCCGCGTTCCCTGCCAGCCTGTCGGCTGAACAGGTGATGGTCGGAGCGGCAGGATTCGAACCTGCGACCCTCTGGTCCCAAACCAGATGCGCTACCAGGCTGCGCTACGCTCCGAGCGAATGAACCCCTATAGTCTGCGGCTGTGCAGCGCAAGAGCCGAATTGGGAAATTCTACATGAAACTGAGGGGTTTCTGTTCTACGCGCTGACACATGTAAGAATTGTCTTATCGGCGGATGACCACCCCCAGCAGCAAGACCGAGAGCATTGTGGCGATCAGCAACCACGCGGCCATGGACCACTCCATCATATTGGTGGTCGTGATCTCCTTAACGATCAGGCCAATCCTGAAGAACAGGAGCTCGATACGGTCGCCAATCCAGTCCGTCAGATCATACAGCATGAGGATGTCCTCCGCTCAGGAAAGACCGGATTCTAAATTGAGCCGGGAAACAAATCCTTAACGCATCCTGGCGCAGCCGCACTGATTCGGCTGCATCCAGATGTGCGAAAACCGCCAGCGGGAGGAACACCGGCGGTCTTCGGAAAAATGTGCCTTGCGGCTAGTGGCGCTGGGCGTGGGCTTCGCTGCCCGAGAAGGAACGCATGAGTGGCATGATCTGCCACAGCGCCGACAGACCAACCAGAATATAGACGATCCGTGCAAGAAGCGCGTCCTGCCCACCGAAGATGGCGGCCACGAGGTCGAAGCCGAAAAGGCCAACCAGCAGCCAGTTGATGCCACCGACTATAATCAGCAGCAGGGTAATTGCGTTTAGTGAGTGCATTGAGCCAAGCCCTTTGTCGCTATTGTATGGCTCAGGAACGGCAGTCATCAGTGATTGTTCCTGCGCGGACTACACAACCAGATCACGAAGTCGTCATAATTCAAATGACGCGACACGCCTTCATCAGCTGCGAGATAGGCGCGGCTGCTCCAATTCGCCCAGCACCTCGCTGGCAAGTGGCCGCGTGATGCGGCTCTTGCGCTCAAGTGCCGTGCGATCCAGCAGATCGACGAGATGGCGGGCGCTGGACAGCGAACGTTCCATGCGGCGGGTGATGTACTGGATGACATGGGGATCAACAACCACCTGCCGGTCGGCGAAAAGCTTCATGAGAACGCCGGTCAGCAACATGTCGTCCGGCTCCGCGATCTCAACGATCTGAGCGGCACGCAACCGAGACAGGAGGTCGGGAATTTCCACGCCCCAGGAGGAGGGAAACCGACGGGCGGTCAAAAGCAGGTGCGAATGCGACTGCTTCACGGCGTTGATGAGATGGAACAGGCCTCGCTGGTCGAGCTCCGGCCGGTCCGCATCATCGATCAGTATGGGCCGTTCTCGTGCCAGCTCAACGATTTCGGCGCCGATATTTCCGGGCTCCACCCTTAACGCGCCGCTCTCGCCGAGCCAGATTTCCGCCAGATGCGACTTGCCACTGCCTTGTGGTCCGGCAAGCAGAGCAACCGGTGACACCCATTCAGGCCAACGCTCGACAAGCCCCAGCGCCTGTTCGTTGGCGGGGGTGACAACCAAGTCATCGCGCGTTCGTCCTTCGCCGTGGGCGAGGTCAAGCGGCAATTGCCGCGGCCTGTCGCGTTCTTCCATCATGGCAGTTCGCGATCTGCCGCAGTCGTTGAGGGATCGCCGCTGTAAAGCGGCGATTGCAGATAGCGCGCCAATGCAAAGCGCACCAGAACGGCGATGGCTGCAGCGGCGGGAACCGCGATCAGAAGCCCCACGAAACCGAACAGGAGCGAGAAGGCAAAAAGGGCGAACATCAGCCATACCGGATGAAGGCCAACGCTTCGCCCGATCAGTTTCGGCTGCAGGATGTTGCCTTCCAGGAACTGGCCCGAGAAGAAGACTGCCGCTACGGCGGCCACCCAATACCATTCCGGCCAGAACTGCACGACGGCAACACCGATGGAGAGAGCCAGGCCGACCAGTGAGCCTACATAGGGAATGAAGCTGATGAGACCCGCGAAAAAGCCGATCAGGAGGCCGAAGTTCAACCCGACCACCGTCA
Organism: Nitratireductor sp. CH_MIT9313-5; assembly: GCF_037029545.1. Taxonomy (NCBI): domain Bacteria; kingdom Pseudomonadati; phylum Pseudomonadota; class Alphaproteobacteria; order Hyphomicrobiales; family Phyllobacteriaceae; genus Nitratireductor; species Nitratireductor sp. CH_MIT9313-5. The sequence continues at coordinate 176,775 of NZ_JAYMER010000016.1, read as the reverse complement.
GGCCGATCGCATAATAGAGCCCAAGGATCAGGCAAAGGGTGCCCTGACCGCGCACGAAACCGGCTGTCGCGGTATTGATATCGCGGGCGATCTGGCGAACCGTCTCGACATGGTCGCGCGGCACCCAGCTGTCGACGCGGGCGATCATGCGATCCCAGTCAAGCAGCATGTAGAAGGCGACAACAGGCGTCACGACGAAGAGGCTTGCGAGATTGATTAGCGCCAGACCGGAGGACCAGATCGACTTGAAGAGCGTTGCGACAAAGCCGGTCCCTTGCGCAAGAAGTGCCGTCAGCCCTTCCCGCAGTTCCTGCTCGGAAACACCCAGAACCTGCTCGAACCATTCGGGATCCAAATTGGTGATGAGGGCCTGCAGGCGCGAGAGGTAATCGGGCAGGCGCTGCAGAAAATCGGCAAGCTGGTTCGACAGAACCGGCACCACCAGCATCAGGGCCAGAACAACGATGATGATGAATGTAAGCAGGATCACGACCGTGGCAGCCGTCCGGGACAGCCCCAGCTTCTCCAGCCGGTCCGCAACGGGGTCTAGGAAATAGGCAAGCACCATTCCGGCCAGGAATGGCAGCAAAATGGAGCTGAACACATAAAGGAAGGCGATCAGAAAGGCAGCGCCAAGCAGCCAGAACAAGACCTGGCGCGTCCAGCCCGCAACGGGTGCGGCAGGCTCATGAGCCTCCGGGGGAATTGGTGTCGACATAACCGCCCATGTGCTTGATCCAGTCAACGAGATAGGCCGCGCCAGAAGCTATGGTCAAGAGCCCGGTGACATAGATGAGGACTTGCGTGAGGAAGCCTGAGGAAAACGCGAAGGCAAGATCGGCCAGAACGACCACTGCGAGCACGATCTGCGCCAGCGTGTTGACCTTCGACACCATCAGCGGTTTCATCGGGACCGGGTTGCCCATGATCGTTGCCAGAAGCACGCCGCCGACGATCAATGCATCGCGCGAGACAACGGCGATGACCAGCCACAGCGGCAGGACTTCCAGATAGCTCAGCACGATGAATACGCTGACAAGAAGCAGCTTGTCCGCCATGGGATCGAGATAGGCACCAAGCTCGCTGCGTTGGTTGAACTGGCGGGCGATGAAACCGTCTACGCCGTCCGATATGCCCGCCACGAGAAAGCCGGTGAACGCCCAGCCCATATAGCCTTTCAGTAGGGCGAAGACGACTGCAGGCACCAACAGAAAGCGCATCAGCGTGATGAGATTGGGTATTGTCACCTTCTGCCCCCCTGGCACAGCCTTGGCAATGATGGACGCCTGCCGCAATTCCCGTATAGCATGAGCCAGATGGTTCGCGTCAGCTCAAGCGTCAAGGCAGCAACTGGGCCAGCCGGACAGCGAACAAAGCGGTGGGCGCACCGGCGCCCAAGCTTGCAGCCATCACGAAGGCATGCAATTAGCCGGTCAGGAGGCGTCGGGCAGCCGCGCCGAAGGTCGCACTGGGGCAGGAACTTTCATCATGGACGACAAGAAGAACGGCCTCTCCTACGCCGATGCGGGTGTCGATATCGATGCCGGCAACGCGCTGGTGAATCGCATCAAGCCGCATGTGCGCTCCACGCGCCGACCGGGAGCCGATGGCGAAATCGGCGGCTTTGGCGGGTTGTTCGACCTGAAGGCCGCAGGCTTCACCGACCCCGTTTTGGTTGCAGCCAATGATGGTGTCGGCACAAAGCTGAAAATCGCCATTGATGCCGGCATACACGACACGGTGGGCATTGATCTCGTAGCCATGTGCGTGAACGATCTTGTCGTGCAGGGTGCCGAGCCGCTCTTCTTCCTCGACTATTTCGCCACCGGAAAGCTTGATCCCGAACAGGGTGAAGCCATCGTGTCGGGCATCGCCGAAGGCTGCCGTCAGGCCGGATGCGCGCTGATCGGTGGCGAGACGGCGGAAATGCCGGGCATGTATCAGGGCAATGATTACGACCTTGCAGGCTTCGCCGTGGGTGCTGCCGAGCGTGGTCAACTTCTGCCGACCAATGACATCACCGAGGGTGACGTGATCCTTGGTCTTTCCTCCTCGGGTGTTCACTCCAACGGTTTCTCGCTTGTGCGCAAGATCGTGGAGCGCAGCGGCCTGGACTGGGACAGTGATGCTCCCTTCGCGCCGGGTACGAAGCTCGGGCGCGCGCTTCTGGAGCCTACGCGGATCTATGTAAAGCCGCTTCTTTCCGCCATTCGCGACACCCATGGCCTGAAGGCGCTCGCCCATATCACCGGCGGCGGTTTCCCCGAAAACATTCCGCGCGTCCTTTCGGACGACTATGCGGCCGAGATCGATCTCGATGCCATCGACGCACCTGCCGTATTCTCATGGCTTGCCCGTGAGGGTGGTGTAGAGATGAAGGAAATGCTGCGCACCTTCAATTGCGGCATTGGCATGATCGCGGTTGTCGCCGCAGGCCAGGCGGCACAGGTGGCCGGTGTCCTTCAGAAGGCGGGCGAGCATGTCACGACGCTTGGGCGCATTGTCCCGCGCCGCGAGCATGGCGTAATCTATCGCGGAGAGCTTGACCTATGACAAAGAAAAAGACTGCCATCCTGATTTCCGGCCGCGGTAGCAACATGACGGCGCTGATCCGCGCGGCAGAAGAAGCCGATTATCCCGCCGAGATCGTGGGCGTCATTTCCGACAATGCCGATGCAGCCGGACTTGCCGCAGCCAAGGCGTCCGGGCTCGAGGCGATCGCCATTCCACGCGCTGAATTTCCCGACAAGGCCGCGCATGAGGCGGCGATCGAGGAAGCGCTGGATGGCCTTGGCGCAGAGATCATCTGCCTTGCCGGTTTCATGCGGCTGTTGAGCGGTGATTTCGTCAAGCGCTGGGAAGGCCGGATGCTCAATGTGCACCCTTCCCTTTTGCCACTGTTCAAGGGCCTTAACTCGCACAAGCGCGCTCTCGAAGCCGGCATGCGCATTCATGGCTGCACGGTGCACTTCGTGACGCAGGAAATGGATGGCGGACCGATCATCGCGCAAGCCGCGGTTCCGGTTCTGCCCCATGACACGGAAGAAGAGCTGAATGCCCGTGTGCTGAAGATGGAGCACCAGACCTATCCGATGGCGCTGGCGCTGGTTGCCTCCGGCAAGGCAGCCATGGAAAACGGGCGCACGGTCTTCGCCCGCAATGCCAATGTCGGTTGGGGCGAGTACAGCACGCTTCTGGTGCCGTCCTCCATCGAGGAAGTGTTTGATATCGAAGATCTGGCGCGGCTGACGCCCTAGTCGAAACACGCGGCCAGTTCCAATTCAGAGCTGGCCGTTTTCCTTCGCGCGCGCGGTGGTCGCTTCATCGACGAGTTCGCGTATCTGCGCCAACAACGGATGGGCCCCGGTTCGCTCGCGCCCATAGCCAAGATTGAAGGCAAAATCGAAATCCGCCGGATTGCCGCCGATTAAGTGCTGCAGCATGGTCTCGATCTTGTCGAAACCCTTCGCGAAGATGGCTTCAGGCGTTGTCGCTTCGCAATATTCATCCCATAGCGCCAGAACCTCGCCCTGCAGATCAACCGGAAGCGGCTTACAGAGTGTTACCAGATCAAGCCGCTCTCGCATCTGACGCGCGCCATTGTCCGCGGTCTGGTGGATGGCGGGCACATCGCCAGACAGTGCTTCGCCAAGATCATGCAGGATGCACAGCTTCAACAGCTTGAGCATGTCCAGGCCCGGCAGCTCCTTCTCGAACAGGATGACGAGAAGACAAAGCCGCCAGCTGTGCTCTGCAACGCTTTCCGGGTTGCCCTGACGGGTGAAGCCGCTGCGAAGCGTATCTTTCAGCCGCTCCGCTTCCTGAACGAATGCAAGGATCGAGCGGATGCGCTCTGGATCACCCACGGCATTGCCCTCTCACAGTGCGCGCAGCCAGACCTTCGTGTCGTGGAAAGCAGCACCTCCATATGGCGCGATGGAGTCTGCTCCTGTCAGCACATTGATGCCCTCGCCGCGCTCATGGGCATGGTTCGGCCAGATGCCTTCGGCGATGACCACGCCACGGCGCATTCCGTCGAACAGCTTGGCATGAAGCACGACCTCGCCACGCCGGTTGCCGATTTCGATGCGCTGGCCTTCTTCCACCCCGAGGGCGCTCGCATCTTCGGGATGCAGCATCAGCTCCGGCCGCCCTTCCCGCTTTTTCGAGCCCGGTGTCTCGGTAAAGCTGGAATTGAGGAAGGTGCGCGCGGGCGATGTTGCCAGACGGAAGGGATGTTCGGGATCCGCTTCCTCGATCAGCGCGACATGGTCGGGAAATTCAGGCAAGGCCTGATGCGGCCCCTGCACGCCGATGCTCTCGGGCGGGCGGTTGGGGGACGGCGTGTTCGTCCAGTCGGGGCGGAAACGGAACTTGCCATCCGCGTGACCGAAGCCATTGATGAAATGCGCGGTGTCGAAATCGGGCTGCACATCCGCCCAGCGGTCATGGCGAAAGCTCTCGAAACTTCCAAGGCCGCTCTTGTCCAGCATCCAGTCGAGATGTTCGCGCGCGCTCATCCCGAAGCCTTCGAGATGATCCACGCCCAGGCGCTTGGCCAGTTCCTCGATCACATAAAGGTTCTCGCGCGCCTGGCCCGGCGCATCCACGATTTTCGGCCCGAGCAGAATGTGCTGATGACCACCGCCGCGATAGATGTCGTCATGCTCGACAAACATGGTCGCCGGCAGCACCACGTCGGCAAGCAATGCCGTGTCGGTCATGAACTGCTCATGGACGGCGAAGAACAGGTCATCGCGCATCAGCCCCTGCTTCACGAGCCGCTGCTCCGGCGCGACATTGGCGGGGTTGGTGTTCTGGATCAGCATGGCCTTGACCGGCGGGCCGCCGTGAAGCGCTTCGGCATCACCGCTCAAAACGCGGCCGATCTGTGACTGGTCAAGCGAGCGCACATTGGGATCGGCATAGGCGTGGCCTTCGATCAGCGATTTGTCGAGGCCGAAGATCGATGAATTGGAGTGAAATGCGCCGCCACCCTCATAGGCCCAGGCACCGGTTACAGCAGGAATGCAAAGGGCCGCATGCATATTCACCGCGCCATTGCGGTTGCGGGTAAAGCCATAGCCAAGACGGAAATATGTGCGCTTCGTCTCGCCGACCAGACGCGCAAAAGTCTCGATCTCCGCAATGGACAGACCGGTTATGCCGGACGCCCATTCGGGAGTACGCGATTGCAGATGCGCCTCAAGTCCTGCCGGATCGTCGGTATAGCGTGCGAGATAGTCGCGGTCGGCAAGCCCCTCGCGGAAAAGCACATGCATGACCGCACATGCCAGCGCGCCGTCGGTTCCCGGTTTCAGGACCAGCGCCAGATCGGCCTGCTTCATGGTCGCGTTGTCATAAACATCAATGACCACGATCTTCGCGCCGCGTTCCTTGCGGGCCTTGATTGCATGGGTCATCACATTGACCTGCGTGGCGACCGCATTCGTCCCCCAGATGACAACGCAATCGGCCTTTGCCATTTCGCGCGGATCGGAGCCGCGCAGGGCGCCCGCTCCCATCATCCAGCCGGTCCAGGCCGGATTGGTGCAGATCGTGTCGAACTGCTTCGAATAGCCCTTGGCATGGCGCAGGCGGTGGATCGAATCGCGCTGCACTAGCCCCATCGTACCGGCATATTGATAGGGCCAGACGCTTTCCGCGCCGAACTCGGCTTCGGCCTTCAGGAAGCGCTCAGCAATGAGGTCGAGTGCGGCCTCCCAGCTTGCCTCTTTCCAGGCACCCTCGCCGCGCGCACCGGACCGCACCATGGGCTTCAACAGCCGGTCCGGATGGTGGACCCGCTCTGCATAACGGGCGACCTTGGCGCAGATGACGCCGGCGGTATAGCTGTTGTCCTTGGCGCCGTGGACACGACCAATCTGTCCATCCCTTATCTCGATATCGAGAGCGCAGGTGGACGGGCAGTCATGCGGGCAAGCCGAATGGGCGATGCGGATATTTGCGTGTGTGTTCATGGGGCGAGACTAGCCTATTTGTGGCGCAGAGCGTAGAGCCACAGGCACAAAGACGTTTCTTATTTCGCACAAGACCGGGTGCAGATCATGAACTATCGCCACGCCTTCCATGCAGGCAATTTTGCCGATGTGGTCAAGCACGCGATCCTGACGCGGATAATCGCCTATCTGCAGCGCAAGGACAAAGCCTTTCGCGTGGTCGACACCCATGCGGGATTGGGCATCTATGATCTTTCCTCGGATGAAGCGCAGCGCACGGGCGAATGGCAGGGCGGCATCGGCAGGATCAGGAATTCGGACATTCGAAAAAAGACGAATCTTCTGAATCCCTTGCTGGAGGCCGTTGAGGCATTGAATCAGGGGGATGAGATTTCGCATTATCCCGGTTCGCCTTTCGTAACGCGCCATCTCCTACGAAAACAGGATCGCCTGACGGCAATCGAACTGCACGAAGCCGACGCGGAGGTGCTGGCTCAGAATTTCGAGGGCGACCATCAGGTGCGTGTCATCCATCTGGATGGCTGGCTGGCACTTGGTGCGCATCTGCCGCCGAAGGAAAAGCGCGGGCTCGTTCTGGTCGATCCGCCCTTCGAGAAGGAAGGCGAGTTCGAGCGGATGGTCGCGGGCCTGGAAAAGGCGCACAAGCGGTGGCCCGGCGGGATCTATGCCTTCTGGTATCCGATCAAGAACCGCGAGGCGGTGGCTCAGTTTCACCAGGATCTTCGGGACAGCGGCATTGGTGATATTATCGACGTGCAGCTGAGCGTGCGGGATGAAAGCAGTGAGCCGCGCTTTGATGGCACGGGCATGGTAGTCGTCAATCCGCCATATCTCCTCGAATCGGAATTGAACGAGCTTCTGCCGCTTCTGCATGATGCGTTGAGCGAAGGCAGCAAGGGTGGATACAGCGTCACGCGTCTTGCAGATGAAGCCAACACTTGACGCTGACAAGCTGCTGTTAAAGATTGACCATAACAATTCGAGGCGAAGAACCGCGCCTTATCACGGAGTTTGACCCATGTCGCGCCGCAGTATCTCGAGACTTCTGACCAACTTCCTTGTCGGCGCTGGCCTGACCGCTTCCATCGCAGGCTCACCAGCTCTGGCTGCCGACTACCTTGTCGGACCGGGTGCGATCGTCGAGACGAGCGTGTGCGCGCATGAGAAGGTACATGCGGTCATTCAGAAGAATTTCCGCTACCAGGTCACCCATGTACCTCACCTGCCGGATGTGGACATTGCGGCGATCTACAACACCAGCATCACGCGCCATCTTCCGGCCACCGAAAACAGCACGATAGAACGCCTTTACTGCCAGGGCACCGCGCAGCTTTCCGACGGCTCCAACCGGTCCATCTGGTACCTGATCGAATATGGACAGGGCTTTGCTTCCATCGGCGACAATGTGGAATTCTGCGTGGCAGGCTTTGACCGCTGGAATGTCTACAACAACTGGTGTCGTGTCCTTCGCTGATGTCGCTTTCGAGTTTCCGACGCGGCACGGCGCTGCTTCGCCCTCTCCTGCTTGCGAGCGCGCTTGCGGCTGTCGCCGGCATTGCCGAGGCACGCAAGGCCGAGCAGCCGGGTAATTTCGACTTCTATGTGCTCGCGCTTAGCTGGTCACCCAGCTACTGCATCAGCGAAGGTGAGCGGGCGAATCGCCAGCAATGTGGCACATCGCGACCTTACAGCTTCATCGTTCACGGGCTTTGGCCGCAGCGGGAGAGCGGATATCCGACCTATTGCGCCAGTCGGGAACCTGACCGTGTGCCGAACCGGCTGGTGGATGATCTGCGAGATCTGATGCCTTCGGCCGGCCTTATCGGCCATCAATGGCGCAAGCACGGTTCCTGTACCGGGGCGAGCCAGGAAGAATATTTCCGGCTGCTGCGCAAGGCCCGCGAACGGGTGAAGGTGCCGGAGGTGTTCGACAATGTCGAGAAGCCAATCATGGCCACGCCTGAGAGCATCGAAGAGGCTTTTCGCAAGGCCAATCCGCAACTGCCCGGCGATGCAATCGCTGTCACCTGCGGCAAACGGATGATGCGCGAAGTTCGCATCTGCCTGAGTGAAGAGCTTGATTTCCGCAGCTGTCGCGAGGTTGACCGCAAGGACTGCCGGCTGGACAAGGTATTGCTACCGCCCACCCGCGGCCGCTGAAGACAATTTCAGACAAGAAAAAAGCCGGGCACATGACCCGGCTTTTTCCTGGTTAAGCGTCTGATCCGGAAGGATTAGAACTGCATACCGAAACCAACCATTACGCGGTGGTTGGAAGCATCCACTTCGCTGTCCACGCCGCCGATCGTGTAAGTCTCGGAACCGAGATCGGTGTAGCGGTATTCGAGGCGAGCGAAGCTCTTCTCGGTCAGCTTGACATCCGTACCGGCACCAGCGGTCCAGCCGAAGTGGGTCTGATCATCGGAACCTGCGGCAGTGGTTGCCTCGTAGTTGGCAACTGCGCCACCAGCCGTACCGTAGAGCAGGACGTTGTTGAAGACTTCGTAGCCTGCACGTGCACGCAGCGAACCTTCGACACCGCCTTCAACGGAAAAGCCAGCTTCGTCGGTCTCGGTGCCGTTGTAACCAACATCGCCTTCAAGGCCGAATACCCATGGGCCGGACTGGACATTGTAACCGGCAAATGCGCCGCCGAGGAAGCCGTCACTGTCATAGTCGGTGCCGTCGATGTTCACGTCACCGCCGAAGCCGTAACCAGCCTGAACACCGGCATAGAAACCGCCCCAAGAGGCAACCGGAGCAACTTCCATCGGCGCTGCAGGCGGCGTCGGCGGAACGTCCACGATCGCGTCAGCGGCCTGAGAAGAAGCAACACCTGCTACGGTGAGAAGTGCTGCGGCAGCAGCCGACAGCGCGAAATTCTTAGTGGCCATTATGTGAACTCCTTAGCCAAGATGTTCCAAAATCGGATGCAAAACTCGCATCCTTTCTGCGCCCCTCCGCAGCACTCTGAATGATCAAGTTGCGCTGCGGTTCCGCCAGTGACTGCAGAAAATCACGAAAAAGGTGGCGGCATCGTGGCTAGAACTGGCCTCAAATTTGACCTTATGGCTTCAGAACGGTTTGCTTGTGGACGTGTTGCAAAAATGCAAACAAATCCGGGGCCTGCAGCGCAGATTTTCCCCCGGATTGGATGGCCAGGTGGTTCACTCGAGGATGGTCGGGATGCCATTGCCAGCATGAGGCACAGCGAAAGAACTCAGGGACATGGCTAAGAAAGGGTAAAGAATCGCAAGCCCGCTCCACAGATGGGCGATGAGGGCAGCCATTGCGACTGCCCCCGCTCGGTCCGCCTTTGGAGTGAGGCCTAGAAGTGCATGCCGATGCCGAGCATGACCTTGTTGTTCTGCTGCTCGAACTCGTAGCTATTGTTGCCGATTGCAACATCGGTGGCTTCGAGTGCCACATGGCGATATTCGACACGACCGAACATGCGGCGGCCGAACTTCATCTCTGCGCCACCACCGTAAGTGAGGCCAAACATGTCTTCGCTCACTTCGCCGTCTGCAGTGGTGATGGTGGGTGCGCCATAGGCTCCGCCCACAGTACCGTAGATCATGAAGCGGTCGCTGAGCGCGTAACCAAGTCGCGCACGCAAGCTGGCATCAAGACCGCTTTCGATCGTGACATCCTGTTCGGTCACCTCGTCGGCCGTATAGCCGACATCGGCTTCGGCACCGAAGACCCAACGGCTGCGCTGCCAGTTGTAACCAACGAAGCCAACGCCGCCATAGCCGTCGGTATCGATGCTGGTGCCACTGAAGTTCTCATCCAGCTGTCCAAAGGTGTAGGCGCCGGAAATACCCGCATACATGCCACCCCATGCTGCTGTGGGCTGTACCACGAGCGGCACGGTGCGCTGAGGCGTCACGGGGATGGGGTCTGGCTGGGATATGATGAGGTCGGCGGCCATGGCCGCAGGTGCAGCAATCGCGGTGAAAGCTGCAGAGAGTGCGAGTGCGGAAAATCTGCGAATGTTCATTTGTATAAACTCCTTGGCGGCGTGGCCGCTATCGGTCGGAAACCGGCAATGATCTGGCTGTACGCAAAAACGGATAAATCAAACTGGTCGGGCTAAACGCCGCATCAGGAGCATGGGCAGGAATTGGGGCTGATTGGTTGCAAAAGCCTGCTTGAAAATGGAATATTCTGCGGCATAACCATGGCGCGTTACGGGCCGATAATCGTCGGCTTCGGTGCTTTCCCGCCGATTTTGTCAGCTGCGCCCATCTCATGAGGCTGCGAGCGCTGGCCACGGCCGCAGGCCTCGCTTAAAACACTCTAACCTTCACCTTGCCGCAGCCCCCTCGCACGCACACATTAGGCCCATGCAAAGAAAAGCAGAGAATATCCTGATAACCGGTGCCGCCAAGCGGATCGGACGCGCGATGGCGCTGGAGCTTGGCGCAGCGGGTTTCGGGATAGCGGTTCACTATAACGGATCACATAGCGACGCCGAAGAAGTGGTGCGGGAAATCGCCGACAAAGGTGGTCGGGCCGTCGCCGTACAGGCAGATCTGACCGATTCTGCATCTACAGCAACCCTCGTCGAGCGTGCGAACAACGCTCTGGGGCCGCTTTCCATCGTTGTGAACAATGCCTCGCTGTTCGAGGAAGATTCGGTCGAAAATTTCGATGATGAAGGATTTGACGCGCATATGGCGGTGCATGTGAAGGCACCGGCACTCATAGCGCGTTCCTTCGCGAAACAGCTTGTGGGCGCACCAGGTCTCGTCGTCAACATCATTGATGAGCGGGTGTGGAAGCTCACGCCCCGCTACTTCACCTATACGCTATCGAAAGCCGCCTTGTGGACGGCTACCCGCACCATGGCGCAAGCACTGGCTCCCTCCATTCGCGTCAACGCCATTGGCCCCGGCCCGACATTGCCGAACCAGAAGCAGGATGAGGATGCCTTCCGCCGTCAGACGGAGGCGCTTATTCTGGAGCGAGGTCCGGAGCTTTCGGAATTCGCACACACAATCGAGTATCTGTGGAAAATGCCGTCGATCACCGGTCAGATGATCGCGCTTGATGGAGGTCAGCACCTTGCCTGGCAGACGCCGGATGTGGCGGAGGATGGCGCATGAGCGGGAGCGAGCCGAAAGCTGCCGTTCCCACATCCGCCAACGAGATCTCCTGGGATGCGGCAGAGGAAGGCAGCGGCCTAAAGGGCGCTGAAGCCATTCAGGCCGTCGTGAAGCGCCTGCCGAACGCGCCTGGCGTCTATCGCATGATGAACGAGGCCGGCGATGTGCTTTATGTCGGCAAGGCACGCAGCTTGAAAAAGCGCGTCAGCAATTATGCCCAGGGTCGCGGGCATTCGAACCGGATCGTGCGCATGATTCGTGAGACGTCTTCCATGGAATTCGTCGTCACGCGGACTGAAACTGAAGCGCTGCTTCTGGAAGCCAATCTCATCAAGCGCTTGCGCCCGCGCTTCAACGTGCTTTTGCGCGACGACAAGTCGTTCCCCTATATCCTGCTCACGGGAGACCATCCGGCTCCGGGAATCTTCAAGCATCGCGGTGCGCGCTCGCGCAAGGGCGAGTATTTCGGCCCCTTCGCTTCCGCCGGTGCTGTAGGTCGCACGATCAACTCGCTGCAACGCGCCTTCCTGCTGCGCACCTGCACCGACTCCGTCTATGAAAGCCGCACGCGCCCCTGCCTGCTCTACCAGATCAAGCGTTGCTCGGGTCCATGCACAGGTGAAATCAGCGAAGAGGGCTATGCGGAGCTGGTCAATGAGGCCAAGGCGTTTCTTTCCGGCAAGTCCAGCAAGGTGAAGTCCGAGATTGCAGCCGCCATGCAGGCTGCTTCCGACGAGATGGATTTCGAACGTGCTGCGATCTATCGCGACCGCCTGGCGGCTCTGTCCCATGTGCAGGCGCATCAGGGCATCAATCCGCAGGGCATAGAGGAAGCCGACGTGTTCGCCATCCACCAAGAGGGTGGGCAAAGCTGCATTCAGGTGTTCTTCTTCCGCACCGGCCAGAACTGGGGCAACCGCGCCTATTTTCCCAAGGCCGATCCGGACATGGAGGCGGGCGATGTTCTCAATGCCTTTCTCTCGCAGTTCTACGATGACAAGCCCTGCCCTCGCCTGATCCTCACCTCCCATGAGCTGGAGGAGCGCGAGCTTCTTGAGGAAGCGCTTTCCACCAAGGCCGGGCGTCGGGTCAGCGTTTCGCGCCCGCAGCGCGGTGAGAAGAAGGATCTTGTCGGTCACGCGCTGCAGAATGCGCGCGAGGCACTGGGGCGGCGCCTGGCAGAGACGTCCTCGCAGGCGCGGCTGCTGCAGGGCTTTGCCGATACATTCGGTCTCGAACAGGCACCGCGCCGCATCGAAGTCTACGACAACTCGCACATCATGGGCACCAATGCGGTGGGCGCGATGATCGTCGCGGGGCCGGAAGGCTTCGTGAAGAACCAGTATCGCAAGTTCAACATCCGCTCGACCGACATCACGCCCGGCGATGATTTCGGCATGATGCGCGAGGTCATGCAGCGGCGTTTCTCTCGGCTCCTAAAGGAGGAAGGGCTACCCAAACCCGGTGAAGAGAGCGCTGATGACGAGCGTTTTCCCGCTTGGCCGGACGTCATCCTCATCGATGGCGGCCAAGGACAGATGAGTGCGGTTCGCGCAATCCTTGACGAGTTGGGCGTAAGCGACGCCGTGACGGCGATCGGCATTGCGAAAGGTCCGGATCGCGATGCGGGCCGGGAACGTTTCTTCATGGAAGACAAGCCGTCCTTCAGCCTGCCCATGCGCGATCCGGTTCTCTATTTCGTACAGCGGCTGCGTGACGAAGCACACCGTTTCGCCATCGGTTCTCACCGCGCGCGGCGCAAGAAGGAGATGGTCAAGAACCCGCTGGACGAAATCAGCGGCATTGGCCCAACGCGCAAACGCGCACTTCTGCACCATTTCGGCACCGCCAAGGCGGTCAGCCGCGCAGGCATGGAGGATCTGATGGCCGTAGAAGGGATCTCGGAATCAACGGCACGTATCGTCTATGAACATTTCCACGAAAACGGGTAAAGCTTGCGCGAGCTTGGGCGCGCGCGCTTGACCCTGCGCGTTCCACCTGATTTGACGACATAACCGTTTCTAAAGAAGCCAAATCAATGTCCGGACGCGCTTTCAATCTTCCAAACCTCCTGACCTATGCCCGCATCCTCGCGGTGCCGGCAATTGTCTTGTGCTTCTTCCTTGAAGGCCGCCTGCAATCGAGCGATTTCGCCCGCTGGTCTGCTCTCGCGATCTTCATCGGCGCGAGCATCACGGACTATTTCGATGGCTATCTGGCGCGCAGCTGGCAGCAGACGTCCAATATCGGAAAGATGCTCGACCCCATCGCCGACAAGCTTCTGGTGGCCTCTTGCCTTCTTCTGCTTGCTGCCGATACGGACCGCACTATTGCGGGCTGGACGCTATGGGCGGCGATCATCATCCTGTGCCGTGAGATCCTCGTTTCGGGACTTCGCGAATATTTGGCCGCCCTGAAGGTGTCGGTGCCGGTGACGCAGCTTGCCAAATGGAAGACCACCATCCAGATGGTGGCCATTGGCTTCCTTCTCGTTGGCCCTGCGGGCGACAAGATCGTGCCCTACATCACGCAGATGGGCATCGTGCTTCTCTGGATTTCGGCCGTGGTCACGCTCTACACGGGCTATGACTACTTCCGTGCAGGACTGAAGCACATTATCGACGAGTAGTTCTCATGAAGCTGGTCTATTTCGCCTGGGTCCGCGAGCGTATCGGCAAGAGCGACGAGGAAATCTCGGTGCCCGACAATGTGAGCGATGTTGCCGGGCTGCTCGACTGGCTTGCCGGAAAGGGTGACGGCTATGCCGCCGCGCTCGAACAACGCCAGGTGATCCGCGTGGCGATCAACCACGCCCATGTGACGCATGACACGCCCCTGCCCGCTGATGGCGAGATCGCGCTTTTCCCGCCAATGACTGGAGGCTGAGCCCGTGACAGTGGCGCCGCTCATTCGCGTGCAGCGCGACGATTTCTGCCTTGAGGCGGAAACACGGCGCATCAGCGCGGGGCGAACCGACATAGGTGCAATCGTCACCTTCACCGGACTTTGCCGAGACGAAGGCGGCGCTCTGGAAGCGCTTGAGCTGGAGCATTATCCCGGGATGGTCGAAGCGGAGCTTGAGCGGCTGGGCCGCGAGGCAATCACCCGTTGGGACTTGCTTGCGCTTACGATCATTCACCGGTTCGGCAAGATCACGCCGGGCGAGAATATCGTGCTTGTGGCAGCCGCTTCACCACATCGGCGCGCCGCATTCGAGGCGGCAGACTTCCTGATGGACTATCTGAAATCCAGCGCGCCCTTCTGGAAGAAGGAGCATCTTGCCGATGGCAGTGAGGGCGATTGGGTCGACGCCAAGGCACAGGATGAGCAGGCGCTCCACCGCTGGAAGAGCAAACGCTGAACGAAAAAAGCCGGAGGCGTTGCCCCCGGCTTTCTCATCAGCAATCAGCCGAAAAATGATCAGCCGACGATTTCGGTGTCGGAGAACCAGTAGCGGATTTCCTCGGCAGCGGTTTCCGGAGCGTCGGAACCGTGTACGGAGTTTTCACCGATGGACTCCGCAAAAAGCTTGCGGATCGTGCCTTCTGCGGCGTCAGCCGGGTTGGTGGCGCCCATGATTTCGCGGTTCTTGGCGATTGCGTTCTCACCTTCGAGAACCTGCACAACCGTCGGGCCGGAGCACATGAAGTCAACCAGCTCGCCGAAGAAGGGGCGATCCTTGTGCACGGCGTAGAAGCCTTCTGCCTGACGGCGGCTCATCCAGACGCGCTTGGAGGCAACGACGCGCAGGCCGTTGTCCTCGAACATCTTGGTGATTGCGCCGGTCAGGTTGCGCTTGGTTGCGTCCGGCTTGATCATGGAGAAGGTGCGTTCGATCGCCATTGCTTTTCCTTTTTTGGAATGGGGGAAAGAGAGATGGCGGCTCTATAGCGGGGAGTGCGGCCTCTGTGAAGGGCGATCACGCGGCAGCGGCCACCGATCTTGCCGCTCCTCCATGCAGATCAAGACAGCGCTCGAACCAATGTGCCACGGGATCATCCTTCTCCAGAAGCTGGAAGGAGGATGAGACGCGCGCCCACTGGAAGCCGCCAGCGATGATGTAGTCGGCGAAACATGGCTCGTCGCCTGCCACAAAGGCCTGACGTTCGACCATACTGCGCAACGGATCAAGCGAGGCGCGGAAAGCAGGCAGGCGGTCTTCTCGACCGACCGTCACTTCTTCCAGTTTCTGCTTGAAACGCGCTTCCCGCGTGGTGCGGAAATATTCCCGGTCGCCTTCATCCAGAATGGCGAAAAGGTCCATCAGGATCATTCGTGAAATCTGCGCATAGACGGTCTGATGCGCCCAGCGTTCGATGAAGCGGGTGAGTGGTACTGTTCCTTCGCCATGGAACAGCGGTGGCAGGTCGGGATAGGTCTCGTCGAGATAAAGCGCGATGCGGAAAGATTCCGATATTACCTGATCTCGATCTCGGATCAGGGGTACAGTCTTGGAAGCACCGTCTTCCAGGGATTGGATGTCGCGGAAGCGCGTTGGAACACATTCGAACTCCAGCCCCTTGTGGGCGAGCGCAAAGGCAACCTTCCAGCAATGGGGACTGAAGGGACGCTTCTCGTCCTGTCCAACAAGGTCATAAAGTTTTATTCTCATTGCTTCCCCCACTTCCCCTGCAAAAACATGGTATCGGCTCCGCCGGCCAATGGATGAATTTCTTAGACAGGCCGCATCAGCAGATTTCAATCACCTTGGTGATCGGCACCGTTAGGATTGAGCCGCACAAGCCTGAAAGGATGCACGGGATGAAACACCATTTCGAGATGCTGGCCCACTATAATCGCTGGGCCAACAGGGTGCTCTGCGAAGCGGTTGAAACTCTGGACCGGGAGGAATTCAGCCGGAATGTCGGGGCTTACTTCAAATCCATGTGCGGCACCCTCAATCATATACTCATAGCCGACAGGGTCTGGCTGGTTCGATTTACCGGAGCGCAGGAGACCTCCGGTCCCCTCAATGCGATCCCCTACCCCGATTTTGCCGATCTTACCGAGGCTCGCGAGAGAGAAGATGCGCGGATCATTCGGTACGTGCAAGGGCTGGAGGATGCGCAGCTTGGACAAGCCATTACCTATCGCACCATTTCCAGCCCGACACAGATCTCCCAGCCGCTTGCACCTGCCCTCACGCATTTCTTCAATCACCAGACCCACCACCGCGGCCAGGCCCATATGATCCTGTCGGTTCTGGGCAAGGAACCGCCTCCAATGGACCTGATCTTCTATCTGCGGACGCCGGAAGGCATGGCATTGCAGTCCCGTTTTAATTAAAGGCGCCGTGCTCTCTCAACTGTCCAGAAACCACGCTTTCAAGCGCCGATGGCCGCCAAAATCGCGAGCCCTATCGTCTTGTGGAGCGAGTTCGAACAGCAAGGGAGAACATCATGACCAGTATTCGAAACGCTCTTTTCGCTTCGACCGTAATCGGGTTCCTCGGCACTCTGGCCCTACCGGCTCATGCCCTGGACGTGAAGGTTGGAAACACCAGTGTCGGCGTCAGTGTCGGCAAGTCGAAAACCGGTGGACTTGATGCCGATGTCGGCGCTTCGGTCGGCGGCAGCAAAGGCGTCAATGCCGATGTCGGCGCGTCGGTCGGTGGTGGCAGCGGTATCAACGCTGATGCGGACGCCTCAGTCGGTGGCAGCCGCGGCGTCACTGCCGATGCGGATGCCTCCGTTGGCGGCGGGAGCGGCATCAACGCGGACGTGAATGCCAATATTGGCGGCAGTCGCGGAATAGATACGGGCGTTACCGCATCCGTTGGCGGCGGTAGCGGTGTTGATGCCGATGTCGGGCTGTCCATTGGCGGCACGGGTGGCGGCAGCACTGGCGGGGGTGGTGCTGGCGGTGGCTCCGGCGGTAATACAGGCGGAGGCGGCACTGGTGTCGAAAACCGAGGCGGTGGCTTCCTGGGCGGATCAAACGGCAACAATGGCAGCGGCGGCTCCGGTAGCGACATCATTCAAACCATGAGCCAGGCCGAGATCATGCAGAACAAGAAGCGCTGCAGGCCCGTTCTTGCTGATCCCAATGGGTATGATTGGGACCTCGTGCAATTGTGCAAGCTGCTTCAGAAGTAGCTTGGGCATGGAGTATGCGTCAGGCCGGCGGAGGAACCGCCGGCCTGAAATTTAATCGCGCGCGGGGTGGATGCGTCTTGCAAGTCGGCGGCGGCTCAGCCACAACCGCGCAATCATGCTTACAATCAACGATCTTTCACTGCGCGTTGCTGGCCGGCTGCTCATCGAGAATGCCTCCGTCCAACTCGCCTCCGGCGCCAAGGCCGGCATTGTCGGACGCAATGGCACCGGCAAGACCACGCTTTTCCGTGCCATCACGGGCGATCTTTCGCCGGAGAGCGGTTCCATCAGCCTGTCGCGCGGCACGCGTATCGGTCAGGTTGCACAGGAAGCACCGGGTACCGAAGAGGCTCTGATCGAGATCGTCCTGAAGGCCGATATCGAACGCGGACGCCTTCTGAAAGAAGCGGAAACGGCGACCGACCCGCATCGGATTGCCGAAATTCAGACGCGGCTTGCCGATATCGGCGCGCATTCGGCTGAAGCACGTGCTGCCGAAATTCTGGCTGGTCTAGGTTTCGACGCAGAAGCGCAGAAACGCCCGGCATCCTCCTTCTCCGGCGGCTGGCGCATGCGCGTGGCGCTTGCTTCGGTGCTGTTTGCCGAGCCTGATCTTCTATTGCTCGACGAACCGACCAACTATCTGGATCTTGAAGGCACGCTGTGGCTTGAATCCTACCTGTCGCGCTATCCGCACACGGTTCTCCTCATCAGTCACGATCGCGATCTTCTGAACCGGGCAGTCAACTCCATCATCCATCTGGAGAACAAAAAGCTGACGCTTTGGGCTGGCGGTTATGACCAGTTCGCCCGCCAATATGCCGAAAAGGCAGAGCTTCAGGAGAAGATGCGGGTCAAGCAGGATGCAAAGCGCAAGCACATGCAGTCCTTCGTCGACCGCTTCCGCGCCAAGGCATCAAAGGCACGCCAGGCGCAGTCACGCCTGAAGGCGCTGGAGAAGATGCAGGTTATCGCGGCCAATGTGATGGCTCAGGTCGCACCCTTCAACTTTCCGAGCCCGGATAAGGTGGTCGCCTCCCCCATCATCGCTGTTGAAAGCGGTGCAGTGGGCTATGCGGATGACAAGCCGGTGCTCAAGCAGCTCAATCTGCGCATCGACAATGATGACCGCATCGCGCTGCTCGGCGCGAATGGCAACGGCAAATCCACTTTCGCCAAGCTTCTGGCCGGGCGGCTTGGTCTGCAGGCGGGCAAGCTAACGCTAGCGCCCGGCCTCAAGGTCTCCATCTTTGCACAGCACCAGATGGATGACCTTCGGCCTGCCGAGAGTGCTTATCAGCATGTGCGCCGCGTGATGCCCGATGCGCCGGAGGCGAAGGTCCGTGCGCGTGTTGCCCAATTCGGCCTCGCGACGGAGAAGATGGATACACCGGCGCGTGACCTTTCAGGTGGCGAAAAGGCGCGGCTCCTGATGGGGCTTTCATCGCTGGATGCCCCTCACCTCTTCATCCTCGACGAGCCGACCAACCATCTCGACATCGATAGCCGCCAGGCTCTGGCCGAAGCACTCAACGACTTTGACGGTGCAGTCATCCTGATCAGCCATGACCGCCATTTGATTGAGGCCTGCGCTGACCGGCTCTGGCTCGTCGACAAGGGCACGGTGAAGCCCTTCGATGGCGACATGGATGATTACCGCGCCCTGATGACCGGTGGTGCTTCGCAACGCAAGGAAAAGCGCGAGGCTGACAAGGCATCCAAGGCTGACAAGCGGCGCGAAGCAGCGCGCAAACGCGCCGAGCTCGAGCCCCTCGCCAAAAAGATCAAGACGGCTGAAGGGCTGATGGAACGGCTTCGCAAGCGCATCGACGCAATCGAGGCGGAGATGGCTGATCCTTCGCTCTACGCGCGCGATCCGGCGAAGGTCTCGACACTGGCCAAAGAGCGCTCGGACCTCAGTGCGAAGCTGGAAACGCAGGAAGAGCTGTGGCTTCAGCTTTCCAGCGATTACGAAGAGGCGATGGCGGGATAGGTCACGCCTTTTTCTGCCAGCGCCCTTCCGGCGACTGCTGCCAGTAGGTGACTGCGTGACCGGCCGACTTCATGGTCTTCCAGTGTCGCCGCGCAGCCTCGAGCTGCATCGTGTCGTGGCCGTCAAAGAGAAAACAGGCGCGCTCATAGCCTGAAAGCTCCCCCGGCTCGGCGCCATCGACAAGAAAGCGGATGGAAGCGCCGTTGATGTTGGCGCTTTCCACGGTGAGGAGAACCGGCTGCCTTTCGGCTTCAGGCTCCCGGTCCGTTCCATGCGGCAGAAAGCTCTCTTCACGATAGGTCCACAGATGCGCGTCAAGCGCATCGCGGCGCTCTTCACTGCCTGTCTGGATCACCACCTGCCAGCCCCGCTCGAGGCTCTTTTCCACGAGCGGGGGCAACGCATCTTCCAGCGTCGATTCGGTCAGATGGTAGAAGAGAACGTCCAAGCGCTTCAGCTCTCGTAGTGGTCGGCGACCAGGCGGTCGAGCAGGCGGACGCCGAAGCCCGAAGCCCAGGATTCGTTGATTTCCGACTTGGGCGATCCCATTGCCGTACCGGCCACGTCCAGATGCGCCCACGGCGTGTCCTTGACGAAGCGCTGCAGGAACTGAGCCGCGGTGATCGAACCGGCAGCGCGGCCACCGGTGTTCTTCATGTCGGCATTCTTGGTGTCGATGAGCTTGTCATAGGCCTTGCCCAGCGGCAGACGCCAGACCTTTTCCCCCGTAACCTCTCCAGAGGCGCTAAGTCGTTCGGCAAGCTCGTCATTGTTGGAGAACAGGCCTGCATGATCATTGCCAAGCGCAATTATGACCGCACCGGTCAGGGTCGCCAGGTTGATCATGAATTTCGGCTCGAAACGGTCGTTGCAGTACCAGAGCAGGTCCGCAAGGACGAGGCGACCTTCGGCGTCCGTATTGATAACTTCGATGGTCTGCCCCGACATCGAGGTGACGATGTCGCCCGGTCGCTGCGCATTGCCGTCCGGCATGTTCTCGACCAGACCGATTATGCCGATAGCATTGGCGTGCGCCTTGCGGGCGGCCAAAGCGTGCATGACCCCGACAACCGCGGCAGCCCCGCCCATGTCACCCTTCATGTCCTCCATGCCGCCAGCCGGCTTGATGGAGATGCCGCCAGTATCGAAGACGACGCCCTTGCCCACAAAGGCTACCGGCTTTTCTTTCTTCTTGCCGCCATTCCATTTCATGATGGCAATGCGCGGCGGGCGGACCGAGCCCTGAGCCACGCCGAGAAGCGCGCCCATGCCGAGTTTCTTCATTTCCTTTTCGGTAAGGATTTCGACCTCGACACCGAGCTTTTCCAGCTCTTCGGCCTTTTGCGCGAATTCCACCGGGCCCAGTACATTGGCAGGCTCGTTGACGAGATTGCGAGCAAGGATCACGCCATCAGCAATACCCTCGGCGCGCTTGAACGCCTTGGCTGCAGCGTCCGCATCGTCGCTCAGGATCGTGAACGCGGTCTTGCGGGCGTCGGACTTGCCGTTGTCGTCGTCCTTCTTCGTCTTGTACTTGTCGAAAACATAGGAGCGCAGGATGATGCCCATGCCGATGGCTGCAAGCTCTTCGGAACCTGCGTCAACATCATCGATATCGGCAATAACGGAGACGTTTTTCGCGCCCTTGGCATTGGCCGCGATATGGCCACCGATTTTCAGCCAGGCTTCCTCGTTGCGGTCTTCCTTCGAGCCGACACCCACGACGATGATGCGGTCAAGGTCGGAGCCTTCCGGGGCGAGAACTTCACAAACCGATCCGAACTTGCCCTTGAAGTCCGCGGCGGCGAAAGCGCGCTTGAGAGCACCGGCGGGATCACAGGCTTTCTGGGCCTTGCTCAGCGCACCACCTTCAGGAACCAGCAAGACGACGCTGCCCTTTTTGGGCGCAGCAATTTTCTCGAATGAGACGGAAGCTCTATCGGTCATGAAATGTCCTGTCGTAAATTATGGGGTTGCCTGATCTTGGGGTTTTTGCCCAAATTGACAAGGGGTGGGCAGAAGGAAAGCTCTGGACCAGCCGCGTCAATTGTTCACTGGCGGTCTGACAAGAATCTGTTAACCGCGTTCCTTGTCGCTTCGTTAGCCTAACCACGCGATCATGTCGGTGGGACTTGGGCTGTCGAAATGTTGAACATGGGGACAGAAATTGGCCACGAAGCCGATTTCTCTTCAGCCAAAGCACCGACGCCGGGGATCTGACACACCATATGAACGTGATCGAAGCCTATATTCTGCGCCGCACCACGGCGATCTTTGCGGCTTCGCTTGCCTGGGTCTTGCTTATCGTCTGGACGACGCAGGTGCTCAACCGGCTTGATCTCGTCACAAGCAGCGGCCAGACCGCCGCCACCTTCTTCTTCGTTGCCCTCCTCGCATTGCCGCCTGTCATTCCGATCATCATGCCTTTTGCGGTCGGTATCGGTGTGGCGCAGACCCTTGCGACGATGAATTCGGATTCGGAGCTTGTGGTCCTGAGTGCTGCCGGCAGTCCGAAGACCACGGTGATACGGCCCATCCTGATTGTTGCGGTTGCTGCAAGCCTGCTTGCCTTCTTCATCAATAACATCGTCGAGCCCTATTCCCGCCAGACGATGCGCCAGACCATCGCGGACTCCAACGCTAATCTCATCACCACCGTGCTGCAGGAAGGTGCGTTCCAGAAAGTCGGTGACGGGCTTTTCGTCCAGGTTTCGGAGCGCCTTCCCGGGGGGCAGCTTGGCGGCATCTTCGTGGCGGATTCTCGCGATGATGCCATGCGGCTTGTCTATTATGCGCGACGCGGTGCAAGCGTTGAACGCGAAGGCGGCAGCATTCTGGTGATGCGGGACGGCCAGGTTCACCGCCAGGCTAAAAATGGCGACGTTTCGGTCATACGGTTCGAGTCCTATGCCATCGACCTGTCCGAATTCACCTCGGGCGGCGGCAAGCCCACACTCTACCCGAAGGATCGCGGTTTCTTCTATCTCTTGAACCCGGACCCGGACGACCCGTTCTACAAATCCAACCCGCAAGCATTTCGCGCCGAACTGCACCAGCGCATGACCGAGTGGCTTTACCCAATCGTCTTCGCGCTGATCGGCATTGCGGTGGCCGGTGACGCAAGGTCATTCCGCGAGGCACGGCTTCACCCGATGGTGACAACAATTTCCATAGGCCTTCTGGTGCGGTGGGCGGGATTCATCGCAGCAAATGAAGCGGAGAAAACATCGGCCTTTTCCGCGATGCTCTATATTGTGCCCATTGCCATGATGCTGCTCTCTGCGTGGTTCATTGCCACAAGCCGCGTGATGGAGTTACCGACGAGTTGGACGGAAAAACTGCAGGCTCGGATCAAGCGTAACAACGAGATTCTGCGTAGCTTTTGGCAGCGCCTGATCGGCCATATCCGCCCTGATGGAGGCCGCGCATGATCGGCTGGACGCTTGGCGGCTACTTCTTCCGGCGCTTTGCCGTGATCACCGGCTGGAATTTCGCGGGCATTGCCGCCCTTGTTTTCATCGTCACATTTACCGAGAACTCCGCGCGTTTCAGCGAATTGGAGGGGTTCTCGCCGCAATGGGCGCTCGGGCTTGCGCTGCTTCAGCTTCCCATCATCATGATGCAGGCCGTCCCCTTTGTCGGACTCATCTCCGCGATGGCAGCACTTGTCAGCCTTAATCGCAAATATGAGCTTGTGGTCACGCGAGCTGCGGGCATTTCTGCCTGGCAGTTCCTGACGCCGATCGCTTTTGGAGCTTTCGCATTCGGCCTAGCCGCGGTGTTGATTCTCAATCCGATTGCCGCGGCCGGTTTCAGCAAGGCTCAGGAGCTTGAGGCACAGGTTCGTGGCGCCGATACGCGCACCACGGCTGAAAACGAGCGCTGGCTCAAGCAGCGCACCGGTGACACCGAAACGATCATCGGCGCCGATGCCGCGTTGAGCGAGGGCCGGACACTCATCCGCCCGATCTTCATCCGCATTGATGAGGACGGCGACATCATCGAGCGGATTGACGCGGAACGGGCCTTTCTGCGCGAAGGCTTCTGGGAGGTACGCGACGCCACGCGACGCGCGGGCACCGCAGCACCGGAAGCCATCGAGACACTTTCGATCAAGACGAATCTGCAGCCCGAATATGTTGGTGAGCGCCTGACGCTACCCGAATCACTTTCGATCTTCGAACTGCCCGGAAAGATCGAGGTGGCGCGCACACTGGGCCTTCGGGCCAACGCATTTGCCATGCATTTTCATTCACTTGTGACATTGCCGCCACTCCTCGTTGCCATGGCGCTGATTGCGGCAACAGTTTCAATGCGTTTTGCCCGAATGGGACAGTCCGCAACCGTTATTCTGGGTGGCGTCTTTGCCGGGTTTCTGCTTTATGTCACCTCGGTTCTGGTGAAGGCGTTTGGTAGCGCCGGATTCGTGCCGCCTTTCATCGCCGCCTGGACGCCTGTGCTGGTTGCGATGTTCTTCGGAGTGACATTCCTATTGTACAGGGAGGACGGATAGTGGGGGCAGCGGTAAATGGGGGCCGCAGAACCACCGGTTCAGTGCGCAGACGCCGGGCAATTGCCGGTGTTGCGTTGATCGCGCTCGTCTCCGCGAGCCAGTCTCTCTGGGCACAGTCCGACCTCGTCAATCCCAGTGATCTGCCGCAAGATGCGCAGATGCTGCTGACGGCGGACACTCTCGTCTATGACAACGACCGCAACACGATCAGCGCTGTCGGTGGCGTGCAGATCGAATATGCCGGGAACCGTCTCGTCGCGCAGCGCGTCACCTATGATCGCGCCACCTCGCGGGTGATCGCCAGCGGCAATGTCGAGATCATTGAAAAGAGCGGCAACCGCATCACCTCACAGCAGATCGACGTCACCGATGACTTTTCCGAAGGTTTCGTGCAGGCGCTGCGGATTGAAACGCCAGACAAGACCTATTTCGCGGCCGAAAGCGCTCAGCGCAGCGAAGGTCGGCTAACCACCTTCAACAAGGCTGTCTACACTGCTTGCGAACCGTGCGAGGAAAAGCCCGGCAAGGCTCCGCTCTGGCAGATCAAGGCGCAGAAGATCGTCTGGAATGGCGAAGCCAAGACGGTGCGCTTCGAGCGCGCGCGCTTCGAGTTCTTCGGCATGCCGATCGCCTTCCTGCCGGCCTTCGAGATCGCCGACCCGACGGTGAAGCGTAAATCCGGCTTCCTGATCCCGAGCATCAAGGGTGGCAGCGAGCTGGGTTACGGGCTGAAAGTCCCCTACTATTTCGCGCTCTCGCCAACCTATGACCTGACCGTGTCGGTGACCGGCTACACCAAGCAGGGTTTCCTCGGCGAGGCCGAATGGCGTCAGCGCTTCAACAATGGCGAATACAGCCTGAAGATCGCGGGCATCAGCCAGAACGGTCCGGAAGAATGGGGCGCGAACGAAGTCGACGCCAATGTCGTGGAACGCGGCATGATCGGCTCCAAGGGCGCATTCACCATCAATCCCCGCTGGAGCTTCGGCTGGGATGTGATGGCGCAGAGCGACCGGAACTTCTCGAAGACCTACAGTATCGAGGGTTATTCCTCGACCACCGAGGTTTCCGAAATCTATCTGACCGGCTTGGACGACCGCAACTACTTCGACTTGCGCGCCTTCCGCTTTCACAAGCAGGTCGACAGTGAAAGCAGCAAGCTTCAGGACCAGCAGCCCTGGGTTCTGCCAAGCTTCGACTATACGCGCACACTCGATCGTTCAGTGGCCGGCGGACAGCTTCGCTTTGACGTGAGCGGCCAGAGCATCTACCGCGAAGAAAAAATGGTGGCGGACAAGCTGCAGGGTCTGGCAGGCAAATCCGGCCGTCTGACAGCGGAAGCCGAATGGAAGCGCAGCTTCACGACCAAGCAGGGGCTTGTACTGACGCCAATCCTTCATGCGCGTGGCGACGGTATTTTTGCTGACTACGAGGATCAGTCCCTCGCCTCGATCAACAGCTTTGCTGCCGCGAATGGCTATGGCACCGATGTGCAGTCGTCCTACTTCCGCGGCATTGCGACCGCCGGTCTGGAAGCGCGCTGGCCGATCCTTTTTGCCGGTGCCGGCGGGAGCCATGTCTTCGAGCCGATGGCGCAGATCTTTGCCCGACCGGACGAGCCCTATGGCGACACGATCGGCATTCCGAACGAAGACTCACAGAGTTTCGTCTTTGACGCCACGACCCTCTTCGAGCGTGACAAGTTTGCCGGATATGATCGCATCGAGGGCGGCACGCGTGCCAATGTCGGCATTCGTTATTCCGGCGACTTCGGCAATGGCTGGACCGCTCATGGTGTGTTTGGCCAGTCCTATCATCTGGGCGGCGTGAATTCCTTTGCCAGCCCGGACATGGTCTATGCGGGAGCAAATTCCGGGCTTGAGACCGACCGCTCGGATTATGTCGCCATGGTTGGCTTTGGTGGGCCCAACGGCTTTGCAGCTTCCCTCGGCGCGCGTTTCGATGAAGAGACATTCGAGGTCCGCCGCACGGATGTTCGCGCAGGCGCCACGATCGGCCCCGTTACGGCCTCGGCGAACTACACCTTCATCCAGAAACAGGAAGACTACGGTTTCGACGAAGACCGCCGTGAAGTGGGCGGCAGCGCATCGCTGCGCTTCCACGAGAACTGGCGTGCTTTCGCTTCCGGAACCTATGATCTGGAAGAAAACTTCCTGGCCAAGAACTCGATCGGTTTTGCCTATGACGACGAGTGCTTTATTTATACGATGACATTCTCGCAGTCGCGCGCGTCGGCAACGGCTGAAGCTGACAACACATTCGGTGTGAGCCTCTCCTTGCGGACCATAGGCGATTTCGGCACGACTTCTAGCGAGGTAACAGGGTTCAGCAACTAAGCGGACATTGGTCACGCTTTCGCCGCACCCGGGGGGCAAACAGGGCCATAAATGTTATGGTCCCATAAATCGGTGGCAGTGAATATGAGCAAGTTTTCCAGCACGACGGCGCAGCGGGCGATGCGCGCAATGGCCGCCGCGCTTGTGATTTCGGCAGGCACGGCAACTATGACGGTTCTGCCCGCCTCCCCCGTTCACGCTGCACAAATCCGGTATGTCGTCAATGACACGCCCATCACCAGCTACGACATCCAGCGCCGCGCCGCTCTCTTGAAGCTGATGCGCCGGTCCGGAAATCTGCAGCAGCTTGCAGCCGACGAGATGATCGACCAGACGCTTCGTCGTCAGGCGATGGCCAAGAACCGCGTGAACATCACCGACGAGATGGTGAGCGAATCCTACGCGAATTTCGCGAAAGGCAACAAGCTGTCGCTGAAGCAGCTTGACCAGATCCTCGCGCAGTCCGGAGTGACGAAGGATCACTTCCGGGAGTTCATCCGCACCCAGATGGGTTGGGGACGTGTGCTGCAGACCAAGGCACGCTCGTCCATCCAACTTTCTCAGGAAGACGTGGTGCGCAAGATGCTGGAGGAAGGCCGCCAGCCTTCCACCACCGAATATATGCTTCAGCAGGTCATCTTCGTCGTGCCTTCGGCAGAGCGGGGCAAGATATTGGGCAAGCGCAAGCGCGAGGCGGAAGCCATGCGCGGCCGTGTTCAGGGTTGTTCCAACCTGATCGACCTGGCCAAAACCCAGCTCGATGTGACAGTGCGCGATCTGGGCCGTGTTCTGCAGCCGGAACTTCCGCCGGATTGGAAAGATCACATCGTCAAGACTTCGCCGGGCAAGCCGACGCCGGTGCGCGAGACCGAGCGCGGCGTCGAGTTCATCACCGTCTGCAATTCGCGTGAGGTTTCCGACGACCACGTGGCCAAGCTTGTATTCCAGAGCGAGCAGACGGAAGACAAGAGCTTCGAGGCACTCTCCAAGCAGACGCTTGAAGAGCTTCGCAAGGAAGCCAAGATCGTCAAGCGCTAAGGCGGGCTGCCGTGTCAGGTGAACTGGATCGGCCGCTTGCGGTCAGCATCGGCGAGCCTGCCGGTATCGGTCCTGAGCTGCTGCTCAAGGCCTGGCTGCTGCGCAAGGAGCGCGAGCTTCCTCCATTCTATGTTCTGGGCGACCAGGCGCTGCTACAGGCACGTGCGGAGCGCCTCGGCCTGGATGTGCCGGTGGAGGAAGTTGCAGCTGCAGATGCTGCACATGTCTTCGCTTCGTTACTTCCAGTGGTGCCCCTTGAGAATACTCTTCAGGATGCGCCGGGGCTGCCTTCTGTCGAGAATGCAGCCGGTGTGCTCGAAGCGATTACGCGGGGCGTGGATGATGTCGTGAGCGGGCGCGCCAGTGCATTGGTGACCTGCCCCATCGCCAAGAAGCCGCTTTATGAAGCCGGGTTCGGCTTCCCCGGCCATACCGAATATTTAGGGCATCTGGCAGAACAACATGGCGCATCAACGCCAAGAGCAGTCATGATGTTGGCCGGGCCTGAGCTGAAGACTGTACCCATTACCGTGCACCAGTCGCTGAGCGATGCGATTGGCACCCTGTCCGGCGAAGAGATCATCGCCATTGGCAGGATTGTGCATCGTGAAATGCGCGAGCGCTTTGGCATTGAAGAACCGCGACTGGCATTTGCCGGTCTCAACCCCCATGCGGGCGAAGGCGGCACTATGGGGCTTGAGGACGACGAGATCGTGCGCCCGGCGATAGAAATGCTGCGCGCGGATGGGATCAACGCCATCGGTCCCCTGCCCTCCGACACGATGTTCCATGCACGGGCTCGTGCGAACTATGATGTGGCGCTGTGCATGTACCACGATCAGGCGCTCATCCCGGTGAAGACACTCGCCTTTGATGAAACGGTAAATGTGACGCTTGGTCTGCCATTCATCCGCACCTCCCCCGACCATGGCACGGCCTTCGACATTGCAGGCAAGGGGATAGCGCTACCGGACAGCCTGATCGAGGCGATGAAGCTGGCGCATCAGCTCGCGCGCAACACTTCCACACGCATGAGTGTTTGAGAATGGACGGCCTTCCTCCGCTGCGCGACGTGATCGAACGTCACGGACTTGCTGCCAAGAAGTCGCTTGGACAGAATTTTCTGCTCGACCTCAATCTCACCCGGCGTATTGCACGCGCCGCGGGCAAGCTTGAGGGTTGCACGGTGATCGAAGTGGGGCCCGGCCCGGGCGGATTGACCCGTTCGCTCCTCATGGAAGGGGCCGACAAGGTTGTCGCGGTCGAGCGGGATGAACGGTGTCTGCCTGCACTTGAAGAGATATCTGCAGCCTATCCAGACCGCCTGGCGGTGATAGCCGGTGACGCGCTCACTACCGATTTCGAAGCCATTGCGGCAGGACACGATCGCGTGAAGATCGTGGCCAATCTGCCTTACAATATCGGTACGGAACTGCTGGTGCGGTGGCTGACACCGGAGAACTGGCCCCCATTCTATGAGTCCATGACCCTGATGTTCCAGCGGGAGGTTGCCGAGCGCGTAACTGCGGCACCTGGCTCTAACCACTATGGCAGGCTGGGCGTTCTTGCCGGCTGGCGCACACGGGCGAAGATCGCGTTTGACGTGCCACCACAAGCCTTCTGGCCTCCGCCCAAGGTCACGTCCTCGGTCATCCATATCGAGCCGAACCACGAGCCTCTGGCGGTGGATGCGCAGCGCCTGCAGAAGATCAGCGAGGCGGCGTTCGGCCAGCGGCGCAAGATGCTGCGGCAAAGCCTGAAAGCCTTTGGCGGTGAATCTTATCTTGAGCGTGCAGGCATCGATCCCACGCGCCGGGCCGAGACGCTGTCCGTGGAAGAATTCGTCAAGCTTGCGAACACGCCAACCGGCTGAGGCTTCAGACCGGTTTCTCGTTCAGCAGATCCGACACGAAATCAAACAGGCCCGGGCGCCTGTCGCGGCGCAGCCGTTCGGCTTCCACAATGGACTTCACCGACTGGAATGCGCGAGACAGGTCGTCATTGACGACCACATAGTCATATTCGCGCCACTGCTCTATTTCGAAATGCGCGTTCTTCAGACGCTTCTCGATTGTCTCGGGTGTATCTTCCGCACGACGGTGCAGGCGGGCCAGAAGTTCGCCCATGGTGGGCGGGAGAATGAAAATCGACACGATGTCGCCGCGCATCTTTTCACGAAGCTGCTCGGCACCCTGCCAGTCAATGTCGAACAACATGTCACGACCGGCTGCGATCGCTTCCTCCACAGGGCGACGCGGCGTGCCGTAGAAATTGCCGTGCACTTCGGCCCATTCAAGAAGCTCGTCATTGTCGCGCATGATCTCGAATTCACGCTGCGTCTTGAAATGGTAATGCACGCCCTCGATCTCGCTGCCGCGGCGGGGCCTTGTCGTCACGCTGACGGAAATCTGGAAACCCGAAACATGCTCCAGAAGATTGCGGGCAATCGTCGATTTTCCGGCGCCCGATGGCGAGGAAAGCACCAGCATCAGACCGCGACGGCGGATATCCACGAGATTGTTGCCGTCCATGGCCCTACTCCAGATTTTGTACCTGCTCGCGAAGCTGATCGACCACCACTTTCAGTTCCAGACCGATGGTGGTGATGCCTGCGGCATTCGACTTCGAGCAAAGCGTGTTGGCTTCGCGATTGAATTCCTGTGCCAGAAAGTCGAGCTTGCGTCCAACCGGCCCGCCAGCCTCTATCAGTGAACGTGCGGCCTCGACATGTGTTTTGAGGCGATCGAGCTCTTCCCTGATATCCGCCTTGGCAGCCAGGAGGGCGGCTTCCTGATGAAGGCGCTGCTCGTCAAAGCCCGGAGCGGATTCACGAAGTAACTTAACCTGTTCGGAAAGCCGTTCGCGTATGCGTTCAGGCTGGCGTGAGGGGTCCGCCTCAGCGCGCTCCGTCAGCGCACTGATCTTCTCGATCTGGCCAAGGATGACCGGCTTCAGTGCCGCCCCTTCCTGCAGGCGTGCCTCGACGAGTGCATCAAGTGCTGCATCTAGTGAGGCCAGAGCCAATTCATCGAGCCTGGCGCGACTTTCTTCATCGGCATTGGCTTCCGGCACCTCCAGAACCCCGCGCAGCGCGAGAAGTCCATCGGCGCGAGCCGGCGCGACGCCGTGCTGTTCCTCAAGACGCTTGGAGAGCTCAGCAAGTTCAACCAGAAAGGCTTCATCCACGACCGGGCGGCGCAGCGTGTCGCCACGCATCACCGAAAGACTGGCCTGTATGTTGCCACGTGCAAAACGCTGCTGGATGCGAGCCTTGGCGGGCTGTTCCAGGCGCTCGAAGCCGGAGGGCAGCCGCAGCCGCGCTTCCAGGCCCCGACCATTGACCGAGCGAAGTTCCCAGGCGATTGCCGCCAATTCGTTCTCGCGGGCCTCGCGGGCGAAACCCGTCATGCTTTGTAGCGCCATCATTCCCCCATGGCGGCCACTTTAGCCGCCGTCAGCTTCCCCGGCTGCTTCTTCTGCTTGCTGACGACGCTCCCGCTCAATGCGGCGCCAGCGCGCAACATTCTCGTTATGCTCCTTGAGCGTCTTGGCGAAGACGTGCCCGCCCGTGCCATCGGCAACAAAATAGAGATCATCGGTGCGCGATGGATTGGCCACGGCTTCCAGCGCTGCGCGACCCGGATTGGCAATCGGCGTGGGTGGCAGACCATCGATCTGGTAGGTGTTGTAATCGGTCTTTTTCTCGATATCCGAGCGATAGATCGGACGATCGGACGGCTTTCCGTCACCGCCGAAGATTCCGTAGATAATCGTCGGATCGGACTGCAGGCGCATGCCCTTCTTCAGGCGGTTGATGAAGACGGCGGCGACGCGTGAGCGCTCGTCTGCGCGACCGGTCTCCTTTTCGACGATGGAGGCCAATGTCACGAATTCCTCGACCGTATCGATCGGCAGACCTTCCGCACGACGCTCCCAGATGCTCTGGACGAGCTCGGCTTGATCCTCTTTCAGCTTTTCCACCAGTTCGGCACGATCAAGACCACGGGTAAAGCGGATCGTGTCAGCTGCAAGACTGCCTTCTGGTGGGAGTTCGGCGGGAAGTTCGCCTGAAAGCTCCTCCGTCTGGGCAATTCGGTCGAATACCTGCTTGACGGTCAGTCCCTCAGGGATGGTCAGCGAGTAGAGAACCGACTTCCCGCTTTCCAGCAGCTCCATGATCTCATGCATGGATGCGCCGGCCTTGATCTCATATTCGCCTGCCTTGATGCGGCTGTCGGCGCCATAGGCGCGCAAGCCCATGAGGAAGATCCGGGTGTCACTGATGAGGTTTTCGCGCTCAAGCTGTGTTGCGATTTCACGCACGCTCATATTCGGGCGCACCATGATGGTCTCCGCACTTGTTGCGGGACCAGGCGCCTCGAATTCACGCTTGCCGAAATAGAAAACGATGCCAGCGGCGATCACCAGAAAGATCACCGACGACATCAGGAAGTTCAGGAAGACGACGAACTGGTTGCGCGACTGACGCGAACGCTTCGGCGGAGGAGTACCCTCCTTCGGGCGCAACGCCTCGCGCGCGGACTTGGCAACCACCGGGCGGCCCTTGCCTCTCGTCGGGCGACCGCCATTCTGCTCAGTTTCACCGGCCATGGTGCCTACCATTCTCCCAAATACGTGGATGCAGAATCAACGGTTGCAAGCTGACGGCACAATAACGGCAACAACATGCACCGAGAAAGGCCAAAGCCCTTCCCGATCAAGCCTCGTAACGCCGGAAGACCAGCGAAGCATTGGTTCCGCCGAAGCCGAAGGAGTTCGACAGGGCGACGTCGATCTGGCGCTCACGCGCCTTGTTGGGCACGAGATCCAGCTTTGTCTCGACTTCCGGATTGTCCAGATTGATCGTGGGCGGCGCGATGTTATCGCGGATGGCCAGGACCGAGAAGATCGCCTCGGCTGCACCCGCTGCACCGAGCAGGTGACCGATCGAGGACTTGGTGGAAGACATGGAAGCCTTCTCGGCAGCATCGCCTAGAAGTCGTTCGACAGCGCCGAGCTCGATCGTGTCGGCCATGGTCGAAGTGCCGTGGGCGTTGATGTAGTCCACATCCTTCGGCTCAAGGCCCGCGCGCTTGAGCGCAGCACTCATGCAGCGATAAGCGCCATCGCCATCTTCGGCGGGAGCCGTGATGTGATAGGCGTCGCCTGTCAGACCATAGCCGACAACCTCGGCATAGATCTTCGCGCCACGCGCCTTGGCGTGCTCAAGCTCTTCGAGCACGACCACACCGGCACCCTCACCCATGACGAAGCCATCGCGGTCGCGATCATAGGGTCGGGACGCCTTTTCGGGCGTGTCGTTGTAGGATGTGGAAAGCGCCTTGCAGGCGGAGAAGCCCGCAATGGAAAGACGCGTGACCGGCGCTTCCGCACCGCCGGCAAGCATCACGTCCGCATCGCCGAAAGCAATGAGGCGGGCCGCGTCACCGATGGCATGGGCACCGGTGGAACAAGCCGTCACAACCGCATGGTTGGGGCCTTTCAGCCCGTGACGGATGGAAACCTGGCCGGAAACGAGATTGATGATGTTTCCAGGGATGAAGAAGGGGCTGATACGCCTCGGCCCCTTGTTCTCGAGCACCAGAGCATTTTCGGCGATACCTTCGATACCGCCGATGCCGGAACCGATCATGACGCCGGTGGCGAAACGATCATCCTCGCTCTTGGGCTCCCAGCCAGAATCGGCAAGCGCCTGATCCGCAGCCGCAATACCATAGGTGATGAAATCACCGATCTTGCGTTGCTCGCGAGGTTCAAGGAACGCATCCGGATCGAATGCACCCTCTCCCTCACTCGGGATCATGTTGGCAATCTTGCAGGGCAGATCCTCGACCTCAAAGCGGTCGATGCGCCTTGCAGCGCTTTTCCCTGAAAGAAGGGCCTTCCAGCTATGCTCGGCGCCCAGGCCGAGCGGTGAAAGAAGACCCAGGCCGGTGACGACAACTCGTCTCATATTCTGGCAGGCTCGCTCTGGCTGACGTTTTCGCGAATGCGAAAACTTAGCTCTTCTTGCTTTCGATGAACTTCACCGCATCGCCGACGGTTTGGATCGTCTCGGCGGCATCGTCCGGGATTTCCACGCCGAACTCTTCCTCGAAGGCCATCACAAGCTCAACCGTATCAAGGCTGTCCGCGCCCAGATCGTCGATGAAGCTTGCACTTTCAGTGACTTTGTCAGCATCAACACCAAGATGCTCGACAACGATTTTCTTAACGCGGTCTGCAGTATCGCTCATGTGAGAACCCTCGACTTCATGAATTTCCGGTCTTCGTTAGCGGCACGATTGCCGCTAATCAAGTTGAAAAGATAGCCAATCGGAAAGCTTTAGCCCTCGCGAAGCGGCTTATCCCCCATTTCAATGCGCATCACACTACACCAAACCTTGCGGATTTGAGGGCAGCGATTTCAGCGCCTGCTGATACACGCACCTCCAATCTTCGGCAGCTCAGATGTGTTCCACCGCCTTGGATTGCAAGACGCGATCAGATCATTGCCATGCCACCATTCACGTGGATGGTTTGGCCCGTCACATAGGCTGCCTCGTTGGAGGCCAGGAAGGCAACGGAAGCTGCGACTTCGTCGCCGGTGCCCATGCGCTTCATCGGAATGGCGCCCATGATGGAATCGCGCTGCTTGTCGTTCAGCTTTTCCGTCATGGCCGATTCGATGAAGCCGGGCGCAACCGCGTTTACGGTGATGTTGCGGGTCGCGATTTCCTGGGCCAGCGATTTGGTGAAGCCGATAAGGCCCGCCTTCGACGCGCAGTAGTTGGCCTGTCCTGGATTGCCGGTCACGCCAACCACGGACGAAATATTGATAATGCGGCCGAAGCGGCGGCGCATCATCGGATGGGTCAGCTCGCGGGTCAGGCGGAAGACCGCCGTCAGATTGACTTCGAGCACCGCATCCCAATCATCATCGCTCATTCGGACAAACAGGCCGTCGCGGGTGATGCCGGCATTGTTCACGAGGATCTCGACGCCTTCGAGTTCCGATTCGGCTTTCTCTGCCAAAGCCTTGACATCGTTGCGGTCCGACAGGTTGGCGGGGAAGATCTTCACCCGGTCACCGAGGTCGGAGGCCAGCGCCTCCAGCTTCTCCACGCGCGTGCCGTGAAGACCGACGATTGCGCCCTGTGCATGAAGCATGCGGGCAACCGATTCGCCGATGCCGCCAGAAGCGCCGGTCACGAGAGCCTTTCGGCCCGTAAGTTCGAACATTCTCAGGTCCCTCCTGAATGCGGACATGCCGCCTGTGGATTTAGAGCAGTTCCTTCATGACTGCGTCAATGTCGTCCGGTGTGTTGACCGGAACGGCTGCGAGGTCACGATTGATGCGGCGCGCGAGGCCGGAAAGCACCTTGCCGGAACCGATCTCGTAAAGCTTTTCGACCCCGTTTTCACCGAACCAGCCGACGGTTTCGCGCCAGCGCACACGGCCCGTCACCTGCTCGACGAGGCGATCGACGATCTCGGCAGGATCGGTAACCGGTGCCACCGTGACATTCGCGACGACAGGGACAGCGGGTGCAGAAACATTCACCTCACCCAGCGCCTCGCGCATTGCGTCGGCTGCAGGTGCCATCAGCTCGGAATGGAACGGTGCGGAAACGGGAAGCATCAGCGCGCGCTTGGCGCCTTTTTCGGTGCAGATACGGGCTGCTTCCTCAACGGCGGGCTTTGCGCCGGAGATCACGAGCTGGCCGCCACCGTTGTCGTTGGCAATCTGACAGACCGAGCCCTTGCCGGCGGAGTTGCAGGCTTCCTCGACATCGCCTGCCTCCAGCCCGATGATGGCAGCCATTGCACCCTTGCCCACCGGAACTGCCGCCTGCATGGCATTGCCACGGATGCGCAGAAGGCGCGCGGTGTCGGCGAGCGTGAAGGTGCCGGCGGCGCAAAGGGCCGAATATTCGCCAAGCGAATGACCTGCCACATAGGCGACCTTGTCCTTCAGGTTCAGACCGCCCTTTTCCATCACGCGCATGACGGCCATGGATACGGCCATCAGGGCGGGCTGCGCATTGGCAGTCAGCGTCAGCTCGTCCTCAGGTCCCTCCCACATGATGCGGGACAGCTTCTGGCTCAGCGCATCGTCGATTTCCTCGAAAACCGCGCGTGCCTCGGGAAATGCCTCGGCCAGATCGCGGCCCATGCCGACAGCCTGGCTACCCTGGCCTGGAAAGGTGAAAGCGACGCTCATCGCGCATAACTCCCAAAGGTTTGTTTGGCCGGTGGTGGTGGCGCAAGCGGCCCTGAAGGTCAAGTCTGGGCGTGATTTTCCCCCGAAACTGCGCGAAATTGGCGCCATATGTGCCAATTCATGTCAGCAGAGTTTCTCGCCTGTCACGGGGTGCTATGGCAGAAACAGGGTATGCGTCCTATATGGGTTCAACTTTCGCAGCGAACCTGCAATGATTCATCGGGTTCGCGCCTGCAATTTTTCAAATTCGACCAGGCAAGTTCATGCAAAGCGCAATTTCCATCAAGAACCTATCCAAGGTCTATGACGGCGGTTTCAAGGCCCTCGACAATGTTGATCTTGAAATCCGCAATGGCGAGATCCTGGCGCTGCTAGGACCGAATGGCGCGGGCAAGACGACCCTCATTTCCATCATCTGCGGCATTGTGAACCCGTCCTCGGGCAGTGTCAGCGTACGCGGGCACGACATTATCAGCGATTTCCGCGAGGCACGCTCATTGATCGGGCTGGTCCCGCAGGAACTGCACACGGACGCTTTCGAGACCGTATGGGCCACCGTCAGCTACAGCCGCGGGCTTTTTGGGAAAAAGCCAAAACCGGAGTTGATAGAGCAGATTCTGCGCGACCTGACGCTTTGGGAGAAGAAGGACACGCCGATCATGGCGCTGTCGGGCGGTATGAAGCGGCGCGTCATGATTGCAAAGGCGCTGTCCCACGAACCACAGATCCTGTTTCTCGACGAGCCGACGGCTGGTGTCGATGTCGAGCTTCGCAAGGACATGTGGGCGCTGGTCAACAGGCTGCGCGAGAGCGGCGTCACCATCATCCTGACCACCCACTATATCGAGGAAGCCGAGGAAATCGCCGACCGTGTTGGCGTCATCAACAAGGGGCGCCTGCTTCTGGTTGAGGACAAGACGGAGCTGATGCGCAAGCTTGGCAAGAAGGAGCTCTCGCTGCAGCTGGCCGAACCGATCGGCGAATTGCCCGGCACACTCAGGCGCGATGATCTGGAGCTTGTGAATGGCGGTCAGGAGATCGTCTTCAACTATGACACCCAGGCCGAACGGACAGGTATCGCCTCGCTTCTCGCCGACCTGAACAAGGAAGGCATCGTCGTTAAGGATCTCGACACCAAGCAAAGCTCCCTGGAAGAAATCTTCGTACGTTTGGTCGAGGAAAGCCGATGAACCTGCAGGCCGTCAAATCCATCTATCTGTTCGAAATGGCGCGAATGAAGCGCACGATCCTGCAGAGCGTCGTGTCGCCTGTGCTTTCCACCTCGCTCTACTTCATCGTGTTTGGCGCGGCCATCGGGTCGCGCATCGAAGAGGTGAACGGCGTGCAATATGGCGCATTCATCGTGCCCGGCCTGATGATGCTGACGCTATTGCAGAACTCCATCTCAAACGCGTCCTTCGGCATCTATTTCCCGAAATTCACCGGCACGATCTATGAGACGCTTTCCGCGCCCATCTCGTTTTTCGAGATCGTGCTTGGCTATGTCGGGGCGGCGGCGACGAAATCGCTGATCCTGGGCATCATCATTCTGGCAACCGCGCATCTCTTCGTGGATATCCGCATCGCCCACCCCTTCTGGATGGTCTTCTTTCTGGTGCTCACCGCCGTGACCTTCAGCCTGTTCGGCTTCATCATCGGCATCTGGGCGGACAATTTCGAGAAATTGCAGCTCATCCCGCTGCTGGTCGTCACACCGCTCGTCTTTCTCGGCGGCAGCTTCTACTCGATCGACATGCTGCCCGAGTTCTGGCAGACGGTGACGCTTGCCAACCCCGTCCTCTATCTCATCTCAGGCTTCCGCTGGAGCTTCTATGAGACATCGGATGTGAGCGTTGCTGTCAGCATCGCCATGATCACCATCTTTCTGGCGATCTGCCTGACCGTTGTCTGGTGGATGTTCAAGACGGGATATCGGCTTAAGGCATGAGCGTCACGCCCATGGCTTTTTGCCTTGCATTTGCCGCGCTTGGCCCATATAAGCCCGCGGTCTGCCGGTTTCAGCTGGGGGCTGAACGGAGGGCCGTGCGCTTTTTGTGCATGACTTGAAGCAGGAACTGCTTCGGCCTCCCGTGTCTCCGCTCTCGACCGTCTCTTCGATGCGCCTTTCTTCATCCCCAACGGGAAAAGACAAGGTCGCAGAGGCTTTTGCCGCTGAGGCCGGGACAGACGGATGAAAGAAGAAAGGCAAGACAATGGCTCTTTACGAACATGTGTTCCTTGCCCGGCAGGACCTCTCTCCCCAGCAGGTCGAAGCGCTCGTCGAGCAGTATCGCGGCGTTATCGAGGAAGCTGGTGGCAAGATTGGCCGGGTGGAAAACTGGGGCATCAAGTCCCTCGCTTACCGCATCAACAAGAACCGCAAGGCTCACTACACGCTGATGAACATTGATGCGCCCGCAGCGGCCGTCAAGGAAGTCGAGCGTCAGATGGGTCTGTCCGAAGACGTTCTGCGCTTCATGACCATCCGCGTCGAAGAGCACGAGGAAGGCCCGTCGGCCATGATGCAGCGTCGCGATGACCGCGGCCCGCGTCGTGATGACCGTGGCCCGCGCCGTGACGACCGTGGCCCGCGCCGCGATGACGACCGTGGTCCGCGCCGTGAGCGCAACAATGATGAGGGAGCTGCATAATGGTCGATATCAACCAGATCCCGACTCGCCGTCCTTTCCACCGCCGTCGCAAGACGTGCCCGTTCTCCGGCGCCAATGCTCCGAAGATCGACTACAAGGACGTCAAGCTTCTGCAGCGCTACATCTCCGAGCGCGGCAAGATCGTTCCTTCCCGCATCACGGCTGTCAGCCAGAAGAAGCAGCGTGAGCTGGCCAAGGCCATCAAGCGCGCACGCTTCCTGGGCCTTCTGCCCTACGTGGTGAAGTGATTTTGTGAGGGACGCGGTCTCCTGGCCGCGTCCCTTTCCTCCCCTGCTTCGGGTGCAGCGGGAGTGATTCAAATCCCGAGTTGGGGCAGATGCCCCTAACTGCCAAAGGGCAGGACAGCGAACCCGCCTCCCGGTGAGGCCCGTTTCCAGTTCCTGCCATTCATTTGCGGGCAAGCCCGCTGACACAAGGACGGAAACGATGGAAATCATCCTGCTTGAACGTATCGCGCGCCTGGGCCAGATGGGCGACGTTGTGAAGGTGAAGGACGGCTTTGCCCGTAACTTCCTTCTGCCGCAGGGCAAGGCCCTTCGCGCCAACGAAACCAACCGCAAGCGCTTCGAGGCACAGCGTGCCGATCTCGAAGCACGCAATCTCGAGCGCAAGACCGAAGCCGAAGCCGTTGCCGAAAAGCTTGACGGCCAGAACTTCATCGTTGTTCGCTCTGCTGCCGAGACCGGCCAGCTCTACGGTTCGGTATCGGCTCGCGACATCATGAATGTGCTTGACGAGAATGGCTTCAAGGTTGGCCGCAACCAGGTGGAAATGGATCAGCCGATCAAGACGATTGGCCTGACCAATGTCACCATTGCGTTGCACCCCGAGGTCTCCGTCACCATCACGCTCAATGTTGCGCGTAACGAAGACGAGGCAGAGCGCCAGGCCCGCGGCGAGACGCTTGACTCCGCCGAGGCGATCTACGGCGACGACATCAATGACAGCGCCCGTCCGGACGAGTTCTTCGACCCGAATGCCGAGTTCGAGGACGAAGACGGCGAAGCTGCCGAGGCTTCCGAAGAAGGTGAAGAGAACGCCTGATAGCGTCTCTTTGCTCATCTGAACATCAAGCGGCCGGGCGCTCAGCGTCCGGCCGTTTTCGTTGTCGCCATGGGAGGCCGGATTAGCGGACGAATCCGCCCGCACTTTTCAAAGCCATTGATTTTGCGCATAATTCCCCTTGCCCAAACGCGGGGGTACAAGATGAACCGAGTGCTTTCGAAGTTTATCTCACGCCTTGTGAAGTCTGGCTCCCTGATTATCAGGGATGCAGACGGCGCAGAGCACCGCTTTGGCGACGGCTCGCCCCCTCACCTGCATGTGGCGATCAAGAGCCGGCAAACGGAGAGGTCCATCGCTCTTTATCCGCAGCTCGCGGTGCCGGAAGCCTATATGGATGGCGAGTTGGAGATCATCGAAGGTGATCTGCTCGACCTTCTCCAGATCGCTTACGAGAACATGACGGCCCATGGCGATAATGGTTGGCGCATGCAGCTGGCCGAACGCATGAACTTTGCCTTTCGCCGTCTCTACCAGCTGAACACCCGGGCGCGCTCCCGCAGCAATGTGCGCCGCCACTATGACCTTTCCGGCGAGCTATACCGGCTCTTCCTGGACAAGGACCTGCAATATTCCTGCGCCTATTTCGAGCGGCCCGACATGACGCTTGAAGAAGCGCAACTGGCCAAGAAGCGGCATATCGCGGCCAAGCTTTCGCTTGAGCCAGGGCAGAAAGTGCTCGATATCGGTTCGGGCTGGGGCGGCATGGGCCTCTATATCGCACGCCAGTTCGAGGCGAATGTGCTGGGTGTTACGCTTTCGGAAGAACAGCATGCGGTGTCGCGCCAGCGGGTGAAGGCGGAAAAGCTTGAAGACAGGGCCCGGTTCGAGCTTGTCGATTACCGTGCACTGACCGGCCCGTTCGACCGCATCGTATCGGTGGGCATGTTCGAGCATGTGGGGCTCAACCACTACCGCACATTCTTCAACCAGGTCGCGCGGCTGCTTGCCGATGATGGGGTGATGCTCTTGCACACGATCGGGCGCATGCATGGGCCCTCCGTCACCAATCCCTTCATCCGCAAATACATCTTTCCCGGCGGCTATATCCCTGCACTGTCCGAAGTTCTTCCGGCAATCGAGAAAGCCGGCCTCATTGTCACCGATGTCGAGATCCTGCGCCTGCATTATGCGGAGACGCTGCGACACTGGCGCGAGCGCTTCAATGCCAATCGGGAGCGGATCGAGGAAATCTATGACAAGCGCTTTGCGCGCATGTGGGATTTTTATCTTGCCGGTTCGGAAGCCTCCTTTCGCTGGCAGGACATGGTCAATTTCCAGATCCAGATCACCAGGCGCCGCGATGCCCTGCCCCTGACGCGCAACTACATGATGGAAACCGAGGCAGCTCTTGCCGAGCGCGAACAGGCGCTTGTCTCCTCCTTCCCGCGGGCGGTGGAATAGGAATATAATCAGCAAAGCAGACGCGATTCGACTGTCAAGGCGAAGCGGCCACAAAGCGCTCTTCCAGTGGCGATTCACGGGCATGGGGGATTCCCGGCAACACTGCCCATGTGGATTGCGGGTGGTATGAGATCAAAAGAGCGATGGGGGCTTAACCTTGGGAGGTCGAGCGCGTATGCACTAACTCCAAGGGGTCTGCTGACCTTCTGGACGGATCAGCAGCGATGATGGGTGCAGGACTTCCAATGGCTGATGCAGCACGCAAGCTCGATTCCGGCGACACGCCGCTTTATCGGGAAGCGCCAAACAATATCGAGGCTGAACAGGCGCTTCTGGGTGCCATCCTCGTCAACAATGACGCCTTCTATCGCGTCTCGGACTTTCTGAAGCCCGATCATTTCTTTGAGCCGCTGCACCGCAAGATCTACGAGGTTGCCTCGGAACTGATCCGAATGGGCAAGATGGCCAATCCGGTGACGCTGAAAACCTTCCTGCCGGCCAATGAGAAGGTCGGCGACATGACGGTGATGCAGTATCTGGCGCGTCTTGCCGCCGAAGCCGTGACCGTCATCAACGCCGCCGACTATGGCCGCGCCATCTATGACCTCGCAATCCGCCGTTCGCTGATCACGGTTGGCGAGGACATGGTCAATATCGCCTATGACGCGCCTGTCGACATGGCGCCTCAGGAGCAGATCGAGGATGCCGAGCGTCGGCTTTTCGAACTGGCCGAAAGCGGTCGTTATGACGGCGGTTTCGAGAGCTTTGGCGACGCCACCAAGTTGGCCGTCGACATGGCCAATGCAGCCTTCATGCGCGAGGGGCATCTGTCGGGCCTTTCCACCGGACTTCGCGATCTCGACAAGCGGATGGGCGGGCTTCAGGCCTCGGATCTTATCATCCTGGCCGGTCGCCCGGGCATGGGTAAGACCTCGCTTGCAACCAATATCGCCTTCAATGTCGCCAGTGCCTATGAACCTGTGCAACAGGCGGACGGTTCCATGGCTGCAGCCAATGGTGGCGTCGTTGGCTTCTTCTCGCTCGAAATGTCGTCCGAGCAGCTTGCCACGCGTATCATTTCCGAGCAGACGGAAATCTCGTCATCCAAGATCCGCCGTGGTGAGATCAACGAGGCGGAATTCGAGAAGCTGGTTGCCTGCGCCCAGACCATGCAGAAGGTGCCGCTCTTCATCGACGCGACGGGCGGCATTTCCATCGCCCAGCTTTCAGCCCGCGCGCGCCGCCTGAAGCGCCAGCGCGGCCTTGACCTCATCGTGGTCGACTATGTGCAGCTCATGCAGGGCTCGTCAGCCAAATCCGCGCAGAACCGCGTGCAGGAAATCACAGAGATTACCACGGGCCTCAAGGCGCTCGCCAAGGAGCTTTCGACGCCGATCATCGCGCTGTCCCAGCTCTCACGTCAGGTGGAATCGCGCGACGACAAACGTCCGCAGCTTTCAGATCTTCGTGAATCGGGCTCGATCGAGCAGGACGCCGACGTGGTGCTGTTTGTTTATCGTGACGAATATTACATCAAGAACAAGGAGCCGAAGCCGGGCACCGAGGAATATCTCAAGTGGGAGATGGACATGAACGAGGCGCGCGGCAAGGCGGAAGTCATCATCGCCAAGCAGCGTCACGGCCCGACGGGAACTGTTCCGCTGGCCTTCCACGGCGAATATACCCGCTTCTCGGATCTGGCCGAAGATTCGCATCTGCCTGAGCGTTTCGAGTGACGGAAACGGCCTCCTCGATCATAACGGGCGTATCGGCTCCCCTGGCAGGGGGTCGGCTAGTCATCGACCTGGATGCGCTGGCAGAAAACTATCGTGCGCTGAAACTTCTTTCGGGCGCTGCCGAGACTGCAGCCGTGGTGAAGGCCGACGCCTATGGGCTGGGCATCGCACCTGTTGCCAAGACGCTGTGCGCGGAAGGCGCGCGCCGCTTCTTCGTGGCATTGCCTGATGAAGGGGCCGCCTTGCGCGACGTGCTGCCGGATGCGGAGATATTTGTTCTGAACGGGCTGTTCGGCGAGGAGGCCGCGGGCATCTATCGCGAGAAGCGGCTTTATCCGGTGCTCAACTCGCAAAGCGACCTCTCCACCTGGGAGGCGCATGGCTATGACACGGACCACCCTCGCCCCTGCGCGCTGCATGTCGACACAGGCATGAACCGGCTGGGCCTCACCTTCGAGCGAGCTGAAGCCCTTGCGCGAGAAAATGCGCTGACCGGCGCGATCACGCCGCTCGTCGTCATGTCGCATCTGGCTGCGGCCGATAGCCCGGCCCACCCGCTCAATGGGAAACAACTTGAATCATTTCAGCGTGTTCGCTCGCTTTTCCCAGAATGTGATTCAAGTCTGTGCAATTCGGCAGGCATCTTTCTTGGCGGGGAATTTCTCGGTGAACTGACGCGTCCGGGCATTGCGC
The DNA here is from genome assembly GCF_037029545.1 of Nitratireductor sp. CH_MIT9313-5. NCBI lineage: Bacteria > Pseudomonadati > Pseudomonadota > Alphaproteobacteria > Hyphomicrobiales > Phyllobacteriaceae > Nitratireductor > Nitratireductor sp. CH_MIT9313-5. Next base: position 133,896 of record NZ_JAYMER010000016.1, on the reverse strand, counting down.
TTTATGGCGGTGCCGCGGTCAATGATGTCGACAATCCCATGCGCCCGGTCGTGACGGCTGAAAGCCGCATCGCACAGGTGCGGATGGTGAAGGCTGGCGAAACGGTCAGCTATGGCGGTGCGACAGTCGCCCGCGACACCATCGTTGCCGTCTGCTCCACCGGCTATGCCGATGGCTATCACCGCTCCGCCTCCGGTGCGCTGGTCCCGCTGCGCGATGCGTCGCAAACGCCAGGGGCCTGCGGCTTCATCCATGGAGTGCAAGTGCCACTGCTCGGGCGTGTCACGATGGACCTGACGCTGTTCGACGTGACCGAGCTTGGTCCCGATGCCGTGCATGTTGGCGAATATATTGAACTCTTTGGCCCGAACATGCCCATCGACGATGTGGCGAAAGCTGCAGGCACCATCGCCTATGAGCTCCTGACGTCGCTGGGGCGCCGCTATCACCGGCATTATGTCGGGGGTGCTCTCTGATGGCAAAATCGCGCACACAGTTCATCTGCCAGAATTGCGGCACGGTGCATGCCCGCTGGGCTGGCAAATGCGACGGCTGCGGCGAGTGGAACACGCTGATCGAGGAAGGCACGTCCAGCGGCATTGGTTCAGGTCCGCAGACCGGACGCAAGGCACGGGCCGGGCGCGCCGTGACGCTCACCACGCTCTCGGGTGAGATCGAGGATGCACCACGCATCATCACGGGCATCGGGGAACTGGACCGCGCAACCGGCGGCGGCTTCGTGCGGGGCTCAGCCCTTTTGGTCGGTGGCGATCCGGGTATTGGCAAATCCACGCTTCTGACACAGGCAGCCGCAGCGCTTGCATCACGCGGACACCGCATCGTCTATGTTTCGGGCGAGGAGGCTGTGGCGCAGATCCGCTTGCGGGCACAGCGCCTGGGCGTGGCCGAAACGCCGGTGGAGCTGGCGGCTGAGACCAATGTCGAGGATATTCTGGCGACGATTTCCGATGGCAAGCGGCCTGATCTCGTTATTCTCGATTCGATTCAGACGCTTTGGACCGACATGGCCGATTCCGCGCCCGGCACGGTCACGCAGGTGCGTGCTGCCGCGCAGGCCATGATCCGTTATGCGAAGTCCAAGGGTGCGGCCATCGTCCTCGTCGGCCATGTGACCAAGGAGGGCCAGATCGCCGGTCCACGCGTGGTCGAGCACATGGTCGATGGCGTTCTCTATTTCGAGGGCGAAGGCGGCCATCACTACCGCATTTTGCGCACGGTGAAGAACCGCTTCGGTCCGACCGACGAGATCGGCGTCTTCGAGATGGGCGACAAGGGCCTGCGCGAAGTTCCCAACCCGTCCGAGCTTTTTCTGGGTGAGCGCAGCGAGAAGGCACCTGGTGCAGCAGTCTTTGCCGGCATGGAAGGTACGCGGCCGGTTCTTGTGGAAATCCAGGCGCTCGTTGCGCCCTCACCGCTCGGCACGCCGCGGCGCGCGGTAGTGGGCTGGGATTCGGCGCGGCTTTCCATGGTTCTGGCCGTGTTGGAGGCTCATTGCGGGGTGCGCTTTGCGCAGCACGATGTCTATCTCAACATTGCCGGCGGCTACCGGATTTCCGAGCCTGCGGCCGATCTTGCGGTTGCAGCGGCACTTGTCTCCTCGCTTACCGGTCTTGCCCTGCCCGCCGATTGCGTCTATTTCGGCGAAATCAGTCTTTCGGGTGCCGTACGCCCTGTGGCCCATGCGGGTAGCCGCCTCAAAGAAGCCGAGAAGCTGGGCTTTACACAGGCAGCCATGCCGCCGGGCAATGAAGAGCCTTCCGGTGCGATGGCATCAAGGGTATTCAGGCCGGAAAGTCTGGCTGACCTCGTTGCACGTATCGCGGGTTCCGCGTCATCGTGAGACGTTGGCCAGGTGACATGAAAAGAAGAACGATGAGGGCCCTCCGCAAAGAGGAGTTGGGGTGACAATGCCAATCACGCTGCTGGACGGGGTACTCGTCGGCTTCACGCTTGTTTCGGCCATGCTGGCCATGGTGCGCGGTTTCTCACGCGAGGTGCTTTCCATTGCATCCTGGGCGATCGCGGCGCTGGCTGCTTTCTTCCTCTACCCTTACGTCCTGCCCTATGTGACGCCCTATATCAGCAACGAGATGCTGGCGATGGCGGTTGCGGCGGCGGCAATATTCTTCATCGCCCTGATCATCGTGACGATCATCACGATGAAACTGGCTGATTTCATCGTCGATTCGCGCGTTGGCGCACTCGACCGCACTCTCGGTTTTCTCTACGGCGCCGCACGTGGTATCCTCGTGGTCGCCGTGGCACTTCTCTTTCTCAACTGGCTCATGGGGTCAAACCCCCCGAGCTGGGTGAGCGAAGCCAAGTCGCGCCCGCTGCTTGACGGTGTTGGCGCATGGCTGCAGGACCTGATGCCCGATGATCCGGAAAACTCCCTCATCGACCGCATCTCCGGTGGCAGCGACGGCGAGGCTGAGACGAGCAACTGACGGCCTTTGAGGCTGCCGGTGTAACCCAAAGCAAGGGGCGGCCATAGAATGGCAGAACATAGCGCAGACGCACTCGCCGGCGAGGCGGACGATCATTTCCACGACGAATGCGGTGTATTCGGCATCTTCGGACGGCAGGATGCTGCCGCCATCGTCACGCTGGGGCTTCACGCGCTGCAGCATCGCGGGCAGGAAGCGGGCGGTATCGTTTCCTTTGACGGCTCGCAATTCCATGTCGAGCGCCATATCGGCCTGATCGGCGATACCTTCACCAAGCAGTCAGTTCTGGACCGGCTGAGCGGTCATCGCGCCATCGGCCATGTGCGCTATGCAACGACCGGCGGCTCGGGCCTGCGCAATGTTCAACCCTTCTTCGCGGAACTGGCCGATGGCGGTCTTGCTGTCGCGCATAATGGCAACATCACCAATGCCATGACCGTGCAGCGCCGCCTGCAGAAGGAAGGCTCGATCTTCTCGTCGACCTCCGACACCGAAACCATTATGCATCTGGTGGCAACCAGCAAGGAGCGCGACACCAATTCACGCTTCATCGATGCGGTGCGCCAGCTTGAGGGCGCGTTTTCACTGGTCGCACTCACATCGAAAAAGATGATCGGCTGCCGCGATCCACTTGGCATCCGCCCGCTGGTTCTGGGCGATCTGGATGGCGCTTACATTCTCGCTTCCGAAAGCTGCGCGCTCGACATTATCGGCGCGCGCTATGTGCGCGACGTGAAGCCTGGCGAGATGATCGTCGTAACAGATGCGGGCGTTGAAAGCTTCTTCCCCTTCGAGCCTGCCAAGCAGCGCTTCTGCATCTTTGAATATGTTTATTTCGCCCGCCCGGATTCGTCGGTCGAGGGGCGGAATGTCTATGAGGTGCGCAAGCAGATCGGTGCGGAAATCGCGCGCGAGAACCCTGTCGACGCCGATATCGTCGTGCCCGTGCCCGATTCCGGCACACCGGCTGCCATCGGGTTTGCGCAGGAAGCAGGTCTCCCCTTCGAGCTTGGCATCATCCGCAATCACTATGTTGGCCGCACCTTCATCCAGCCGACCGATTCAATCCGCCATATGGGCGTGAAGCTGAAGCACAACGCCAATCGCCGCTCCATCGAAGGCAAGCGGGTCGTGCTGGTTGACGATTCCATCGTGCGCGGCACGACCAGCCAGAAGATCGTGCAGATGGTGCGCGATGCGGGCGCGAAGGAAGTGCATATGCGCATCGCCTCCCCGCCCACGCGCGCCTCCTGCTTCTATGGCGTGGACACGCCTTCGGCGGCCAAGCTTCTCGCCTCGCGCATGTCGATCGAGGAGATGGCAGATTTCATCCGCGTCGATTCGCTGGGCTTCCTGTCCATCGACGGCCTCTATCGGGCTGTCGGCGAAGCCATGCGCAACAATGAGCAGCCGCAATACTGCGATGCCTGCTTCACCAACGAATATCCAACACAGCTGACGGATCTGGCCGGCACGGACAATGTGCGCCAGCTTTCGCTTTTGGCAGCAGGCGGGCAGTAGCCCGCCACATCCCTCGATATCAGGACGACACTCATGACGGACAAGCTCGATCTTTCCGGCCGCACTGCCCTTGTGACCGGCGCCTCGCGCGGAATCGGCTATTTCATCGCGAAGGAACTCGCCGCAGCAGGCGCACATGTGATTGCTGTCGCACGCACGGTGGGCGGCCTTGAAGAACTCGACGACGAGATCAAGGCGGCCGGCGGCGAAGCAACACTCGTCCCTCTCGACCTGAAGGACATGGCGGGCATTGACCGCATTGGCGGCGCGCTGCACGAGCGCTGGGGCAAGCTCGACATCATGGTGGCCAATGCGGGCATTCTGGGTGTTCTCTCCCCTATCGGCCATGTCGAGGCCAAGACCTTCGAGAAGGTCATGGAAATTAATGTCACGGCGACATGGCGGCTGATCCGCAGCCTTGATCCTTTGCTGCGCGCATCGGATGCAGGCCGTGCCATCATCATGTCGTCTGGCGCAGCTCATTCGGCCAAGGCCTTCTGGGGGCCCTATGCGGCTTCGAAGGCGGCCGTGGAGGCTTTGGCACGCTCCTGGGCGGACGAGACCAAAAACATGCCGCTGCGCGTAAATTCGGTCAATCCGGGCGCCACGCGCACTGCAATGCGGGCGCAGGCCATGCCCGGCGAAGATCCCGAGACACTGCCGCATCCAAGCGAGGTTGCAGCGAAGATCATACATCTGGCGAGCCCGGAACTGACGGAGACGGGCAAGATCTTCGACGTGAAGCAGAACCGCTTCACCACCTACCGAATGCCCGAATAGCTTCCACTTCTCGTTTGACGGCTGATCTCTTTGCGATACCCTGCATGGTGCTGCCGGACCGAAGGCCGGTCAGCGCGCGGGGCGACGCGCAGCATTGTTCGGACATGCAGGTCTGAAGCCCGATGCTCGCAGGAAACAAGATGCGGTGCCGCCTTGCGGGCACCCGTTCAAGAAGCGGGAGATACCAATGCAGATTGCCATTGCCGTAGTCATCGCCATCATCGCCTTATGGGTGGCACTTGCCGCCTATGCGATCGCCCGGCTGGGCATCGGCTTCAAGCAGGCCCTGCTGTATGCGCCCTTCAAGCTGTGGTACCGGATCGACGACCAGCAGATCCGCGCGGCACGCACGGCCCCCACTCCGGTGATCTATGCGGTTTGGCAGCAGTCACGGCTTGAGCCCGCCCTGATGCTTTCCCTGCTACCTGACGAAACCTTGCATATACTTGACGAGGCTTCGGCGCGCGCGTGGTGGCTCGACCCCTGGCGCAGTCTCGGCCGGTGCATCTCCTTCAATGCGAGGCATGTCTTTGTCAGCCGGCGCCTTGTGCAGCGCCTGAAAGGCGGCGGACGCCTTGCGGTCTATCTTCCGGATGATACCGATCCCGATCAGCGCAGCTTCCGCCTGTTCCGTGCGATTGCCCGCATCGCCATGCGCGCCGACGCCCAGGTCGTGCCGGTATTCATCAAGGGGGCCGACAAGACGGCTTTCTCGCTTTCGAAAGGCAAGCGGCCCCTGCCCGCGCTTTCAATTCGCACGCTTGAGCCGGTAACGCTGGAGGCGCTCAAACAGCGCTCGTCCAATGGAGAATTGCGTGCCTCCCAGGCGCTTCTGAACCGCATGCTGGAAGCGCGCGGCATCCTGGTCCGGGAAGAAGAGCGCGTCGTGGAAGCCGCCTAGTCAGCGCCTTCTGCACCATTTTGCGCGGCAGTCTTCGCCTTCTCCTCCTCGCGCGCAGCGCGCTTCACATAGGCACGTGTGCCAAAGCTCAGGAACAGCAGATAGGCAACGGCAGAAGCGGCCATGGTCGCCCAAGTATAGCTTGCCAGAAGCAGCGCGTAGAGCACCACGGCGAACATGACCGGCAGGACGAATTCGCGCCTGACGCGGCTACCCGAAGCCTTGCCCGAATAGACCGGCAGTTTGCTGACCATCAGAACGCCGATGGCGATGGTGTAGGCAATCGAGGCATAGATGAATACAGGCTGCGCCGAGAGCCCCAGAAAGCCGAGATAGACCGGCAACATGACCAGCGCTGCACCGGCGGGTGCGGGAACACCCACGAAATAGTCGCCTTGCCATGTTGGCCGATCCTCGTCTTCCAGCATGACATTGAAGCGCGCCAAGCGCAGCGCGCAGGCGATTGCAAAGAGCAGTGCGGCGATCCAGCCAATCGCGCCGGCACCATTCAGCAGATAGGCATAAAGCACCAGCGCGGGTGCCACGCCGAAATTGACGATATCCGCCAGCGAATCCATCTGTGCGCCGAAGCTCGATGAAGCCTTGAGCATGCGCGCCACGCGCCCGTCAACCGCGTCCAGAAACGCGGCCAGTAGCACCATCATGACCGCCAGCTCAAAGCGCATCTCGAAGGCCAGGCGAATGCCTGAAAGTCCTGCGCAGATGGCGAGAATGGTAATCAGATTGGGCACGATCAGGCGCAGCGGCATTTCGCGCAGACGCGGACCGCTGCCATCTCCGTGCGGCTGGAAGGGCTGGAACGGACCTGCCATCACGAAGCCCTTACGACCGGTGGCGGCGCATCGCTGCCGAATTCGGCGATAACCGTCTCGCCACCGACGGCCAGCTGGCCAACCGCCACGCGCGGGCGCGCATTTGCCGGCAGATAGACATCAACGCGAGAACCGAAACGGATGAGGCCAAAGCGCTCGCCGACGGAGACTTCGCCGGGCACGTCCACCCAGCAGACAATGCGCCGTGCGACCAGACCTGCGATCTGCACCACAGGTACAGGACCATGCGCGCTCTCGATGATCAACGAGTTGCGCTCGTTCTCACGGCTTGCCTTGTCGAGCTCGGCGTTGAGGAAACGGCCGGGGCGGTGTTCGACCGCAGATATGCGGCCACGGACCGGAGCGCGGTTGATGTGGCACGAGAAGACATTCATGAAGACGGAAATGCGCGTCATCTCCTCGTCGCCCAGACCAAGCTCGGCTGGCGGGACGGCCGGCTTGACTGAAGAGACAATGCCATCGGCAGGTGCGATGACCAGCTTGTCATCGACTGGTGTGACGCGCGGCGGGTCGCGGAAGAAATAGACGCACCAGGCTGTCAGGATGACGCCGATCCAGAACAGCGGATCCCAGATCAGGCCCAGAATGATCGTGCCCACGGCAAAGGCAGCGATGAAGGGATAGCCTTCTCGATGGATGGGGACAAAGGTGTGCCGGATCGTGTCGAGCAGGTTCATTTTTTCCGCGCTTTCATGAGGCTTTGCAGTCGTGACTTCCTAGCGCATGGCCAAATGAAATAAAATGGTTTTCGCCGTTACTGCAGGTTGCACTATTGCTCGTAGGTCGGCCTCTTGCGCACCACGATGCCAAGCTCGTCGGTCTCCCTTGCAATTCGCAGCCTCTCCTCTGCCTCGCTCGCCTCACGCTGGCGATTCCACATGTCAGCGTAAAGCCCACCGGCATCCAGAAGTTCCCCATGCGTGCCGCGTTCGGCTATCTCCCCGCCCTTAAGAACGATAATCTCGTCGGCAGTGATGACGGTGGAGAGACGGTGGGCAATGACCAGTGTCGTGCGCCCCCTGGAGACAAGATCGAGGGCGGCCTGGATCTCCTGTTCGGTATGTGTATCAAGCGCCGAGGTGGCCTCGTCGAGGATCAGGACCGGCGGTGCCTTGAGGATCGTGCGGGCAATTGCCACACGCTGCTTCTCACCGCCTGAGAGCTTCAGACCGCGCTCGCCGACCATGGAATCATAGCCGTGGGGAAGACTCTCGATGAAGTCGGAAATCTGTGCCAGTTCGGCAGCCCGGCGCACATCTTCATCGCTCGCATCGGGGCGGCCATAGCGGATATTATAGGCTATGGTGTCGTTGAAGAGCACCGTGTCCTGCGGAACCATGCCGATGCTTGCCCGAAGGCTTTGTTGCGAGACATTGCGCACATCCTGACCGTCGATGGAGACCGCGCCGGACTGCACGTCATAGAAGCGGAACAGGAGGCGTGAAATCGTCGATTTGCCAGCACCCGAAGGCCCGACCACGGCGACCGTCCTGCCCGGCGGGATCTCGAAGCTGACGCCCTTGAGGATCGGCCGCTGAGGATCATAGGCGAAGACTACATTGTCGAAACGGACATGGCCCGCTTCCACCAGCAATTCCGCAGCGTTCGGCTTGTCAACGACCTCGGCCTTCACGTCCAGAAGCGCGAACATCTCTTCGATGTCGGTCAGACCCTGGCGGATTTCGCGATAGACGGAACCGATGAAATTGAGCGGAATGGAAAGCTGCATCAGCATGGCGTTGATGAATACGAAATCGCCAACCGTCTGCGTGCCCTGCATCACCTCGTAGGCCGAAAGCCCCATGGCGGCCGCCATGCCGAGCCCGAAGATGACGCCCTGCCCGAAATTGAGCCAGCCCAGCGAGGTCCATGTGCGCGTGGCAGCCTGCTCGTAGCGCGCCATGGAGCGGTCAAAGCGTTCGGCCTCCATGGTCTCGTTGTTGAAATATTTAACCGTCTCGAAATTGAGCAGCGAGTCGATCGCCTTGGTGTTGGCGTCCGTATCCGACTCGTTCATCTGGCGGCGGATGGCGATGCGCCAGTCGCTCGCCTTGACGGTGAACCAGATATAAAACCCGACCGTCACCGCGATGATCGCCACATAGGCACCGCCATAGGCAAAGGCGAAAATGCTGGCGGCAAGCGCGAATTCCAGCAGCGTCGGTATGGTATTGAGAATGGTGAAGCGGACGATCGTATCAATGCCCTTGGTACCACGCTCTATGATGCGCGAGAGACCGCCCGTGCGCCGCTCGAGATGAAAGCGCAGCGACAGCTCGTGCATATGCACGAAAGTGCGATAGGCGAGCTGGCGCACCGCATGCTGGCCGACCTTGGCAAAAAGCGCGTCGCGCAACTGGTTGAAGCCCAGTTGGGTGATGCGGACAACATTATAGGCCACCACCAGCATGATCGGTCCCGCCAGAAGCGGAGGAAGCCAGCCCGGGACATCCCCCTCTCCCGACAGTGCATTGGTCGCCCATTTGTAGAAATAGGGTACGAGGACGAGAATGACCTTGGCCAGTACCAGGAACATGGACGCAAACAGGACGCGGCGCTTCAGGTCCGGTCGGCTCGAAGGCCACATGTAAGGCCAGAGATTGCGAAGCGTGCGGAAGGTTGAGCCGGAATCGGCCGATACGGTCTTCTGTGCCAAGTGTGACGCCTTAAATGCTCGAATGCTTCAACTGGTCTTCCCCGCTTGCACAGCAAGTGCCGAGGAAGCTGTTCATCTGCGCCCGCGTTTCATCCAGCGCCTCTTTGTTGATGGTGTAGCGCGAGCGTGGCCGCTCCTGCCTGAAATCAACGAGGCCCGCTTCCTGGAGGATTTTCAGGTGCTGCGAGACGGTGGATTGCGCAAGGCCGACACGTCCGACCACATCCTTGCAGCAGCAGGCGTCCCGTTCAGCCAGATGACGCAGGATTTCCAGCCTTGCCGGGTGAGCCATGGCCGAGAAGCGGCGTGCCAGCACCTTGTCGCGGCAGCAAGTGGAGAGGTCATCGGATGTATTCATCGTAGATCGACGATATACGATGAAATTTCCTCAAGCAAGCCGCTCTCGGGTTCCACCCTGTGAGCAGCTGCATTTATTGCGCTGGGCTGCTTTCAGCCCGACGCTCGTCAATGGCAGTCAGATCGGCAGGCTCGCCCTCGGCACTTTCAGCGGGTAGCGAGAAAACCTGTCCCGGCCAGATGAGGTCGGGATCACGAATCTGATCCTGATTGGCCAGGTAGATCGTCGTGTAGCGCATGCCACGGCCATAGACGCGGCGGGAAATGTGCCACAGCGTGTCACCGCGGCGAATAATCACCGCTCCATCCACAGGCTGGAGCGCAGGTGCTGTCGTCTGTGCAGGTGCGGCAGACGTGGATGCGCTCTCGTTTGCTGTCCCTGCGGGTTCTGCCGCGGTGTCAGGAACCGCTGCCATCTCCTGCTCACGACCAACCTCGTCCCCAGCGTCGCTCTGAGAAGTGTCGTCCGCGCTTGCCTCGCCGGTCGCGCTCGACGTGGCACCTTCGGCCGCTTCTGTCTGCGCCTGATTGCCTGCATCCGCACTCATCGAGGAAGGCGCTGGCGCCGCGCCGGTGCTGGTCTCCTCACCACCAGAGGCAGAGGCTGCAGCGGTCGATGCCGAAGCCGAACGTTCCTGCGAAGCCTCGCCATTTTCGGCACTGGTGCTTTCGGCCATTTGTGTTTCGTCGGTTGCTTCGGGCTGCACCGAAGGCGCGTCAGGGCGCGAGGCAACGGCTGCAACATGCGCGCCTTCCTGTCGTGAGAAGGGCACCGCTGCGCGCGCAATGACCGACTGACCATCCTCACCGATCACATCCGCACGAACGGTATAATCGCCTACCGGGATCGTTCGTGATGCGTCAACGAGAAAGTGCCCATCAGGCCCGGCCTCGGACTGGCCAATCAGGATATCATCGAAATAGACTCGGACCTTTGCGCCCCTGGCCGCACGACCCGCCACAAAAACCTGTTCACCGTCAATCTCCACTGCCTCGATGAATGGCATCTGGAAATCTGCGGCAGTGGTGGTGGGAGCAGAGTTTTCACCGGCATCAGAGCCACTTGAAACGCCCGCGGCATCGCCTGCTCCCGCCTGCTCTTCAAGTCGATCATCTGCCTGCGCACCGGCCTCAGCGGTCCGTGCTGCCTCCTGACCTTCGGGCTCGAAATTCCCGTTTTCAGAAGCAAGCTCTTGGCCTGGCGCTTGAGCCTCGCCGGTGGCGGCATCCGTTGAGCCTTCACCCGATGCGGCCACATCATTTGCCGCCACGCCCTCACCAGCCGCAGCAAGAGCGTTTTCGCCTGACCCACCATCGGGCCCTGCCGATGCGCTTTCGCTAGGCCCATTTTCGCCGGAAGACGGCGCGTCGGCGGCATCCGCGACAGCACTCGCCTCATCATTCGGCAGAGTGTCGGCACCACCAGCTGCAGCCTCAGACTGTCTGGTCTTTGCCTCACCGGACGACTGCGCAGTCTGGCTGCCTTGAGCATCATCACCGGGCTGATCAGCCACGGGTTTGGGTGCTTCGGGCCGAGAGACCACGCGCGTGGGCGCACCGGGCTCCTGCACCATAGCCAGAACCTGCCCCTGCTCTCCTTCGGGAATCGACACGATGGCCGTCTCTACCGATGTTGCTGCCAGCTTGTCCGGGCCGGTGGAGCGAAGAACGATATTATGGTCGCCGGCCGACAGCGGCTCATCAAGCACCGCCACGAAATCGCCACCCGCTCCCGAAGTGGTTCGCGCAAGCACGCGCGTGCCTGACAATACCTCGATCTCCGAATCGGGCGCGGCATTGCCGGCCACGACCAGATCGCCATTGGGCTCTGCGCGCACGAGATCGAAGCGCGGGATCGCCACTTCCTGTGCGGTATTTTCGCTGCCAGCGGGTTCACCGTCAGCTTCACCTTCATTCATGCCGGAAGCGGATTGGTCGACAGATGCCGCTTCACTGCGATCCGTCTTGGCCGTCGTCGACGATGCCGGTTCTTGTGCATCCGATGACGCGGCTTGCTGGGCGCTGTCCTGCGTTGCGGCGAGCTGGCGCTCTTGCGCCCTTTCGTCAAGCAGCGGATCAAGCGCGCCCGCGTAATAGGCAACCCCGGTCGCGCCCACCAGGGCGCCCAGGACGTAAAGCAGTATCTTTATCGGAGCAGTCGGCATTTTTCGTAAGTTCCCTGAGCCCCTTACCGATCTATCCCTTTTTGTCAGATGCTACAATAAACATAGGCTTATCCAGCGGTTTTTCACCTGTTTTTGAAGCTTTGCGAGGCGTAAAACCCGTCCGCGTTCATGCAGGGAACTTGCCCGCAACATCATTTGATCTTGACCGGCAGGCGGCCGCCACGGCAAATGCGTCCCATGACACAGATCAAATCCGTTTGCGTATATTGCGGCTCTTCCACGGGCCATGACGAAGCCTTCATGACCGCTGGCCGGCAGCTTGGCGCGGCTATTGCCAAGGCGGGCATGAGCCTTGTCTATGGCGGCGGCACCCGCGGCATCATGGGTGCGGTTGCGGCGGGCTGCCGTGAAAATGGCGGCAAGGTGACCGGCATCATTCCGCGTTTCCTGATGAACCGCGAGGCATCAGAAGACGAGCTTGTCGATCTCGACGAACTCATCGTCACTGAGGACATGCACGAGCGCAAACACAAGATGTTTGAACGCTCGGATGCCTTCGTGGCACTGCCTGGCGGCATCGGAACGGTCGAGGAGATCGTCGAGATCATGACCTGGGCGCAGCTTGGCCGTCATGACAAGCCGATGATCTTCGCCAGCATCAATGGGTTCTGGGACCCCATGATGGCCCTTCTCGACCATATGCGCGAAGAAGGCTTCATCCACTCCGCCAACCGCGTGCGCCCGAAGGTCGTGCAGTCGGTGGACGAGATCGTGCAGATCCTCTCATCCGCATCCCAGAGCCGGGATGGCGAGGAAGCCGTCATAGAGCGCATGTAGCAAGGCCCGGCCGGATGGCCTCAACGCAGCGGCGCTGCCGCCGCTGCCTTGGCCTTTCGGCTCTCCTGGAACATGGAAAGCGTATAGAGCGCCAGCCCTACCCAGATCAGCACGAAGGCGATTGCGCGAACGAGATCGAACGGTTCGGCGAAGACGAATACCGCGATCAGGAAGATCATGGTAGGCGCGATATATTGCATTATGCCGATGGTGGAATAGCGCAGCAGCTTTGCGCCGAATCCATAAAGCAGCAATGGCACGGCGGTGATCGGACCGCAGGCGAGAAGTAGCAGGATGTCGCTTGTGTCGCTGGAAAAGAAGTGCCCCTGTCCCGTTCCTTCAAGCCACAGAATGTAGCCCAGCGCCGGGATTGCCATCAAAAGCACTTCCAGGAAGAAGCCCTGGCTTGGACCGATGGGCAAGGTCTTGCGCAAGAAGCCATAGATGGCGAATGCAAGTGCCAGCACCAGCGACACCCACGGCAGGCCACCCGCATTCACCGTAAGAATCACCACGGCGATGATGGCGAGGCCGACAGCGGCCATCTGCATGCGTGTCAGCTTCTCACCGAGAAAGAGTGCTGCCAGCCCGATGGAAACGAGCGGATTGATGTAGTAGCCGAGCGCGGTCTCTACAGTGCGGTCGACCGAAATCGCCCAGACATAGGTGCCCCAGTTGATGGAGATGACTGTAGCAGTGATTGCCGCCATGACGAGCGTGCGAGGCGAGCGCAATGCGGCGGCGACATCCGCCGTGCGGCCTAGCACCATCAGCACCACACCGGCCAGCGGCACGGACCACACCACCCGATGAGCAACCACTTCGGCTGCGGGCATATGCGCCACCGCCTTCATGAAAAAGGGCATCAGCCCCCAGAAAAAGTAGGCCATGAAGGCAAAGCCGAAACCGCGCAGCGCCCCTTGGCGAGCCTGCGCCTCCTCCCCGATTGTCGATTGTGCCATGCACTATTCGGCCGCGAGGCCGACCTTTTCGCGATTGGTGACCAGCTTGTAGACGATAGAGTCCATCAAGGCCTGGAACGATGCGTCGATGATATTGTCCGACACGCCGACCGTCCACCATCTGCGGCCTGTACCATCCTGACTTTCGATTAGTACACGGGTAATGGCTTCGGTGCCGCCATTGAGGATGCGCACCTTGTAATCGGTGAGCGATAGGTCAGCGATTTCGGCTTGATATTTGCCCAGATCCTTGCGCAGCGCGATATCGAGGGCGTTGACCGGGCCGTGCCCCTCTGCCACCGACATCAATTCCTCGCCGTCCACCGTCACGCGCACAACGGCCTCGGAAACCGTCTTCAGGCTGCCATTGGCATCGTAGCGTCGTTCCACCATGCAGCGGAAGCTGTCGACCTTGAAGAATTCCGGCACCTGGCCAAGCGTTCGGCGGGCAAGAAGGTTGAAGCTCGCATCGGCCCCTTCATAAGCATAGCCTTGAGCCTCGCGCTCCTTCACAAGTGCGATCAGCGTATCAAGGCGGGGATCATCCTTTGCGACCGCGATGCCGCGCCGCTTCAGTTCGGCGATGAAATTCGCCTTGCCGCCCTGATCGGACACCATGACCCGGCGCGAATTGCCGACGACTTCCGGCGGCACATGTTCATAGGTTTCCGGCTCCTTCAGCAGCGCAGAGGCATGGATACCCGCCTTTGTCGCGAAGGCCGAGGCGCCGACATAGGGCGCCTGCGCATCCGGAGCTCGGTTGAGCAATTCATCAAAGGCGCGCGAAAGTTTGGTCAGGCCAGCCAGATCATCACGCGCGATGCCAAGCTCGAAACGCTCCGCATAGGCCGGCTTCAATAGCAGCGTGGGAATGAGCGTGACGAGATTGGCATTGCCGCAGCGCTCCCCGATGCCGTTCAGCGTGCCCTGGATCTGGCGGACACCCGCTTCAACGGCAGCAAGCGAGTTGGCGACCGCCTGGCCGGTATCGTCATGAGCGTGGATGCCGAGATTCTGGCCCGGAATGCCTGCCTCGATCACCGCTTTCACGATTTCGCGGATTTCCGCCGGCTGCGTTCCGCCATTGGTGTCGCACAGCACCACCCAGCGCGCACCCGCCGCGATCGCGGCCTTCGCGCAGGCCAGCGCATAGTCCGGATTGGCCTTGTACCCATCGAAGAAATGCTCGCAATCCACCATCGCCTCGCGCCCTGCCTCGCGGGCGGCGGTTACTGATGCGCTGATCGATTCGAGATTCTCCTCATTGGTGCAGCCAAGCGCCACGCGCACATGATAGTCCCAGCTTTTCGCGACATAGCAGATGGCGTCGGCCTTCGACTGCAGGAGGCCAGCGACGCCCGGATCGTTCGACACGGAAACGCCGGAACGCTTCGTCATGCCGAAAGCCACGAATTGCGCGCGCTGTGTGCGCTTCTTCTCGAAAAACACCGTGTCGGTCGGGTTTGCACCCGGATAGCCGCCCTCGACATAATCAATGCCGAATTCGTCCAGCATCTTCGCGATTGCCTGCTTGTCCTCGACCGAAAAATCAATCCCCGGCGTCTGCTGGCCGTCGCGCAGGGTCGTGTCGAAGAGATAGATGCGTTCGCGGGTCATGGGCGGAGTTCCGGTGGGTTCGGGTGATCTCCCATCGACTGCGCCACAGCCACGATATGGCTGCAGACACCATCGAGGGAATGAAGGATGTCGTCGTTCCAGAAGCGGATGATGGTCCAGCCGTCAGCTTCAAGGCGCTTGGTGCGCAGATTGTCCAGACGGCGATTGTCTGCTTCCCCATGCTGCGAGCCGTCGACTTCAACAATCAGCTTTCTGGCCGGACAGGCAAAGTCGACGATATAGCCAGCGACAGGGTATTGTCTGCGGAAGGGCAGGTCCATCAGGCGATGTGCGCGCAATTCGTTCCAGAGCTTCAATTCTGCAGACGTCATCTGGCGCCGCATGGCCTTGGCATTTGATCGGGTGCGGGGCGGAACAGGAGTATGTGGCATCAGCTGACTCCTGCAGTCAAAAATGCAGATTTCAGCGCCCCTTCACGCCCCCCTCTGCCCTGCCGGGCATCTCCCCTACGAGGGGGAAGATTGCGGGTGGAGGGCTTGGCGGCAAACTGGCAGAGGGTTTCCTCACAGCGCTGCGGATGAAGCTCGAAGGTTTCCGACTCGTCACGCCCCCCTCTGCCCTGCCGGGCATCTCCCCCACGAGGGGGGAGATTGCAGGTGGAGAGGTTGTGCGTTTCCTTCAGAGCTATGGCGAAAGCATGCGCGCAAGCCAATATCCCCCCTTGTGGGGGAGATGTCCGGCAGGACAGAGGGGGGTGCCTGCGCTTCACGTTCATCAGAGAAGCTCCCTCACCCCTTCACCTCCCATTTCGTCCGACGCTCGCCAGTCTCAGGGTCCTTGTAATCCATCAGTTGGATACCCTCAGCGGCAAGCTCGTCACGAATGCGGTCGGCTTCGGTGAAGTTTTTTTCCTTGAGCAGCGTGAGGCGCCTTGTGACACGCTCTTCCAGGCTGGCGGTGTCAGTGTCCGCCGATACCTTGGAGGCGAACCACTCGCTTTCGGTCTGACCGAGCAAGCCGAGAAGGGCTGCGCTCGCCTTGAGGCATTTGCGGGCGCCTTCGCTGCCCTTGGCCGCTTCGGCACGCAATTCGTGCAGCGCGGTGATGGCACCAGTCGTATTCACGTCGTCCAGCAAGGCGCCGATCGTGTCTGCACAGTCGATGCCGCCCGTCTGCGCCTCACCGACAGCACGGTACCATCCATCGAGCACGCTCTCCGCTTCCTCAAGCTTGCGCACCGAAAAATCGATGGGCTCCCGGTAATGCGTCATCAGCATCGCAAGGCGCAGCACTTCGCCGGGCCATTTGCGGCCGCCGAATTTTTCGGTGTGGAGCAGGTCGTGGATGGTGATGAAGTTGCCTTCCGACTTCGACATCTTGCGGCCCTCGACCTGCACGAAGCCGTTATGCATCCAGTAGCGCGCCATCATGTCGGTGCCGTGGGCGCAGCGGGACTGGGCAATCTCGTTTTCATGATGGGGGAAGATCAGGTCCAGCCCGCCACCGTGAATGTCGAAGGTCTCGCCAAGATAGGCTGCCGACATGGCCGAGCACTCGATATGCCAGCCCGGACGGCCGCGGATGACGAGCAGCTTTCCGTCGACGGTGAAGCTTGCATCCCAACCGGGTTCTTCGCCTGAGGATTCCTTCCAGAGCACGAAATCGCCGGGGTTTTTCTTGTGGTCATCGACTGCCACCCGCGCGCCGGCGCGCTGGTCTTCCAGCTTGCGTTTGGAGAGGCCGCCATAGTCGGCCATCGAGGTGGTGTCGAAAAGGATTTCGCCTTTGGCCGCATAGGCATGGCCGCGATCGATGAGAGACTGAATCAGGCTCACCATGTCGGCCTTGCCGTCGTCGCGCGGTAGGACGAAATCGGTCGCGCGTGGCTCCACCGTCGGCTCAAGGCAGCCGAGAGCCTTCACGTCCTCGTGGAACTGGTTTGCCGTCTTTTCCGTGACATTGCGGATTGCCTCGTTGAGCGGCAGGCCGGGAAAGTCGCGAAGGGCGCGCGCATTGATCTTGTCGTCAACGTCGGTGATGTTGCGCACATAGGTGACATGCTCCTCACCATAGAGGTGGCGCAGCAGGCGGAACAGCACGTCGAACACGATGACAGGCCGTGCATTGCCGATATGGGCAAAGTCGTAGACGGTCGGCCCGCAGACATACATGCGCACATTTTTCTGATCGAGAGGCTCGAAAACCTCCTTCTCGCGGGTGAGCGTGTTGTAGATGCGCAGTTTTTGATCGTTTTCAGACATGCCCTATCCCATTGACGATGAACCACGTGACCGGCCGGCTGGCCAGGGCGTTTTTCGTGTCAGGGAAGCGAGGGCGAAAACGACCGGACCAGCGTGAGGCGCTAGCCAATAATGCAAATGCAGATCGTGGTGCACGGCGTTTTCATGGGCGTGGTTATCGCCTTGATGCAACCGCGCGTCAAGCGCGGCTTTCGCTTCAATTGAAGCTCCAAATTGGTGAATGTGCGAAAGTCATCGTGAACAGGATGTTAAGCATCTGGGCGCATTTTTTATGAACTGGAGCCGCGCTGAGACGTTAGCGACATGATTTCGACGGAATCGCTCAGCAAATCGCCAGGAAGTGAAACAGGAATAGCCAGGCAATTATCATGGCCCAAGTTCAAGCGAACACCGAAGCGAAACCAGAGATGAAGGCGCAGCTCGTGGAAGAGTACCGCAATGTCGGTCCTGCCGCTGTCAGGGGTGCGCTTTGCTGCTCCAAGCCAAAGCAGGAAGAGCCGAAGAAGCGCTCATACCAGCCGCGCGAAGAGGCTTAAGGCCAGCGCGAGCATCACGGCACCTATCAGCGTGTCGAGAATGCGCCAGGAGGCTGGGCGCGCGAAAAACGGCTGAAGCAGCCGCGCGCCATAGCCCAGTGCGAAAAACCATGTGAAGGATGCAGCCACTGCACCTGCAGCATAGGCCGCACGCGCGTTCCCTTCATAGGCTCCGGAGAGCGAACCTATGAGCACCACCGTGTCGAGGTAGACATGGGGGTTGAGGAAGGTGAAAGCCAGACAGGTCGCAATCGCGTCGCGCAGCGAGCCATCGCCGTTACGCGCAGCACTCATACCTTCCGGATGAAGCGCCCGGCGAAATGCCATGACGGCGTAGACGCTGAGAAACAGCCCTCCCCCCAAGGTCACGATGGTGATGAGGCGCGGAGAGTTGGAAACAAACGTTCCCACACCCGCCACACCGGCCAGAATCAACACCGCATCTGCCAGCGCACATATGAGGCAGAGCACGAAGACATGCTCGCGCAACAGACCCTGGCGCAGGATGAACGCGTTCTGCGCGCCAATTGCGATGATGAGGGAGCCGCCGAGCAGAAAACCGGCGGCAAGGGGAGCGAGAAGAGAAGCTGTCATGGCTTCCCCTATGCCGCCCGGGGACCGGGGCCGCAAGTGGGCCACTGGCCCCAGCGCTTAATCCAGCTGTTTCGGCCCATGCGCCCGCTGGATCAGAAGAGCTGCATCTGCGCGTCGTCGACCGGCTTCTCGGCAGGTTTGCCTGTTTCTGCCGGTTGCACGCGCTCCTGGATTTCAGGACCGGTATTGGCAACCTTGTTGACGAGATTGGAAACGGGGATGGCTTCGAAGAAGCCGGGCTCCGGCGCCACCATGAGGTCGGCCACGTCCCGCGGCTCGTTGTTGATGCAGTCCAACCAGCGCCCGAATTCCTCTCGGGGGATCATCACCGGCATGCGGTCGTGGATGGGCGCGAATTCCTCATTTGCCGTCGCGGTGAGAATGCAGCCCGTGTCGATTTCACTGCCGCCAGGTTCGCTATAGGTCTCCATCAGGCCGGCAAAGGCGATGACGCCGCCATCGCGGGGGCGCACCCAATAGGCCTGCACGCTCTTGCCCCCTTCCCTGCGCCACTCGTAGAAACCGGAGGCCGGCAGCAGCGCGCGGCGATGACGTATTGCGGCGCGGAAGCTGTTCTTTTCGGTAACCGACTCGCTGCGTGCATTGATGATGAGCGGGAATTTCTTGGGATCCTTGACCCATGAGGGCAGAAAGCCCCAGCGCACCAGCTTCGCCTCCCGGTCGGGCAGATTGGAGCCGGGTTCCCGTGGACCCGTGGAGCAGGCCATCAGCACAGGCTGCGTCGGCGCGATATTGTAGCGCGGGGGAAAGGCATCCACGTCAACCACGCCCAGAAGCGCTTCCACCTCTTCAGGCGAAGCGGTTAGCGAGAACCGGCCACACATCGTTCGTCCTTTCAGCCTGCTGCCTGCAAATGGTAGGGAGGGCCAGGCATGCTTGCAATGGCATGCGACAGTTGGAACCGTCACAAGTCGGGAGAGCACGCATTGAACGAGATAGCCGCGGTTGCCGTGGTGGTCGAGAGGAATGGCAAGTTTCTTCTGACCCGACGCATCAATCCACCCTATGCGGATCAGTACGGTTTTCCCGGTGGCAAGCTCGAGCCTGGCGAAACACCCGAACAGGCCGCGCTGCGGGAACTGCGTGAAGAAACCGGCATAACCGGATCAACGCCGCAGCATCTCTGCCAGATCATGGTGCCGAATGTGGATGGCAAGCCGCCCTTCCGGCTCGATGTATTCAGGCTCGGCATGACCGGCGGCGAGTTGAGCGCGGGCAGTGATGCACGCGAAGCGGGTTGGTATGATCTGGAAGAGATGCGCCGGATGCCGGTGATCGGATCAACGCTGGACATTGCCGAAGATCTTTCTGCGCCGCCTGCGTCTTAACAATCACGACAGATTTGTCTTGCATGGCAGCAGGATTGGACGCAACAAGCAGGCATGGGATTGAGACGAACCATATTGGCCCTGGCCGCGATTTCCAGCCTGGCGGCACCGCTGTCGGCACGCGCCATCGAGACGCCCTACGACAAGCAGCTTCTGCGCCTGGCGGAGGTATTGGGTTCGGTTCATTTTCTGAGCAATCTGTGCGGCGAGAAAAGCGACGTCTGGCGTGAGCGGATGCTCTCGCTTCTACAGGCCGAGGGGCCGGAGGCGGACCACCGCAGCAACATGATATCGCGCTTCAATCACGGCTACCGCTCTTTCGAGGCGATCTATCGCCGCTGCACGCCATCAGCACGCCATGCCTATCGCAGATATATGGATGAAGGTGCGGAAATTGCCGACGAAATGGTGCTTCGCTACGGCAATTAGGCGAAATCTGCGCCGCGCTTACGCAATATTTACCACGACCTGTGCGTTTTGGGGCAGCAGTGCATCGCTCATGCTATTTTCATTGCGGGGGATGTAATCGGGATCAACGCGCAGCGTCTGTTTGTAAGGTTGCGCGGGTGGAGTTTCAAAACATGCATATGACTGCCGCAGATATCGACGCGAAGCTTGAGGAAGAAAAGCGCAGCAGCTCGGCTGCAAGCCACAGCGCTGCCTGGGCTGAAGGCCTCTGGGCTGGCATAGAGCCTGAAATCATTGCCGAGGAAGCGTTGGAAACGGCCATGGAAGAGCTCGTGCGCATGGGCTGCGAAGACAAGTTCCTCGACCTCCTGGACCAGATGCGCACGCGCGTCATGGCCGGCGATTTCGCAGCCGAACGCGTCTGCCACTGATTTCGACGTCTTCCGTGCTATAAAGGCGGACGGAATATCTGCCTTTGTACATCCTGGCCGGGACCAGCCCTCGATGCACCGTTCACTATTGGCGGGAACATTCCTGCTTCTCTTCACGACTGCCGCCAGCTTGGCCGCAGCCGGCTCCAGCACCGGCCTTGATGACGAGATCGAGGGTGAGTC
Organism: Nitratireductor sp. CH_MIT9313-5; assembly: GCF_037029545.1. Taxonomy (NCBI): domain Bacteria; kingdom Pseudomonadati; phylum Pseudomonadota; class Alphaproteobacteria; order Hyphomicrobiales; family Phyllobacteriaceae; genus Nitratireductor; species Nitratireductor sp. CH_MIT9313-5. Next base: position 113,094 of record NZ_JAYMER010000016.1, on the reverse strand, counting down.
ACGCCCTGCCCCAAGTTCACAGATTCCTCTCCCGCAGGAAGGCGACAAGCCTGAGGCGGAGAACGGCGAGCCGCCGGAGGGCAATGTCACGCGCCCCGATACGCGTGAGGAAACGCCCATTCCAGACGTGCTGTACGACATTTCAGCCCTGCCGGAGCCCGTGCAGCGCATGCGCAAACTTCTGATGGATGCTGCGCGCAGCGGCGACATCGAGAATCTGCGCCCGCTGATCGGAACCGGAGCCAACCGCACACAGATGGCGCTTGGCGGGCTGGAAGGCGACCCGATCGAGTTCCTGCGCGAGATTTCGGGCGATGATGAGGGTCAGGAAATCCTGGCGATCCTGCTGGAAGTTCTCGAAGCGGGTTTCGTGCATCTGGATGAGGGCACGGAGCGGGAGCTTTATGTCTGGCCCTATTTCTTCTCCGTGCCGCTGGAAGAGCTGACGCCTGCCCAGAAGGTAGAGCTGTTCAAGCTGGTGACTGCAGGCGACTATGAAGAGATGCGCACCTTCGGTGCCTATATTTTCTATCGCACGGCAATCACGCCGGATGGAGAATGGCTTTTTTTCGTTGCGGGCGACTGAGCAAGCCCCGCCCTTGCCACCTTCAAGCAGCACGCATAGCTATAGCCGCAGTTTCCAGCGCATGAGATCGTGAGGGCGTTATGGCGAGGCGAGTATTTGAAGACCGGGCCGTCATCCATGTCACCGGCAAGGATGCCGAAAACCTGCTCCAGAATGTCATTACCACCGATCTGGACAAGCTTGGTGAAGGCGAAGCGCAGGCGGGCGCATTGCTGACGCCGCAGGGCAAGATCCTGTTCGATTTCGTCATCTCACGGCTGGAGGATCGGGGGTTCCGGCTGGATGTGCGTGGCGATGTTGCAGCAGACCTCGTCAAGCGCCTGACGCTTTACAAGCTGCGCGCCAAGGCGGAAATTTCCCTTGCCGATCAAGAGACTGTGCTTGCTATCTGGGATAATGATTCAGAAAGTTCAGAATCCGATTCAGCCGTCTGCCGCGATCTTCGTTTCGGCGATGCACAGGTGTTTCGCAGCTATGCCAAAGGTGGCGTGACTGATGCGGGCGGTGCCGAATGGGAGGCCATGCGCATCGAACATGCGGTAGCGGAAAGCGGGCGCGACTTCGAGCTGGGTGACGCCTTCCCCCACGACATTCTCTACGATTACGGCGGCGGCGTCGGGCTGCGCAAGGGCTGCTATGTCGGGCAGGAAGTCGTCTCGCGCATGCATCACCGCGGGACCGCCCGGCGTCGCTTGGTGAAGGTTCGCGCGGACACTCCACTGCCTGAATCTGGTTCGGCCATTGTGGTCGGAGAGCGCGAGATCGGCCGTCTTGGCACCGTCAGCGGCACTACGGGGCTGGCCATTGTGCGCATCGACCGTGTCGCCGATGCCGCAGCCAATGGCGAAACTGTGAATGCGGGTGACGCGACGCTCAGCCTCAGCGTTCCGGCTTATGCGAACTTCTCGCTTGAGAAAGAGCCAGAAGCATGAGGCGATCCGCTCCGTTACGCGCCTGGCAGCGCATGCTCTCAGGGCGCCGCCTTGACCTGCTCGACCCTTCCCCGCTCGATATCGAGATTTCGGATATAGCCCATGGTCTTGCCCGCGTTGCGCGCTGGAATGGACAGACCAATGGCGACTACGCCTTTTCGGTCGCCCAGCACTCGCTTCTGGTCGAGCGGGTTTTCGAGATACTCAACCGCGACGCAGGCCCAGAAGCATTTCAGATCGCGCTTTTGCACGATGCGCCCGAATATGTCATCGGCGACATGATCTCCCCTTTCAAGGCGACCCTTGGCGATGACTACAAGTCGGTGGAACGCCGACTGCAGCGGGCAATCCATATCCGCTTCTCGCTGCCGCCAACCATCGACGTGAAGCTGAAGCGTGCAATCAAGAGGGCCGATCAGGTTGCCGCCTATTTCGAGGCAACGCAGCTTGCAGGTTTCGCGTCCGACGAGGCAGAGCGCTTCTTTGGACAGCCGCGGGGGGTCGATCCGGACTATCTGCCGCTTGAGCCAATGCCCGCTCGCAAGGCACAGGCTGCCTTCATCAAGCGCTTCGAAGCCATCGAGGCAATGCGGGCAGGCTAGGCCCCTAGCGACCGGCGCGCTCCAGGCGGTCGAGGAACCACTGGGTCAGCTTGATCCAGACCTCGTCCTTCTCGCCTGCATCCTCGCAGCCATGTTCCAGATTGGGGTTGTCGTTGACCTCGATCACGAACACGCCCTCCGGTGTCTCCTTCAGGTCCACGCCATAGAGCCCGTCGCCGATGCAGCGTGCAGCGCGCACGGCGATATCCACCACATGCTCCGGCGTCTGCGCCAGGGTGAACGCACGGAAGCCGCCCTCATCCGGCTTGCCGCGGCGATCGTGATTGACGATCTGCCAGTGCTTCTTGGCCATCAGATACTGCACTGAAAACAGGGGTTTTCCGCCCAGCACGCCGATGCGCCAGTCGAAATCTGTCGGCATATATTTCTGTGCAATCAGGAGGTCGGAACCTTCCAGCCATTTGGTGGCCAGCTTCTGCAGCTCCTCCATATTCGCGGCCTTCTTCACGCCACGCGAGAATGCGCTGTCGGGAATCTTGAGGACAAGCGGGAAGCCAAGCTTGTCCGCAGCCGCCTGCAAATCGGTGGGGCCTGAAATCATCACCGTGGGCGGAACGGGCACGCGATGCGCGGCCATGAGCTCGTTGAGGTAAACCTTGTTGGTGCAGCGGATCATCGACAGCGGATCGTCGATGACAGGCATGCCTTCCTGCTCCGCTCTACGGGCAAAACGGTAGGTGTGGTTGGAGATCGAAGTTGTCTCGCGGATGAAGAGCGCATCGAAATTGGCAAGCCGTGCCAAGTCCTTCTTGCCGATCGGCTCGATCTCGACGCCCATTTTCTCGGCAATACGCGACCAGTGCTTCAGTGAACTGACGGAGGATGGGGGCAGTTCTTCCTGCGGATCGATCAGGGTCGCAAAGGTGTAACGCGCAGGGGTGCGGGCCTTCTTGTCGCGCCATTGGCGGCTGGTATAGGTGTCGAGCCCGTCGAGAAAGCGGGTCTTTTCGTCCTCTTTCATGCGCGCAAGAGGCAGGAAACCGATCTTCCTGATCGTCGCCCATTCCCCGTCCTCGATCGCGACTTCAAGGGCGGGGGCGCGGAACCAGTCGAAGAGCAGCCGCGCGAAGCGGTCCCACGCCTTTGAAGGGCCGATACCGAAGAAGATCGAGACGCGCTGGGGGAAGCTTCCGCCGATTTCCTTGCGGCAACGATTGAGCGTTTGCTCAAGTTCGGGCAGCGCGTTCTCATAAAGCTTGCGTGCCGAAAGGTCGATCAGCGTTTCCACCGACGGGATGACCTTGTGGCCGCGCGAACTTGCCAGCAGCGAGGCGTAATAGCCGCGGCTTTGATAGCTGTAGCTGCTGGAAAGATTGATGATCTTTGGCGCCTGACCGCGAAACAGGGAGGGATGGGTCAGGTAGTCCTTGCTCGTGATGATCTTGTGCGGGGTGGCGGTCTGGTCGAGATCGCCCGGTCGGCTCGTTAAAATGACCCAGCTCATTTGGCGCCATTGTCTCCCAATATGACGGCGGCGCGCAGGCCGTTCCGTCCAAAGCGCGCCATGCGCATGAAAACCTCATTGGGTATGGGAATGGCTGCAGCGTCGGCGGCCGTTTCCCCCCTCTCCTCCTCGACCCACGGGTCATGCACCACGACATGATCGTCGTCGCACCCGATGGCCAGAACCCAATGCGGCACCTTCTTTCCGAACATCAGGTAGCCGCTTATCAGGACAGCCGCCAGATGACCGGACCCAAGAGCCGCCTTGATGTCCTCCAGCGTGAATGCGCGACGATGGGTTTCGATCCCGAGCGCGGTTGCCCGACGCAAAAAATCCTGCTGGGCCAGTCGCATGACACGCTGTTTTTCCGGCGCGCGTACGGAATCGAGAAAGAGCGGGCCCTTCTGCGAGACATAGACCGAGACAGCCAGCCCATGCTCTGCTGCTGCCACAGCCAGACCGAAGGGCTCGCACCCGCCGGGGCCGGACAACATGAAGACCGTGGTCGCCTCGCGCCAAAGCCGGATTTCAAAGACCGGATCGGGTTTGAAATCATGTCTGAAGCGGGCCATCGCCATCATCAGACATGCGGGTCCGCATGTGAAATCCTCGCGCTGCTCGTAATAGGGGACAGGCTGGGTCGTGATGGCATCGCCTCGCAACAGTTTCTCGAAGCGCAAGGCAGGGGAGCCATCCTCGTAATATTCCGCCTCGCGCCCTATACGGTGGAAGCCGGCGCGCTGGTAGACTTCGATGGCACGCGAATTGTCCTCGCGCACCTCAAGGCGCAGGATGAGGCGCTCGTGCCGGTAGGCTTCACGCTCGGCAGCAGCAAGCAGCGCACGCCCGAGCCCTGCAATGCCCGCATCCTTGGCAACGGCTATGGAGTAAAGCCGCGCAACCCCGCTGCCTGCGCGGTAAAGCACCAGGCAATAGCCGACGATGCGCTTGCCGTGTTCGCAGACCAGAAGACTGGCGCTGTTGCTTTCAATGTGCTGGCGAAACGAGCGGCGGGAGATCCGGTCGGTGGTGAAGACGCTGTTTTCGATCTGCAGGAGCGCATCAAGATCGGATGCGCGTGCCGGACGTATGTCGGCATTCATTTGAGTGCGGTGTGCCTCGCGTTGCGTTCATAATCCATAGCACTGGCGAGGAGACGCGGGAATTGAGAAAATCGCGCCGTGACATAATTTTGAGCGAAGAAACAATCGCAAGCGGTTTCAATAGCCGCTCAAGTCTGCCACACGGCGGCAATCAGACGAGCCTGAAAAAAGGCGGGTAACGAGCATAAGGAGGCGGGATTTCGATGGAGTTCGACACAGCACAGATAATGACTGCGGGCGAGACGATGGTGGCTGCGGCCAGCGCTTTCGTCGTCAGCTATGCCTTTTCCATCCTCGGCGCGATCGTTCTCATCATCGCAGGCTTCATTGTAGCCGGTGTGGTGGAGCGCTCACTGGCAAAAGCCTTGGGGCGGATGCGCTCCTTCGATCAGACGCTGTGCCGCTTCCTGTCCAAGACCGCGCGATATGCCGTACTCATTCTCGTAGGTGTGACCGTCCTTGCGCAGTTCGGGGTACAGACTGCAAGTATTCTCGCAGCGCTTGGTGCGGCCGGTCTTGCCATCGGCCTGGCCTTGCAGGGCACGCTGCAAAATGTCGCCGCCGGCATCATGCTTCTTGTGTTGAAGCCGTTCCGCGTCGGCGAATATGTGGATGCAGGCGGGACAGCGGGAACGATCGTGGAAATCGGGCTCTTCGCGACCGAGCTCAAGGCGATCGACGGGCTGTATGTCCTGGCTCCCAACAGCGAGCTGTGGAACAAATCCGTCATCAACTATTCGCGCAACAAGGAACGTCGCAACGACCTCGTGATCGGCATCGGCTATGATGATGATATCGATCTGGCGCAGGAGACCATGATGTCTCTTGCACAGAATGACGAGCGCGTTCTGGCCGAGCCGGAACCCGCGACATTCGTGTCCGAACTGGGCGACAATGCCGTGAATGTGACGCTGCGCTATTGGACGGCAACGCCGGACTGGTGGCAGACGCGCCTCGACCTGACCAAGGCGGCCAAGAAAGCATTCGACGAAAAGGGTATTTCCATCCCCTTCCCCCAGCGCGACCTTCATCTCATTACCGCTGCCGCAGAAGTGAAGACGACAGCGGCCTGACTTTCGGGCAGGGGCGGCACCAGCCGCCCTGCCCTTCACAAAAAATGATCTGTGGCATCATCCGAATTTGATTGTCCGTGGCAAAGCATCGGCTACGATCTGACGATGGAATGAAGGATGGACGAAATGACTGCCGCAGCGAAAAGCGAAACCGGCACGCCGGGCTTCCCCTGGCTGATCGTTATCTGCGGCTGCATCATTGCCGCGCTCACCTTCGGCCCACGCTCTGCCATGGGCTTTTTCCAACTGCCCATGCTGGAAGATCGGGGATGGGACCGCACGACTTTCGGTCTGGCAATGGCGATCCAGAACCTGATGTGGGGGATCGGCCAACCCATCTTCGGTGCAATCAGCGACCGCTTCGGCACCTGGCGCGTGCTGGCCCTTTCGGGCACTCTCTATGCGGCTGGTCTGGCGCTGATGGCGGTAGCGGAAAGTGCTACCATGCTGCATCTGGGCGGCGGCGTTCTGGTGGGGCTGGGCGTTGCTGCGGGTTCGTTCAGCATAGTGCTTGCTGCCTTCGCCAGAAACACGGCTCCGGAAAATCGCAGCATTGTCTTCGGCATCGGCACTGCTGCCGGTTCGGCGGGCATGTTCCTCTTCGCGCCGATCAGTCAGGCCATGATCGACAGCTTCGGCTGGTCCGACACGCTCATCTACATGAGCGCTGCCATGCTGATCATTCCGCTTCTGGCTCTGCCGCTCGTTGGCAATGCCGGCAGCGGGAGCGTGGCGCAGGGCGCACAGTTCGAGCAGACCTTCGGTGCCGCATTGCGTGAGGCCTTCGGTCATCGTTCCTTTATTCTGCTTGTTTCCGGCTTCTTCGTCTGCGGCTTTCAGGTCGCTTTCATCACCGCGCATTTTCCTGCCTATATCGGTGACCTGGGCATTGATGCGCGCTATGCGGTGCTGGCGCTGGCACTGATCGGATTCTTCAATATCATCGGCTCACTGGCCTCTGGTGCCATCGGTCAGCGCTTTTCCAAGCCCTATTTCCTGGCTCTCATCTATCTGGCGCGGTCGGTGGCGGTCACTGCATTTCTGCTCTTCCCGCAAACGCCCGGCAGTGTAATCGCCTTTGCAATCGTCATGGGTCTTCTATGGCTGTCCACGGTTCCGCCGACCAATGCACTGGTCGCTGTCATGTTCGGCACGCGCTATCTGGGCATGTTGGGCGGACTGGTTTTCTTTTCCCATCAGATCGGGTCGTTTCTCGGCGTGTGGATGGGCGGCTATCTTTACGACCGTTTCGGCTCCTATGACCCCGTATGGTGGCTGGGCGTCGCACTCGGGGTCTTCGCGGCGGTGGTCCATTGGCCGATACGGGAAAAGCCGGTGGAACGGGCAACGGTTGCGCAAGCCGCCTGAGACTTATCAGCCCGACCTTATTTCGCACTCAGGGACAACGCGTCGCACACTCTGCGGCGCGTTTTCACATTCTCTCCGATGTTTTCATCGGCGAGTATGAGATTGATCCGGCGGGGGCCTGATGAGGTTCGTTCATGGCATTCAATCCTGGTCGCTTGCCGCCCATGGCGCAGCAGGTCACGCCCCAGACCAACAAGCTTTTGCGAAAGCTCGGAGATCAGTTTTCGGCCCACTTTCAGGCGGGTGACTATCATGGAGCCTTCAAGGTCGTTGAGCGTGGCCTGCGGCTGGTTCCTGCCCATCCGACACTGTGGCGCGACGCAGCAGCCTGTATGATCCATCTGCGCAACTGGGAGCAGGCGCTGCGCTGCGCAAGCCGCGCCTATGAGCTTGAGCCTGAAAACTACCAGACGCTTGATTCGCTAGCGCATGCGTCCGGCATGCTTGGCGACCTGGCGGCAGCATCCAGATATGGCCGTCGCGCGCTGGAGCTGCGTGACAGCGAGTTTCAGCTGCCGCGAACCCCGTGGAGGGTGGCAGCCCCTCCCCCGTTCGAACCACTGGCACGGGGACGCAATGTCATCTCCTTCAGCCTTTTCGGAGGCGATCCCAAATATTGCGAGACGGCAATCGCCAATGCCCAGGCACAGCGATCCGTCTATCCGGAATGGACGACGCGCTTCTATCTGGACCAATCCGTGCCGCATCATGTTGTCGACCGGCTTTTGAGCCTCGGTGCAGAGATCCACTACGTCCGCGGAGAACAGGCGCAGTGGCCGGGCCCGATGTGGCGCTTCCTGGCCTATGATGATCCGGATGTGGACCGGGTCATGTTCCGCGATGCCGATTCCATCATCGGCCCGCGCGAAGCGTCGGCCACGCAGGAATGGGTCGATAGCGGCAAGAGTTTTCACATCATCCGGGACTTCTGCTCCCATACCGAGCTCATTCTTGCCGGGCTTTGGTCGGTGTCGCGTGGTGCATTGCCGCCGATGCATGAGATGATCCGCGATTTCGTCTCCCGCGGCGTAAAATCCCGGCATTTCGCCGATCAATATTTTCTGCGCGAATATGTCTGGCCGCTGGCGCGAAACCAGGCGCTGCAGCACGATAGCGTTTTCGGCTTCGGTCTGTTCAAGCCGATCCCAGCAGCACCCGATCCGAAAGGTCACCATATCGGTTGCCTCGCCGCCGCCGGCTTCAAGGCGAAACATGAAGCGCCCGACGGGACAAAAATCATCTGGAGCCTGTTTGACGCCACGAAGGGCGGCAAACCCGCGATCTGCAGCTATCCCGGCACCGTGCGCAACAATGCGATCGAGGCAATGCTTCCCTTTCCATGGCTGGAGCGCCTAAGGGCTGGCGATGTGGGGATCCGAATTTCGCTGCCCGGTCAGCTTGCCGACGCGTCGTGAAGCTGCTGTCATCTGCCTGAAACATACGAACTCTAACTGATGGCACAGGGTCTTCGGTGCTCATGCTTCCGAAGCTCAATCCCATCAGGCATGATCATATTCAGCGCGTTTGTCGGCAAACGCATGGTTCAGCAGGAGGCAGTGATGAACGAGCGTGTTCCCCCCATCGAAGTTGAGAACCTGACCGAGATGCGCGAGGCGTCTGAAGATGTCGGTCGCAATGACAGCGACAATCCGACCATGGGCGACATCATCAATCGCCGCTATTCACGCCGCGGCTTTCTACGCGGCTCGCTTGCCGTTGCCGCAATCGGCGCCACTGTCAGCCCGCTTGCGCTTTCGGCCGGACGCGCACAAGCGCAGGAGGTATCCTCCAGCTTCGACTTCGCGGAAGTTGCCGCCGGTGTGGATGAGACGCATCACGTTGCCGAAGGCTATGATGCCGACGTGCTTCTTCGCTGGGGCGACAAAGTGCTGGCCGATGCCCCTGATTTCGACCCGATGAACCAGACGGCAGAGGCCCAGGCCAAACAGTTCGGCTACAACAACGACTATGTCGGTTTCGTACCGCTGAGCGACGCGGAAGATCGCGGCCTGCTCGTCGTAAATCACGAATACACCAATGCGGAACTCATGTTCCCGAATTTCGCCAAGGTGGTTACGGTCACGGAAGAAAAGGACGGGCAGCAGGTCGAGACGCAGAAGGTCGAGATCGGTGAATTCACCAAGGAGCTGGTCGATATCGAGATGGCAGCCCATGGCGGCACCGTCATCGAGATTGCCCGCGATGAGAGCGGCAAGTGGAAGCCCGTTCTCGACAGTCAGTACAACCGTCGCATCACCACAGAAACCGAGATGGCGCTCACCGGTCCTGTCGCTGGTCATGCACGCGTGAAGACCAATGCCGATCCGTCCGGCACGAAAGTTTTCGGCACGCTCAACAATTGCGCGGGCGGCCTTACCCCTTGGGGCACATGGCTCACGGCCGAGGAGAACGTACATGGCTATTTCGGTGGCGCGCTGCCCGAGGGCCATCGCGAGGAGCTGAACTACAAGCGCATGGGCGTACCCGGCGGCTGGTACAATTGGGGCAGTTTCCACGACCGCTTCGACGTGTCGAAGGAGCCCAACGAGCCGAACCGTTTCGGCTGGATCGTCGAAGTCGATCCGAAGAACCCGAACTCAGTGCCGAAGAAGCGCACGGCCCTTGGCCGCTTCAAGCATGAGGGTTGCGAGACGGTGGTGAATTCCGATGGCCGCGTTGTCTGCTATTCAGGTGACGACGAGCGCTTCGACTATGTCTACAAATTCGTCACCAACGGCACTTTCAATGAAAGTGACCCTTCCGCCAATGCCGATCTTCTGGACGATGGCACGCTTTATGTCGCCCGCTTCGACGAGGATGGCACGGTGGAGTGGATGCCGCTCGTCCACGGCGAGGCTCCGCTTGATGAAGCCCACGGCTTTGCTTCGCAGGCCGATGTACTAATCGAGACGCGGCGCGCTGCCGATCTTCTGGGCGCGACCAAGATGGACCGTCCGGAAGATGTTCAGCCGAACCCGAAGACCGGCAAGGTCTATTGCATGCTCACCAACAATACCCGCCGCAAGGAAGGCGAGGAAAACGCCGCCAATCCGCGGGCGGACAATGCATTCGGCCACATCATCGAGATCACCGAAACGGACGGCGATTTCGCTTCCACCAAGTCGACCTGGGAAATCCTTTTGAAGTGCGGTGATCCCTCGGTTGCCGAAGTTGGTGCAAGCTTCTCCTCGGCCACGACGGAAAATGGCTGGTTCGGCATGCCGGACAATTGCGCCATCGACGCGGACGGCCGCCTCTGGGTCTCCACCGACGGTAACAGCGAAAGCAAGACCGGTCGCACGGACGGACTATGGGCCGTCGACACCGATGGTGAAGCCCGCGGCACCTCCAAACTCTTCTTCCGCGTGCCGGTGGGTGCGGAAATGTGCGGCCCTTATTTCACGCCATCATCGGAAACGCTGTTCCTCGCCGTTCAGCATCCCGGTGACGAGGGTCTGGCCACCTACGAACAGCCCGCAACCCGCTGGCCCGACTTCGACGACAACCTCCCAGTCCGACCGGCCGTCGTCACGGTCACCAAGCAAGGCGGTGGCAAGATCGCCTGATGGCACTTCAATCGAACTCAAGGAGCGCCGGCATATTTCTGCCGGCGCTTTTTTATCCGACGCTACGCATCAGCGCCTGGATGAAACCTGCTCTTGAGGTGGGTTCGTCCATGCCGCGGGGTTCGTAGACGTCGCGGTGGAGGAAGTAGCCGGTCAGTGCGAAGGCGTCGTGAAGTTGGCCTGCGATGTCGTTGATCCGGTCCGGTGACCGGCTGATGAGGGATGGCAGGGGCAGGAGCTTGTCGGCCCAGGGGGCCCCGGCTTCGTGGGTGACGGCGCGGCCTGTTTTGGGCGACACATAGCCCAGACCATCGGTGGCACCAGTCAATGCGCAGCGGCTGAGATCGAGGCCGAATCCAAGTTCGTCGAGAATGGCGAGTTCGAATCTGGCCATCAGAGGTGCGACAAGATCCGGGTCGTGTAGATGCTCCGTCACGACTTCGAGCGTCGTAAACAGTCCGGGATGTGGGTCGCGCTCGGGAAGCAAGCGCAGATGGGCACCCAGAAGCTGAATGCCGTGAATGGCGAGCGCACTTTCCATCAGGCGCGCGGCATTAAGCTGGACCGGTTCAACCTGGAAGCTGCCCAGATGCTCATCAAGGCGCGCGCGCCAGGTCACCGTAACCCGGTTACCCGGTTGAAGCACGGGCTGGAGGCGGCGCGAGCGCCCTCCGCGCACGAGGCCAAGATGGCGACCGTGAGCGGCTGTCATGACTTCGAGAATGGCGCTGGTCTCGCCGTGCTTGCGGCTGCCCAGAACTATCCCTTCGTCATGCCACTCCATCAGAAGCGCCTTCGGTCAATCAGGTGGGAAACTCCAGCCCCATCTCCCCATAGCGCTCGGGATCGTTGCTCCAGTTCTCGCGCACCTTCACGAACAGGAAGAGATGCACTTTCTGCTCAAGGATTTCTGACAGTTCCTCGCGAGCCGCCTGACCTATCGCCTTCACGGTGCCGCCCTTGTGGCCGAGCACAAGCTTCTTCTGGCCGTCACGTTCCACATAGATGACCTGCTGGATGCGCACGGACCCGTCCTTGCGCTCTTCCCATTGCTCGGTCTCGACATGGACCGAATAGGGAAGCTCCTGGTGCAGACGCAGGAAGACCTTTTCACGGGTGATTTCGGCTGCCAGATTGCGCATGGGCAGATCCGAAATCTGGTCTTCCGGATAGTACCACGGCCCCTCTGGCAGCGTTTCTGACAGATATGACATCAGATCATCGCAGCCGGAGCCGTTCAGCGCCGAAATCATGAAGACGCGGTCGAATTCCACATCGGCGGTGGCCTTGGCGGTCAGCTCCAGCAGCGCCTCCGGGCGCACGCGGTCGACCTTGTTGAGAACCAGAACCTTTTTCTGCTTCACGTCTTTCAAGCCGGCAAGAATCGCTTCCGCATCGCCTTTCAAGCCTCGCTCAGCGTCTATGAGGAAGGCGATGACATCCGCATCACGCGCTCCGCCCCATGCGGTCGTGACCATGGCCTTGTCGAGCCTGCGCCGGGGACGGAAGATGCCGGGCGTGTCGATGAAGACGATCTGCGTCTGCTCGTGGGTCGCGATGCCGCGGATCATGGCGCGGGTTGTCTGCACCTTGTGGGTGACGATGGACACCTTGGCACCGACAAGCCGGTTCAAAAGCGTGGATTTGCCCGCATTGGGCGCGCCGATCAGCGCGACAAAACCGGAGCGGGTTGCCGTCTCCTGTTTGTCGGTGGTGCTGTCGTTCTCGTTCATGATGAATGTGCCTGTTTCTGCCACACGCCTTCCCTTTCAAGGACAAAGCTTGCTGCGGCCTGTTCTGCTTCCCGCTTGGACCGGCCTGTGCCGTGGCCTCCGGGAAAACCTTCAATGGTCACTTCGACCGTAAAGACGGGCTCATGGTCCGGCCCCTCGCGGGAGACCACGGCGTAGCGCGGCGTATTGCCTGCTGCCTGGTGTGCCCATTCCTGCAGCGCCGTCTTTGCATCCTGGCGGGCGGCTGCGGGCTCCCGTGAGCGTTCAATCCAGTGAGCATGGATGAATTCGCGCGCCTGTTCCAGCCCGTGTTCAAGATAGATGACCGCGATCAACGCTTCCATGATGTCGGCGAGCAGGTTGACGCGCTTGCGCGGGGCGATGGCACGCATCTCGCTGCCGATATTGACCAACTCGTCGAGCTTGAGTTCGCGGGCTACCTCGGCCAGCGTATCGCCATTAACGAGTGCGTTGAGGCGCACCGACAACTCGCCTTCAGGTGCATCGGGGAAAGCCTTGTAGAGCATTTCGGCGATGACCAGCCCGAGCACCCGGTCGCCCAGAAATTCCAGACGCTGATAGTCCGCGCCGGAAGCCTCGCGTGCGCTTGCATGGGTCAGGGCCTCGTTGAGAAGGTCGGTGCGCGAAATGCGAATGCCGACGCGCTTGTCCAGCGCACCGGCAAGGTCTTTCTCACTCAGCCTCTTGGCGGACATTTCAGTCAACCCAGTTGAAAATCCGGCCCGGGCGCAACTCGCTTGGCCATCTCCAAAGCTCCAGCGGGCTTGCGCCACCGGCGATGGAGAAGAAAATGATATTGGCGCGGCCGACGAGGTTTTCCTCCGGCACGAAGCCGACGGAGAAGCGGCTGTCGGTGGAGTTGTCGCGATTGTCGCCCATCATGAAATAGTGGCCGTCCGGCACCACGAATTCACGCGTATTGTCACCGATGGAGTTCGGCGAAAGATCAAGTGTGTCGTATGAGACGCCATTTGGAAGGGTCTCGCGATAGACGTCCACGGGGCGCGTCATCTCGGTGATGTCGGGATCGTCGATCTGACCGACCTTCTCGCGCTGAACCGCTTCGCCATTGATGAAAAGCTGGCCGTCGCGCATCTGGATGCGGTCGCCCGGCAGGCCGATCACGCGCTTGATGTAATCAAGGGATGGGTTGGGCGGGAACTTAAAGACGGCGACATCACCACGCTCCGGCGCAGAGCCGAAAATGCGGCCGGAGAAAAGCGGCGGTGAGAACGGCAGCGAATGGCGCGAATAGCCATAGGCCCATTTCGTCACGAACAGATAATCGCCCTCAAGCAGGGTCGGACGCATGGAGCCGGAGGGGATCGAGAATGGCTGGAACAGCAAGGTGCGGATCACCAGCGCCAGCAGAAGCGCCTGAATGATGACACTGGCAGTCTCGCCAATGCCGCCTGTTTTCTTACGGGTTTTGTCGGCCACGCTCATTTCGTCCTCAGTTCCAGCCGCTTTGCCGCGGCCATTTTCCTGCGCTGTCTCTTATCGGTTGAAGCGCCTGCAGGCAATCGGCCAGCGGGGCTGAAATCATCACTCGGCACCCGGCAGAGCCTCAATGATCACGAATGCCTGAGCCAGGGGGTAATCGTCGGTAATGGTGAGGTGGATGACCGGCCGATGTCCGGCAGGCATCATTTCCTGAAGGCGCTTTGCCGCACCACCGGTAAGCTGCATTGTGGGCTTGCCGCCGGGAAGGTTGACGACCCCCATGTCGCGCCAGAAAACGCCACGTGAGAGGCCCGTGCCGAGCGCCTTAGAACAGGCTTCCTTGGCAGCGAAACGCTTGGCATAGGACGCCGCCCGCTCCTTGCGCCGATCGGATTTCTGTCGTTCGATTTCGGTGAATACGCGCTGGGTAAAGCGCTTTTCGTGACGTTCCAATGTCTTTGCGACCCGCCTGATGTCGATGAGGTCGCTGCCTAGTCCGATGATCATTCGCCTGCCGTTGCCATTGCCGTCTCAGCCATCGCCCGACGGCGCGCCTTCTCCAACAGACGCTTGCGCCGCTGCTCGCGGAAGGTGATGACAGTCCATCGTGTCACAATATAGGCGATAATGGCCGCAGCAAGCCCCAGCGGGATTGCACCGACGGTCATCGGCTTCAGGAAAGGCTCCCAGAGCTTGTGGAAGTCGAGATGGCGCAGAACCCGACCAATGTGGAGCGGTGCTGCTTCGCCGGGATGACCTCCGGTGAGGATTGAGCGGCCTATCTGCAATGTCGCGCCCCAGATAAAGGGGAAGGTCAGCGGGTTTCCGACAGCTGTCCCGATTGCCGAGGCGACAAGGTTGCCGCCGATCATCCAGGCGAAAACGGCTGCCAGCACGAAGTGGAATCCGAGAAAGGGCGTGAAGGAAGCAAAAACACCTGCTGCAATTCCACCTGCGATGGCATGAGGGGTTGCGCGCAGCCTCAATGCGCGTTTGGCAAAATATTGTGCCGAACGCCAGAAGGAGCGGCGCGGCCACAGGAACATGCGCACCCGTTCCCAAAAATCTGCTCGCTTCCTACGCTTGAAAAGCATTCACCACTTCCACACGCGATCAGTGCCTCGTCCCATCATAGGGCCCTGCTGTTAACGCCGTGTTCTCAATCGATCTTCTGCGACGAATTTTCTCGTCCTCTACTGCAACGCAGATCGTGCCTATCCGTTCACCCGCTCGACATGGCTGACGCTTGAAACCTCCTTCAGTTGCGAAATGAGGCGATTCAGATGCTTCAGATCCCAAACTTCGAGGTCAAACAGCATCTCGGTGAAATCCGGTGCGGTTCGCGCCATGGTCAGCGTGTGAATATTTGCGTCATTTGCCGCAATCACCTGCGTGAGCTCGGCCAGTGAGCCTGGCTCATTGATCGCAGTGACCGTCAGGCGTGCGGGAAAACGCTCCGAGTTGTGTTCGTCAATATCCCACCGCACGTCAATCCACCGCTCGGGCTGATCGTCGAAGGCCGTGAGCGAAGGCGACTGTATGGGATAGATGGTTATGCCGGAGCCGGGCTGCAAGATACCGACAATGCGGTCGCCCGGGACTGCGCCTTCAGGTGCAAAACGCACGGGCAGGTCTCCGCTGACACCGCGAATCGGCAGTGAATTGCCATCCTGCGGCTGCGCGCCCTGCTGCTGTTCCTTGCCCTTGGACTTGCGCCGTGACGAGCGGCCGGGGATCTGGAAGAGCATTCCGGCTGCATTGCGAAGGTTGAACCAGCCTTCCTCGCGGGCAGGTGCGTTCTGCGTGACGCGCTCATCCTTGTAGTCGGGGAAGACGGCGTGGATCACATCCTGCGACGAGATCTCGCCACGTCCGACGGCAGCCAGCACATCCTCCACATCCTTGCGCGCAAGACGATGGAGAACAGGTTTGAGGGCGTCGCGGGTGAAGGTCTTTTCCACTCGCTCGAAGGCGCGCTCCAGAATGCGCGTGCCAAGGCCTGAATATTGCTTGCGGATTGCGTTGCGCGTGGCGCGACGGATGGCCGAGCGGGCCTTGCCTGTTACGACAACGGACTCCCAGGCGGCAGGCGGCACCTGCCCCTTGGAGCGTACGATCTCGACCTCGTCGCCGTTCTTCAGCTCGGTCATCAGGGGCATGATGCGTCCATTGACCTTCGCGCCGACGCAGGAATCGCCGATATCGGTGTGAACAGCATAGGCGAAGTCGATCGGTGTCGCCCCGCGCGGCAAAGCTATCAAGCGCCCCTTGGGCGTGAAGCAGAAAACCTGATCCTGGAAAAGCTCCAGCTTGGTGTTTTCCAGAAACTCTTCCGGGTTGTCACCTTCCGAAAGCGCCTCGATGGTGCGGCGCAGCCATGCATAGGCGTTGGTGTCTTTGGAAATCTGGTGGCCGGGCACCGTGGTGCGGCTGCCGAAATCCTTGTAGAGCGTGTGTGCTGCAACGCCATATTCGGCGATCTTGTCCATCTCATGCGTACGGATCTGCAGCTCGACACGCTGACGCGAAGGCCCGACAATAGTCGTGTGGATGGAGCGGTAGTCGTTCTGCTTCGGCGTGGAGATGTAATCCTTGAAGCGGCCGGGCACCAGGGACCAGGTCGTGTGGATCGCGCCCAGTGCCCGGTAACACTCCTCGACGGTATCCACAGTTACCCGAAAGCCAAAGATATCGGAAAGTTGTTCGAAGGACAGCGCCTTCGTTTCCATCTTGCGAAAGACGGACCAAGGCTTCTTCTGGCGGCTTTTGACGACCGCATTGATTTCGTTCTTGCGAAACAGTTCTTCCAGCGAGCGCTCGATCTCCACCAGAATGCCGCGGTTGCGCTCCAGCAGGTCGGCGAGACGTTCGGTGACGGCGTGGAAGGCTTCCGGGTTGGTATAGCGGAAGGCAAGCTCTTCCAGCTCTTCGCGCATGTCCTGCATGCCCATGCGACCGGCAAGCGGCGCATAGATTTCCATCGTCTCCTCGGCGATGCGAAGTCGCTTGTGCACCGGGACATGGTGCAGCGTGCGCATATTGTGCAGGCGGTCGGCCAGCTTGACGAGCAGCACGCGCACATCTTCGGAGATGGCGAGCAGCAGCTTGCGCAAATTCTCCGCCTGTGCTGCCTTCTTGGAGACGAGATCAAGCTTTTTGAGCTTCGTCAGCCCCTCCACCAGTTTGCCGATATCGGGTCCGAAGAGCTCGTCGATTTCCGCACGCGTGGCAGACGTATCTTCAATGGTGTCATGAAGTAGAGCGACAGCAATCGTCGACTCGTCAAGATGCATGTCGGTGAGGATGGCTGCGACTTCAAGCGGATGGGAAAAGTATGGGTCACCCGATGCGCGGCGCTGATGGCCATGCTTCTGCATGGCGTAGACATAAGCTTTGTTGAGAAGTGCCTCGTTCACGTCCGGCTTGTAGCGCTGTACCCGCTCCACAAGCTCATATTGACGCATCATCGGCAGCTACTCCCCAAGCTCAGCACACAAACGACAAATGCGCCGTATTCGCTATACGGCGCATAAGCCCTAATGCAGCCAAAAACAAGGCGTTGGTACCGCGGCGAAGTGCCGTGCGGAGCCGACGATCAGAAGTCGTCGCTTTTCTCCGGCGGAACCAGACCTTCGATGCCTGCGAGCAAATCTTCCTCGCTCATGCGATCGAAGGAGACCGGCTCTTCTTCCGGTGCGTCGGCAGTTGCGGCCGCTGCTTCCGGCTCGGCCGGCAATGTCGGCACATCGGCTTCCGGCTCGTCAACTTCGACATGCTTCTGCAGCGAGTGGATCAGATCCTCGCGCAGATCGCCTGGCGAAAGCGTCTCGTCCGCGATCTCACGCAGTGCAACAACAGGGTTCTTGTCGTTGTCGCGATCAACGGTGATCGCCCCACCCTGGGAGATCTGGCGTGCACGGTGGCTGGCGAGAAGCACGAGGTCGAAGCGGTTGTCGACCTTGTCGATACAATCTTCAACGGTGACGCGGGCCATGAGCTGCCCCTTTCATGCATGCAATTTCGGGAAATCTGGCGCAGTAGATAACTTCTCTGCCTGCAGATTACAAGCGTTTCCGCCCGCGTGCACCACAAGAGTTGAGCAAAGTCAGCGGTTGTAAGCGTGCGATTATTCTGATGTCAGGCCGGTGCACAGGCCATATGCACATTGACAACCCAAATTTAAACAGCATTGGATTGAACGCAACCGCGCACTAATTCATTTATGCGTAAAGGGGCATGCGGAGCCGCTATTTCAGTGACCGCATTTCAGCTCCGCAGAAATTGCCACGAAGGATATTAGGTCATGTTTGATCCACGCGAAAAGATTGCCCTGTTTATTGATGGCGCGAATCTCTACGCTACCTCGCGTGCACTGGGTTTCGACATTGATTACCGCAAACTGCTGTCCAGCTTTCAGAAGAAAGCTTACCTGCTTCGCGCCTATTACTATACCGCACTGGTTGAAGATCAGGAGTATTCTTCAATCCGCCCGCTGATCGATTGGCTTGACTATAATGGCTACAAGGTGGTCACCAAGCCGGCGAAAGAGTTTACGGACTCGTCCGGTCGCCGCAAGATCAAGGGCAACATGGATATCGAGCTGGCCATCGACGCGATGGAACTGACCGATGTCGTGGATCACTATGTCATCTTCTCCGGCGACGGTGATTTCCGCACCCTGGTCGAGGCGTTGCAGCGCAAGGGCCGCAAGGTTAGCGTCGTCTCCACGATCCAGTCCCAGCCGCCCATGATCTCCGACGAGCTGCGGCGTCAGGCGGATGCCTATATCGATCTGGCTGCTCTGCAGGGTGAAATTGGCCGCGATCCTTCGGAGCGTCCAATGCGCCGACCCGAGGCGGAGCCCGAATTCGACAATGACGATGCGGAATGAGTGTGGACGCGCGGCCAGGTGAGCCGCCACGCACCTGCACGCTGTGCCCTCGCCTTCACGGCTTTCTGAACGAGTGGCGCAAGCGCGAACCGGAATGGTTCAATTCTCCCGTTCCCACCTTCTCACCCGCACAGGGTGAAGATGCGGCACGCCTATTGATTGTCGGTCTTGCTCCCGGATTGCGCGGAGCCAACCGCACCGGGCGCCCTTTTACCGGCGACTATGCCGGCACCCTGCTTTACGAGACGCTGATTGCCCATGGCTTTGCCCGCGGTCGCTTCGAGGCGCGACCCGATGACAGCCTTGAGCTTCTGGATGCGGCCATCGTCAATGCCGTTCGCTGCGTACCGCCGGAAAACAAGCCGATCGGCGCGGAGATCAACACCTGCCGCGACGCCTATTTCCGCCCCACGATCGAACGCTTTGAAAACATTAGTGCGATCGTGACCCTAGGGACGATTGCCCACCAATCCACCGTCAGAGCACTTGGCCTGAAGGTGAAGGATTACCCCTTCGCCCACGGCGCCGAACAGCAGGCCGGTGGTTACCGCATTTTCTCCAGCTACCATTGCTCGCGCTACAACACGAATACGGGGCGGCTGACAGAGGAGATGTTCGTTGAAGTGTTTCGGCGGGTGCGAGAGTATTTGAGTGAGTAGTGAGGCTGGCGTGCCGTACATCTGCAGTCAACACCTACTAGCAACTACCCACTAACTACTACCTTCTCCGCCTCACCCTCGTTCCTTCAACAGCCGCGCCTTCTCCCGATTCCAGTCGCGCTTCTTCTCGGTCTCGCGCTTGTCGTGGAGCTTTTTGCCCTTGCCAACCGCAATCTGAAGCTTCGCGAGGCCGCGCTCGTTAAAATACATCTTGAGTGGGACCATGGTCATGCCTTCGCGGTCCACGGCCTGCGCCAGCCGCGACATTTCCCGCTTTGAAAGCAAGAGCTTGCGCCGCCTGCGCGGCTCGTGATTGAAGCGATTTCCCGCGAAATATTCCGGGATATAGGAGTTGATCAACCAGATCTCTCCGTCCTCGGCAGAAGCGTATGACTCCTGAATATTTGCCTGCCCTTCGCGCAGGGATTTCACCTCAGTGCCGGTAAGCACAAGCCCCGCTTCCAGAGTATCGATGATCTCATAGGAGAAGCGGGCCTTGCGGTTTTCGGCAACGACCTTGAAATTCTTGTTCTTTTCCTGAGCCATATCGCTCTAACGTTTGAGGCCAGCCTCAGTTCATCAGGCCGGCATGTTTCAGGGCATCGTCGATACGAGCGGCGGTCTCGGCCTCAACGGGCACCAACGGACTGCGCAGAGTGTTTTCCAGCTTGCCAAGGCGCGACAGCGCGTATTTCGCGCCTGACGGATTGGGCTCGATGAAGAGCGCGCGGTGCAATGGCATCAGGCGGTCCTGCAGTTCCAGAGCCAGATCGCGGTCGCCATTGAGGCTCGCTTCCTGGAACTGCGCGCAAAGCCGCGGTGCCACATTGGCCGTGACCGAGATACAGCCGACACCGCCATGTGCGTTGAAGCCAAGCGCAGATGCATCCTCGCCGGATAGCTGAATGAAATCCGAGCCGCAGGTCGCGCGCTGTTCGGACACGCGGTCCACCTTGGAGGTGGCATCCTTCACACCAACTATGTTGGAAAAGTCCGCAGCCAGGCGGCCCATGGTTTCCGCACTCATGTCAATCACCGAACGCGGCGGGATGTTGTAGATGATGATCGGCAGGCTGGTGGAACGCGCCACCGCCGCAAAATGCTCATAGAGCCCGCGCTGGTTTGGCTTGTTGTAGTATGGCGTAACGACAAGAACGGCATCAGCGCCGACCTTTTCCGCATGCTCCACGAAGCCGATTGCTTCACGCGTGGAATTGGAACCCGCACCGGCAATCACCGGCACACGCTTGTTTGCCACTTCGACACAGATGCGCACGATCTCGCGATGCTCCTCATGCGTCAGCGTGGGAGATTCGCCCGTCGTGCCCACCGGAACCAGACCGTTGGAGCCTTCCGCTATCTGCCATTCGACAAAGTCGCCGAAAGCTTTTTTGTCGAGGCTTCCATCCTGGCTGAATGGCGTCACCAACGCGGTGATGGAACCTCTGAACATGCGAAAACTCCTCAAAATTTCTGATGGACGCCCCTGATAGCGCCAATTCCTGTCGCTCATATATGGGGCCAAGGCGCGGCACCATAGTCTTGCCATGGATTACCCGCAAGAAGAATGCGAAGCGGGTCATTGGCACAGAAGTGTTGCACGCACGATACAGCGATATTTGCGGCTCAACTCAGCCATGATGTGACATCACAACAGCATTAACTGCCACTAAGATCAGAGATGCTGGAGCGCATTTGCGCGTGATCCGCAGTAAGCTAAGCTGACCCCGGATATTGGTGAAATGATGCATCTACGTTTCGGCGCAATGGCGCTCGCATTGGCAACTGCGCCTCTGGCACTCGCTCACGCAGCCCATGCGGGCAAGCTCTCGCTGCCGCAGGAAGCACCCCTCCCCGAACCTCGGCCAGAGATTGCCGCAGCGTCTGCGGCAACAGCCGCAGGAGCCGCCGCCTTCGCCCCGACGCTGCCGCAGAGAATGGAACATGCCGAACTGCGTGACGCGCTGGAGGCGCTGCGCAAGGGAGATGTGGGGGCTGTTCTCGCCGTACGTGACAGTTTCAAGCCGGGCTCCTTGAACGAGAAGATCCTGACCTGGGCGGTAGCGATGTCGGGCGAATGGTCCGTGCGCGCAGCAGAGCTGGAAAAGGCTCGGACGGTTCTGGCAGGCTGGCCCGGCATGGAAAGGCTCGCTCGAAATCTGGAGCGCGCGCGCCTTCGGGACGCTCATTCTCCTTCCGAGATCGTGGCGGCCATTGAAGGGGATGTGCCACTCACGACCGAAGGACAGCTTGCCCTGTCCCGCGCACATATGGCTCTGGGCAATGATGACCGGGCCCATGATGTGATCGCACCCTATTGGCACTCCGCAAAGCTTAGCGCGAGGGAAGAAGCGGCTTTTCTGGATGAGTTCGGCCGGTTGCTGACCCGTAGCGACCATCGTTTCAGGATGGAGCGCATGTTGCACGCGGACCGTATACGTTCAGCCTTGCGCATTGCCGAGGAGGCCGACGCTGAAGCCCTGGCGTTGGCATGGGCTGCAGCCATTCGCAAGGAGGCTGATGCGTCCGAATTGCTGGATGCGGTTCCAACATCGCAGCGCACACCCGGCTATTATTTCGCCAAGGCGCGCTATCTGCGTCGCAAGGGTGAATATCTGAAAGCCGCGGAAGCCATACTGGCGGCACCTACTGCGCCTGAGCACTATGCCGAGCCCAAGCTTTGGTGGCAGGAGCGGCGCGTGCTTTCTCGTGAGCTTCTGGATATCGAGGAATATGAGCTTGCCTACCGGGTGGCAGCTGCCCAACGCGTCGGCGGCGCGTCCACCATTGCCGATGCCGCTTTTCATGCCGGCTGGTATGCCTTGCGTTTTCTGAACCGTCCCCATGAAGCGGCACGCCACTTCCAGCAGATCGCGGCCGTGGCAGATGGTCCCATTTCCAATGCGCGCGCCTTTTACTGGCTCGGGCGGGCTGCGGAAGCTGCAGGAAATGGCGGGGACAACGCGCATTATGAAGCAGCCGCACGCTATGACACGGCCTTCTACGGGCAGTTGGCCGCGGCCAAGCTTGGCAGGAGAGAAATTAGCGCAGTACCGCCTTCAACGACCATTCCGGACCGCAAGATCTTTTTCGCGCGCGAACCGGTGCGGGCACTGCGCCGTCTTGAGGAAGTCGGCCAGACCTGGCGGGCGGACATGCTCTATCGCGATCTCGCCGAGGAACTGGAAAGCGTTCAGGAACTCACACTGCTTGCCGAGCTCGCTGAAACGCGCGGTGACCATTATCTCGCGCTGAGGGTTGGCAAGGCAGCAGCCGCACGCGGTCTCAATATCGGCGCTCTGGCTCATCCGACCGGTGCCATTCCTGCCCAGGCGAGCGTTACCGGGGCCGGCAAGGCGCTGGCTTATGCCATCGGCAGGCAGGAGAGCGAATTCAGAACCGGTGTCGTCTCGCATGCAGGCGCACGCGGTATCCTCCAGCTTCTACCCGGCACCGCCCGCGAGATGGCTCGTGTTTCGGGTGTTGCCTATTCCACCGCAAGACTGACCGATGATGCGGCCTATAATGCGACGCTGGGTGCGGCCTATCTCAGCCAACAGCTCGACCGTTTCGACGGCTCCTATATCCTGACCTTTGTCGGATATAATGCTGGCCCCTCACGTTCGCTCCAGTGGATCGAGCGCTTCGGAGATCCGCGCGGGCGGCCGATCGAAGAGGTCGTTGACTGGATAGAGCGCATCCCGTTCACCGAAACGCGGAACTATGTTCAACGCGTTTTCGAAAATTACCAGGTCTACAAGATGCGCCTGACGGGGGCGTTCGAGGCTGAAAAGGATCTCGTGCTCGGGCGCAGGAACTGAAACCTGTAGCGGTTGTTCTGCACACAGCCACATCAGCAAGGGCGAGGCTGCTGAATTTCGGCAGCTGCAACACCTTCGCGTTGCCTGCATCACCGATTATGCAGCTGAATTAAACAACCAGACAAAAAGAAAACCCGGCAGCGAGGCTGCCGGGTTTCCTATCCGTACTTCTAACCGAAATTAGAAGGAGCGGGTGAAGCGAGCGAAACCGCTCCAGTTGCCTGCGGTCGGATTGGCATCGTAGGTGTCGCCATCACGGTAGTTCACAGCCAGCTTGGCGTCGAAGTTCTCGACGATCTGGTAGTCGAGGACTGCGCCGAGAGCGTAATCATCGAACTGTGTGTTGTGCTGGTTCGCGAAGTACTGACCACCGAAGCCAATAGCAACCTTCGGAGAAACAGCATACTTGATGTAGCCTCCCGCGGAGAACTCATATCCGGCGAGATTTGCACCAGTGATGCTGCCATTGGATACCGAGTAGAAGCTATGGCCGGACTCGTAGGTACCGAGCAGCTCAAGCGTAAGGGCGGAGGTTGCCTTGATCTTGGCGATACCCTTAGCAGCCCACTCTTCTGCAGTCGCATCATATGCGCCCCAGAGCGTAGCGGAGCCCCAACCCTGAGCAACGCCCAGGCTGCCAACTACATTCGGCGTGTAGTCATAGTTTGTGTCAGCTTCTTCGAGAGCGACGGAGACGAATACACCATTCGCTGCATCGAAGGTGTAGCGGATGAAATGAACGCGATCGCCGCCACCGGAGTCGAACTCACCGGAAAGCCCGGCATCATAAAGCGTGTCGGAAAGACCCATGGAGAGGCCACCGAGCGAGATGATTGCCTGCTGCAGGCCTACCGTACCGCCAACACCGGTGGACAGTGCATCACCATCGTTATCCAGGTGCGGAACAGGGTTGGTGGTGCTGGAATTCGCACGAAGCTCGATGAAAGCGCCCAGCGTACCGTACTCGGTCTCAGAGCGAGCATCCACAGTCAGTGTACCGCGGGCCAGCTTGCGCCAGCCGTCATCGCCCTCAGCCCAGTCGATCTGGTAACGAGCATAGCCGCCGATCTTCAGGCAGGTCTCGGTGCCCGGGATGTAGAAGAAGCCAGCGCCGTAAACGTCACAGACGCGGACATATTCCATCGGCTCCGGCTGTGGGATGACGATGGCGTCGGCCGCCTGAGCGCCCGAAACAGCAGCCGTTGCAGCTGCCGAGCCGATAAGAAGGCTCTTAATGTTCATTTTCTGACCTCCAGTCAAAGTTCTTAAAAAAGGGTCTGGGCTTTTGCTGAAGGACAGCGTTCCCTGCCCCATCCCCAATGCACGAAAAAGCAGCTCTGCGCTCCTTCTTCGAGAGCGACATTACTCAAGCCGCATTGCCGATCAACTGCGATTGCCACCTTCACGCCACATCTGGGGCGCTATCGAAGATCGCTGTTGCACAAATGACACGATAAGCGGGACCTTAGAAAGGAATTGTTAAGTTTCTGAACGGTTTTGCGGCGTTTGGAATGTGGCAGAGGAGGCCATGTCCAGCCTCGAAACAGGCGATATCAGGCTGCCAGACCGGAATCAGTGGAGGGAATCACGAGCATGTTTCGGAGCGCTGAATCGCCGACTCGGCTGCCGAGTTGCGCGGGAGAATGTCGAAATGCCAGGGAAGATTTCGCCCCCTATATAGATAATGTGTATGAAAGCCGTTTTGGCATGTTGATTGTCGCGCAGGTTTTCTTTATCCAGCGCTTGCGCCGGAGAGGTGGCCGAGTGGTCGAAGGCGCTCCCCTGCTAAGGGAGTAGACGGGCAACCGTCTCGAGGGTTCGAATCCCTTCCTCTCCGCCATGACGCACCCAAAAGCCTGTAAACGCTCAACTCTTTGAGTTTAAGGGATCTGCAACCGTCCTACTGGTACACAAAGGCGGTACACATGGTCCTCAAAATGAATCGTCCATCCAAACGTCCTGAATCGTCTTTTCTGCAGTTTCGCAAGCGCGTGCCCAAGGACCTGCGTTCCATCATTGGCAAGACCGAGATCAAGATCAGCCTGGGAACGCGCGACCCCATCGCTGCAAAGCAGCGCCATGCCGAACTTGCGGCCGAGATCGAAGCGCAATGGATGGAACTGCGTAAGGGTGTGCGCACGGTCAGCCAGAAAGAAGCCAGTGCGATAGCCGGGGAAATCTACCGTGAGAAAGTGGCAGCGCACGAGGAAAATCCAGGCAAACCATTGGACTGGATGGGCAGACTCCTGATTGATCGGTCTTCTCTACGTCCTGAAAAGGTCAAAGTGACACTTATGGGAACAGATCCCGAATTTTCACGTAGGTGTTTAGAAGAAGCGGTGCGCAAGCGGCATAAAAGAGTGGTGGACGCATATCTTTTGCGCAAAGGCTATCGGGTCGATCCGGAGAGTTACCTTCGAATAACGGAAGCAGTAAACTTGGCGATGCTGCTCGCTCATGAACACATCTACCGCCTCGCCGACGGCGACTATCGACCGGACCCGGAGGCCGAGCGCTTCGCCAAGTTGACAGGTTCAACTGCTGCAGATGGCCATCATGCGGTGGGTCAGGAGCGCCGAGCATCACCACTGGAGCTGTTCGAAAGATATTCCGCGGAGTCGAAGTTGAAGCCAGCAACCATCAAGCGCTGGCGGCCGATTGTTGCTTCTGTCGAAAATGAGCATCCTTATCTTTCGGGCATCACGGTGGATTGGGCAATTTCCTGGAAAAATCGCCTGGTTGCGTCTGGACTTAGCAACAACTCCATCAGAAACGCCTATCTGGCTTCCATGCGATCACTCTGCAATTGGGCTGTGACGAACCGGGAAATTCCCTCAAACCCCTTTGCAACTGTCACACTGAAGGCTGACAAGAAGAGAAAGCTACGACCGAAGGGCTTCACGGACGGGGAGGCACTCACAATCCTCCGCGCAACGTTGGATCCAGCACCTGAAGGGTTCAGCCGCGAACACGCTGCCGCGCGTCGTTGGGTGCCCTGGCTGTGTGCCTATCTCGGCGCACGCGTCGGTGAGGTGAGCCAGCTTCGAGCACAGGACATCCGGCAGGAGGATGGCGTTTGGCTGGTATGGATTACACCAGATGCCGGATCTACCAAGAACGAAAGTGCGCGCCACGTGGCGATCCATCCTCACCTCATCGAGCAAGGGTTCTTGAAGTTCGTCCAGAAATCCGGCCTGGGCCCGTTGTTTTACGATCCCAAACGCAGCCGCAATGGCAGCGAAATGAACCCGCAATCAAAGAAGATTGGAGAGCGCATCGCGAAGTGGGTACGCGAACTAGGCATCACCGACAGATCTGTCCTGCCAAACCATGCCTGGCGACATCGCTTCAAAACTACAGCCCGCAAGGTAATGATGGATGTCGGCGCGCGCGACTATATGCAGGGTCATGTTCCGGCAACGGAAGGTGAGGCATACGGCGATTTCCCGCCAGATGTGTTACTTCACGAGATATCCAAGTTGCCGCGGTACGAGGTTGACCTACAACTGGACGGTGCCGCATGTCGAACGCCAACTTCAGCCGCTGATCCCACCTTGGAGCAGTGATTGCACCTGGGTGAAACGCTAAGTGAGCATCATATCTACGCGGGAGAACCGCTGGCGGGTCTGGATTTCCCCGAGTGTGAGAACTTCGTCCGGTGTCTCACACCGCCTTTCCCCGATTGAGGCAGACTTTGCCTGGACCGAGTACCAACTTTTTGACCTTCAGGATCCGGAACGGAAGCTATGCCCCACAATTTGCAAATCCTGCAGATCCGCTCCCACCTTTTGCGCTGCCGCTTAACCTGAACGCTCTTGCTACTACAGCGCAACGGGAGCGTGGTGCCGCTCGGCCACATCGGTATCGTCCATACTGTTTACGGCTTGGCCGGTTTGGAAGGATGTGCGGCCGCCTAAAATAGAAAGCCGGAACACCACTTTATACCCAAAGACCCGGCCAAACGCGCGTCGTGTCGACGCGGTATGGGCAAAGTACTGCAGTGAAACTCTTGTTTGTTCAGTCTCGGAAATCTAACCATTCCGCCCACGCAGCAATATCGAAATGAGTTCGGTCTGTCGCCTTGCGCCGGTTTTTTGAAAAATATTGCGCAGGTGATAAGCGGTGGTGGTGCGAGAAACGCCCAGACATTGGCCGACCTCTGCCAAACTGAAACCTTCGGTGAGTGTCAGGGCCACTCGCGCCTCGGCGGCTGTTAATCCGAACTGATCGCGAAGAACCGCTTCACTGATGGAATCGCCCGGTTCGCGCTGCAGGGATCGAAGCCGTGCAACCTGACGCAGGCGCGCTTCGATCGTCGCCAGCAAAAGATCATAGTCGATCGGTTTGACGAGGTAGTCGTCAGCACCAAACCGTTTTCCTTCCACGACTTCCCGCGGATCCGCCAATGCGGTCAGAAACACGAAGGGCGTTCCCGCATGGTCGTCGCCCTTGGCCCGCACCGCCTCGAGAACCTCGTAGCCGTCGATGCCGGGCATGGAAATGTCGCACAGGATAAGATCGGGGCAGGCAATATCGAGCAAATCGAGTGCCTGCAGACCATCGCCTGCCTCAAGCACGCTGTAACCGGCCTCCGAAAGTTCCTCAGCTACGTCCCGTCGCAGATCCGGCTCATCCTCGATGCACAGGATGAGCGGCCGCTCTGCCTGCTGCTTTTGCAAAAGAGACATCACGTAAGCTCCGACAGAAGAGAAGCGCTGGGCGTATGCTGAGTGGCCTCTGCCTGCGGAAGCGAAACCGTGAAGGTGAGCCAACCTGGCCTCACGACAGAAAGCCGAACATCACCGCCCTGCATGCGCGCAAGTGTTCGCGACATGTAAAGGCCGATGCCGATGCCTGGCCGGCCTTCTGAATTGCTGCCGCGAAAATAACGTTCGAAGATTGCCTCCCTTTCGTTTCGGCAAGCGATGGTGCCCTGATTGACCACACTGCACTCCACTTGGCTGCCATTGGACGTGACATTCACGCCGATCACGGTCTCCGGAGCCGAATACTTGATCGCGTTGGAGAGCAGGTTGGTCAGGATATTCTCGACATGGACCGGATCGCAAAGCGCGGTGAAGGTGCCGGCCTCCGGCAAGTCGATTTCGATCCGTCTTTCGGGCGTCAGTTGGGATTGGCGGGTGCAGAGATCGTTCACGATCTGGACGAGATCGCAGGCTTGCGCGCGGATTTCCAGCTGCCCTGCATCGAGCCGGGCGGCATCCAACGTGCTCTCGACCAGCTTGGTCATCCTGGCGACGGCCTGACGCGCCCGGCCCGCGCGTTCATTCAGCTCGTCCTGTGCCATCTGTCCGCTGCGCCGCATGAGGCGCTGCAGAGCCGAGTCGACGATGGCCAATGGAGTTCGGAACTGGTGCGATATCATCGCCCCGAAATTTCGATACAGCTCCGCAGATTCACGTTCACGCTTCAGCGCGTCGTTAAGCTCTTCGGTGCGTGCATGAACAAGCTGTTCGAGATGATCGCGATGATCCGCGATCTGTCGCTGTGCTGCGCGCTGTTCGGTGACATCCGATACGAGCAGTATGGAGCCCACGATCCGCATCCCGTCGCGCAGCGAGAAGAAACGCAGGTCCACATATCGTGGCTCGTCTTCAACCCGTTGAAAGAACGGTTGATCAAGCAAGGTCGCAGCCTGTCCGCCGAGTGACGCTTCGATGGCGCGTTGGATACCGTCGATCTGAAAGAACTCCGCCACCTCGTTCAGAGGACGGCCGATCGTCTCCCGCTGGGACATGCCGAACAGAAGCCTTGCCGCCTCGTTCCAGACGGTACAACGGCGATTGGTGTCTACCGCGATAATACCTTCGCCACTTGAAGCGATCAGCAATTCCGAAAACGCCTTTTCCTTGCCGAGCAGACGCGTTCGACGCTTTGCCTCGCGCGTGGCCATCAACAGGTGCGTGCACAACGCCGCCCCTGCCAGCGCAACGCCAATGATCGCAGCGATCAGATGCCAGAGCCTCTCGCGGGCACTGTCCAGCTTGTTGCCGAGCGCATCCCATTCAGTCACCATGGCCCTGTTTGCCGCCCGGTTGAGGACCTTGATGTAGGGTTTCAACAGCGCCCGCAGGCGCTGAGCGCTTTGCGGACCGGGGGATTTGATCAGCGCATCGATTTCGGCAACGTCCCCATGTAGCCTTGCAAGCGCGTCGTCAAAACCGAGTTCGATCATCCGTCTGCGCTGCGGACCGTCATCCAGCAGTGCCAGACGGCTGAGAAACACGTTGTAGTACTGCTCCAGTCCCGGCTGATCGATCTCGCCCAGCGCATGTTCAACGCTTGCCTCACTTAGCTCAAGCGCAGCCACCTGCGCCCGTGAGATCACCCAAAGCATGTTCTGGGTCGCTTCCATGCGCATGTCGCATTCAATGGCTGATATGCGGAAAAGCGAATATCCGATGAGAAGTGTGAATGCACCGATGGTGAGCGAAAGCACCACCACGCCGATTGCGGGATGCCGCAGTCCCCTCATTCGACATCCAGCCGCTTTAGCTGCCAAACCCAGCGATAGTCATAGCGGATATCCTGCAGTTCCGCATGCTGATCGCGCGGATAGACGATCCAAAGCGGCCCCTTGCCGCTGGGCAGAAGCGGCTTTCCGTCCATCTGATATGCAACAACAACGTCATAGCGCGAGAACTCTCTCGCATCGAACTCGATGACATAGTCGTTTAGCGCCGTAGCCGTGACGGTGTCGCCCCTCGCGACAACATGCACAAGCAGGTCGCGCATCAAAAAACCGTCGAACCTTCTCACGCCGTCGGTTACGGCGGTAGACGTGTCGAGTGTCACTTTCGGCAGGGCTTTCAGCATCGCCATGTCGAAAACGGCGGCGCCATTCAGATTTGTTCTGCCGATGGCCCCGTGCACCTGCAAAACAAGTTCGCCTTCAGGCTTGGCCAGAACATCGGGTTCGGCCAATGCCGGGCCTGCAAATGCCGCCAGCAGCAAGCCTGCCCGCACCACAGATCTCATACTGCGAAAGTCCGTCACCCCATCGAACGGCTCCCCCTGAACTCCTCCCGCCAACCCTGCGGCACCTCACGGAGATGGCATGGTTCGGGAGCAGTATAGCGTAGTTTCATCGCGCGTACCCGTTCAAATGAACGGGGCGCGGACGCGCATCATTTGCTTAGATCCAATCCAAATTGGCAAGAATGCGGGGAGTGAACAAGGCTATGTGGGACTTCAGTATTGGCCGCGCACTGACGATGATGGTGCGCACCATGCCGTTCATCTTGCTGCGTCTGGCAGTCTATTTCGGCATTACGCTTGGCTATATCCTCGTTACCGGAACCGGTGCTGGTATCGGCTACGGTGTCGGTGGTTTTGGCGACGAAGGCTTCCGTGCGACCTCCACCTTCTGGGGCGGGGCGATCGGCTTCGGCCTGTTCGGCGCGATCATGTACTGGGTACGCGAATACATCCTTTACATCGTCAAGGCAGGCCATGTTGCAGTACTTGTACAACTGGTCGACGGTAACCCCATGCCCGAGGGCAAGTCGCAGGTCTCTCATGCGACAGACGTGGTGAAGAACCGCTTCGCCCAGACCAGTGTCCTTTTCGCGCTCGACCAGCTGATCAAGGGTGTGATCGGCGCGATCACCGGCCTGGTCCGGGGCATCCTGACGATCCTCCCAATCCCCGGCGTCAACCAGTTGGCCGGTATTTTGCACGCATTTCTGCGTGTGGCGGTGGGCTTCATTGATGAAGTCATCCTCGCCCACGCGATCCGCACCCACTCTAATAATTCATGGGCTTCTGCGAAGAACGCACTGATCCTCTATGGGCAGAATTACAAGGTGATGCTGAAGAACGCGGCCTGGCTCGCGATCTTCGTCTACTCGCTCAGCTTCGTTGTCTTCCTGGTGATGCTCGCGCCCGCAGCACTCGTTGTTTATCTCATGCCTGGTGCATGGGCGGCCGGCGGCATCGTATTCGCGCTCCTCTTCGCCTGGGCGGTCAAGGCTGCGGTACTGGAACCCTTCGCCATCGCCTGTCTGATGCAGGTATTCTTCAAGACCATCGAAGGCCAACAGCCCGATCCGGAATGGGATGCACGTCTGGAGCAGATGTCCGCGAAATATCGGAAGCTGAAGCAACGTGCCTTGGGCGCAGAACAACCGCCGGAACCGGAAGGCGGTGGCTTGCGCCCGGCCTGAAGACAGTGCGGACGGAGGAGAAGATCATGAAACTTCCTGGAGCTGCCCTGCTTGCGGCTGCGGTAATGAGCATCAGTGTCACCACCAGCGCGGCTGAGGAGGTCGTCATCGTTCTTGACGGCTCGGGTTCGATGTGGGGCCAGATCGACGGCGTGTCCAAGTTCGAGATCGCGCGTGACGTGATGGGAGATCTCATCGAAAGCTGGCCGGAGCGCACAAATATCGGGCTTATGGCCTATGGACACCGT
The DNA here is from genome assembly GCF_037029545.1 of Nitratireductor sp. CH_MIT9313-5. Classification (NCBI taxonomy): domain Bacteria; kingdom Pseudomonadati; phylum Pseudomonadota; class Alphaproteobacteria; order Hyphomicrobiales; family Phyllobacteriaceae; genus Nitratireductor; species Nitratireductor sp. CH_MIT9313-5. The sequence goes on along the minus strand of NZ_JAYMER010000016.1, from coordinate 81,397 downwards.
CGCAAGGCGGATTGCAGTGACATCGAAACACTCATCGCACCCGCGCCGCTGGACCGGTCCGCCTTCGAGAAAGCCATCAGCCGGATCTCGCCCCGCGGACGCACACCACTGACCGAGAGCATCCGTCAGGCTGCCGAGCAATTGTCTTATCGCGACGTGCCGGCGACGGTAATCCTGATATCCGACGGACTGGAGACCTGTCAGGCCGATCCCTGCGCGTTGTCGACAGAGCTCGCGCAGAAGGGCGTGGATTTTACTGCGCATGTGGTGGGGTTTGACCTGAACGATGAGGAACATGCAGGGTTGGCTTGTATTGCCGAAAATACAGGCGGAACCTTTGTCCCAGCGCAAAACGCAGCCGAGCTGAAAGAAGCGCTGACGCATGTGCAAAGCGTGGTCGAGCTGAAGCCGGTTGAACAGGAGGAACCCGAGCCAGAAGCCCCTCCGCAAGTCGATATACAGATCGCAGTACCCGAGCAGGTCAGGACAGGC
>NZ_JAYMER010000016.1:80378-80895 GCF_037029545.1 Nitratireductor sp. CH_MIT9313-5 | reverse complement strand
CGAGCCCGGGCTTTACGAGGTGCGCTATGTCCTGAACGAGGGCAAGCGCGTTCTCGCCTCAACGCCAATCGAGGTTGTCGAGGCAGAGCTGGGCATCGCAGCACCCGAGCAGGTCACGACTGGGGCCAGCTTCGAGGTTTCCTGGTCATCCTCGGTTCACCCGCGTGACTATGTCACCATCGTTCCCACGGGCGCGGAGGAAGGCAGCTACACTGATTACAAGCGCGTGCAGGATGCAACGGAGAACAGCCTCGTCGCCCCGTCCGAGCCCGGGCTTTACGAGGTGCGCTATGTCCTGAACGAGGGCAAGCGCGTTCTCGCGTCAACGCCAATCGAGGTTGTCGAGGCAGAGCTAGGCATCACGGCACCCGAGCAGGTCACTACCGGGGCCAGCTTCGAGGTATCATGGTCGTCTTCGGTCCACCCGCGTGACTATGTCACCATTGTTCCCACGGGCGCAGAGGAAGGCAGCTACACCGACTACAAGCGCGTGAAGGACGCAACGGAGAACAGCCTC